>CAJTWA010000025.1:0-52305 GCA_910580195.1 uncultured Lachnospiraceae bacterium
GTCCTTATGGCCGCCATCTAGCCATTTGATGATGTAGTGACAAGCTACACCAGCCGCAACAGCGACCAAAAAAGCAATAATAACTTCCATCAGAACACCTCCTCCCGTTGCCGGGTGTAGGTTGGACAACATAAGTATTATAACATGCCATTTGATGCGCTGCTATCTTTTTTCAAAAAATTTTCTATTGTGATTCTGGCTGTCAGAATCCGATGCTCGCTATCCCTGCTATCCCTGTGGACATTCCAAAAGGCAATTCTTTGTACGGCCTCTGAATGTCTTTCTACCTTCCGAAAAAAATTTATGTTTTGGACATTACTTCATTTAACATTTGCAATCTACACAATGCGTATGACAGAAGAAACTATTTTCGATAAGTGGCAAAAACACACCTTTGAGTTTTATCCTTATCTGGTTTCATACTTGTATGGAACATTAAATACATTAGAAGCCAGCCTTCCGGAACATAGCTTCGTCCGTATCCATCAAAGTTATTTAGTAAATTTAAAACACATCCGGGATGTTGCCAGATATAAAGTAATATTGGAAAACGAAGATGAACTGGCAGTGCCAAAAGTAAGGTATCCGTATGTAAGGGAAAAATATATCACATACCAAGGCGAAGTACTATAAAATAGTTACAAAAATACACAAAAAAGCCATAGATTTATAGATATTATATTGACGCTAGAAGAAAAAGGATATATTATTATTTTAAGGACACGTTGCCAAAAATTTCGTTGTATTGTGAGGAGAGAACATTGACTAGAGAAAAAAAATATGAATATGCATTGAGTAAACGGGAACTGGATATTATGAATGTGCTCTGGGAGGCAGGAAAGCCCATGATAGCTTCGGAGATTCCGGGGGTAGAGCCTAGCTTGAGCATCAACACCGTGCAGTCGGTACTGAAAAAGCTGCGCTTGCGGGGGTTTATTGAAGTAGCAGAGATTGTCCACAGCGGGACGGTCTTAACCAGAAGCTACCGCCCCTTGATTACCCCGGAAGATTACGCCATGAATTTTGTAACCAAGGAAGTATACCCATTTGACAAGTTCCTGCCAAAGGCAAAGCTGTTCAGCGCATTATTTGACAGTGAGGAAAACAGTCAGGCATTAATTGGGGAATTGGAAGAATTCATACAAAAGAAAAAATCAGAAACTGAGTAAGGAGGGGCGTTATGGATATTTCGCCGACTTCCCTGCTGTCAGGCCAGATCAGCAGCACAATCCTTATTTTTCTGGCCTGCTTTATCTTAAAGAATAGCAGGGGGCTGAAATTTGTCGGGAGATATGCCCACATTTTTTTGGCAGCCATTGTAGTCCGGATGGCAGTGCCAGCAGAATTTAAGTTTACTGTGACTTTGATAAGCAAGCGTATCCTGACGAACCTGCAGGACCTGATGCTCTATGAGGTAGGCATGGGCGGGCGTAAGTGTTCCGTCGGGCAGGCGTTGCTGGCAGTATGGGCAGTGACAGCGGCTGGCCGCCTGTTCCTTTTGCTTTGGGAATACATACGTTTTTTGCAGATTATTAACCAATGCCCGCGTTATCAGGAGCAAGGGATTCTGGACGCCATACAGAGGGTGAACCAAGAATGTGGGAAAAGGAAGAAGTTTGAAGTGCGTTTCGCGCCATTTGTGCAGACGCCTGCAATTTTTGGCTTAGTACGGCCTGTCATACTGATGCCGGGCACGGATTACATAGGAGAGGATTACTATTATATCCTGAAGCATGAAATGCTGCATTATTACCACCATGACATGCTGGCAAAAGCCGCCTGCGAAGTGTTATGCGCCATTTACTGGTGGAATCCGGCGGTTTACCTTTTGCGGCGTGCCGCAGCATCCATCATGGAGATTCAGGTGGACTGTTCCCTTGCGTCGGGCCTAAGCCCCAAAGAGAAAATCAGTTATATGGAATGTATCGTAAAGGCAATGAAGGAGGGGGACGGGAAGAAAGAGGCCGAGCTCTTGATTACATTTGCTCCCGGGAACAGTTCCGTGATGAAGCAGAGGTTCCAATGCATCTGGGAGGGCCAATGGGAACAAAAGAGGTGGAAAGGGGCAGCGGCAGCCCTGCTCTCTGTGCTGCTGTATATAGCGTCCGCATCCATCATCGTGGAACCCTATTATGATTACGAGCTTCCCGGTACTTTCAGCGATCCAGATCCAGAAACTTCATTCTTAATAGAAAAAGATGGCTATTACGAGTTTTATCTGGATGGCGAATATTATGGGTATTGTTATGAGATTAAAGAACCGGTGTCAGAACTTAAAATCTATAAAAGCATGGAGGAAAGGTTCAATGAAAAATAAGGGAAAAAAGTTACTAATTGCCGTTGTTTTTGCATGTACCGCATGTACAGCCATGCCATTTGCCCCGGCAAGGGACGCATACGCAATGGAAAAAGGTTCCGAAGAGATTATGCCTCTGGCCGATGTGCTGGAGTGGAAGTATAAAATGGAAAACGGCGTGTGGTATAGGCGTCAGTTTAACCGCACCACAGGAAAATGGGTTGGGGAGTGGGAAAGGTTTTAATCTATTCTGCAAAAAAAAGGTTGCTGCAGAAAGCCGGTGCACAAGCAAAATATAGAAGTGCTCCCATCCATTCCATGTTAGCCATTGCACCCCTGCTTGCAGCAGCCCATCCCTACCCGTATTCCCATGAAATGCACTGCTATACAACAAAGGAAGAATCCCCAAACTGTGCTGTGACGCAGCCCGGGGATTCCATTCTTTCATGGGTTCGATACCCCGTTGTTTGCAGCGGGGCCATTCATTCGTTGTTCACACGGAACGATTGCATATTTTTTGCCTAATGGCATTATATTACTCCGGCGGTTAAATATCGACGTTTTTACTTGCCTAAATTTCCATCTGCTGCGTTGTCATCCGTTGACGTAGCCCCGCTACGCTGCCTTCTTCCGCCTTGCAGATGAAAATTTATTCTGCGTAAAATTCGTCGATATTTAACCGCCGGAGTAATAGCGTATGTACAAAAGTTATTTCATATGCTTTTTGCAAAAATTCCATCCTTTTGATCTCATTCGGCCAAGGATAAGCAAAAAACTTATTTTCCACAATAACCACATCTCAATTACACAGACCACATTTCCCAGAACCAACCAAACATTTTCCCCAATACACAGGCAATTCCGGGCAGCCCTTCCTCACGCAAACGGTTCATGGGCGCCCTTAGTGGAGGCGAAATCCACTGCTTACGAAGACTTAGGAAGGAAGGCTTTCCTGACTTCCCGAGGAAGAATCCAAAAATAACGTTGCCCAGTTTGCGTGAGGAAGGGCTGCCCGGAATTGCCGTCCGCCCTCCCCCAAAGAGCAAAAATCCCCCCACCCATCACTTTTTTATTGCACTTTTTTCCATTTAAGGGTAAGATAGAAAGGAAGTTTTTAATCACGGTTGGGCAGCACCGCATTTGCCCATATAAAGGAGTAAGCATGGGATTATTCAATAGGAAGAAAAAAGAAGCGAAAGCAGAAAAAACAGAAGCAAAAACAGAAGCAAAAACAGGAAAAACAGAAATAAACACAAACACAGAACCAGAAAAAGCCCAAGAACCAGCCAAAGCCCCCCAAGCCCAAGGCACGCAAGGCGCCACCCCTGCGCAGCCTTACATTGAAGCGGCAGGCTTTACTATCGTCAGCAAGTCCATCCTCAATGGGACCTCCAAGTTGAAATGGCTGTTCCGCCATGACAACGGGCAGGGGAACGGCTGGATTGCCTTTGGGGACAGCGATACCCAAGAATATGTGGACAACCCGGACAATATGGCAGTTGTGGATTACAATGAACTGATAAAAATTGAGCCTGCAGCGGCCAACGTGTACTACCTTCCCTTCGGGGCTGATTTAGAGTTCCGGGCAGACGGGACAGGCTCTTATTTCGTGGACACCGCTACAGGGGAAGAAATCCGGGAGCAGGTGCTGCCGCCCCTTAGGGCAATTTTTGAAAAAAACCTGAAATTTTTAAATAAAGAAACCTACCCAGAAGAATTTTTCAGGGGCCTGTTCCAGAAAGGCGGCATACAGGAACCCTACGTTCTCGGGAAAGCAGATTTTCCTACGGGGGAAATTGTCCTCTCCGACCCCATTGTATATCTGGGAACCCAGTACATGGTGACATTGGAGCAGAAAATCCCTGCCGGCAGCTACCCGGTGGAACTGTGCATCTGCCATTCGGAGCAAGTGGGGGTGCGGATTGCGGCAGCAAGGCTCATAATCAGCAGCCAAGAGCCCGTCCGGCATGAGATTGCAATGCCAAAAGGCAGCTCCAAGGAAGACTTGGGCAAGCCGGGGGTATGGGCATTTTTCGGCGTGGACAACGGCCTTGCTTGCTTTACCGATGCAAAGGTAGCTGTGAAATACCGTGAATTTATCAGCGGGTGGAAACGGGAGAACCCGGGGAAAAATGAATATTTCGAATATTTTGCATACTTTTTCCAGAAAAGCTATGAGAAGCACCCAAGCCTTCAGCGGGAAAGCGGGGATTTCCTCCTCTGGCAGATGCCGGGGACAGGGGACCGGCTGGCAATGTTTGCAAGCGGCATGGGGGATGGAATTTACAGCGGCTATTGGGGGATAGATAGGGAAGGGAAGGTAACGGAGCTTGTAGTGCCCTTTATCAACCCTGAATTTTTGTAAGCCGTTTTCATCTGCTTTTTGCAGTTTGGTACATAAGGAACAGCAGTTTAGGAAGGATGGGGATTTATGTCATTTGTGCACCTTCATGTCCATACGGAATACAGCCTTTTGGACGGCTCCAATAAAATCAACGAATACGTTTCCAGAGTGAAGGAACTGGGCATGGATGCAGCAGCTATCACGGACCATGGAGCCATGTACGGGGTCATTGACTTTTACCGGGCTGCCCGTGAGGTGGGCATTAAGCCTATTTTGGGCTGCGAGGTCTATGTGGCCCCAGGCTCCCGGTTTGACAGGGAGAAGGTGGAAGGGGAAGACCGTTATTTCCATCTGGTTTTGCTGGCGGAAAATAACAAGGGTTATGCCAATTTGATGAAAATTGTATCCCGTGGGTATACGGAAGGGTATTATTACAGGCCCCGGGTAGACCGCGAGGTGCTGGAAACCTACCGGGAAGGGCTGATTGTCCTTAGCGCCTGCCTGGCCGGGGAAGTCCAGAAGCACCTGTCCCGGGGGGCTTACCAAGAAGCCAAAGAAGCGGCATTGTGGCATGAAAAAACCTTTGGGCAGGGGAATTATTTTCTGGAGCTCCAAGACCATGGGCTGCCGGAGCAGCGGGGCGTGAACCAGCAGCTTTTGCGCCTAAGCCAAGAAACAGGCATCCCCCTTGTGGCTACCAACGACGTCCATTACACCTATGAAACGGACGTGGATTCCCACGATATCCTGCTGTGCATCCAGACTGGGAAGAAATTAAGCGATGAAAACCGTATGCGCTACGAGGGCGGGCAGTTCTATGTCAAATCTGAGGAGCAGATGCGCGGGCTCTTCCCATATGCCTTGGAGGCTTTGGAAAATACCCAGAAGATTGCGGATCGGTGCAATGTGGAAATTGAATTCGGCGTCACAAAGCTGCCCAAGTTTGACGTGCCGGAGGGCTACACCTCATGGGAATACCTGCAAAAGCTCTGCTATGAAGGGTTAAGCCAGAGATACCCGGCAGAAGGCGGCCTTGCTGCAATCCCCGGAAAAGGGGAAGTGCCTTATGGGGAACTGAAAAGCCAGCTTGCGTATGAACTGGGCATCATCCAGCAGATGGGGTATGTGGATTATTTCCTGATTGTCTGGGATTTCATCCGTTTTGCACGGGAAAGCGGCATTGCAGTTGGGCCGGGGCGTGGGAGCGCGGCAGGCTCCCTTGTGTCGTATACCCTGAAAATTACAAATATCGACCCCATACGCTACAGCCTGATTTTCGAGCGGTTCCTAAACCCAGAGCGCGTGACGATGCCGGATATTGATATTGATTTCTGCGTAGAGCGCAGGCAGGAAGTCATAGATTATGTAGGGGAAAAGTACGGCAAGGACCGGGTGGTGCAGATTGTCACCTTCGGTACGATGGCTGCAAGGGGCGTCATCCGGGACGTGGGTCGGGTCATGGACATGCCTTATGCCTTTGTGGACAATATTGCCAAGCAGATTCCCACGGAGCCTGGGATTACCATTGACAAGGCCTTGGAAATGAACCGGGAACTGCGCACCATGTACGAAACGGACGAGAGCATTACAAGGCTCATCGACATGTCAAGGCGGTTAGAGGGCCTCCCAAGGCACACTTCCATGCACGCGGCAGGGGTAGTCATCAGTTCTAAGGAAATTGACGAGTTCGTGCCCCTTTCAAGGGGAAGCGACGGCGCAATTACCACCCAGTTTACCATGACGACTTTGGAAGAACTGGGCCTTCTGAAAATGGATTTCCTAGGCTTGCGGAACTTAACAGTTTTGCAAAATGCCGTGAACCTCATCAATGAGGGGACAGGCGCGGGGCTGGACATTGACAAAATAGACTTTGCCGACAAGGCCGTGCTGGATTCCATCGGCACCGGGCGGACGGAAGGGGTGTTCCAGCTAGAAAGCGGCGGGATGAAAAATTTCATGAAGGAGCTAAAGCCCCAGAGCCTTGAGGACATTATCGCAGGGATTTCCCTGTACCGGCCAGGCCCCATGGATTTTATCCCCGCCTATATCCGGGGGAAAAATAACCCAGAGTCCGTCACTTACGACTGCCCCCAGCTAGAGCCAATCCTTGCGCCCACTTATGGATGCATTGTGTACCAAGAGCAGGTCATGCAGATTGTGCGGGATTTGGCCGGCTATACCTTGGGCCGCAGCGATTTGGTGCGCCGCGCCATGTCCAAGAAAAAAGCTGCCGTCATGGAAAAAGAGCGGAAGAATTTTGTCTACGGCAATCCGGAGGAAGGCGTCCCCGGCTGCATCAGCAATGGGATTGACGAGAAAACTGCCAACAAAATTTATGACGAAATGATAGATTTTGCAAAATATGCCTTCAACAAATCCCATGCGGCCGCCTATGCCGTAGTGGCCTACCAGACGGCTTACCTGAAATACTATTACCCCTTGGAATACCTTGCCTCTTTGATGAGCTCCGTCATGGGGCATATCGGCAAGATTTCCGAGTATATCTTCACCTGCCGCCAGATGGGGATTTCTGTGCTGCCCCCCAGCGTCAACGAAGGGGAAAGCTATTTTTCCGTGTCAGGCGGGGCAATCCGCTACGGCCTTTCCGCCATCAAGAGCGTCAACCACGCATTCATCAAGAACCTCTGCGAAGAGCGCAAAGAGCGTGGGAAATTTACCAGCCTCTTGGATTTCCTCACCCGGATGGCGGACAAGGAAATCAATAAGCGGGTGGTGGAAAACTTGATTAAGGCAGGGGCGCTTGACAATCTTGGAGCCACAAGGAAACAGAGCATGATGGTCTATGCAGGCATTATGGAAGGCCTTGCCCAAGACAAGAAAAATACCATGGCAGGCCAGATGACCCTCTTTGACTTTGCCGGGGAGGAAGAGAAAGCAGATTTTGAGGTAAAAATGCCGGATGTCGGGGAGTATGCAAGGGAAACCTACCTAGGCTTTGAAAAAGAGGTGCTGGGCATCTACATCAGCGGCCACCCCCTTGAGGAATACGAAGAAAAGCTCAAGAAAAATGTCACCCGCGTCACCACGGATTTCCTTTTGGACGAAGAAACCGGCCAGCCAAAGGCCAAAGAAGGGGAAATTGCCATGGTGGGCGGCATGATTGTAGACAAGACCATCAAGTACACCAAGCAGAACCAGACCATGGCATTTATCACCTTGGAGGACTTGGTAGGGAACTTGGAAATCATTATTTTTCCGAAAAATTATGAGAAAAACAGCCATATGCTGAACTTGGACGCGAAAGTATTCGTCAAGGGCCGGGTCATTACGGAGGAGGAAAAAAACGGGAAATTAATCTGTGAGAAAATTTACTCCTTTGACGACACCCCCAAGGAGCTGTGGCTCCAGTTTGCCACCAAGGAGGAGTACAGCCAGAAAGAGGGGAAACTGATGGAGCTTCTGGGCGCCGGGGATGGGACCAGCCAAGTAGTCGTCTATATTTCCAAGGAAAAACAGATGAAACGCCTGCCCCCCCGCTACGGCATTGGCATTACGCCGGAACTCATGAACAGTTTCACTAACTTTTTCGGGGAAAAAAATGTAAAAGTTGTAGAAAAGGGCATTGAAAATCTTGCCAAAAGATATTAAAATAGAATAGATTAAGGTTACTGCTTTACTGCTTTGCTGGATGCTGTGCAGGATGGCACATGGCAGCAAAGGGATATATGGAAAAATATGCAGGGTTATGCATGGAAAATCTCCCCAAGGGAATTTGGCCTTGGGGGATTCAAATGGAATAGAAGAGAGAATCAGGACAGAAAACAGGAGGGACGGTTATGGGAAAAGAAGTTCAGACAATTGGTGTGCTCACCAGCGGCGGCGATGCGCCGGGAATGAATGCGGCAATCCGTGCAGTCGTGCGGCAGGGGCTTGCACGGGGCAAGAAAGTAAAAGGGATTAAGCGCGGGTACGCCGGGCTGCTTCAGGAAGAAATTATCGACATGGAGGCAAAAGGCGTTTCAGATACAATCCAGCGTGGCGGCACAATCCTGCAGACCGCAAGGTGCAGCGAGTTCCGCACGCCGGAAGGACAGGCATTGGGCGCAGAAGTCTGCCGCAAGCACGGCATTGACGGCGTTATCGTAATCGGCGGGGACGGCTCCTTCAAGGGCGCCCAGAAGCTGGCAGCCCTTGGGATCAATACCGTAGCCATCCCGGGGACCATTGACTTGGATATTGCATGTACCGAGTACACCATCGGCTTTGACACCGCAGTAAATACTGCCATGGACGCCATTGACAAGGTGCGCGACACCTCCACTTCCCATGAGAGGTGCTCCATTATTGAGGTTATGGGCCGCGGGGCCGGGTATATTGCACTGTGGTGCGGCATCGCAAACGGCGCAGAGGATATTTTGCTGCCGGAAAAATATGACTATGACGAGCAGAAATTAGTCAATAACATCATTGCAAACCGCAAGCGCGGGAAGAAGCACCATATCATCATCAACGCAGAAGGCATCGGCCATTCCGCAAGCATGGCAAAACGGATTGAAGCAGCCACAGGCCTTGAAACAAGGGCAACCATCCTAGGGCACATGCAGCGCGGCGGGAGCCCCACCTGTAAAGACCGTGTGTATGCATCCACCATGGGCGCTTATGCCGTAGACCTGCTCTGCGAAGGCAAGTCCAACCGCGTAGTCGGCTACCGCCATGGGGATTTCGTAGACTTTGACATTGATGAAGCCCTTGCAATGGAGAAGCAGCTCCCAGAATACCAGTTCCAAGTATGCAGGAATTTGAGCGTATAGGAAATAATATCAAGTGGTGATAAAATGATAACAAGTTCTGCAAACCAACAAGTAAAACGGATCATGCAGCTAAATAAAAAAGCAAAAACCCGCTACGCACAGCGGGTTTTTGTGGTTGAAGGAATGAAAATGTCGATGGAAGCCCCCCGGGAGTCCATCGAAGCCATGTACGTGTCCGAATCCTTTGGGAGCGACCCGGAAAAGTGCAGCAGGATTCAGGGCTACCCCTACGAAACCGTATCCGACAGCATATTCCGCACCATCAGCAGCACCCAGACGCCCCAAGGGATACTCTGCATTGTAAAAATGCCGGAATACCGCTTGGAAGATTTGCTGGGAAATGACGGGGTACGGAGTCCTTTGGCAAACCCCAAAGCCTTTTGCCAAAAGGAAGGGAGCCCCTCCCCTAAGAATACGCATTTGCTTATCAAGGAAGGGAACCCGTCCCCCAAGAATACGCATTTGTGTATCAAGGAAGGGAACCCGTCCCCCAAGAATACGCATTTGTGTATCAAGGAAGGGAGCCCGTCCCCCAAGAATACGCATTTGCTTATCTTAGAAAGCATCCAAGACCCGGGGAACCTAGGGACCATGATACGCACGGGGGAAGGCGCAGGGATTACCGGCATCCTGATGGACAGGGCGACGGCAGACATTTTCAATCCCAAAACCATCCGCGCCACCATGGGCTCCCTCTACCGCGTCCCCTTTTTCATTACCCCCAACCTGCCGGAAACTATACAAGAACTCAAGCAGGCGGGCATCGCCATGTACGCCGCCCACCTTTCCGGCTCGGTGCCCTACAGCCAGCCCAGCTACGCCGCCCCCACCGCCTTCCTTATTGGAAACGAAGGGAATGGCTTAAGCCCGGAAATTGCCGCCTTGGCAGACACCCGCATCCATATCCCCATGGAAGGCAGCGTGGAATCCCTAAATGCCGCGGTAGCAGCATCCCTGCTGATGTATGAGGTGAAGCGGCAGAGGGGATAATCCCCCGGCGGCCCAGCGCCGCGGTAGGGGCGTCCCTGCTGATGCATGGGGTGAAGCGGCAGAGGGGATAATCCCCCGGCGTCCCTGCTGATGCATGGGGTGAAGCGGCAGAGGGGGAAGGAATGGATGAATTGTAAAGCCGGCCATCGTAAGCTTGGTATATCTGGTTTTGTGATGGCTGTTTCTTTGCATAACATTTCACAATTGCAATAAGGTTTTTCAACCAGCCAACCAAATTCTTCTTTTCCTTTACATTAAGTTGCTGTGTAGTGTTTCCAAGGTATTCTGGATGGATGTATATTTGCCAGAAAGCGTACAATATCCCTGCGGCCATCGTATGTCGGAATACCTTTTTGGTTCTGCGCCATAAGAATTATAGGGATATTTCCAAAATAACGCATAAAACCAAGTCGAATGGATTCTTTTTTTGGGCTGGTTAGAACATATGGTTTTACCACAGCAATTGCAAAGGTAACCCCTTGTTCTTTAATGAGAGCTCCATCAAATGACATATCTTTTCCTCCTTCCTCATAAAACTGGGAAAGGTAAGTTGCTTAAATGCAATACAAAACTGTTGAACTCTCTGCATTTATGTGATAAGATTCAAGTGCTACGTTGAATTTGCACAATGCAGATTCAGTTTGAAAGATGGTCGAAAGGCCATCTTTTTACCTTTGTTAGCACTTATATAAAACGAGTGCCAACATCCCTGTAAGTAAAAGATAACATATGGGACGATGGTTGTCAAGATTTAATAAGAGAAAAAAACTCTAATACAAATAAAAATATAAAGAAAAATAGGCATACAACCATTGACATGAGAGAATTATTCACAATATAATAGGAAATATATTAATGTAAATAAAATAGTAGAAAGAGAGCAGAAAGAGATGTTTATAGGTTTTTCGGTCAGTAATTATTTATCATTCAAAACCACACAAACAATATCAATGGCAGCATCTAAGGTGGCAAGGCATAAGGAACACATCTTATGTGGTAATGGTAAGAAAATATTAAAAACAGGCCTTATCTATGGTGCTAACGCAAGTGGAAAGAGCAATTTAGTGAAAGCAATTGATTGTTCAAGGGAAATTATATTAGATGGCTTGGGCGAAGTTGATATAAACAAAAAATATTTTAGAATATGTGGTGAGTGTTATAAGGCGCCAGGAGTTTTCGAGTACAGGCTGATAACACATACGGGGAAGGAATATTCTTATGGGATTGCAATATCCTATGCAGAAAAAGAAATTCTTTCAGAATGGCTGATCCGTATAGAAAAAAATGGCACAGAAACTTATATTTTTAATAGAGATATTGACGAAAATGGCATAAATTTTACTGAAAGTGAAATTAAAATTAAAGATGCTGAAGAGAAGATGAGATGGGAAATTTATTTGGGCGATTTTGGTGAAAATATATCTGAGCCTATGAAGAAAAAAAGCATTTTAAGTGATATAGCTGAAAGAAGTAACGGCAGGCAAGGGGTCTTTTCTGAAATTCTAGATGTTTTTATTTGGTTTCAAAGCATGATTATTATATTTCCGACCAGCCAATATAGCGGTTTGAACCAGATGGTTGAGGATGAACAGATCAGAAATGTTTTTTCAAAACTTTTAAAATATTTTGATACTGGTATTGAATCTGTGGAATCAAAGCTAGGGCAAATGGAGTTTGATAAAATTTTTGAAGGTATTCCAAAGGAAGATGCTGAAAAATTAAAAGCCAGAATTTCGAATGATATAGGGGATGGTCCTGTAATGTTCAAAGTAAATAGCCAGGTATATTCTTTGCGTAAAGATGGCGAAGGGAATATTATTACGACGAAAATGATGCAAAACCATGGTAACATGCAGGAGCTTTTTGAATATATTGACGAATCTGATGGAACACAAAGGTTATTTGATCTTATTCCCTTATTTTATGAGCACAATGGAAATAGAGTTATTTTTATTGATGAAATTGACAGAAGCCTTCATACGAATCTTACCCGGAAATTTCTTGAGCTGTTTTATAAATTGACAGAAGAAGATACGAGCCAAATAATTGCGACAACGCATGATAATAATTTGCTGGATTTGGACTTGGTCAGGCAGGATGAAATTTGGTTTGTAAAAAGAAAAGAGGATCATAGCTCAAATTTATATTCGTTAAACCGCTACAAGGAACGTTATGATAAGAAAATAGACAAGGAATATTTACTGGGACGTTACGATGCTATACCGGTATTTGATGATGGAGTGTTGGAGGATTTAAATGTATAATCGTTACAGGTTAACATCAACGGTATATGACCGGGAAGATGAGGCTCAGAAAATTATTCCGGAAAAAAGGGTATTCCTGTCCGTAGAAGGAAATGTAACAGAAAAGGAATACTTCGATGGCTTATCAAAACATAGAGTGAAAATAGGCATTAATGCAAAAGTTGATGTAGAGGTTTTGCGTAGGGGAAAGAAAGATACGAATAGTGCGCCGCAGCAGGTAATAGAGTTATTAGAAGAATATGTTAGGCTCAGGGAGCAAAATGAGGATGATATTTTACAAGAAGTATCAGAACAATTTAAGGAACAATTTTCGCTGGATTTTATAAAGCAATTCCTAGATACTCCTGATAAATTACCAAAGAAACAAAAGAATTTATTTGCTACTGAATTGAAGAAAATAGGCTATGATATCAATTATCGGAAGTATTTAAAAAAGTATAATAATGAGAGGGATGAGTTTGCCGTATTGCTCGACAGGGATATGCAGACACATTCAGAGTCTAATATGTCTGAATGTATTAAGTATTGCAGGGATAATGGATATAAATGTTATATTGCGAATCCCTGTTTTGAGTTTTGGCTGCTTATGCATTTAGCTGATATAGAAGCGGAATTTGGTGACCAGCTAGATAAAATTAAAGAAAATAAGAAGGTTTCGGAGCAACATACTTTTGTAAGCAGGGAAGTATCAAATAGAGCACATCACGGAAAAAGTGGCATTGATTTTGCCAGAAAATATTTGCCTTATATGGATAAAGCAGTCATTCAGGCAAAAAAGTTCTCTGATGATGAATATGAATTGGTGGATAGCATAGGGTGTAATTTATGGAGATTGATCGAAGAACTAAAAAGGTATGGAAAATAGACAATGTTATAGCAAAGGAGAGCGAAAGGAAGTATATATGAAAGGGATTGATGCAAGCTATCACTATGAAGGGTATTATGCATTTAAATCAGAGGAATTATAGGCATTAGGACATAGGGGCAGGAATGGCTGTGCTTATGGGGGATTCGGCGCTGTCAATGAAACTGTGCAGTAAATTGTCTGAATATTCTCATTGGCTGTTTGGCTATTTTAACGCGAATTGCCGGAATCCTGTCAAGGCAAGGGTTTCCGCCTTTACAGGATTTTGACAATTCGGTAAAATCAGAATTGCAGTCTGGACAATTTACACAGATTATATGACACTTTCGTATCAGAAGCCTTTACAGAAGAACCCCAAAACCTGCCCCCATCCCTTACTCCTCAATCACATGTATCTCTAAAAAGTCAAAATCAATCCCCTCCACAAAGTTATCCTGCGTAAACCGCGCCTTCCCATGCCGCTTAAACTCCTCCACCGTAGCGTCCAGCCAAATCGGCTTGCTTAGGTCAAATTCATAACAAACCTCCTCCAGCGCCCGGAAAATCTTATGCGTCCTCGTGTCGTCGCTTTCATCTGCAATTACAGTGTCCTTCACAAGCCGGTTGCTCTTCCATATCTTAAACCAAATACGCATACTGCTCGTCCCCTTCCTTTTCGTGGATAGCCGCCCTGCATGGAAAAGACCAGAAGCCCCGCCGAAGCAGGACCCTGGCCTAAAAGAGAGTGGGCAAAATTAAGTTACATCTGCGGCAAGGCTGCCTGCCGCACTTGACTGTGACTGTATTATATCTTCTATCCCCACCCATTGCAAGGGCAAAAATCAAGAAGTGTCAAAAAACAGCTGGGATTTTGACAATTGCTTCAAAATGTATGAGGAAAATACTTGGACATCATAAATTTTTGGAGTAAAATCTTGGGAATAGGAAAAAAGGACTATACAAAATAACCAAAAATGGACAATAAAATTTAATAGTTCTGCCCATAATTTTATTTTTTCCAAAAGGCCACTTGTATTTTTGGGAAAAAGGTGCTAACATAAACCACAGAAAAAGTAAACAGGGCCTAGGAGAATGGAGTGAAGGTTATAACAACAGAGATGTTGGTTATTAACTTTACTCTTTTTTTCTTTTTTAAGGAGGTGGAATCCGAAAAAAAGAAACGTGAACTAAGCAGAACTGGTGTGGGAGGCTTATGGAACAGAAATTTTATGACGCAATGACGGACTGCCCGGTAATTGCAGCGGTAAAAGATTTGAAGGGAATTGAACGGTGCTTAAAATCGGAGGTAAAAATCGTATTCGTGCTGTTTGGGAATATGTGCAATATCGGCAGCATTGTGGAGCAGGTGAAGAAGGCGGACAAGATCGCCTTGGTGCATATCGACTTAATCGAAGGCTTAAGCGGCCATGAGATTGCAGTGGATTACATTAAGAAAAACACAAGGGCGGATGGAATTATTTCCACAAGGCTGAATATGATTAATCGTGCGAAAGAGCTGTCCTTATATACGGTTTACCGGATATTTGTGCTGGATTCAAGGGCTTACCGGAGCATTGAGAAACAGAAAAAGCAGATTAAAGCGGATTTCATTGAAATCCTGCCAGGCGTCATGCCCAAGATTATCAAGAAAATCAGCGGCCTCAGTTTTCAGGCCGTGATTGCCGGGGGGCTTATCAATGATCGGGAAGACGTCATCGAAGCGCTCAATGCCGGGGCAATTTCAGTTTCAACCACCAACCAGGAGATATGGTTTATGTAAGGAGGAGAAGAGAGATGGGCAATACAAAGAGGAAGATTGCAGACGGGCTGCAGGAAATGCTCCATGTGAAGCCCCTGCGGAAAATTACAGTGCAGGACATTATGGACTGCAAGGACATGAAACGGCAAAGCTTTTATTACCATTTTCAGGATATTTACGGGGTGATTGAGTGGATTTACCATGAAGATTTTGTGAAACAGGTTGCCTATGACGAAGAGGAGGCCTTTGAGGACTGGATACGCAAAGTGGTACAGATTATTAAGGAAAACCGCTTTTTTTACCGGAAGGTCCTTGAGAACATTAGCAGGGAACGGCTGATGGAACGGCTGATCCCAGTGGTGGACGAACAGCTCCGCCGGCGGTTCTGGGCAGGGAAAGAAGGCGGCAACCGCCTTGTGGAGGACTTTATCGTCAAATCGGCATGCCATTTTATGCTGGACTGCGTGGCCATGAAGAAAGGCCCAGAAGAAGAGGAAGTGCTGGCGGCAGTGGAAAATATCCGTGCAATGCTGCAGCATCCTACCGGCAATATTTTGGTACTTCCCACAACGAAATCCACAAAGTCTGCATAAAATCCCGGCAAAAACAACCATAAGATGGGATATAATGAAAGAAAAATGAATAAATTGTACAAATAAGTACATGTGTCTAATGACAAAAAGCGTGGGAAAAGATATAATGGATTTATCAAAGTCAAATCGGAGGAGGTTTTTACAAATGGCAAAATATGTTATGGCGCTGGACGCCGGCACAACAAGCAACAGGTGTATTCTTTTCAACGAAAAAGGTGAAATGTGCAGTGTAGCCCAGAAGGAATTTACGCAGTATTTCCCGAAGCCCGGCTGGGTAGAGCATGATGCCAACGAGATTTGGTCCACACAGCTTGGCGTAGCAGTGGAGGCGATGCAGAAGATTGGGGCTACTGCAGACGACATTGCTGCAATCGGCATCACGAACCAACGTGAAACTACAATCGTATGGGATAAGAATACAGGCGAGCCAGTGTATCATGCAATCGTTTGGCAGTGCCGCAGGACTTCCGAATATTGCGATTCCCTGAAGGAAAAAGGGTTGGCAGATACCTTCCGTGACAAGACAGGGTTAGTAATCGACGCGTATTTCTCCGGCACGAAGCTGAAATGGATTCTTGACAATGTAGAAGGCGTCCGGGAACGGGCAGAAAAGGGCGAACTTCTCTTCGGTACCGTGGAAACATGGTTAATCTGGAAACTGACAAAGGGCGCAGCCCATGTGACAGATTACTCCAATGCTGCACGTACCATGTTATTTAACATCACAGAACTGAAATGGGATGAAGACATCCTGAAAGAACTGGATATCCCGGCAAGCATGCTCCCAGAAGCAAAGCCCTCAAGCTGCGTATACGGGACTGCAGACCCATCCTTCTTCGGCGGCCCAATCCCAGTCAGCGGGGCAGCAGGGGACCAGCAGGCAGCATTGTTCGGCCAGACCTGTTTCACCGCAGGGGAAGCAAAGAATACATATGGGACAGGATGCTTCTTGCTGATGAACACAGGCGAAAAGCCAATTTTCTCTAATAACGGGCTGGTAACAACCATCGCATGGGGCCTTGACGGGAAAGTAAATTATGCATTGGAAGGTTCCATCTTCGTAGCAGGCGCTGCTATCCAGTGGCTCCGCGACGAGATGAGGATTATCGACAGCGCGCCAGATTCCGAGTATATGGCAAAGAAGGTAAAAGACACCAACGGATGTTATGTAGTGCCTGCATTTACAGGCCTTGGCGCACCCCATTGGGATCAGTACGCAAGGGGCACCATTGTAGGGATTACCCGCGGGGTGAACAAATACCACATTATCCGTGCAACCTTGGAGTCCTTGGCATATCAGGTGAACGATGTTTTGGCAGCTATGAGGGCTGATTCCGGCATCGAATTAAGCGCATTGAAGGTAGACGGCGGCGCAAGCGCCAACGACTTCTTGATGCAGACACAGGCTGACATTATTGACGCGCCTGTAAACCGCCCCTGCTGCGTAGAAACAACCGCTATGGGCGCAGCTTACTTGGCAGGCCTTGCAGTTGGGTACTGGGCAAGCAAGGAAGACGTAATTAAGAACTGGGCAATTGACCAGACATTTAAGCCACAGATTTCTGCGGAAGAGAGGAAAGAGAAGGTAGAAGGCTGGAACAAGGCTGTGAAGTACTCTTATGGCTGGGCAAAAGAAGACTAGAAGGCGAACGCAGATTGAAGGCAGAAAGGGGAACACGAAATGTTACCATATATAGCAGAATTTGTAGGAACAATGATGTTGATTATCTTAGGTGATGGCGTGGTTGCAAACGTAACCTTGAACAAATCTGGGATGAAGGGCGCAGGCTCTATCCAGATTACCATTGCTTGGGGCCTTGCAGTTATGCTGCCAGCATTCATTTTTGGCGCAGCATCCGGCGCACACTTTAACCCTGCGCTGACCTTAGCATTGGCAGCAGATGGGAGCATGGCTTGGAGTTTAGTGCCAGGCTATATTATCGCACAGTTTGCAGGCGCATTTGTAGGGGCAGTTATCGTTTGGATTGCATTTAAAGACCAGTTTGACGCAACCGATGACCCCGGAACCAAATTAGGGGTATTCTCCTGCGGGCCGTCCATTCCGAATATGCCGCTTAATATTTTTGCAGAAGTTGTTGCAACCTTTGTGCTTGTATTTGCAATCAAAGGGATCCCAGCAGAAGCTCCTGCTGGCGTAAACAACTTGTTAGTATTTGGGATTATCGTATCCTGCGGTATGTCCTTAGGCGGGCTGACTGGGTATGCAATGAACCCAGCCCGTGACCTTGGGCCACGTTTAGCACATGCAGTCCTTCCAATCAGCGGAAAAGGAAGCTCCAATTGGGGATATGGGATTGTTACATTGTGTGGGCCAATTATTGGCGCATTGATTGCAGTTGGTTTGTATGGAGTTATCCCTTGGTAGGGATGTAAGGATCCATGCTGCCTGTGATGGCAGCGGAACCGTAATTGTTTGTTGTAAAAGTTATCTTTAGTAAAGCATAGATATTAAATATGACATTGCGGAGATCAGAGAGAGGCAATGATTACATTCCCCGGAAGGGGAGTGTGATTGTTGCTTTTCTAATATAAAAATATAAAAGAAAAGGAAAGGTGAACAATATGTATGATGTAGTAATTATCGGTGCAGGCGTATCAGGAAGTGCTTCCGCACGGGAACTCTCCAGATACAAGCTGAATGTCTGCGTAGTGGAGAAGGAAGAAGATGTATGCTGCGGAACATCCAAAGCGAACAGCGCAATTGTACATGCCGGGTTTGATGCAGAGGCAGGTTCCCTTATGGCAAAATTAAATGTGGAAGGCAACCAGATGATGGAAGGGCTTTCCAAGGAACTGGATTTCCATTATAAGAACAATGGGTCCTTGGTAGTATGCCTCCATGAAGAAGAAAAGCCCAATTTACAGGAGCTGTATGACAGGGGAGTGAAGAACGGGGTAAAGGATCTGCGGATTATTGATAGGGAAGAACTCGTAAAATTAGAGCCAAACATTTCTGACGAAGCAGTGGCAGCGCTGTATGCGCCTACCGGCGGGATTGTATGCCCATTCGGGATGAATATTGCCTTTGCAGAAAATGCAGCCACCAACGGCGTAGAATTTAAGTTTGACACAGAAGTGACTGGCCTTGAGAAAAAAGACGGCAATTGGGTAGTAAAAACAAACCAAGGGGATATCGAAACAAAATATGTGGTAAACGCAGCAGGCGTCTATGCAGACAAGTTCCACAATATGGTAAGCGATAAGAAGCTGCACATCACCCCAAGGCGCGGGGATTACTGCCTGTTAGACCGCTCCACCGAAGGGTTTGTGACGCATACGATTTTCCAGCTGCCCAGCAAATTTGGGAAAGGCGTGCTGGTAACCCCTACCGTCCATGGCAACACATTGATTGGGCCAACTGCCATTGACATTGAAAATAAGGAAGGGACGAATACTACACAGCAAGGCATAGATGAACTGATTAATAAGGCAGGGACTACAGTAAAAGGCCTCCCCATCCGCCAAGTCATTACCTCCTTTGCAGGGCTGCGCGCCCACGAGGACGGCCATGAATTTTATATCGGCGAATTAGAAGAAGCAAAGGGCTTCATCGACTGCGCAGGGATAGAATCCCCGGGGCTTACCAGCGCACCGGCAATCGGGAAAATGGTAGCTGAGATTGTCAAGGGCTTAACGAATGCAGAGGAGAACCCCAATTTTGTAGGGACAAGGAAAGGCATTTTAGACCCCAAGACATTGAGCAATGAAGAACGTGCCGAGTTAATCAAGAAAGACCCGGCTTACGGCAACATTATCTGCAGGTGCGAAATGATTACAGAAGGCGAAATTATTGACGCAATCAAACGGCCGCTGGGAGCAAAATCCTTAGACGGCGTAAAACGCCGTACAAGGGCAGGCATGGGACGTTGCCAGTCTGGCTTCTGTTCCCCAAGGACCATCGAAATCCTTGCAAGGGAGCGGGGGGTTGACCCGGCAGAAATCACCAAAGCAGGCGGGAACTCCAAGATTATCGTAGGAATTAATAAAGATAGGATATAATTTTGTTGTGGATCAGGAGGGAAAAAAATGTTGAATTATGATATCGTTATTATCGGAGGCGGCCCTGCCGGGCTTGCAGCAGCCGTATCAGCAAAAAGGAGCGGCGTGGAATCTATCTTAGTACTGGAAAGGGACAAGGAACTGGGCGGCATCTTGAACCAGTGCATCCATAACGGGTTTGGGCTCCATACCTTTAAGGAAGAGCTGACAGGCCCGGAATATGCGGGAAGGTTTATTGAGCAATTGCTGGAAGAAAAGATTGAATACCGGTTAAATACCATGGTTATGGACATTGCACCCAATAAAGTGGTAACAGCCATGAACCGGGAAGAAGGCATGTTTGAAATCCAAGCCAAGGCAATTATCCTTGCCATGGGATGCCGGGAGCGTTCCAGAGGGGCCCTTAACATCCCCGGTTACCGCCCAGCCGGCATTTACTCTGCTGGTACGGCACAGCGCCTTGTGAATATGGAAGGCTATATGCCCGGCCGGGAAGTGGTTATCCTTGGTTCCGGCGATATCGGCTTGATTATGGCAAGGAGGATGACTTTGGAAGGGGCAAAAGTAAAGGTTGTAGCAGAACTTATGCCATACTCCGGCGGCCTGAAAAGGAATATCGTGCAGTGCCTAGACGACTACGGCATCCCGCTGAAACTGAGCCATACTGTTGTGGACATTGAAGGCAAGGAACGGGTAGAGGCAATCACCATCGCAGAAGTAGGCCCGGACAGGAGGCCAATCCCGGGGACGGAAGAACGCTATACCTGCGATACATTGCTGTTATCCTGCGGCCTGATTCCGGAAAATGAGCTTTCCCGGAGCCTGAATGTGGAAATGAGCCCTGTGACCTCCGGCCCATTGGTAAATGAATGTCTGGAAACCAACGTGGAAGGCGTATTTGCATGCGGCAACGTGCTCCATGTCCATGACTTAGTAGATTTTGTTTCCGAAGAAGCATCTGCTGCCGGAAAACATGCGGCAGAATATGTGAAGAATGGCGGAAAGCACGCAGAAACCAGCGCAAAAGACATTCCGATTGTTGCAACCGAAGGCGCACGCTACACCGTGCCCAAGACCATCAACCCAGACCGGATGGATGAAAAGCATACCGTAAGGTTCCGGGTGGGCGATGTATACAAGAACTGCTATGTATCCGTATACCTGAACGATACCCGCATCATCCATAGAAAACGCCCGGTAGTAGCGCCCGGGGAAATGGAAGAAGTCGTATTGAAAAAAGAGGAATTAGCAGCATTTTCAGGTCTGTCCCAGATTACCGTGAAGATTGAGGAGGCATAGGATTATGGAAACAAGAGAATTAATTTGTATCGGCTGCCCCATGGGCTGCCCGCTGAAAGTGGAAATGGAAAATGGTGAAGTAGTAAGCGTGAGCGGCAATACCTGCAAGCGCGGCGACGTCTATGCAAGGAAAGAAGTGACCAATCCCACCCGGATTGTCACAAGCTCCGTCATTGTAGAGGGCGGGAGCCTTGCAGCTGTTTCCGTCAAGACGAAGGAAGACATCCCGAAGGGAAAAATCTTTGACATCATGAAAGAATTAAAGGGCGTGAAAGTCCCAGCCCCAGTACATATCGGGGACGTTATCTTAAGCAATGTGGCAGGCACAGGCGTAGACATTATTGCGACGAAGAATGTGCTGTAGGTTTTTAGGAATCTAATGGTTCTGTTCTGATGCAATGGCTGCGGCCGCTAAAAGGTTTACCAGAAAATACCGTAGGTTCTGGATTTGCAAAGAGGCAGGGGAATCAGGAAATTTTTCCTGCAGGCTTTCCATAAAATAGCACAAATATCCCTCCGCTCCATATAATAAAGGAGAGCGGGGGGATATTATGCGTCTATGTGAATTAAAGGAAAAGGAAGTCGTCAATGTATGCAATTGCAGGTGCCTTGGGTTTGTGGTGGACGTGGACATTGATCCGAAGAACGGCTGCGTCTTAGCCCTGATTATACCCGGCTGCGGGAAATGCTGGGGCCTGTTTGGCAGGGAAAGCGAGCTTGTCATCCCATGGAGCCAGGTGGTGAAAATAGGGCCCGACATTATTTTGGTGGAAATCCCAGAGCCTAAGCCGCCCAGATAATCTGGAAAAATGTTGACAAGGGAAAAAAAGAAAGATATACTGGAAAGAAAATGCAGGGGAGGGATTCCATGAGATGTCCATTTTGCAGCAGCGACAATACGCGCGTCATTGATTCTAGGCCTGCGGATGACAATTATTCCATCCGCAGGAGGCGGCTTTGCGACGATTGCGGAAGGCGGTTTACGACTTATGAAAAGGTAGAAACCATCCCACTAATCGTCATCAAGAAGGATAACAACCGGGAGCAGTATGAGCGGGCAAAAGTGGAGGCTGGAATCCTTAGGGCCTGCCATAAGCGGCCAGTGCCTATGGAAATGATAGAGCGGCTGGTAGACACCGTGGAAGGGGATATTTTTAACCGGGAAGAAAAAGAGATTTCCAGTGCGGAAATCGGGGAGCTTGTCATGGACAGGCTGCAGGAACTGGATCCTGTGGCATATGTCCGGTTTGCGTCCGTGTACCGGGAGTTCAAGGACGTGAATACTTTCATGGATGAATTGAAAAAAATGCTGGACCATTGAGGTAGGAGAGTAATAACATGCTGAGAAGATTTTATCCCAATGAATATTTGGATTCTGCATACCAGATTGATTTTAGCCGTTTGTTTCAGGAAGGCTACCGCGGGGTGATATTTGACGTGGACAACACCCTTGTGCCCCATGGCGCCCCAGCAGATGACCGGGTGAAGAAGCTGTTTGCACAGCTGAAGGAACTGGGCTACCAGTGCTGCCTGTTGTCCAACAACAAAGAGCCCCGGGTGAAAACCTTCAATGATGAGGTGCAGGTCCAGTATATTTTCAAGGCAGGCAAGCCCAAGGTTTCCGGGTATGAAAGAGCCATGGAACTGATGGGGACTAAGCGGGAAAATACCTTATTTGTAGGGGATCAGATTTTCACGGATGTGTACGGGGCGAACCGGGCAGGCATCCGCACTTTCCTGACAAAGCCCATCCACCCGAAGGAAGAAATCCAGATTGTGCTGAAGCGGTATTTGGAAAGAATCGTATTATTTTTCTACCAGAGGAGAAAGGGAAAGTAGGCAATCCAGTTAGTACCGGAAGGGTATCTTGGAAAAATATAATATTTTCTGCTACAGGAGAACGTAAAGGAGGAGCAATATGAAAATAGCAATTGGCAACGACCATTCCGCCACAGATTTGAAGGCGGAGATTGTAAAATTTGTGGAAGGCATGGGGCATGAAGCCATTAATTTTGGGACAGACGGCTATGAAAGCTGCGATTATCCTGTCTATGGGGAGAAAGTGGCGCGGGCAGTAGCAGCCGGGGAGGCGGACTGCGGGATCCTGATTTGCGGGACAGGCGTTGGGATTTCCCTTGCAGCCAATAAGGTAAAGGGCATCCGCTGCGGGGTATGCTCTGATACGACTACCGCACATCTGATTAAGGAGCACAACAATGCAAACATCCTTGCATTTGGCGCAAGGATTGTAGGCAGCGAACAGGCAAAAGATATCGTAAAAGCTTATCTGGAGGCTGAATTTATGGGCGGCAGGCACCAGAACCGGATTGACATGATCTCGAAATTGGAAGAATCATAGGAAAAAGGTTGAAAAATCTGCCAGTATAGTATAGAATAGAAACGGATTATCCGCAGGCAGGGCTGCCCCAGCGAAACGGGACGCCCGCATGGGAGGCAGATGGAACGGCTGGCAAGCGAATAGGCCTACGGATATGGAATTTCAGGGCGGTTTGCGCCCAAATGCAGTTTAAGGAGGAAAACCGAGTGATTTCAGCAGGAGATTTTAGAAATGGTATTACGATTGAATTAGATAATAATATTTTCCAGATTATTGAATTTCAGCATGTAAAACCGGGGAAAGGCGCAGCTTTTGTCAGGACGAAGCTGAAGAACATCAAGAATGGCGGCGTTGTGGAGAAAACCTTCCGCCCTACGGAAAAGTGCCCGCAGGCACGGATTGACCGGGCGGACATGCAGTACTTATATTCCGACGGGGATTTGTACCATTTTATGAATGTGGAAACATACGACCAGATTTCATTGGACAAAGAGGCAATCGGGGATGCGCTGAAATTTGTGAAAGAGAATGAGATGGTAAAAATGTGCTCCCACAATGGCAGCGTATTTGCAGTGGAGCCGCCGTTGTTTGTGGAACTGAAGATTACCGAAACAGAGCCGGGCTTCAAAGGCGATACCGCAACCGGGGCAACGAAGCCCGCAGTTGTGGAAACAGGGGCAACTGTATATGTGCCGCTGTTTGTAGACCAAGAGGATGTGATTAAGATTGACACAAGGACAGGGGAGTACCTTTCTCGGGTATAAGCCTGAAAACAATAGAACATAGCCATGCGTGGAAGGTTGCCGCTGGGGAACTGGCAAAGGGCGTAACGCCCCTTGCCGGAAGGTTTCCCATGTGGCAGCTTTTTTATTTTTCTGCAAGCATCCGGATGGAACAGGAGTATTCCGAGGGCGTCATCCCGGTTATTTTCTTAAATTGCCGGGAAAAATAGTGGATGGAGGCATACCCCAAGGAATCGGCAATCTGGGTGAAATTCATATTCTGCTCCCGGATGAGCTCTTTTGCCCGGGTAATTTTCATCTGGGAGAAATAGGCAATGATGCCGCTGCCGCATTTGCTGTGGAAAAGCTTCTGCAGCTGGGAGGGGGCAATCAGGTTGTCCCGGCATATCTGTTCCAGCGTAAGGGTTTGGGAGAGCCGGGCTTCCATGTAGGCGTGGATGTGGCGGAAAGTTTCGTCATCTTGTTTCAGCTTGAAGGACTTCGTAAGCTGCGGGCCGTTGGCAGAGAGCGCCCCTTTCCGGTACAGGGAAATCAGGAAGTGCTCTAGGGAAAGCTGGATGAGCTGCTCTGCCCCGGGGGGCTGTAAAGGGTTTTTGGAAAGCTGCCGGGTATAGGGGTTATTTAAAGGCGTCTGGAAGGCATGGGCAGCTTCTGCCACCACAGCCGCCAGCAGGTTCCGTTCCGTTTCCCCAAGGCAGAGGATTTTGTTCTCAAAAAAATCCATAGCGGGGGAATGGCACACAAAGGAAATTACCACAAGGTTTGGGGCGATGACGCCGTTGGTAGCCACAGAATGGAACTGGCCGGGCTTGTGGAAGATAATGTCCCCCTTTTTCAGGGCATGTACTTGGTTTTGGGCGGTGACAATGGCCTCCCCTTTGTCTACGCAGAGGAATTCCCAGAAATCATGGGATTCCCCGGCAAATACAAAGTCTTTTCCATATTCAAAATAGTGTATGGTGACGATTTGGGGGATGTCAAATAGTTTTGACAAAGGGTATTTGTAAAATTCCATAGGGTTCCTTTCCATGTATGGTTCCTTTTCCATATTTTAACACAAAATTGTGCAAAAAAGGGAAAATATTGTGCAAATACAGAACTTTTTTTTTGTATTATTATGAAAGAAGAAAAACAAACCAGTGCGCCGGTACTGGATTTCAGAAGGCATTTCCGGTGGAAAATAAGTGTTCCGGTGCTATTTGTGCCTAAGTAGAATGAAAGGGATAGGTGATTAATATGAAAAAACCAGCATTAGTAATTTTGGCAGCAGGCATGGGGAGCCGTTACGGCGGGCTGAAGCAGATTGACCCGGTGGACCCGCAGGGGCATATCATTATGGATTTTTCCATTTATGACGCGTTAGAGGCCGGGTTTGAGAAGGTTGTGTTTATCATTAAGAAGGCTACGGAGGCCGTGTTCAAGGAAAGCATAGGCAACCGGGTAGCAGAGAAGGTACAGGTGGAATATGTGTACCAAGAGCTGGAAAAGCTGCCCGCAGGCTTTGAAGTGCCAGAGGGAAGGGAAAAGCCTTTTGGCACAGGCCACGCAATCCTTTGCTGCAAGGAAGTGCTGGACGGGCCTTTTGCAGTCATCAACGCAGACGATTATTATGGGAAACATGCCTACAAGGCCATTTACGACTACCTTGCCAGCCATCAGGACGGGGATGGGAAGTACCAGTATGCCATGGTCGGGTACGACCTGAAAAATACCCTGACGGAAAACGGGCATGTTGCCCGGGGTATCTGCGAAACGGACGGGAATGGGTTCCTGACAGAAATCTGCGAGCGCACCCATATTGAAAAACGCGGGGAGCAGGCATTTTTCACAGAGGATGACGGGGCTACTTGGACGGAAATCCCGATGGACAGCGCCGTTTCTATGAATATCTGGGGGTTTTCCGAGAGCATTTTGAAGGAATTGGAACAGGGCTTTGAGAATTTCCTGAAAACAGAGCTGCCGGGCAATCCGCTGAAGGCAGAATATTACTTGCCTATGGCAGTCGGCGACTTGCTGAAGGCTGGGAAAGCAGAGGTACAGGTGCTCAATTCCCGCGACCGCTGGTTTGGCGTTACTTATAAGGAAGATAAGGAAATGGTAGTAGAGTCCATTGCAGCCCTGAAAGCAGAAGGGGCCTACCCAGAAGAATTTTAAGGAAGAAGGAGAAGGCATGGGAGAGAAAGAAGTATTGTGGGAAGCGCAGCAGGCTGCCCAGCAGTTTGGGCAGGTTGGAGCTATAAAAAGCATACGCCCTTATGGGAGCGGGCATATTAACGATACATTTTTGGTGGAAGGGGACAGGAACTGCATTTTGCAGCGGATGAACCGGAGCATTTTCCAGAAGCCGGAAGAGGTAATGGAAAATATCCTAGGCGTCACTACCTTCCTGAAACAGAAAATTGCCCAAGCAGGGGGCGATACAGAACGGGAAACATTGACAGTCATCCCTACGAAGGGGCAGCAGCCTTATTATCAGGATGGGCAGGGGGAATACTGGCGCATGTATTACCAGATTGAGGGGGCGGTAAGCTATGACCGGGTGGAACGGAAGGAAGATTTTTACGAAAGCGCGGTAGCCTTTGGGAACTTCCAGCAGCTTTTGGCAGATTATCCGGCCAAAACCCTCCACGAAACCATTCCCGGTTTCCACGATACCAAGGCACGGTATGAGGTTTTCCTTAAGGCGGTGGAAGAAGATGTGTGTGGCAGGGCAAAATATGCCAAAGAGGAAATTGAATTCTACCGGGCAAGGAAGGAAACCACCTGTGTGCTGGGGGATCTGCTGGCAGAGGGGAAATTGCCCCTTAGGGTTACCCACAATGACACGAAGCTGAACAATATCATGATGGATCCGGAAACGGGAAAAGGGATTTGCGTCATTGACTTGGACACGGTAATGCCGGGCTTGGCTGTCAATGACTTTGGGGATTCTATCCGGTTCGGCGCAAGCACCGGGGAAGAGGACGAGAAGGATTTATCCAAAGTAAGCTGTGATTTGGAATTGTTCCGCCTTTATACAGAAGGCTTCTTAAAGGGATGTGGCGGGAGCCTTACCGGGCTTGAGGTTGCCATGCTCCCCATGGGGGCGAAAGTCATGACGTATGAGTGCGGCCTGCGGTTCCTGACAGATTACCTGAAAGGGGACGTGTACTTTAAAATCCACCGGGAAGGCCATAACTTAGACCGTGCCCGTACCCAGATGAAGCTGGTAGCGGATATGGAAGAGAAGTGGGCGGAGCTGGAGAAGATTATCAAAGAGGTTAGCGGTTATTAATGCTGGCAGGAAGGGGTGGAAAATTGCTGGCGCCATTCCAGAAAAAGGAAAGAACTGCCGGAGAGAATAGGGAAATTACTGATATTTACTAAAATTGTGGTAAAATAAAAATGGTATTTACTAAATATCAGAAGTGTGCTATACTTTATTGGAATAAAATAAACGCGCCCAAGTGCGCAGATTATGGACAGGAGGTAAAAGTTATGGCGATTTTAGTAACAGGCGGGGCAGGTTATATCGGCAGCCACACATGCATTGAGTTAATCCATGCAGGATATGACGTAGTTGTGGTGGATAATCTGGTAAATTCCAGTGAAGAAGCAGTAAAACGGGTAGAAAAGATTACTGGCGCAAAAGTCCCCTTCTATCAGGTGGATATTTTGGACGCCAAGGCTTTAGGGGAAGTATTTGACAAAGAGAGCATTGACAGCGTCATCCATTTCGCAGGCTTAAAGGCAGTAGGGGAATCCGTGCAGAAGCCTTTGGAATATTATCATAACAATATTACTGGGACATTGATTTTGTGCGATGTGATGCGTAGCCATGGGGTGAAGAACATTATTTTCTCATCCTCGGCGACTGTTTATGGCGACCCTGCCATCATCCCCATTACCGAAGAGTGCCCCAAGGGACAGATTACCAACCCCTATGGGCAGACAAAAGGGATGTTAGAGCAGATCCTGACAGATTTCCATGTGGCAGACCCGGAATGGAACGTGGTGCTGCTGCGCTACTTTAACCCCATTGGGGCCCATGAAAGCGGCATAATCGGGGAAGACCCCAAAGGCATCCCCAACAACCTCGTGCCTTATATTGCACAGGTGGCAGTCGGCAAGCTGAAATGCCTTGGGGTGTTCGGCGACGATTACGATACCCCGGACGGGACCGGCGTGCGCGACTATATCCATGTGGTTGACTTGGCAAAGGGGCATGTGAAGGCATTGAAGAAAATTGAGGATAAGTCCGGCGTCAGCATTTACAATCTGGGGACCGGGAACGGCTACAGCGTGCTGGATGTGGTAAAAGCATATGAGAAGGCCTGCGGCAAGCCAATCCCCTACGAAATCAAGCCCCGGAGGGCTGGCGATATCGCTACCTGCTATGCAGATGCATCCAAGGCAAAAGCAGAGCTGGGCTGGGAGGCAGAATTCGGCATTGACAGGATGTGCGAGGATTCTTGGAGATGGCAGAGCACCAACCCGGACGGATACCGCAGTTAATATGGTTTGGCAAACGCATGAGGAAATTCATGCGTTTGCTGTTTCCCTACAACACCCTCCCCGCAGCCACCAGCTTTTTGCGTTTATCCAAATATCTCTTAGCCACTTCCCTCGTCTTCGGGTCGCTGGCATATTTCTTCAAAGTTTCCTTATCCACCTTCAGCCGCAAGTCCATCGTCTTCATCACATCCGAAATGTGCATGGTCTTTTGGAACCGCGCCTCTGAAAAATCAACCCGCTGGTTATCCGAAAACAATATAACCACAGGCTGCGCATAATTTTTCTGGTTTTCTTCTATTACAATGCCTTTCTGCCCATTGGAGAAATCCACGCAGCACCCGCCCGGCAGAATATGGATGCACTGGGTCAGCGCAGTGACAAAGGGGGCAGGGTAGTAATCCGGGTGCTCCCGCAAGAACCGCACCGCCCGGATTTCAGAGGTAGGCTCCCGGTCTAAATTCATCGAGGTCATCTCGTCAAACATGCTTGCCACATGCAGCACATGGGTCCCGTTTTTCCAGCGGATATTTTTCGGCAGGGGGACCTTCACATTGTGCTCTAACCGTGCCATCTGCCCCACAATCTGCAAGGTGGACTCCGGGAGCCGGTATTCATTGTAATCTGGATGCAGCATTTGGTAGCCTTTTTCCAGATACCCCTGGATCAGCCGCCGTTCGTCTGGGGAGAGGAGCTTTTCCCCTTTTTCCAAAATCTCATCCGGGACCATCAAAAGCCCGGCGTCATGCAGAAGGGCAGCGCACACAATGGCAAGCTGCTCCGCATAGGCGTAATGCAGCTTTGTCACCATCATGGCAGCTAAAATAGCCGTGTTCAGGCTGTGCTTGTATACATAATCCCCATTGCTGCGCAAGGTCCGCACAAAATTGATTTTATGGTCCAGCCCGCCGAAGTTCCGGAGGATTGTCTGTGCCAAAGGCATGATGTTCTGGGGCGCCATCCCGTTGGTAAGCAGGCTTAAGTCGTCCTTTAGCCGGAAGGTGGAAACTGTGAAAAAACGCTCCATCTCAATATCCTCGTCGCTTAAAGGGGGCACTGGCTCCGCAGGCTCCAAAATATAAATCCCCCACAGGCCGAAATTTTCAATGCTGGCAATCCCTTGGCGTGTCAGCTTGGTATTCCGTTCGAAAAGCATAACGCCCATTTTATTATAAATCGGCCGGGCAAGACGCATGCCGGGCTTACATTGGCTTATTTTTACATATTGCACAAAAACACCTCCGTTGTCAGGTTCACATTCTATAGGTTTCTATTATTATCGGATAAAAGCACCATTTGGAAAAGGCTGGCAGGCTTAAAATTTTCCCGCCGGGGCAAAGCAGATAACCGGCGCAGATGCATCCATCCCCCTCGGGAAAGGCTGGCAGGCTTAAAATTTTCCTGCAAGCAAACGGCCCATGGGCGTCCTTAGTGGAGGCGGAATCCTTTCTTGCGCCTTGCATTGTCCGCTGCAGCGCTAATTGGAAACAAAAACCATCCTTAACCGCCTAATTTTGCAGAAGGAATTGCCGAACAAGGTTCGCTGTGATAAAATAGGGGCAGTTACAGACAGGCATTTGGGAGTACTGGAGGATGGAATGAAAAAAGTGTTAAAAAGCATGGCGCTGCTCCTGTTCCTGTGCGGGACGTCCAGCATGGCGGTATTTGCCACGCAGGGGAAAATCAACCAAGTGCAGGAAGGCATCGAAGGCCTAGAAAAAAAGAAGGAGCAGGCAAAGGAAGAAGCAGAAAGCTGGGAAGGCGAGGCTAACAGCCTAGAAGGGGATTTGAAGGAATTCAATGACAGCTTGGCCTCCGTGGTTGCTAAGCTGAATGAAACAGAAGAAAAGCTGGAAGGCACAAGGGCCAGCCTTGAGGCCACAAGGAAAGACTTAAAGGCTGCGAAGAAAAAAGAGAAGGAGCAGTACGCCTCCATGAAAAAGCGCATCCAGTTCATGTACGAGATGGACACGGAAGGGATGCTGGAAGTCCTTTTAAGCGCAGAGAATTTTGCCGATTTCCTAAGCAAAGGGGAATATATCATAAGCATCCATAATTATGACCGGAAAATGCTGGAGGAATACCAAAGCACCAAGGAAGAAATCGCCGGGAAAGAACAGAAGCTTACAGAAGATGAAAAGCTCCTGGCTGACTTGCAGGAGCAGCAGGAAGGGAAAAAGCAGGAGCTGGCAGCCCTTGTGGACAGCACATCAGAGCAGCTGGGGGCGGCAAAGAAGCAGCTTGCAGCGGCACAGGCAGACGTAGAAGCCTACGAAGCGGAAATCGGGCGGCAGAAAGCCTATGAAGCAGAGCTGGAAAAGAAGAAGGCTGCCGAGGACGCCAAGCGGATGCAGGAAATCAAGCAGCAGGAAGAGGAGATGCGCAAGAAGCAGCTTCAGGAATCCGCAAGGGACAATTCCGGCAGCAGCGCAGGCAATAGCGGCAGTTCAGGGGCCGGCAGCGGCAATGGAAGTTCAGGAGGAAGTTCCAGTAGCAATGGCAGTTCAGGAGGCAGTTCCAATGGCAATGGAAGTTCAGGGGGAAGTTCCAGCGGCAATGGCAGCAGCAGCACCGGGGGGAATTCTGGCAGCACGGGCAGCAATTCCGGCAACAGCACCGGGGAAAGTTCCGGCAGCAATGGCAGCAATTCCGGCAGCGGCGGCAGTTCTAACAGCGGCGCCCAAAGCAGCAGCTCCGATTTAGCCCTTCTGGCAGCTTTGATCCAGTGCGAGGCCGGCGGCGAGAGCTATGAAGGGAAACTGGCCGTAGGGAGCGTGGTCTTAAACCGGGTAAGCAGCTCCCATTTCCCCAATACTGTGGCCGGGGTTATTTACCAAGGCGGGCAGTTCTCCCCAGTGGCAAGCGGCCGCTTCGCCTCTGTGCTGGCGAAGGGAGCCAACAGCAGCTGTACCCAAGCGGCAGGGGAAGTCCTAGGGGGCAACATCACCATCGGGACCCTTTATTTCCGCGTCAACGATGGCTCCATCCCGGGCACAGTCATCGGGAACCATGTTTTTTATTAATACATAGCGGATGCGCAGCGAAAGCGCAGGGCTGCAGGAAAAGGTCAGTTTTTGTAAGAATTGCACAAAAAATGGCCTTTTTTTCTAGGAAAAACACCGGAAAGAATGACAAAAATATAACAAAGATATACAAAAAGACAGGGGAAAACCAAGAAAGGGAAGGCAGGAGGGACAGGCAAGATAATCCTTGCAATTTGGCGGGAAATGTGCTAGGATATCTTTATCGAGGGATGGAAATATGGGAAAAACAGGAAACCTCAGAGTTAATTTGCAGGCATGGCAGAAAAATGGATGCCAGCGCACCTGTTTCCCTTTTTTTTGGCAAAAGATTGTTAAAAAAATAACAGGCTTTTTGGTGATTTTGTCAAAAATGTTTCCGCGATACACAATATTTAAAAAGGAGACGAAGAAAATGGCAAAGAAAGTTGTTTTGGCAGGCGCATGCCGTACCGCAATCGGAACTATGGGCGGGGCTTTGAGCACAACCCCAGCACCAGTATTGGGCTCTATCGTAATTAAGGAAGCATTAAGCAGGGCTGGCGTTCCGGCTGACAAGGTTGACCATGTGTACATGGGATGCGTAATCCAGGCTGGTTTAGGGCAGAACGTTGCACGCCAGGCGTCCATCAAGGCAGGCCTGCCAATCGAAACCCCGGCAGTTACCGTGAACGTAGTTTGTGGTTCCGGGCTGAACTGTGTGAACATGGCTGCACAGATGATTCAGGCAGGGGACGCTGATATCGTTGTAGCAGGCGGTATGGAAAACATGTCTATGGCTCCTTATGCAGCTATGCAGGGACGTTACGGTTACAGGATGAACAATGCTACCTTGGTAGACACCATGGTAAACGACGCATTGTGGGATGCATTCAACCAGTACCACATGGGTATCACTGCTGAAAACGTAGCAGAGCAGTGGGGCCTTACAAGGGAGCAGTTAGACGAGTTCGCAGCAACTTCACAGCAGAAATGTGAAAAAGCAATGAACGACGGCAAATTCAAAGACGAAATCGTTCCGGTAGAAGTAAAACAGAAGAAGAAAACAGTAATTGTAGATACAGACGAAGGGCCGCGCCCAGGCACAACAAAGGAAAGCATCTCCAAGCTGCGCCCGGCATTCAAGCCAGACGGGATTGTTACTGCAGCAAATGCATCCGGCATCAACGACGGTGCAGCAGCAGTGATTGTTATGAGCGAAGAAAAGGCACAGGAATTAGGCGTTAAGCCAATGGCAACCTTCGTAGCAGGCGCACTTGGCGGCGTAGACCCATCCATCATGGGTGTCGGCCCGGTTGCATCCACCAAGAAAGTATTTGAAAAGACTGGCCTTACCATCGACGACATGGATTTGGTAGAAGCAAACGAAGCATTTGCAGCACAGTCCTTGGCAGTAGCACATGACTTAAACTTTGACATGAGCAAAGTAAACGTAAACGGCGGCGCAATCGCACTTGGCCACCCAGTAGGGGCCAGCGGATGCCGTATCCTTGTTACCCTGCTCCATGAGATGCAGAAAAGGGATGCAAAGAAAGGCCTTGCAACCCTGTGTATCGGCGGCGGCATGGGCTGCTCCACAATTGTGGAAAGGGATTAATCAGGTACTAAGGGGCAATAAGGGAAACCTTAGCGCCCCATAGAATAATTTAAGGAGGATTATCATGAAAGTTGGCGTTATTGGAGCAGGGACCATGGGTTCCGGAATTGCACAGGCATTTGCACAGACAGAAGGGTATGAAGTATGCCTCTGCGATATTAATGACGAATTTGCAGCAAACGGCAAGAACAAAATTGCAAAAGGGTTTGAAAAGAGAGTTGCTAAGGGCAAAATGGACCAGGCAGCAGCAGACGCAATCCTTGCAAAGATCACCACAGGAACAAAAGAAATCTGCGGTGACTGCGATTTAATCGTTGAGGCAGCATTGGAAGTGATGGATGTTAAGAAACAGACATTCAAGGAACTGCAGGATATCGTAAAGAAAGACTGCATGTTTGCAACCAATACATCTTCCCTTTCTATCACAGAAATTGGCGCAGGGCTTGACAGGCCGGTCATCGGCATGCATTTCTTTAACCCAGCTCCAGTCATGAAACTGGTTGAGGTTATCAAGGGCGAGAACACACCAGATGAAATGAAAGACAAAATCGTTAAGATTTCAGAAGAAATCGGCAAGACCCCGGTTCAGGTAAATGAAGCGGCAGGGTTTGTAGTAAACAGGATCTTAATCCCGATGATTAACGAAGCAGTTGGCATCTATGCAGACGGCGTAGCTTCTGTAGAAGGCATTGACACTGCTATGAAGCTGGGCGCAAACCATCCGATGGGGCCCCTTGCACTGGGCGATTTAGTTGGGCTTGACATCTGCCTTGCAATTATGAACGTATTATACGATGAAACAGGCGACCCGAAATACCGTCCGCATCCATTGTTAAAGAAAATGGTACGTGCCGGCAAGCTGGGCCAGAAAACTGGAATCGGCTTCTACGACTACAAGAAATAATACATACGTGTAGTAGCGTGGCCGGGCAGTAGGCCGATAGGGTTCTGTTAGGTTGAATGAGGGAAGGCCGCTGCATGGGAAGGCATGGCGCGTGCCAAAAGCATAAGCATACTTCGCTGTATCCATTGTTTTTGGCAGGTTCTGCCCTGCCCCATGCGGCAGCCTTATTCCATAAAATAAAAGAAAGTTTGGAGGAAAAGTATCATGGATTTTTCTTTAGATAAAAAACATGAAATGGCGCGGACTCTTTTCAGGGAGTTTGCTGAAAACGAAGTAAAGCCTCTTGCTCAGGAAGTGGACGAAACTGAAAAATTCCCAAGAGGAACCGTAGAAAAAATGCAGAAAATCGGGTTCATGGGCATCCCAATCCCCAAAGAGTACGGCGGGCAGGGCTGCGACCCACTGACCTACATCATGTGCGTAGAAGAGCTTTCCAAAGTCTGCGGCACCACAGGCGTTATCGTATCTGCACACACCTCCCTTTGCTGCGACCCAATTATGACATACGGCAATGAAGAGCAGAAGCAAAAATACCTTGCCCCGCTGGCAAAAGGCGAGAAATTAGGCGCATTTGCACTGACAGAGCCGGGCGCAGGGACAGACGCGCAGGGCTGCCAGACCAAGGCTGTATTGGATGGGGACGAATGGGTGCTCAACGGCTCCAAATGCTTTATCACCAACGGCAAAGAAGCTGACATTTACATCGTAATCGCAATCACAAGCGTTGTCCAGGATAAGAGGGGCAGGAAGAAAAAGAACTTCTCCACCTTTATCGTAGAAAAAGGCACGCCGGGCTTCTCCTTTGGGACAAAGGAAAAGAAAATGGGTATCCGCGGGTCTGCAACGTATGAATTGATTTTCGAGGACTGCAGGATTCCGAAAGAGAACTTGTTAGGGCCGGAAGGCAAAGGGTTCCCAATCGCAATGCACACCTTGGACGGCGGCCGTATCGGTATCGCAGCACAGGCCCTTGGCCTTGCAGAAGGCGCTTTGGAGGCAACCATTGCTTACACCAAGGAGAGGAAGCAGTTTGGCCGTTCCATCGCAGCACAGCAGAATACCCAGTTCCAGTTAGCAGACATGGCAGCTAAGGTTGAAGCAGCGCAGATGCTGGTTTACAAGGCAGCTATGGCAAAGGCTACCCAGAAAGTTTACTCCGTAGAAGCAGCAAAGGCAAAATTATTTGCAGCAGAAGTTGCTATGGATGTAACCACCAGATGCGTACAGTTATTCGGTGGGTACGGATATATCAGGGAATATGACGTTGAGCGCATGATGCGTGACGCTAAGATTACAGAGATTTATGAAGGGACTTCTGAAGTACAGCGCATGGTTATTTCCGGTGCATTGCTGAAATAGGCATGTTCCTTGCAGGGAATAGCGGAGTGGCTATTTCCGGCGCATCGCTGAAACAGGTAGGGTTTTCTTTGTAAGAAATAGTGAATATGTGTATGGAGATGTATCTGTAAAGAAAGAAAATAAAACATTAAGGAGTGAATTACCGTGAAAATCGTTGTATGTATAAAACAGGTACCAGATACCAAAGGCGGAGTGAAATTCAATCCAGACGGTACGCTGGACAGAGGCGCAATGCTTACGATCATGAATCCAGATGACAAGGCTGGCTTAGAAGCAGCGCTTAGGTTGAAAGAACAGTATGGGGCAGAAGTTACCGTACTTACTATGGGGCTTCCGAAAGCAGACGAAGTCTTACGCGAAGCTATGGCAATGGGCGCCGACAAAGGCATCCTTGTAACAGACAGGGTATTAGGCGGGGCTGACACATGGGCTACCTCCACCACCATTGCAGGGGCAATCAGGAACTTGGAATATGACTTGATCATTACCGGGCGCCAGGCAATTGACGGCGATACCGCACAGGTTGGGCCGCAGATTTCCGAACACCTGAACATCCCAGTTATTTCCTATGCACAGGAAATCAAGATTGACGGGGACTATGTTGTAGTCCAGCGCCAATATGAAGATAGATATCATGAATTAAAGGCTAAAATGCCATGCTTGATAACCGCTCTTTCCGAATTAAATGAGCCGCGTTATATGTCACCGGGCGGGATTTTTGACGCTTATGACAAAGAAGTAACCGTATGGGGCCGCGCAGACCTGAAGGATGTAGACGATTCCGACCTTGGCCTGAAGGGTTCACCGACCAAGATTGCAAAAGCATCCGACAAAGTGAAAAAGGGCGCAGGGGAGAAAGTCGTACCCGATTCCCCAGAAGATGCAGTTGCTTATATTACAGGAAAATTAAAAGAGAAACACGTAATCTAGTAGTCACGCTTCAGTAAATGCACATTGTGCGCAAGCTGTAAGGAAAATGCACATGGTGCGCAGGCTGTAAGGAAATGGTTCAGAAATAGAAAACCGGATTAGAAGGATTGCGAATATCCGTAAAAATAAGGAAAGTGGTGAAAATAATGGGTTTAGAAGCATATAAAGGAGTATATGTCTTTGCACAGCAGGTAGATAACGTATTAGGCGGGATTGCTTTTGAACTGCTCGGCAAAGCAAAAGACTTGGCAAAAGATTTGGACACAGATGTAACGGCAGTATTGATTGGTTCCGGCGTAAAGGATTTGGCAGACCAGCTGGCAGAGTATGGCGCTGACAAAGTAATCGTTGTGGATGATCCAGAATTGAAGGAGTACAGGACAGAGCCTTATACCCATGCCCTTGCATCTGTCATCAATGAATACAAACCAGAAATCATGCTGGTAGGCGCAACTGCAATCGGCCGTGACCTTGGCCCCCGGGTATCTGCAAGGGTAAAGACAGGCCTTACCGCAGACTGTACCGTGCTGGAAATCGGCGATTTCCCGCTGAACCCAGTTCCGGGCAAAGAGAACGAGCAGAAACACAACCAGTTATTAATGACACGTCCTGCATTCGGCGGCAATACTATCGCTACCATCGCATGCCCGGACAACCGTCCCCAGATGGCAACGGTACGCCCCGGCGTTATGCAGAAAATTGAGCCCGTCAAAGGCGCAAAAGCAAATGTCATCGAATTCAACCCCGGATTTACCCCGGATGACAAGTATGTTGAAATCTTGAACATTGTAAAATCCGTAAAAGAAACCGAAGACATCATGGAAGCAAAAATCCTTGTTTCCGGCGGCCGCGGGGTTGGGAGCGCAGAGAACTTCAAAATGCTCCAAGACCTTGCCGACGTAATCGGGGGTACTGTAAGCTGCTCCCGTGCAGTTGTGGAAAACGGCTGGAAGCCGGTAGACTTGCAGGTAGGCCAGACAGGCAAGACTGTCCGCCCCAACGTGTACTTTGCAATCGGCATTTCCGGGGCCATCCAGCACGTGGCAGGCATGGAAGAAGCAGACATCATCATTGCAATCAACAAGGATGAAGACGCACCAATCTTCGATGTGGCAGACTACGGCGTTGTCGGCGATTTGAATAAAATCGTTCCGGCGCTGACCGAAGCATTAAAGTCCGAAATGGCAAAATAAAAAACGGTTCCAGCGCTGGCTGGAGCGTGAAAGCCTAAGAAGGTGAAAAAGCAGTTCCAGCACTGGCTGGAGCGTGAAAGCCTGAAAAGGTAAAATAAAAATGCTTTGCGCTGGCTAAAGCATGAAAACTGGAAAAGCGAAATGAATCCTAGTTTTTGTGCTGGCTGGAGCGTGAAAGCCTAAAAAGGCTATCGCAAACAGCAGCATGGAATATGGCTCCCAAATGGCACATCTATGGCCGGGAGCCATGTTTTTTTGCCATTCTGATTGTAATTTTCCCATAGGTTGTGTTATAATCGGGAAGAAGAAAATAATTCATTCAGATAGAGAAAAGGAGATGTAAGATTCTATGAGCAAGAAACCAACAGTATTAATGATTTTAGACGGATTTGGCTTAAACGAGAAGCATGAAGCAAATGCAGTCTATGAAGCGAAAACCCCGAACATTGACGGGCTGATGAAGGATTACCCCTTCGTGCGGGGCAATGCCAGCGGCCTTGCCGTAGGCCTGCCGGACGGGCAGATGGGGAACTCTGAGGTTGGGCATCTGAATATGGGTGCAGGCAGGATTGTCTATCAGGAGCTTACTAGGATCAGCAAGGAAATCGAAGATGGGGATTTCTTCAAAAATGAAGCATTGCTGAAGGGGATGCAGAATGTGAAGGAAAACAATTCCGCCCTGCACCTTTACGGCCTTCTGTCCGACGGCGGCGTACACAGCCACATCACCCACCTCTATGGGCTGCTAGAGATGGCAAAGCGGGAAGGCATTGAAAAAGTTTACGTACACTGCTTCTTGGATGGCCGCGACACCTCCCCCACTTCCGGCAAAGGGTTTATGGAGGATTTGGAAGGAAAAATGAAGGAAATCGGCGTAGGCCAGATTGCAACGGTGACAGGGCGTTACTATGCTATGGACCGGGACAACCGTTGGGACAGGGTAGAAGCCGCTTACAAAGCCCTTGTATTTGGGGAAGGGAAACGGGCAGCCAATGCAGTAGAAGCAGTGGCAGCATCTTATGCAGAGGACGTGACGGACGAATTTGTAGTGCCCACTGTCGTTGAGAAGGATGGGAAGCCGGTTGCAACCATTCAGGACAAGGACAGCATTATTTTCTTCAATTTCCGCCCCGACCGTGCAAGGGAAATCACCCGGACTTTCTGCATGGAAGAATTTGACGGATTTGGCCGCGGGCCAAGGAAAGATGTGACCTACATCTGTTTCACAGAATATGACGTGACAATCCCCAATAAGACGGTGGCTTTCCACAAAGTAGAGCTGACAAATACCTTTGGGCAGTTCTTGGCAGACAACGGCAAGAAGCAGGCCAGAATCGCAGAAACGGAAAAATATGCCCATGTTACCTTCTTTTTCAATGGGGGCGTAGAGGAGCCCAACCCGGGGGAGGACAGGATCCTTGTAAATTCCCCGAAGGTAGCAACTTATGACCTGAAGCCGGAAATGAGCGCTTACGAGGTATGCGATAAGCTGGTAGAAGCCATGAAATCCGGCAAATACGACGTAATTATCATCAATTTTGCCAACCCAGACATGGTAGGCCACACAGGCGTAGAAGCAGCAGCCATCCAAGCAGTAGAGGCTGTAGATACCTGCGTGGGCAAGGCCGTGGCAGCATTGAAGGAAGTGGACGGCACCATGTTCCTGTGCGCAGACCATGGAAATGCAGAGCAGCTGATTGACTATAACACTGGGGAAAGTTTTACGGCACATACCATTAACCCAGTGCCTTTCATCTTAATCAATTATGACGACAATTATACGCTGCGGGAAGGCGGATGCTTGGCAGACATTGCGCCTACCCTGATTGAGATTATGGGCATGGAACAGCCAAAAGAGATGACAGGGAAATCCCTGCTGGTAAAACGGTAGGCAAGGGGGAACAGCCAGATGGCAGAAAAACCAGGGATGGCAGCAAGGCTAGGGCTTTTTGCTGCGGTACGAGAAATATCATAGATAGATTTTGGGGCGCATTTCTTAGGAAGGCGCCCCTATTACGTTCATTCAAAAACAATACCGTCTATCGTTGCGGCATTTCTTCTGGCATTGATATACTGCCGGATGGAAGTGCGGAGCGATTCCTCCAAATCAACAAATTTGCAGCTATAAACATATCGGTCCTGCTCGGTTGCCCGGTAGCGGACAATGTTCAATGTGACCAAAAACCCAGATGCCGCCCCGAAACTTAGGCAGGCATGGAACTGGTATTGGGGCGGAAGGATGCTTTCAGAAACAAACCCGACGCCATATTCAGAAATATCAGTCAATACAATAGGGACTTCCAGATGGTGGATGCCAGCGGCATCCTGCCGGTATAAATCGCAGATATGGAGATGGATTCCAGTAGGGACTCGTTGGCTTCTACGCTTTTCCAGCATGGTTCTGACCTCCTTTGCAAAATTTGGAAATTGGTATTTTGGTACTAGTTTACCATGGGTTTTGGAAGATGGCAAGCAAAAAATATTCATTGACGAATGAAAACCCCTTGTATTATAATGAAGCCGGATATTTGGATACTGCCATCCGCAGAAAAGAACATGTACCATAATTTAGGAGGCTTACCGCATCCTTTTGCAGCAGACGGAAGAATGGAGGAACGAAGAGATATGCAGGAATTTAAACCAGTAAAAGAAGGAAAAGTACGGGAGGTCTACGACATCGGGGACAGCCTGATTATCGTAGCCACAGACAGGATTTCAGCATTTGACGTCATCCTGAAAAACAAAATCACAGAAAAAGGCGCAATTTTAACAAAGATGTCTAAATTTTGGTTTGGATTTACCAAGGACATTGTAAAAAACCATATGCTTTCTACCGATACGGCTGACATGCCTGAATTTTTCCAGAAGGAAGAGTTTGAAGGGAACAGCATGAAATGCAAGAAACTTTCCATGCTCCCGGTAGAATGTATTGTCCGCGGCTACATTACAGGCAGCGGCTGGGAAAGCTACCAGAAAAACGGCGCCGTCTGCGGCATTAAGCTGCCGGAGGGCTTAAAGGAATCCGACAAGCTGCCGGAGCCTATCTATACCCCCACCACAAAAGCAGAATTGGGGCTCCACGACGAGCATATCACCTTTGAGGAAAGCGTGGGGATTTTGGAAAAGCTCCATCCGGGCAAAGGGGCGGATTATGCCAAGCAGATTCAGGAATATACCATAAATTTATATAAAAAATGCGCAGAATACGCATTAAGCAAAGGGATTATCATAGCCGACACCAAATTTGAATTTGGCTTGGACGAGAATGGGGAGGTAGTCCTTGGGGATGAAATGCTCACTCCGGACAGTTCCCGGTTCTGGCCCTTGGAAGGCTATGCGCCGGGGAAATCACAGCCTTCCTTTGACAAGCAGTTTGTCCGTGACTGGCTGAAGCAGAACTCAGGCAGCGGCTACCTGCTGCCAGAAGAGGTTGTGGAAAAAACGGTTGGCAAGTATAAAGAAGCGTACGAACTCCTGACAGGGGAGAAGTTTGCGTAAATGACTGGTAAATGCAAAAAGCAATAGGCCTGTGGCTTTTGCACAAGCCTTGCTTTTTGGCTGGGGCAGCGAGGACAGGAAGGGATTTACTTGGAAAAAAATATGGAGAGAGAAGCGGGAATACAGGAAGGTCCTGACAAGCTGCATGAAGAGTGCGGCGTGTTCGGCATCTATGATTTTGACGGGAACGACGTAGCGCCTACGGTCTATTATGGGCTGTTTGCCTTGCAGCACCGGGGGCAGGAAAGCTGCGGGATTGCAGTCAGCGACACCAAAGGGCCGAAGCGGAAAGTAATTTCCCAGAAAGGGATGGGCTTGGTAAACGAGGTGTTTACCCAAGAAGGCTTGGAACAGATGCGGGGGGATATCGGCGTAGGCCACGTGCGCTATTCCACCGCGGGGGCCTCCGTCCGGGAAAATGCCCAGCCATTGGTCTTAAATTATGTGAAAGGGACGTTGGGCCTTGCCCATAACGGGAACTTAATCAATGCCAATGAGCTGCGGGAAGAGCTGGAGTACACGGGGGCAATTTTCCAGACCACCATTGATTCGGAAGTCATCGCTTACCATATCGCAAGGGAACGGCTGAATACAAATACCGTAGAGGACGCCGTGCGCCGTGCGGCAGAGAAGCTAAAAGGCGCGTTTTCGCTGGTGGTAATGAGCCCGCGGAAATTGATTGGGGCAAGGGATCCCTTTGGCTTTAAGCCTCTTTGCATTGGGAAACGGGGCAATGCCTATGTCCTTGCCTCAGAAACCTGCGCCTTGGAAACCATCGGGGCAGAGTTTGTCCGGGACGTCCTCCCGGGGGAAGTGGTGGCAATCACGCCGGAAGGGATCAAGTCAGATACCAGCCTTTGCCTGCCCAAAGAGCAGGAGGCAAGGTGCATTTTTGAGTACATCTATTTTGCAAGGCCGGACAGCCATATTGACGGGGTAAGCGTGTACGCCGCCAGAATCCGGGCAGGGCGGTTCCTTGCCATGGATTCCCCGGTGGAGGCAGACCTTGTGGTAGGCGTGCCGGAGTCCGGGAACGTGGCAGCCTTGGGGTATTCCATGGAATCTGGGATACCATACGGCAATGCATTTGTGAAAAACGGCTATGTAGGCCGCACCTTTATCAAGCCCAAGCAAAGCAGCCGGGAATCCAGCGTGCGGGTGAAGCTGAACGTGCTCTCTGAGGCAGTCCGGGGGAAACGCGTCATTATGATTGACGATTCCATTGTCCGTGGGACGACTTCCGGTCGGATTGTGCGGATGCTCCGGGAGGCCGGGGCAAAAGAGGTCCACGTGCGGATTTCCTCCCCGCCCTTTTTGTGGCCCTGCTATTTTGGGACGGACATCCCGGAGCGGGAGCAGCTTGTGGCTTACCAAAAGACCCTTGAGGAAATCCGGCAGGTGACAGGGGCGGACACCTTGGGCTACCTTGCCATTGGGCGGCTCCATGAGATGGCGGAAGGCCTGCCCATCTGCAAAGGGTGCTTTACCGGGGAATACCCCATGGAACCCCCAGCGGAAGATATCCGGGGGGATTTTGAGCGGTAATAAAGAGTTCATTGGAACTGGGAATAACAAGGAAATTGTATGTGGATAAAAAACGGAAACGATAAGAGGAAACCGTTTTCAAGGTGGAATTTTACCATTTCAAATGATTACGGTTGCTGCAGCTGATTTTTTACAGCAAGGAAGGAGAAAGCCATGTCAACAGACAGATACAACAGCCCATTGTCAGAGCGGTATGCCAGCAAGGAAATGCAGTACATCTTTTCCCCGGATATGAAATTCCGTACGTGGAGGAAACTGTGGATTGCCCTTGCAGAAACAGAAATGGAACTGGGGCTGAGCGAGAATGGGAAACCAGTCATTACCAAGGAGCAGATTGACGAGCTGAAAAGCCATGCCGAGGACATCAATTATGAGGTGGCGAAGGAACGGGAAAAGCTGGTGCGCCATGACGTCATGAGCCATGTCTATGCCTATGGGCAGCAGTGCCCCAAAGCAGCCGGGATTATCCATTTAGGCGCAACCTCCTGCTATGTGGGGGACAATACGGACATTATTGTCATGGACAAGGCCTTAAAGCTGGTGCAGAAAAAGCTGGTAAACGTCATTGCCGAGCTGGCAAAATTTGCTGATACCTACAAAGGCTTGCCAACCCTTGCATTTACCCATTTCCAGCCGGCGCAGCCTACGACGGTAGGGAAACGGGCGACGCTGTGGCTGCAGGAATTTTTGATGGATTTGGAGGATTTGGAATATACCATGGGCAGCTTAAAACTGCTAGGCTCCAAAGGAACCACCGGGACGCAGGCAAGTTTTCAGGAGCTGTTTGCGGGGAACCAGGAAACCATTGACAAGATTGACCCTATGATTGCAGAAAAAATGGGCTTTCAGGAGTGCTACGCCGTGTCCGGCCAGACGTATTCCCGGAAGGTGGACACCCGTGTGCTCAACGTCCTTGCAGGGATTGCAGCCAGCGCCCATAAAATGTCCAACGACATCCGGCTTTTGCAGCATTTAAAAGAGGTAGAAGAGCCCTTTGAGAAAAACCAGATTGGCTCCTCCGCCATGGCTTACAAGCGCAACCCCATGCGCAGCGAGCGGATTGCCTCCCTTGCCCGGTACGTGATGGTGGACGCCCTGAACCCGGCCATTACCTCCGCAACCCAGTGGTTCGAGCGGACCTTGGACGATTCCGCCAACAAGCGGCTTTCCGTGCCGGAAGGGTTCCTTGCGGTGGACGGGATTTTAGACTTGTGCCTAAACGTGGTAGACGGGCTTGTGGTTTATGAAAAAGTCATCCGCAAGCACATGATGGCAGAGCTGCCCTTTATGGCAACGGAAAATATCATGATGGATGCTGTGAAAAACGGCAGCAGCCGCCAAGAAATGCATGAGAAAATCCGCCAGCTTTCCATGGAGGCCGGCAGGCAGGTCAAGGAGGAAGGGAAGGACAATAACCTTCTGGAGCTGATTGCCGCAGACCCAGCCTTCCACTTAACCTTAGAAGAACTGGAACAATCTATGGATCCGTCCCGGTATGTAGGCCGCGCGCCCCTGCAGGTAGAAAAGTTCTTGGCGCAGGCCGTGGAGCCAGTGCTTGGGCGGCATGAAGAGATGCTGGGGATGACGGCCGAGATTAATGTGTAACAAAATAGGATAGGGATGCGAAAGGGCTGCCGGAACATACGGTTTGTGGATATATGGCTGTGCTATTTAGAAGAAACACAGTATATTTGATAAAATCCAGCCGTGTTCCGGCAGCCCTTTTGGAATAAAGGTAAGAGGGTTTTGTGGATTTCCTCACAGGAAAAATGTGAAGGTTGTATAATCGCACGCATTGCTCCCACAGGCAATCCGGATCCCATGCCGCCCTGCAATCTGTTTTGCAATGGAAAGCCCAAGGCCGGTGCCGCCCTTATTCTGCCCGGGCCGCCCCATGTAGAAGCGGTCAAAAATATAGGGGATGTCTTCCGGCAAAATCCCGCTGCCGCAGTCCGAAATGGAAACCGCCGGGCCGCCCCCTTCCCTATGCATTTTGACGGATACGGCGCTGCCCGGTGGGGCAAACTTTACGGCATTGTCAAGGATAATGACAAACATCTGCCTAAGCCTTCCGTAATCCCCGAAAAAGCAGAGGTTCCCCAAATCATTTTCCAGTTCTATCCTTACTTCCTTCTGCCCTGCAATCCGCTGCATGGAACGGATTGCTTCTTTTAGGATGTCGGTGAGGTTGAGTTCCGTTTTTTCAATCTGGAAATCCGTGCTTTGGAGCCGGGAGAGTTCCAGCAAATCATTTACAAGGCGTTCCAGATGGGCGGTGTCAGCAGACATCTGGCGGAAATAGCCCTGCATTTCCACAGGGTCGGCTACCAGCCCTTCCGTAAGGACTTCCAAAGAGCCCTTGAGGACGGTAACGGGAGTCCGCAGCTCATGGGAAATGTTTGACATAAAATCCTGCCGCATGCTGTCCAGCTTCTCCCGTTCTTTTTCCACCGTGGACAGTTGGGCAAACAGCTTGTCAATGTTGCAGGCAAGGGAGCCGATTTCGTCGTCCTGCGTAACCTCCGTCCGGGCAGAATAGTCGCCTCCCATGGCCTGTTCTGCTGCCAGCCCGATTTTTTTCAATGGGTTGATAAAATGGCGTGCCAGAAGGACGGAAAGGACAAAGGCAAGGACTAGGGCGACAGAAATGCAGAATGTAAGGATCAGGACGCCGCCCTGCTGGGCCTGCCGGATGCCTGTGATTGGGCTGTGCAGGAGCAGGGCTGCGCTGATTTCCCCGTCTGCCCCATAGACTGGGGCGCCCACCGTAATGGAAGGGCTGCCGAGGACGGGGCCAAATTCACGGTTTGACACCACATCCCCTTCAAACACTTGCTGGATTAAGCCTTCGGCGCCCGAGGGCAGCGAACGGTAGGACAAGGCGCTGTTGCGGTGGCCTGTCTGGATCATCTGGGCGTGCTCGTCTGCAAGCCATACCTCGCTCATGGCAATGTCGTCAAGGAACCGCAGGTATGCCCCATAGCCTCCGGACATCCCCCGCCCCTGCCGCGGTACTTGGGAAAACTGGGAGAGTGTTTCTGCAATAGAAACTGCCCGGGCTTTCAGCTCATCTTCATGCAGCTTTGCCGTGTGCTGGGTAAAAAGCGCGAAAAACAAAATGCCAGCGATAACGGAAAACAAAAGGAGCACCACGGAAAAATACCCAATTAATCGGTAAGTAATTTTATGCTTCATAGAGCCTCCCTAATTCCCTTCAAATTTGTACCCCATGCCCCAAATAGTCTTAATCTGCCAGTTGGGGTGGGGCACCTTCCCTAATTTGGCGCGCAGCCGTTTGATATGGCTGTCCACGGTGCGGCTGTCCCCATAATAATCATAGCCCCATAAATCGCTGAGGAGGTTGTCCCTAGAAAAAATTTTCCCCCGGTTCTTAAGGAGCGTCCAGAGGATTTCAAGTTCCTTTTTTGTCAACGTAATGGCCTGCCCTCCTACCGTCACGGAGGCATTGTCCAGATTGACGGAAAGGTTGCTATAGGAAATGCAGTTCGCCCCGCCCACCTGCTTGGGGCAGTCAATCCGCCGCAGGACAGCACGGACCCGGGCCATGACCTCGTTGCCGGAAAAAGGCTTTACGATGTAGTCGTCCGCGCCGATATCCAGCCCCATAATCCGCTCAAAGTCCTCCCCTCTGGCCGTTATCATAATAATTGGGACATTGGAAACCCTGCGTATTTCCCGGCACACCTCAAAGCCGTCCTTCACCGGCATCATCACGTCCAGCAGGACCACGGAAAATTTGTGTTGCCCAAACAGCTCCAGCACTTCTTCGCCATTGTAGGCAACGACAGGCTCAAAATTTTCCTTTTTGGCAAATTCACTTAGGATTTTTGTGATTTGCACATTGTCGTCTGCGATTAAAATTTTCTCCATGCCCATCCTCCTTTTCGGCTCAAATTTTGCCTAGGCCTATCTTCCTTTGCGGTGGAAGTTTCGGCTATGCCCAACTTCTTTTGCAGTAGAAGTTTTGCCTAGGCCTATCTTCCTTTGCGGTGGAAGTTTCGGTTATGCCCAACTTCTTTTGCAGTGGAAGTTTTGCCTAGGCCTATCTTCCTTTTCTGATAAAGTTACCATAAAACTTTGTCTTTTTTGTGGCATTTTCCCTTAATTTTATCACAAATAAGCGCACAGAAAAACATAATTTTGCCATAACTTGCAGGTATGATGTATTTGCAGGGAAGGGAAAGCAAAAAACCTGCCTGCAAATAAAAACTAATTGGACAAGGAGGTTATAACGATGAAGAATTTTAAGAGGAACATGGCGGTTTTGGGGATAGTTTCCATGCTGTCCGTTAGTTCAGTAACTGCATTGGCTGCAGGCGCCCAGAGCCCTGCGGACGCGGCTGCTTCGCTGACCGGGCGGGATGTGGAGGACGTCATCCGGGAGCGGATGGAAACGGGAAAGACCTTTGGGGCAATTGCAGCAGAGGCAGGCAAACTTGAGGAGTTCAAGCAGAAAATCCTTGAAGCAAGGGAGCAGATACTCAGCGAGGACGTGGAAAAAGGCGTGATTACACAAGAAGAAGCGGATGATATCATAGAAGCCGTGAAGGAGCGGCAGGCTCTGTGCGACGGCACTGGGTACGGATATGGCTGCGGGCGCGGCGGCTATGGGTATGGCTGCGGGTATGGCGGCGCAGGCTATGGCCGCGGGTATGGCCGTGGGATGGGCGGCGGCTGGGGACGCCGGAATGGTTCCTGCCTGTATTATGGCAATTAAACTATTTGAAAGGCAATTCCTGCCTGTATTACGGCGGTTAAACCATTTGAAAGGCAATTCCTGCTTGTATTACGGCAGTTAAACCATTTGAAAAGCAATTCCTGCTTGATTTGAGGAAAGGAATTACTCCGGCGGTTAAATATTGATGTATCTTGCTTATCTAAGTTTCCATGTGCCGCGTTGTTATCTGTTGACGTAGCCCCCTATGCCGCTTTCTTCCGCTTTAAATATGAAAAATTATCCTGCTCAACTTACATTGGTATTTAACCGCTGGAGCCATAATATGGATGGGCAGAATTTATTCTTTCACGGGCTTTATACCCCGTTGCTGGCATCGTTCTGGGAAAGGAACTTGATAAGATACGGTATCCCGCTTGCAGTGGAGCTGTTCCTTGCGGGGAATGTTGGATCCTGCAAGGAACACTGTCAGGTTCCTGTCCAGCCCTTTTGGAATTTCATCCGGAAGGGCTGGATAGTTTGTATTTAGGCCAGAGCATTTTTCAAACACGCCCCAGCCCTGCATACGACGGGCAAAAGTGCTTATAGCATAGCGGCATATATTTGGAATTTAAGAATATTCCATAGGCGTGGAGGAGCGGCTGTAGTATGGTGTTTCACGTTTGGAGCTGGAAAGCGGGGGCTGCTTTTCATGAAAGAGCCGTATGGATTGTTGAAAATGCACAATGATTTTTAGGAATATTTTACATTTTATTAGATATTATTTATAGACTTCCAACAATCCATGTGTTACAATACAAATATATACAAGTTTTGCTTGGAAAATATAAACAGATTTAGGAATTTTTATTAATATAGCGGGCAAGCAGTGTGCATAGAAGGCTGTTTTTCGAATAATTAAAATTGCTTGACCTGTAGAATGGGATATGGTAAAATATGGATTTGTGTGATAATGCCTACAGAACAGTTTACAGGGGGCGGCAGTTGCACATTTGTAGTTACAGCACATATTTTATTAGTATAAAATATCAAATAGGAGGAGGGGAGAGGTTATGTTAGCAGCAAAGGGTTTGTTACAGGCATTGTCGGATGCAGAAGAAATAGAGAAATACAACGACTGCAATGATGACCATGATTTTGGGAAGGTTTTGGAACTTTACATAGAACCTGATGAAATTGATTGTGAAGTAATGTGCTCGGATGGGCAGAAACGGAGTTTGTTATTCAAAGACTAAGGGGAGAATAGATACTTGACGATGAACAATGAGCAACTATCAGATACAAATAGGCTTTTATTTGATTACGTAATCGCAGACATTCTTTCTCAGGTTTGTAGGAATAACCCCAATTATTGCGTGAAGCATGTGATAGGCGAAGACAGTTTCCAAGTTGCAACCTGGAAGGCAATGGCCAGGTACGAGGCGAAAGCGTTAGAACATATGTCGGGGAAGCGGTTAGACAGGCATAAGCTGGCATCCTGCATATGTGGGGCGATTATAGAAATACAGCCGCTGGAGGGGCAGAACGGTGCAAAGATTCCCAAAAATGCCAATGAAATAGTAGCATTGTATGTTGGCTTGAGTGTTGTGAAGGTATTTATGATGTATGATGTGTTACGCGACGCTCCTATGGACAGAAGGGATGAAATCCGGAGATATTTAAAAAATAAATTTGAAATGAAACTTCCTTCTTTGGAGGAGAACGTTTGTGATACGCAAGAGTACCACCGGAATATAATCAATGCATTATATTGGAGCCATGGCAAATGCGATATTTCCCGGAAAGAATGTTTCCGGTATGATATTTGGGCGTATGCTAAGATTTTTTACCATCTGGAATTGTTTAATAAAGATTATTTGAAAAATTTTTATCTGGAGTATGCCAGACGGTTAGGGTGCGATTGAAAATTTATTTCATAAGTGGGAAGAGCAGGAAAATCAGTTTCCTGCTCTTTTTTCATCTTATAGGAAATACCGTGCCACTGTGAAGTGATGAAGTGCATGGATTTCCTATAAGATAAAACCCTCCGGGAGGATGCGCACTCGCACGAAGGGTATTATGTCGCCAAGGCGACCGTGCTCGGCGCGCAAAGTGAACAAGCCCCTCAAGATTGAGGGGTTAGGGGAGTTGATGTGGGTTTGCCCACTTTGTTCTTTCATAGGAAAGCGCACCCTATGAAATGAAAGCCCTTCGGGAGATGATGCGGAGCTTTGCGAGCGGAACAAAAGCTGCGCTTGCCAGAGAAGACGGACGCGGGAGTGCGAAGGGCAAACCGCCATGAAAACCTGCCATTTCATTGTTATTTTTAATCTTTTTAATTCCCCTCCAGTTTCCGTATAATTGCCAGATTCCTGCAAATACTGTAAACAGGGAAATGCCGTAGCGCCAGAACATCCGGGCTGCTACAAAAATCTTGCGATAGGAAATGGAAGGAGAACAACTATGAGTTTTTGCTTGAAAATTACAGGAATCCATGCAAGGGAAATCTTAGATTCCCGCGGGAACCCCACCGTGGAGGCAGATGTGACCGTGGAGGCCACCAGCAATGGGAAAAAGACCACCGGCCGGGCAGCAGTGCCTTCCGGCGCATCAACGGGGAAATTTGAGGCGGTAGAATTGCGGGATGGGGAGCCAAGGTACTTTGGGTTAGGCGTCCAAAATGCCGTTAAGCATGTCAATGATAAAATTGCCAAAGTCCTGATTGGAAAAAATGCCCTCAACCAAGTGGAGATTGACCGCATTTTAATTGCAGAAGACGGCACAGACGACAAAATCAATTTGGGCGCAAACGCTATGTTAAGCGTATCCTTGGCAACTGCGCGGGCAGCGGCAAAAGCCATGGAACTGCCCCTGTACCAGTACCTTGGGGGCACCAATGCAAAACGGATGCCGGTTCCCATGATGAACATTTTAAATGGGGGCCGCCATGCAGACAATACCGTGGATTTCCAAGAATTTATGATTATGCCGGTTGGGGCAAAAAGTTTCCGCGAAGGGCTCCGGATGTGTGCGGAGGTTTACCACAACCTGAAAAAAATCTGCGAAAAAGAAGGGCTTTCCACTGCAGTTGGGGACGAAGGCGGCTTTGCGCCGGATTTGCCGGACACTGTTTCCGTGCTAGAACTGATTACTAAGACGGTAAAGGCTTCTGGGTATGCGCCGGGGGAAAATTTTAAAATTGCGCTGGATGCAGCAGCCAGCGAGCTTTATGATGAAAAAACAGGGCTCTACCATTTTCCGGGAGAATCTAAACTCAAAGGGGAAAAGGTTGCCCGCAGCACCAGCGAAATGATTGGGTATTACCGGGAGTTAATTGAGAAATTCCCGATTATTTCCATTGAGGACGGCTTGGATGAAGAGGACTGGGATGGCTGGCAGGCCATGACTGAGGAGCTGGGGGAGCGGATTCAGCTTGTTGGGGATGATTTGTTTGTGACAAATACCAAGCGGCTAGATGCGGGCATTAAGCTTCGGACTGCAAATGCCATATTGATTAAAGTGAACCAGATTGGGACGCTGACTGAGGCGATGGAGGCTATTGAAACTGCGCATAAAAATGCGTACCGTGCTGTGATTTCCCACCGTTCTGGGGAAACGGAGGATACCTTTATTGCGGATTTGGCTGTGGCAGTCAATGCGGGGCAGATTAAGACGGGTGCGCCTTGCCGGGCGGAGCGGACAGCGAAGTATAACCAGTTATTGAGGATTGAGGAGCAGCTTGGGGTAGTGGCGGAGTATAAGAACCCGTTTGATAAGTTTTAAGGGAGGTTGGTTTTTAGGCTGAGAGGTGCGGGAGCGGTTTAGGGGGGCTTGTACTCGGGGAAGAGGCGAGGGAGTAGTTTAGGAGGTTGGTTTTTTAGGCTGAGAGGTGGGGACGCAGTTCTGGGCAGGAACCTGCCCAGAACTGCTGGTTACAGGCAACCCGAAGGGGGCAGCATCAAGGGGACAGAATCCCAGAACTTATTAGTATTTTTGGGTATATGATTAAGTAGGTTCTGCTTTAATATCTAATACGCATCCTATAAGCAGGGCAATTATGATATTACTCCGGCGGTTAAATATCGACGTTATTACTTGCCTAAATTTCCATCTGCCGCGTTGTCATCCGTTGACGTAGCCCTGCTGTGCCGCCTTGCAGATGGAAATTTATTCTGCGTAAAATTCGTCGGTATATAAGCGCCGGAGTAATGCTCCAGATATGTGAATAAGAGCTATGCCATAAAAATTCAAAAAAGGTGTAAGATTATCCAGTAAACGGGCAATGCTGGATATCTTTTTGCTGTAGGAAAATTGCCCCTGTACACGCCCAATTCCGGATGCCCTTCCAACTGCAACGGAAATTACCCCGATACAAAGCCGATGCCAGTTCCCTCATCCACAGTGCCGGAAATTCATCCAGTAAACAGGCAATTTTCCCCCGCCCCACAGTACCAGAAGCTAATCCAGTAAACAGGCAATTCCCCCCGCCCCACAGTACCGAAAATTTATCCAATACACAGGCAATTCCCCCCGCCCCGCAGTACCGGAAACTTATCCAGTACACAGGCAATTCCGAGCGGCCCTTCCTCTAAGCAAACGATTCATGGGCGTCCTTAGTGGAGGCGAAATCCACTGCTTACGCAGACTTAGGGATGAGGGCTATCCCGAAATCCCTTAGTCGTAGTTAGCAGTTAGTTCGCCGGAACGTTGCCCAGTTTGCGTGAGGAAGGGCCGCCCGGAATTGCCGTCCGCCGCCATTTCCCCTGAACCCACCCAGAATTGCCGTCCGCCGCCATTTCCCCTGAACCCACCCAGAATTGCCGTCCGCCGC
>CAJTWA010000025.1:52405-61202 GCA_910580195.1 uncultured Lachnospiraceae bacterium
CATTTCCCCCGAACCCACCACCCAGAATTGCCGTCCGCCGCCATTTCCCCTGAACCCACCCAGAATTACCCTCCCCCGCCAAATCCCCCGCCCAAAAATAATTTCCCCCAAAAACTCGATAAGTTTTAGAATGAAATTCGACAAGAGGTATTAAAGCCTCTGCCGAATTTCTTTTTTTATTGAAATAGCAGAGAAAAGGGAAAGCGTGCAGAGTGTAGAAACTCTAGCACGCTTATTTTTTTTACGACGAAAGAGAGGTAAGTAACTATGATGTATGAAGAATTTGAAAAAATCAGCGGGTGCGAAATCAGCTACAAGCAGTACGACGAAATAATAGAGCCTATGTATATGGCGCTGAACATGGATAAATACACATTCTGCGAAATGATAAAACCGACAGCAAAGAAAATGGAGCGTGAGGCGAGGATTGAAAAGGAAGAGGCAGCCGCAAAGAAGTTAGACAAAATTAGAGTTGTGACGGCTGAAAACGCATACGGATACACTTATTTTGAGGCAGAGGCAATAAGGTACAACAAAGAAAAGAAAACCGTAACAGCAAAGCCTATTGAGTGGACGTATGGAACGTATGAAAGAGGAAGCTCACCGCAGGGCTGCTGGTGGACGAGCTGGGGCTATAAAAGCAAGGCAAAAGATAATAAGGACGGGACATTTACACTAAAACTTGAAAGAGTGGCAATGTGATAGAACAAAGGGCGGCGAGAGCCGCACACATAGAAAGGAGCAGGGACAATGGCAAGGAAGTACAAGAGATTGCGCTATGAGGACAGACGGACAATAGAAAAGATGCTTAAGGCTGGCGACAGCATAGTAGAAATTGCGGCAGCAGTGGGAACGCATAGGGACACAATTTATAAGGAGCTTAACCGTAGCGGCGCAGACCAGCACACATATACAGCAGATGCAGCGCAGGCAACATTATAACCAAGAGGGATAACGAAAGAGAGGTAGAAAAGTGAAAAAAGGTAAATTTTGAAAAATTGCAGGCAGGGGAACTGGTACAAGTGCCACGTACTCAATTTGCGCCGCAGCGGTACGGTTGGAATGGCTGGCTATTCAGCGAGGCGGTAGTTATAAGAAGAGCCAGAAGTAAAAAGAATAATAAGCCTATGGTAGTGGTGGAAATGCGGACACCGAAAAGCAGCAATGATTACGGAACAATAGAAAAGGCTTTCTATGCAGAGTATGTATTTCAAACAAATGCAGCAGCAATAGCAAAGAAGTTTTTGGCAGAGGACAACGTAACGACTAAAGAGGAATTTTACAAATTTATAGAAAGGGACGACGTGACGGGCTGCGACTGGATAAAGTTTCTGATAGATAAGGGATTTCTATTTTGACATAGGCGGTAGCAGCCGCCAGTACCCGCCCTTAATTTAATGGCAGAATACCGAGCTTGTGACTGACTATAGCAGTACAAGCCTATAGCGGGGCGTTGGTTCAATTCCAGCAGGGCGGTTTTGGTAGTAGGCATGGCGAGCCTGCACCAGAGGGCAGCAAGCTAATAGCTGCATCTGGATACCGTGATAAAAATAGCAGCGGTCATACCAGCTAGAGAGTATGTGGACGGTCAACAAGTTTTCTGCGGCTTTTTAATGTGAAAAGCAGCCCACACGGTAAATAACACGCCAGAGCAGGAGTATAGCGGCATGGAAAGACAGAGAGCGCCGCCGAAAGGAAAGGTTTAAGGGATTTGGCAAGGCAAGGAATTGTATATCACGGTGGCGGCGGCAGTAGTAATGCAGGCTGCCGCCAAAAGAGGCAGGAAATGAGAGCAGCATATAAGGAATATGAGAACAGTTATATAAACGGCTACGCAGATGCCTTAGAAGATATGCGGCGCTGGCAGCAGGCAAGGCAGCAGCAGGAACGGGAAAGACAAGCCCGCCGCTGGTATTTCCTTAAGCAGAGGGCGCTAGGGGCAGCAGTGCTGGTATTTACCGTGCTGGCGGTATGGATTTTAGAGGGCGACGCAACAATAGCGCTTATCACAGTACCGCTGGGGCTTGCGCTGATATTCAGCAGGCAAAAGCTGGTAGTAAATGATTATTACTTTGAAACAGAAGAGAGGGCAGAACATGGGAAGAGGACACAAAGAGGCAGCAGTAGACGAGTACGGATTTAAAAGAGATTACGTAGATTTATGGGGCGACGGCAGCAGGGATAGACGGGACGAGCGCACACTTATTACGGCGGGCAACTGGATAATGATTATTAAGAGCCTGCCAGTATCGGACGCAGTAGCACCGCAGCTTTACGGTATTTACTGGGCTGTACCTTTTGTACGTGAGGGGAAAGCTGGCACTAAGGATAAGCTGGGGCGTTGGAGTGGGACGGAGATAAAAACGCTGGTAGGTGTGGACGAATACGGCAGGCAGTGTGCAAAAATCTATACGCCGCATGAAGTAAAGATTTTTCCAGACGAGTACAGCATATTAACGCCAGAACGCTTAGAAGAGTATAAGCAGGCAGGCTGGTATTTGCAGGAAGTAAATGCAAAAGCAGAGCAGCCGTTAAACATGGATATTATCAACGACGGCAGGGCGATTGTGGAAGAGGAAAGAGAAATAATTTGGGCGCTGATGCTAGAGGGATTGACAGAGCAGCAGGCGTGCGAAGAGTATTTTTTAACACATTTTAATGCTGTATGTCGCCCTGCGGTATGGGATTACCCAGTAGCAAGGGGGAAAGTGCATCCGACGCAAAAGCCGCTGGAACTGATACAAGAGCTAATAATTGCAAGCAGTGATATTGGGGATTTAGTCTTTGACCCGTGCATAGGCAGTGGGACAACGGCGGTAGCAGCAATTAAGACCGAGAGAAACTTTTTGGGGTGCGAAATAAGCAAAGAATATTGCGAGGTAGCGGCTGAAAGGGTGATGCAGGCGGCATTATGACAGCCCGTGAAATCTGCTACAGCTACCGCAGCGCACGGCATAAGGCGCAGCAAATACAGATACTTGCAGAGCTGAACGGTGTAGACAGTTTGGAAATAATCAAGGTTTTAGTGCGTGGCGGGGAAAAGCTGCCAGACAGCACGGTAAATAAGCTATTTAAGCGGCTTGACAAGCTGGAAGTGGAGATAAGCGAAAGGGAGCGGGAATATAAGGCGATAGCGGCGGCATTGAAAGGAGAGCTATAAAAAGTGAGGAAAGTATACATATGCAGCCCGTATAGGGCAAAGGACAGCGCACAGCTGGATAGAAACATAGATTATGCGCAGGCGCTTACAAAGCGGGCGTTAGAGGCGGGATTAGCGCCGATTACGCCACATTTATATATGACGCAGTGCTTAAATGAGGACAAGCCAGAGGAACGGGCGGCAGGCATGGCAGCAGGCTTAACGCTGCTGAAAGGCTGCGACTTTGTTATAGTGGGCGTTAAGTACGGGATAAGCGAGGGAATGAGCGCCGAAATAGCGGCGGCAGATGCGGCAGGCATAGAAGTAGTGAACGCAGACAAGCTGCGGCACAAGCTGGAATATGACCGCAGGGCATGGCTGGAAGAGTACGCAAAGCTGCACGCCTGCGAGTTTTGCAGGGGCAGCAGGCTACACACTTGCACAAGCTACCGCTGCCAGCAGCCCTACAGAGAGGCTTACAAGTATGCAGAGAAACATTTTACAAGTGGATAAAGGAAAAGCCCCTACGGTACGGGAATACCATAGGGGCTAAGCTATACAGCTTTTACAACCTAAAACCAGTATATCACTGTATGGCGAAAATATCAAGAAAAATGCGGGCTGCAAGCCTGCTTTATCACTTGATAAAAGTATTAGCTTTAGGACAAGGCTACCCAGAAAAGGAGAAAAAATATGCCATACGTGGAGAGGATTACAAGGGCTGGTAAAACCATAGAGATAGAGCGTTATTTTACAAGCAGATATAAAAAGCAGGGGATAAAGAGGGGGGATAAGGTAAAGCCCACCACAGAGCAGCAGGAGAAAATAAACACAAGGCAGGCAGAAAGAAAGCTGCGTATTCTGATAAATGCCAACTACGGCTATGGCGACTATCATTTAGTGCTGGACTACATACGGAAAAAGGGAGAGCCAGAGAGAACCAGAGAGCAGATGCGGCAGGATATGGATATATTTTTGAGGGAGTGCCGCAAGGAGTATAAAAAGGCTGGGCTAGAGTTTAAATACATACACGTAATGGAGATAGGCAAGAAAGGTGCAAGACACCACCACTTAGTTATAAACAAGATTGATACAGAGATATTGCAGCGTTGCTGGTATAAGGCATATGAGGGGCATAACAGGGTAAAAGTATTTCCTCTGGACGACAGCGGACAGTACGCAGAGCTGGCAGCATATTTGATTAAATACACAGACACACACAGAAAGGCAGAGGACGGGGCGCTACAAGGCAAGCGCTGGAACTGTAGCAAGAATTTAGTAAGACCAGAGCCAGAGATAAGGATAATTTCAGACAGAGAATGGTTTAAGGCAGAGGCAAGACCGATAAAGGGCTACTACGTAGACAAGGACAGCGTAAGCAAGGGAGTACATAGCCCAGAGTATTACGGATATGGGTATTTCAGATACACGCTTGTAAAAATGGAGAAAGAGGGGGGATAAGATGCAGGCAGTAAAGGTTATAGGGATTGCGGCAGCAGTCATAGGGGCAGGGCTTTTGAGTGCGGGGCTGGCAGCAGTAGGCGCACTGGCGGTAGCCATAAAGCACGCCAGCGAGGATATGAGGAACTGGGAACGCTGGAACGATAACGACGACAGAGGGGCATAGGGAATGGGGCAGAGGCTTAAACATTGGCTATTCCAGAGAGGCAAGAACTGTAAGCACTGCTGCCTATGGTGTGAGTATTACGACCTATGCAGGGCAGACGTGCTGGCGCAGAACGAAAGAGAGGAAAACCACGGAAAGGAGAGAGCGGGAACATGAGAAACTTTAGGCTGGACGACGAGAGCGGACACCAAGAGGCGCTATTTAGCTGGGCGGCATACCAGCAAGGGCGTATGCCAGAGTTAGAGTATCTGCATCATGTACCAAACGGCGGCAAAAGGGATAAGGCGACAGCCACGGCGCTTAAGAGGCAGGGCGTTAAGGCGGGAGTGCCAGACGTTGTGCTACCAGCAGTACGGGCAGGATACCACGGGCTATACATAGAGCTTAAGGCTGGTAAGAATACCACAACGGACAATCAGAAACGCTGGTTAGAGTATCTGCGGCAGCAGGGATATTATACGGCAGTGTGCTATAGCTGGCAGCTGGCAGCAGAACTGATAGAGCGGTATTTACTGCACCCAGAAGAGCTTACACAAGAGCAGAAAACAATTACAATGCGCTAGAGGCGGCGCAGAAAGAGAGGCAAAGAATGAAAACAATAAGCATTTTAAATTTAAAGGGCGGCGTAGCCAAGACCTTTACAGCGGCAAACATGGCGTATGAGCTTTACCGCAGGGGCTACAAAGTGCTGCTGCTGGATAATGACAAGCAGGGGAACTTAAGCAAGGCATACGGAAGATACGACGCAGAGAGCGTAGCGCCGATAACAAGGCTGCTTAGTGGGGACTGGGTACACCCAGACGAGATAATACAGCAGACCGATTATGAGGGCATAGACATTGTAACGGCGAATATGTCACTATTTGGGGCTACATGGAATTTAACCAAAGAGGAAAGCGAAAACCAGCTATTACGGTATGAGCAGCTGGGGAAATCCAAAATTGAGTATTACGGAGATTGTACCGTATGGGGCAAGTACGATTATTGCATTATAGATAACCCGCCAGACATAGGGCTTAACGTCTTAAATGCGCTGGCAATCACGGACGAGGTTATAGTACCCGTAAAGCTGGATAATTACGCTTTAGAGGGGCTGGACATTGTGGCAGAGCAGATAGAGGATATAAAAGCATTTAACCCAGCAATCAAACTGGCGGGCGTTCTGGTTACATCATACCAGAATACGGACGGGGAGAGCGCAGCCGTGGAGTGGCTGGAAGAGCAGGGCAAGTATAATATTCTGGGGATTATCAGATATTCCAAGAAAGTAGCGGAACATTCTTTTAAGCGAATGTCAATTTATGAGTATAGCCCGTGCTGCGGGGCGGCGCAGGGGTACAAGAAATTTGTAACGGCATATACGGGGAAAGCGAGGTAAGGCATGGCACATAAAGAGAGCTATTGCGCATATTGGTATTGCAGCAGAAACGGCGGTACTACGTGCTGGAACTGGGGCGGCAAATTTGCTGGGCGTGCCTGCCCGCAAAGCGACGCTTGCGAGCATTGGAGAACTTGCGAAATGTGTAACGGAGTAATGGGACAGTGTAAGAAAAAGATTGAGATAGAGAGGCAGAAAGCGAGGTAAAGAATATGGCAAAGTTTGGTATCAATGACATTTTGAACGCAAAGACAAAGGCAGCGGGAGCGCCTGCGGCGACAGAGGGCTACAAAGAGATTTATTTAAGCCCGTATGAGGTAAAGGCAGCGCCAGAGAACACGCACCAGAACTTAGAGAACATAGAGGAACTGGCAGACAGCTTTTTACACGTAGGGCAAGAGCAGCCAACGGTTTTAGCGAGGATAAAGGGCGAGTATTTCATAATCGACGGACACAGACGCAACGCCGCTAATATTCTGAATTTGGAGCGGGGGCATAAGGAGTATGAAAAAGTCCTTTACCGCTATATGGATATGAGCGAGGCTATGTATGAGCTGCGGCTACTGGCTGGCAACGGATATACGCAGCCGCTTACAGCCTATGAGAAAACAAGATTAGTAGAGCGCACCAAAGCGGCGCTGATGCGGGCAAAGGAAGAGGACGGGCTAGAGATACAAGGGAAAATGCGGGATTTGATAGCCGCTATGCTGAATGAGAGCAGCACCAACGTAGCCAGAATGGAGAGCATAAACAATAACGCCACGCCAGAGGTAAAAGAGCAGCTTAAGAGCGGCAATATGGGTATCACTGCTGCTTATGAGGCTGCAAAGCTGCCGCCAGAAGAGCAGAAAGCTATTGCTGATAAAGTGGCAGCAGGCGAGGACGTAAGGGCAAAGGAGATAGCGGCAAAGGTGGCAGAGAAAACAGCCGCCAAAGCTGCCGAGGACGCAGAGCAGGCGCAGCGGGATTACGAAAAGCAGCAAGAAGAGAGCGACAAAGAGATAGAAAAGGCAGAACGCAAGCGGGAAGAGGCAGAGGAAAAGGCAAAAGAGGCAGAGATAGCCGCCCAGCACGCAAAGGTACTACGGGAATGGGTAAAAGAGAGCGTAAGCGCCGCCACGAAAGCTGCCGCAGATGCCGTGCTAAAGGTGTCCGAAACGGACACGCCGCAGCAGGACTGGAATAATACAGAGTGGGTAGTATTTACCGCAAGGGAGATTATGCAGCAGGCAGACAAGGTAAGTGAGGACGATTTATATTTACTGCATGACATTATGATACGCTGCCAGACAGAGCCGCAGGACACAGCGGGGGGGCAGAGCAGATAGCGGGGCAAATGAGCTTTGAAGATTACCAGAAAGGCGGGCAGGCGGTAAATGAACAGACGGCAGCGGAAAAAGAAGAGTAAGCAGCAGGAAATAACAATTTTCATAGGCTGCAAAATGGTAGCAAAGGCAGAGGACTACCGAAAAATGAAAAATAGTATAGAGTACCAGCTTAGAGCGGGCAGCGTAGTAGTGCTGCCTGCCTATCTGCACGTTGAGGCAATTATACAGCAGCGGGGCAGCAGGCGTATTGAGATTAAGCAGGAAAGCGAGGTAAAACAGCATGAAGTATAGGCAGTGGAAAAAGAATTATAAAAAATTGCATGGAGTAAACCCGCCTTTAGAGCTGGATAAGCGCAAACAGCGCAGGCTTGCGAAAAAGGCAGTTAAGACTATAAGCTACATGGACTTTGCAGCAGTAGCCACAAGAGCGGCAGAGGCACTTACAAACGGTTTAGCGTCTTTTATGCGGGGGCTGGGCGGGGCTTTTGATACGGCAGGGACGGTATGCAGGAATGTTGCGGACAATGTGCAGCCGATAGAGATTAAAGGGCGTGTTTTCAGCTGGCAAGTGAGGGAATACGGCAGCAGTCATTATGCAGTGTATGAAATAAACGCACTGGGCGGCGCTGACGAGCTTAGAGCCATTACATACAGCCAAAAGGCGGCAGAAAAGATAGCGGAGATATTAGAGAGCGACCACTTAGAGCATATAAGGCAGACAAGCCCAGATAGGATACAGCGCAGGAATGATGCAGCAGACAGCCTGCGGGCAGCAGTCATTACAGCATATGAAAGCGGGGTGCTAAAATGAGTGAAAAAGGCGACGGCTGGATATACAGAAATCCTTTCCCAGAGCATGAGGAACTATTTAAGCGCATTGAGGCGGCATTAGGTTTTAATCTATTCGTATGGCAAAAAAGCTTTATAGTTATGGGACATTTCAGACAGTACGGAGAAACTACAGCAAGGATTTTAAGGGAATTGCTGGATACAGAGGCAGTGCCGTTAGATTATACAAGGCGGTGTATGAGCCATAGAGAAGATTTTTATAGGCAGGAGCTTAGAAAGATACAAGAACGTCTGAAAGATGCAGGAATAAAAACAAGGGTAGTATTTTGGAGTGTAGGAGATAAACGGAGATATGCAGAGAGCTACAAGGGAACTTGTGAAAAGCGGGACTGTAGGCGCTGCCCGTTTCCACCGTGCCAGAAAGGAGAGGGCGGGCATGACTAATATTTTATTGATTATTGCAATTTTGCTGCTGGTAGATATTTACGGGCAGCTTAAGAAACTGAATGAAAGGCAGGGCAAGGAAGATGCAGGAA
>CAJTWA010000026.1:0-16157 GCA_910580195.1 uncultured Lachnospiraceae bacterium
GAAGCACCAATACAAAATCTGGCAGGGGAAGGACGGGAAATGGTACACTTATCTGCCGGATGAAAAGAAAGGGAGGGTATTAAAGAAAAGAACAACACAAAAGGCAATTGAAAATGATGTGGTAGAATATTGGAAGGTTCAGGAAGAAAATCCTACAATTAAGGAAGTTTTTGGAGAATGGAATGATAGGAGGCTGGAACTCAATAAAATATCCAAGGCGACACACCTAAGAAATAAACAGGTTTTTAACAGACATTACAAGGAGTTTGGAGAAAAGAAGATAAAACATGTGAGTGCAGAAGAATTTGGAGAATTTTTGGAAGAACAGATCCCAGAATATCAGCTTACTGCAAAAGCATTTTCCAATTTGAAAACTGTTACAAGAGGGTTCCTGAAACGGGCAAAGAAGAGAAAATTAATTTTATTTAACATTGATGAACTTTTCCAAGATTTAGATACTTCGGATGTTGATTTTAAGAAAGTTATTAAAGAGGATTATGAAGAAGTATTTAATGAAAATGAAATGCTGCTGATAATGGAATATCTTAAAGCTAATCCAGATATGGTAAATTTGGGAATTCTTCTAATGTTTGTGACGGGGGCAAGAGTTGGGGAGATTGTAACGTTAAAACATGAAGATTTTGATAACAACACATTCAAAATCAGGAGAACTGAAACAAGGTTTCTTGGAGAGGATAAGAAGTATGTATGTGAGGTAAAGGAATTTCCAAAATCTCAGGCTGGGATAAGGACTGCTATTATACCAGAGGATTTTTCATGGCTTGTAAAAGCAGTGCGGAGGCAAAACCCATTCGGTGAATACATATTTGTGAAAGATGGGAAGAGGATATCCACACAATCTGTAAGGATGAGGTTAAAGAGAGTATGTGCAAAACTGAATATATACCACAAGTCCCCACATAAAATCAGAAAAACATATGGCACTATTTTACTGGATAACCATCTGGACAATAAATTAATTATGGGACAAATGGGACATACTGATATTTTGTGTACGGAAAACCATTACCATAGGAACAGAAAAAGTGTTGCCCAGAAGATACAAATCATCAGTTCTATACCAGAATTTAAAGCAAATTGATTACCAAGTAATCAAAAGTAATCAAGCTGAAAACGCTGAAACCCTTGATTTTACTGGGAAAATTGGAGTTTTTAGGCGGGTTCGATTCCCGTTATCTGCTCTACAAGGCAATAGCCGCAAACTGGATGGTTCCTTAGTGGAACCGAGGGTTTGCGGCTATTTTCATGCCGGCTGCTTTCCCGCTGCAAACTGCTATACATACCGTAGGGCAATTCTCCCCGCTTATGGCAAAAGTTCCATATTTATAGATTGTTCCGTGAAGCCATAGTTGGAATAGAATTGGTAGGCTGCAGTATTTTTGGCATTTACCTGCAGTTCAATCCCGTCATAGCCTTTTTGCTTCTTTATTTTTTTAAGGAAACCAAAAAATGCGTGCCCGATTCCCTTTCCGCGGTATTTTTCGTCCACTGCCATGGCATCAACAAAAATGATTTTCCGCGGGGCATGGTTTGGGCTTTCGATATGCTTGAAAAAGATAAGCAGGATGCCTGCTATCTCCCCGCCATATTCTGCAACGAAAAAAGTCCCGGTTTCCACTGCCTGCCGGTACATTTCAAAAGGCAATACAGGTTTGCTTTGCTTGTAGATATCTGGCCGCCAGCCAATGTGCATTTGATGGACCTGCTCCATGATGTGTTCTGCTGCACCGTATTCATCCAGCCTTGGATTTCTGATATCAATTTCCATTTCCTTGGGAACCTCCTATGTATTTTTAAATAGTGTTTGAACCTATGTTAAGGGCCCGTTCCGAGATATTGCTCCGGCGGTTAAATATCAATGTATCTTGCTTGGTTAAATTTCCATCTGCCGCGTTGTCATCAATCGCCGTAGCGCCCGCTACGACTCATTCTTCCGCCTTGCATATGAAAATTTACCCTGCGCAATCTACATCAATATTTAACCGCCAGAGTAATAACTTTAAAATTCTGCGCATTATTTTAGAAGATATTTCTGGACAGCCCCTTACAGATACACCTTGAATTATACCAAATTAGCTTCTTAGATTCCACTTTTATTTTTGGCAGCTTGCCAGTTCCATGGAAGGATATGGGATTGCCCTTGGCAGCAAGCAGATTCCAGGACCTAGGCATTTGAGGGGAAAGAGCCTGCAATTTTACGGTATAGAATTCCCATAAGGCTTGCCACAGGGCTTCCATGGTGTTATATTTACAGTATCCCATAAATGGAATAAAGTTCTGGGCTAGGAAGAAATTCTTACTGTACGGCCAGAAAGTTATCTAGCTGCAGGATATCTAGCTGTATGGTTTTTGGCAGGTTTCGTGCCCTGCTGCTTGCAGCGTTCTGGGAGAAGAGGCTAGGAAGGCATGCCCCGTTGCTTGCAGCGGAGGTTCATTGGAAAGGAAAGGTGGTAAATATGGTAAAGCATATCGTAATGTTTAAGTTAAAAGCAGAATTTCAGGGGAAAACAGCGGCAGAAAACGCCAAAGAGGCCCAGGGACGGGCAAAGAAGCTGGAGAGCCTCATACCTGCTTTGGAAAAAATGGAAGTTGTGTGCAATTCCCCGGCAGCAGACGGGAGCAATTATGAGCTGGCCCTAATCTGTGATTTCAAGGACATGGCGGGGCTGGATGCATACCAGAAGCATCCGGAGCATGTGGAATTTGGGAAATACATTACCCCAATGCGGGAGAGCAGGGCTTGTATTGACTATGAATATTAAGGCTGCAGGGGCGATGCAGGGAAATGGCCTTTTGGGGCGGGCGCAATTTAAGGCTGGCCTGAATTGCTGTGCAACAAAAAATTATTGATGGCGCGGGCATTTATATGGCAGGGCATTTTTGGAAAATTATCTTGTATTGTTTCCGGAAATGCCCTGATTTGTGTTAGAAAGCATGCTGTGGCATGGAAAAATACCAGCCAAAGGCAGCAGTCCTGCTTGATGCAGCTTTGCTTAAGCCAGAGTATAGGAAGGTATCAGCCCATCCGCGGAAAGCAGCCGCCCTGCCCGGGGCAGCCGCCTGAATCAGAGTATGGTAAAAGTATCTGCCAGAAGCAGCCAGTTTGCCCGGAACAGCTGCATGACCTGCCAGTAACCCATCCCCCGCAGGCCGTATTCCTTTACCAGCCCAAATTTGGCGGAAAGGCTACGGACATCCTCGAACCATACTTCGTGGGGCAATCCATCAGAAACATATTGGAAGTAAGGGGACTGGGCAGTTTCATCGAATTTTATTTCAGCATTGTTGGCAATGGCAATCTGGACGGCTTCTACGTTGCCGATGGTAGTGGCCTTAGAGCTGCCCTGCACGAAGGGCAGGGTCCAGTCATAGCCGTAATTGGGGATCCCAAGGCTGATTTTGGAGGCCGGGATTTTGGTTAAGGCATATTCCACTACTTGGCGGACTTTGTTAAGGGGTGCAACTGCCATGGGCGGGCCGTAGGTATACCCCCACTCATAAGTCATTAAGAGTACAGAATCCGCAGCCTCCCCAAGGAGCCCATAATCCTTCCCCTCATACAATAGCCCAGCCTGGCTGTCTGAAACCTTCGGGGCTAAAGCCACAGAAACCGGATAGCCCAAATCATTGATGGCTGTCCGCACATCGCGCACAAAATCTGCAAAAGAAATCCGGTCCTCTGGCAAAATATATTCGAAGTCAATGTCTACCCCCTCAAACCCCCGCTCCTGAATCTGTGCGGAAAGGTTCCCAATCAGCGCCTGCTTGGCAGCTTCATTGTTTACCACTTGGGAAATCAAATAGTTGCTGAACTGGCCGGTAGGGCCAAAGGGCGTCAGCGTCAGGATCGGGGCGGTCCCATAGGATTTTGCCATAGAAACCATAAAAGTGTCATCTAGGGCAGGCGGGATTAATTCCCCTTCTGGGGTAAAGCCATAAGAAAAGACATACAGGCTGGAAAGGTAGGGAAGCGTCTGCTCCAGCACCCACCGGCTGATAAAGGGGTAGGCGTACCCTCCGGTAATAGCTGCAGGTTTTTCAGGATTTCCGTCAGGGCCGCCCGCAGTGAGGAGGAGCGCCTGCCCCACGGCTAAAGGGTAAGGATAAGGGAGCTGGTTGGCGTAGATGATGGACTGGGCCGGAACGCCATAGGCATCTGCAATGTTATCCACAGTATCCCCGGGGCGTACAATGTAAATTTCCATGGGCATACGTATCCTTTTTCTTTAACATATGAAGGGCCGCTCCCAAAAGTTCCTGCAGGTAACAGTCCAGAGGCTGCCGGAACTGTTGCTCCCATGGGCCTAAAGTCACGAAAAATGTGGAAATATAGTTGCAAATTGGGGAAAAAAATAATAAAATTACAATAGGTTTGGAAGACAGAGGGCCAGACAAGGAAAAATGGGATGGAGGGTTTATGCCATGGAAATGAGTAAGTTAAATTCAGGATTGGTTTACACAAATGAGAAATGCATTGGGTGCAACCACTGTATTTCCGCATGCCCAGTATTAGAAGCGAACTATTCGCTGGAGGAAAATGGGAAAGATTTGATTTATGTCAATGGGGATGCCTGTGTCCACTGCGGCGCGTGCATTGACGCCTGCCACCACCATGCAAGGGATTACCGGGATGACACGGAGCAGTTTTTGGGGGATTTGAAGAAAGGGGAGCCTATCAGTATCCTGGTTGCCCCTGCATTTATTGCAAATTACCCGAAAGAATATGGGAAGGTGCTCGGCTACTTAAAAAGCCTTGGGGCGAAACATATTATCAGCGTAAGTTTTGGTGCGGACATTACCACATGGGGGTATCTGAATTACATTACAAAGCATAACTTTAAAGGCGGGATTTCACAGCCGTGCCCAGCCATTGTGGACTATATTGAGAAATATGTCCCAGATCTGGTCCCGAAAATTGTCCCAGTGCACAGCCCTATGATGTGCGCGGCAATTTATGCCAAAAAGTACATGAAGATTTCGGATAAATTGGCCTTTATCGGCCCCTGCATTGCGAAAAAATCAGAAATCATGCGGCCGGACAACCGCCAGTATGTGTCTTATAACGTAACGTTTTCCCATTTGATGGAGGCCTTAAAAGGCGTCAGCCTCTCGTCTTACAGCGCGGTGGATGAGCTGGAATACGGCCTTGGGAGCATATATCCCCAGCCGGGCGGCCTGAAAGAAAATGTGGAGCATTTCTTGGGGAAGGACGTGCTGGTGCGCCAGATTGAAGGGGAGAGCCATGCCTACCATTTCCTGAAAGAATATGCCAAGCGCGTAAAGAGCGGAAAGCAGCTCCCATTTATGGTGGACGCCTTAAACTGCGGGGAGGGCTGCCTCCATGGGACAGGCGTGGAGCCGGGGACGGCGGAAAATGACGATGTCCTGTTTGAAATTAACCGCCAGAGGAACCAAGCCAAAGCCAGCAGGCAGGACCGGAAAAAAGCGAAAGGCAGCCCATGGGGGGAAGGGATCCCCTATGAAAAACGATTTGCTAATTTTAACGCCCAGTTTGCGGAACTGAAGCTGGAAGATTTTATCTGCAAATACCAGAATAAAAATATGGCTGCCTCCTTAAGCGACCAGCAGGTAGAATCCGGCTTTGCCGAGATGAAGAAAGACAGTGCAGAAAAGCGGGGGATTGACTGCGGGGCATGCGGATATGAAAGCTGCCGGCAGATGGCGGAGGCAATTGCACTGGGTCTCAACCGGAAAGAAAACTGCATGCATTATGAAAAAGATGCTTTGCAGGAAGAGCAGCAGCGGATGCAGGAATTGGCGGAGCAGTTAAAAATATCCCAAAGGCAGAAGCAGGAGCTGTATGAGGAGGTTATTCAGGAATTCCAGCAAATCAGGATTTCCATGGGGGAACTGGCAGAGGGCAACCAAGCCTCCGCAGAGGATTCCACAAAAATTGCCGAAGCCGTGGGCGGGATGTCCAGCTTTACGGAAATGCTGCGGGGTTCCATGCAGCAGGTCGTAGATGCGGTACAAGGCTATGACGTGATGAACGAGGACATTATTAAGATTTCCAACCAGACAGGGATGCTGGCGTTGAATGCTGGGATTGAGGCGGCAAGGAGCGGCGAGGCAGGCCGGGGGTTTGCAGTGATTGCCAACCGTGTCCGTGATTTGTCGGAGCAGACAAAAGAAGCAGTAGCTACCGGGAAGGGGCAGAGCGCAATCCTTATCCCGGCCATAAAGAGGCTGGATGAGGAAACCGTCCAGTTTGTGGAAAATATTGAGAGGATTAATGAACGGACTTCCGCACTTGCGGCAAGCAGCCAAGAGATTGCCGCACAGACGGAGATGGTGGACGATATTGTGGACCGGCTGGCGGAACGGATGAAGGAAGTTGCAGATTAAAGGGGAAGCTGCAGCAAAGGCACTTTGAAGGCAGCAAAAATCCATTTGAGGCAGTAAAGGCGAAGCTGCAGCAAAGGCTCATTTGAAGGCAGCAAAGATTCATTTGAGGCAGTAAAGGCGAAGCTGCAGCAAAGGCTTTTTCACTGACAGAGAGAAGAAGGAACGGCATGAAAGAGAAGATAAATACAATCCCCATCCAAGACGCATTTGCAAAGGACTGCGAATGTCCGGCCTGCGCCATGTACCAGAAGCTTGAGGAGAACGCCATCCATTATACCATAGGCCCTGGGGCCAGCTACATGGAGGAAGATATCCGGGCGCAGACGGACAGGGAAGGGTTTTGCCAGAAGCATTTCCGGGACTTGTATGCATATCCTAACAAGATGGGGCTGGCCCTGATGCTGAAAACCCATATGGACAAGACCATTAAAGAACTGGAAGAGGCTATGGAGGAGGCGCCCCTGCCCTCCTCCAATTCTATGTTTCGGAAAGCAAAGCCAGTAATATCCCCAGTGGCTGCATATGTGGAAAGGCTGGAACGGGAATGTTTTGTGTGCGGGTATATCCGGCAGACATTTGAGAGCTATTTGCGGACCATTTTTTACCTGTATGAGCGGGAAGAAGAGTTCCGGCAGCAGTTTGCCCGGTCCAAAGGGTTCTGCACCAGCCACTATAAAGAGTTGTTCTGCCTTGCGCCCAAATACTTAAAGAAGCAGCGTTTGGAACAGTTTTTACGGGAACTTAACCAAGCCTACCTTGAAAATTTCAAGCGGGTGCGGGACGATGTGGAATGGTTTATCTGCAAAAATGATTACCGCTATCAGGATGAGCCTTGGAAAAATGCACGGGACGCACTGCAGAGGGCGTTGACGAAGACAGGGAGCATGATACTCCCAGAGGAGGAACCATAACGCGGGGCATAGGTTTATATTAAGGAACTTTGCAAACGGATTTGCGTAGTTCCTTAATACAACGGCATGGCATGCCAAAGAACCGGCTCCCTACCTGCATCCAAGCTGGCGCAGGAGCTTTTGCATTTGGCAGATGCCCTTTTGCTGGGAGGTGATGATGGCATCCAAAATCGGTTTTAACTGAGGGCAGATATCATATTGTAAGGTGGTTTGTGACATTTCTATGGCGCCCATATGGTGGGGGACCATCTCCCGGATAAAATTTTCATTGAGCTGGTTTTTGTCCGGTGCACAAGACATTTTTGCGAACATGCTTTGGGTAATTTGGTCGATCCTGCGCTGGTACAGGCAGAGGTCTTGGCTGCAGTTTTTGCGCATCCCGCAGGTACATTGGATTTCCTGCATGTTTTCAATGCTTTTTGTCTGCTCTGCAATGATGCCGCACGCAATGTCCTGTAAGGGGATGAAGGTGGTATATTGCAGGAGGTTGCGGGACATTTCGATGGCTGCCTGATGGTGTGGGACCATCTGCACAATAAAGTTATAAGAAATACTGTTGTTCAGTTCCGCTTCTGTCATTCCCCGTATCATTTCATCCAAGATGCAGTGGAAGGTATTCAGGTAATTTTTTGCCACATTGCTTAATTTACATGATGCCTGCATGGTAAAACTCCTCCATAAATCATATCGGTTGCTATATTATATGCAAAAAGAGCAGAGAGTTGCGGAGGAAGGAATTGGAAAAGGCAGGATGGGACAGATATTTTATGGATATTGCCGCGTCAGCTCCATGGGCCAGAATGAGGAAAGGCAGCTTATTGCCATGGCTAAGGCAGGGATACCGGCAGAAAATATTTATGTGGACAAGCAGAGCGGGAGGGATTTTAACCGCCCCAGATATCAGGAACTGGTAAAAAGGCTGAATGAAAATACAGTCCTTTGCGTCCAGTCCATTGACCGTTTGGGGAGGGATTACCAGGAAATACAGGAACAGTGGAAATACATTTCCAAGGTGAAGAAATCAGACATTGTGGTGCTGGACATGCCCCTGTTGGACACCCGGAGGGGGAAAGACCTGATGGGGACGTTTTTGAGCGACATTGTGCTTCAGGTTTTAAGCTTTGTAGCGGAAAATGAGCGGGATAACATCAAGAAAAGGCAGGCAGAGGGTATAGCGGCGGCAAAAGCCAGGGGGGTGCGGTTTGGAAGGCCCATGATTCCGCTGCCGGAAAATTTTATGGAAGTCTACCGGAGGTGGAGGGGGAAGGAAATCAATGTGACGCAGGCCGCAGAGCTGTGCGGCCTGTCAAAGTCCACGTTCCACGACAGGGCAAGGAAGATGGAACATGGGATCTTGGCAGAAGCAGGGAGGAAGGCCTGCCTTACAAAATCTTCGTAGGCAGCAGGATTTGCCTGTATGGAGGGGATCCATGGCTTGCCAAATGGCCTGCCAAAAAGGAAAATCCAGAAAAGTGTACTTTTCTGGATTTTTTGCGTCTTTCTAAATTATATGACAGAAAAGCAGTAATTGCAAGAAAATATTATTTTTCAGTATCGTCTTTGCTGAATTTTAGCTTGTCCCAAAAAGTACACTTTTTAAAAGGGAAAGCAATGGCAGTTGATTACAGGCAATATGAATTTCAAGTTTATGGGCAGCTTGTCCAGCTTCAGCAGGCAGTGAAAGAAACCTTTGGCCCAAAGGCAGGCCCATGGCTTGCCCAGATAGCAAAAGTGCAGGAGCAGATGAAGGACCGCCGCTTCTGCGTGGCCGTGGTGGGGGAATTTAAGAGGGGCAAGAGCAGTTTTATCAATGCGCTGCTGGGGCAGGAGGTGCTTCCAGTAAATGCAAGCCCTGCGACTGCCACGGTAAACCGGGTTACATATGGGGCAGTCCCGAGGGCGTACCTCTGCTATAAGGACGGCAGCCGCAGGGATGTGGAACTCGGGGAATTAGCCGGCTATGTGACGAAGCTGACAGAAGAATCTGCGGGATATGCTGCCAGCATCCGGGAGGCGGTGGTAGAGTACCCCTCTATGTTCTGCCAGAATTATGTGGATCTGTTGGATACGCCGGGGATGAACGATGACGAGGGCATGAGTGGGAAGACCATAGACAGCCTTGGGGATGTGGATTTGGCAATCCTTACGGTGTCGGCCAGCTACCCTTTCAGCGAAACGGAATGTATGTTCATGGTGCAGCTTCTGGAACATCCGGCAATCAGCCAGATTGTTGTAGCTGTCACTTATATAGACAGGATCAGGGAACAGGAAAGGGAACGCCTCCTTATTTATATCAGGGACAGGATAAAAGAAGATGTTTTGGGGCGGCTGCGGAAATTTTATCCAGAAGGGGATGGCATATTCCAAAAATATGAAAGGATTTTCCATTCCCTCAGCGTATTCGGCGTGTCCTCCTTAGACGCCCTTGAAGCCCGCAGGACAGGGGACTTATCCTTGCTTGTGCAAAGCGGCTTTTCTGCGCTGAATGAAAGGCTCCCTGCCTTAATCTTAAGCAGCCAGAACAGCAGCGCTTTGCAGAGAGCCATGGAGGCGGTGGGGCGGATAGGCCGGGAGTGCCGGGAATCCTATCCCCGGGCAGTATCCGGGCTCCGGGAGGACGTAGGGCGCATGGAAGTGCTGAAACACAGGTTTGCAAGGGAAGGGTATGGGCAGGCAGCCTTGGCAGCTGATGGGGCAAGGATCCGGCTGTTCGGCTGCCTGAACCAATTTCAGGAGCTTACAAGGCAGGAACTGGAGCATGGGTTTACTGCCTGCTTTTCCCAAAACAGCAGGGAAGGCGGGGTATCCTGCGGGCAGGTGAAGCAGCAGTGGGAAAAAGCGTACCATAAGGCAGCGGAAAATATCAGGCTGCACCTAGACCCAAAGCTCCAAAGCATTTTCCGGGACGCCGTGGAAGAAAGCTTTGGGCAGTTCTGCGCCGGGATGCGGGGGATGCTGCAGGAGTTCCAAGGGTATTTTAGCAGGCAGGAACAGGAGCTTACCGAGCTGTTTTACGACAGCGCATGGCTGGGCCTTGGGGAAAGCCAAGTGGTTTTTGGATGGACAGCCATGCCCTTGCCGGATAGCGCCGGGCTGCCAGAGGCGGGAAACCGTGGCAGGGACCAGCAAGGCAAGGCTGCCCCGCCAGGGCCTTGGGGGGATGCAGGGGCCTTGCTGGATGAGATAAGGAAGGCCATTTCTGGTTCCTTAGATTATTACTGCATAGCCAGAAAAAAGGAGGTATCCGCCATTTGCGAAAAAGCCAGCCAAGAGGCGGAGAAAAGGTTTGAGCAGATTGCAGCAGGCCTCTTTGTAAGGATCCAGCAGTATGGGGCGTTCCTGAAAGATATGGAGGATAGGCTTAAGTCCGGCCATTGGGAGGCGCGGCTTGGGAAGATAGAGCAGGAAAATGAAAGGCTGAAAAAAGAGTTTTTGGAGGAATTGCAGCAGGAAACATAAAAAGCAGAAAAGGAGAGGGATCAAATGGCAAATGAAAACACAGGTACAAACACAGGCTATACCACCTACCAAGGCATGGTTTCCCAAGTCAGCGCCAGCCTGACGGAATTGGAGAAGGTCTGCAAGAAATTAAAGCTGGAGGAAAGCAGGAAGGATTTGGAGAAAAGCCGGGATAGGCTGGCAAGCCACAAATTTTCCGTAGGCGTCATGGGGGAATTTAAGCGGGGGAAGAGCACAGTCATCAACTCCATGCTGGAAAAGGAGATTATGCCCTCCGACATCCTGCCCTGTTCCGCCACCATGAACCGGGTCACGTATGACTTGCAGCCCCATGTGGAAATGCAGATGGTGGACGGCTCGGTAAAGGAAATTTCCGTGGATGAACTGGTCCATTATGTGACGAAGCTGAACAGTGAAAATGAGAGCCGGGCGGCAGGGGTAAAGGAGGCCGTGGTATATTACCCCTGCAAATTCTGCCAGAATGGGGTGGACATTGTAGACACCCCGGGGCTGAATGACGATGAACGGATGAACAAAATCTGTGAGGAAGTCATTCCCAAGCTGGATGCGGTCATTATGGTAATCACCCCGGACAACCCCTTTAGCATGAGCGAGGCAGAATTTGTCAGGAGCAAGCTGATGGCTAGCGACTTAAGCCGCCTGATTTTTTTGGTAAATAAAATCGATACCATACGCCGCGCCGAAGACAGGGAGCGGGTAGTAGCCGACATCAAGCAGCGGATCCAAGACAGCGTGCTGGAAAAGATGGCGGAGCTTTACGGGGAGGAATCAAGGGAATACCAAGACGCCAAGCTAAAGCTGGGGAGCATACGGATTTATCCCATTTCTGCCCTTGATGCGCTGGACGGGAAAATCGGAGGGGACAACCAGCTCTTGGAAAAAAGCGGCACGATTCCCTTTGAAGAGGCCCTCACCCATATGCTCACCGAAGAGCGCGGCGCCTTGGAACTGGGGATGCCCCTAAATGTCATCCAAAGGGTGTCCGTGGAGGCCACGAAGTCCGCCATGACACGCAAGGACGCCTTGGAGCTGAACGGGGAAGAATTTGAAAAACGCCAGCGGGAGGCCTTAGCCCAGATACAGGAGATGCGGGAAAAGAAGAAAAGCGAAGCAAAACGCTTGTCCGGCAGGGCAGTAGAAATTAAAAGCCAGTTGGAAATGCAGGTGATGAATTTTTATCCGGAACTGGAGAAAAAACTGAAACAGGTGGTGGACGGCGTCCCCATCGACCCCAAAGGCCTTTCCGGGCAGGCAGGGCAGGAAAATGCCGCAGAACGGCTAAAAAAAGCAGTTTCCGACGAAATGCAGTCCTCCATGGCGCTGATGTCGGAAAAAATTCAGGTGCAGCTAGAGGAAATCGTTGGGCAAGAGGTGGTGCGCCTCGGGCAGTTTGTAGAAAGGGTATCCAGCCAAGTAGACGCGCTGCAGGTAAATTTGGGCGCCAATAAGAATGGGTTTGACAAATCAGAGCTGGCAGCATTTGTAGGCGATACCTTATTAGGGGGGCTTGGGATTGGCGGCATGGTGTCAGGCTATAAAAATGCCGGGGTAAAAGGCGCGCTGGCAGGCGGCGGGATTAGCTGGGTTGCCACCTTTTCCATGGCATTCCTGCTGGCGTCCATGTCTGTGGTAGGGCTGCCTTTGGCCGTGATTAGCTGTGCCGTTGGGAATTCTGCAGGGAAATTCCTCACAGGGAAATTATTTTCCTCGGATATCGGGCAGCGGCGGCTGGAAGAGCTGCGGTCTGGGATCAAAGGCCAAATCCACCAGATGGTAGTGGAAATGCAGGGCAGGCGGGAACTTGAGAACTGGGTCCAGGAACTGATTGACGGGCGGTTCCAAGAACTGTCGGACAACATGGAATCTGAATGTGAACGGATGCTGCAGGAAACTGAGAGCACCATGGATTCCATCAAGGAAGGTTTAAAGGAGAACGAGATCCAGCGCAGGCATTTGGAAAAAGAGTGCGACACAGCCATTTCCATGATACAGCGGATTAACGAACAGTTAAAGCCCCTCAATGAGAAAATCCGGCAAGTGCTGGAGAGCGCATAAGGGACGCCGGGCTCCAATATGCCGATTTTGGGCTGGAAAATCCAGCAAGTGCTGGAGAGCGCATAAGGGACGCCGGATCCTAATGTGCCAGTCTTGGGCAGGAAAATCCAGCAAGTGCTGGGGAGCTAAGGGATACTGGATGCCAATGTGCCGTTTTTGGGCTGGAAAAGGGCAGGAAGGGATTTCCAAGCAATTTGGGAGAAACAGAAGGGATGCGTGATTGAAAATATGGAACATACACAGGTAGGGTTTCGGGAGTATGTGCAAAGGCGCAAGGCAATGGAAGACGCCCGGCTTTCCGGCAACGGCCTGCCGGATTATGCCTTTGCCATGGATTATGAACTGAGGAAAAAGCTGGATTCCATCCCGCATTTATACAGCATAGGGAAAAATATCTGCGGAACCGTGGCAAGCCGCTATATGCATGAATTTAACATGCGCAACCTCCTCGTAGGCCCGGAACAGTTCCCGGAGGTGTACCAGATAGGATGCGAGTGCGCAAGGCGGCTGGGCATTGGGATTCCCAATATTTACATTATAGACGACCAGAGCATTAATGCCTTTACCATAGCAACGGACGACGTGGAGCCAGTCATTGCCGTCCACAGCGGCCTGTATGAGCGGTTCACCCTTGGGGAACTGAAATGCGTCATCGGCCATGAGTGCGGCCATATCCACAATAAGCACGGGATTTACAATATGCTGGGCAGCCTCTTAATCCAGACCGGCCTAGTGGCAGGGGTTGCCACCGGGCTGGTGTCCTCCCAGCTTCTTTCGCTGCTTACCATGAGCAGCCAATTGGCCTTAAATGCGTGGAGCAGGGCAGCGGAAGTCACCTGCGACCGGGCAGGGCTGATTTGCTGCGACAGCGTGGAGGATGCCTACCGTGTCAACGCCAAATTTACTTATGGGGCAGCCTTCGGGGAACAAGCCATCAATTTAGAAGCCTTGCGGAGCCAGCTAGAAAAAAATATGGAGAGCATTGCAAGGTTTGATGAGCTTTTATACGACCACCCGGTAGCCGCACGGCGGATTGCAGCGGAAATGGAATTTGCGGAATGTGAGGTGTTCTACCGTTGGCGGCCAGAATTGAAGGAACCCGGGGCGGTGATGCGCCCCAAGCAGGAAACGGACGAACGCTGCCGCAGGTATGTGGATGTTTCGAAGAAAGGGTAGGGGAAAGCCATGGAATGGAACGAAAGGATTACATATGACCCGAAGGAACTGATCCAGCTTATGGAACACAGGCTGGACAAGCTCCGGCTCTTTCAGTATGACGCCCGTTACCGGGAACTGTTAGGGCCTGTGTTTATAGAAAAGCTGGTTAGCTGGGAAAAGAATATCAAGGGCCGCCGGGACGACCCATTTACCATAGTAGTCTGCGGGGAGTTTAAGCGCGGCAAATCCAGCCTGATCAATGCATTGCTGGGGGAAGATGCCGTCACCACGAATGTTACCACCGAAACCGTGACGCTGAACCGCCTAAGCTATGGCAGCCATTCCAATGAAGCAGTCCTGCCCGGCGGGCGCAGGATGCGGCTTTCCGATGAAGAACTGGAGCGGAGGAACCTAGAAAAGCTGGTGCAGCAGGCAGGCGGGAAAATCCAGCAGCTGGAACTGAAACGCCCCATCGGGCTGCTGCAGCAGGTTACCATCATAGACACGCCGGGGCTTGGGGATTCCCTGAAGGATTTCAGCAGCCTTGTGGGGCAGGCCTTGCAGCAGGCGGACGCTGTCATTTACGTATTTTCCGTCAGTTATCCCTTGTCACGGACGGAACAGTTTTTCCTGAAAACAGAGGTGCTGCCCCAGAAATACACAGATATTTTCTTAGTGGGGAATTATGCGGACATGCTGCGGAATGAAGAAGAATACGGCAGGATGCGGGAACTGCTCCTGCAAAAGACCAAAGATTTGCTGCCGGGCCTCACCCCATGGATGTTAAGCGCATTGGATGAAAGATGTGCCCAGCAGGGGCAGGAACGCCCCAATGCCCTGCTGGAAGGGCTGCTGGGGGAGCAGTTTGCAAAGTTTTTGGAAACCCTGCAGCGGCGGATTGGGGAACGGCGGGAGTTGGTGCTGCCAGACCGGATGCAGCGGATGTTCCAAGGGATGGAACAGGACCTGTCGGAAATTTTGTCCGCCATGGAGGAGGGGCTTGCCATGGAAAGCAAGGACGCCGGGCTTGCCATGGAAAAGCTGAAATCCCAATGGGAGCAGCAGGCCAAGGAGCAGGAGGAGGTCTTTGCCCGCTTGGACAGCAAAATTTTGGGGCAGAAGGCAGAGGCTTACCAGCAGGTGGAAACCTTGCTTGGCAGGATGAGGGAGGAAGTGGACACCTTAGGGGACATGGAGGCAGAGGAAATCACGAAATATTATACCTTTTACTGCATTGATACCTTACAGGAGGCCATGAACCGCTGCCTGGACCTTCATATGCAGGAGCTTTATGAGATGCTGGAGAGCCTTACAGGCGAGCCAGCCAAGGGGCTGCCGGAACTGGGGCACAGCAGGTATCAGTTCCGGTTTGCCCTTGACAACCGCACTTGGACAAAGGGGGACAACGTCAGCTACATGATTTCCAAGGTAAACGCTGGGTTTTTAAGCGTTGTCGCAGACGGGATTGCAGGGGCGATGCGCAAAAAGGAGATGGCGGGGAAAACGCCGGAGCTTTTGGGCAAAATCAAGGAACAGTACACCGGCCTGCATGTTTCCTGCCTGAAAGCCGTGGAAGGCCTTTACGGGAAAATGTCAGAGAACATGAAAAAGCAGTTGGACGGGTATTATGGCAGCAAGACCCAAGCGGCCAAAGAACAGGCCGAACAGTCCGCCATGGTTGCCCGCCAAGATGCAGGGAAGAAAGCAGAAATCCAAGAAGCAATTGCGCAGGTGTGGGAGATTTTGGGGGAAATAAAGCTATAACAGAAAGAAGACGTATCACCGGAAGAATGGAAGGAGGGCTTTCATGGCATCACTGATTGCAACCATTGCAGGCGCAGTGGTAATGGGAGGGGTTGTGGGATTAATCCCATATTTTGTAGGGAAGAAAAGAGGCTTGGAAAGCATGGGGCAGGTCTGCCTGATCCTCTGTATTCTGGGAAATTTTATCGCAGGGCTGTATTTGTCAATCCCTATCTGCCTGATATCCTTGGCCGTACTATTAATAAAAAAGGGGGTAAATGCCGATTCTGCACAGAAGGCTGCAGGCCCCCAGATACCGCAGCATGCGCCAACACAGGAAAATCCCATGCTGAGCCAAGAAAGCAGGGACAGCCAAGCGGGGATGCAATATCAAGCCAGCAGGGACAGCCAAGCGGGGATGCA
>CAJTWA010000026.1:16257-60402 GCA_910580195.1 uncultured Lachnospiraceae bacterium
AGGGACAGCCAAGCGGGGATGCAGCCCCAAGTTAGCAGGAACAGCCAAGCAGGGGTGCAATATCAAGCCAGCAGGGACAGCCAAGCGGGGATGCAGCCCCAAGGGGCCGGGTACAGCCAAACAGGATTCATGCAAGGCCATAGCGCGGCTGGAGGCGGGGGACAGAGCATTTTCTGCGCTTATTGCGGGACACGCAACGATGCTGGATCTGCATATTGCATAAATTGTGGGCGCAGGATGGATTGAGCTGGAAATGAAGAGAAACGGGTTTTTTGTGGGGAGGGTAATTCAGGATAGCTTTATCCTGCAGAAGTTGGATGGAAGAGTAAGGAAGATTAGGAAGGATTTGGGAGCAAAGGAGAAACAGTATGGTTATTTTATATGGTACAAAGAATTTTAAGCGTCAGAAAGGGCTGTCAAGGAACCATGTGCACTGCGACCATTGCGGGAAAGACGCCAAATGGCAGTTTGTCCATATGTGGACGTGGTTTACGTTGTTCTATATTCCCTTGTTTCCCGTATGGAGGAAACAGATGCTGATTTGCCCGTTCTGCAATTGGGGCATAAAAATAGACAGCAAAAATAAGGCAGCCATTATGCCGGAAATCGAAGTGTATGGGCAAGCGGGCACGCCCCCGCAGGTAGGCACAGCCCCGCAGCAGGCAATCCATACCGCACCGCAGCAGCAACCATATACAAGTGCGCCTCAGTATGGAAATACACCCCAGCAGCCAAACCATACTGCGCCGCAGCAGCAACATACAAGTGCGGCACAGTATGGAGATACGGCAAATGCAGCCCAGCAGCCAATCCATACAGCATCGCCGCAGCAGCAACATACAAGTGCGGCACAGTATGGAGATACGGCAAATGCAGCCCAGCAGCCAAATCTGTATACCTCACGCCAGCCTACAGGCATGCAGCCGTATTGCAGCCATTGCGGAAAACCGTTAAAGGAACATGCAAGGTTCTGCCAATATTGCGGGCAGGCAGTGCCGCAGGGGGATCCTATGCCCCGGCAAAACCCCCAAGCAGCATCCAAACGTGCGGAACCGTCCCCAAGCAGCCATGCAGATTTTATGAAAAATGCCCAACGCATGAAAATCTGCCCATCCTGCCACTTGCTGTTCCCAGCCGATAAGGTGGAATGTGATATCTGTGGCAGTATGTTAGAGGATAAAAAATAGAGGAGGGAACCCAAGTGAAAGAGCTTCAGGAAGGCCAGAAAACCGGCACGGCATTTAGCGGCGAGGGGGATGCCATAGAAGGGAAACTGAAAGAACTGGTGCAGCAGCATGGCATAGATATTTTTCACCATCCGGCGCAGATTAATGGGGTTTTAGCAGATTTTTTCCCAGAGCAGGAAAAGGAGCGGGCGTCCATTAAAGCGGCGTTGGATATGGGTGCCGGGAACCTGTTTTACGGAATTGCGCGGAAGGGCGGGGCAGATGGGAAGGAAAAGGTGCTGGCTGCCCGGAAAAAACTGATAGACGAGGCGTGGATTTCAGAAGCGGCCAGTGATTACGTATGCAAGGTTTTTCTAGCTGCAGTAGGGAAGGAAGAACTTCTGCCGGAAAACCAAAGCTATTCTGCAGGGGACAGTATGGAGGATTCCGCCTATGGGTTTGGCGGGATGCGGCAGGGGGATGGAGCATGGAAAATGCCAGATGGAACGCAGGGCAGAGGGAAAGGGGATGGAACGGGAGAGGTATTATATGGAACGTGGGGCAGAGGGCAAGGGGACGGAACGGGGGAGATGCCGCATGGGACAATCGAGAAAATGGTACAGCAAGAACAGTTAGAAACGCCAGCCGGTAAACCTTCCAGCATTTTTGGGATGATCCGGGAGAAAAGCTCTGGCGTAACAGGGGCTTTGCTCCAATGCGACATTCTGGTGGCAATGGCAATTATTTCAAACGATTCTGCATTGACAGAACTGGCCGGATTTTTATTTTTAGCAGGGCTTTTCCTTATGGTGCGGCTGCTTTTATGGATTTTGGCTTCTATGGCAGGAGAGGTGAAAGCACCGGTAGCTGCAGGTAAAAAGCAGAAAATTTATAAAAGGGCTATCGGACTTCTTGCTATCGCTGCCCAAGGGATTTTGGCATACAGCATGGGATTTCTTTTATTAGATTGTATGGGATCTTATTCTGGAAGGCGGCTGTGTGATGAAATAGCAGACGGCATAAAGCTTTGGGGCTGGCTGTTTATTGTGGTTTCGGCATTTTTTGTATTGTTTGTAATCGTTTGGGCGGCGATAGGGAAAACTGCCCAAGGGAAGGAATGAGGTTTTTGCTTACAGTTCTTCTTTACCAATAAGTTCAGGGAGCTTGTGGCAGCTCCCTCAATAGCAATATATTATATAATCAGCATATGGCATCCTAATTCTTAGGATGCTTGCAGCATTTTAGGGCGGCGGGCTTAAGGGTAAGAATCCGCCACCCTGCCTTTGCATTACATTAGGATTCTAAATCCCTCTTCACCTCATCCACCAGCGCAGCCGTAATAATCGCCATGGAATATGCCTCGTCTGCCGTACATCCTCTGGACAAGTCGTTAATCGGGGAATTTAGGCCTAAAAGGATTGGCCCATAAGCCGCAAAGTTACCCATGCGCTGTGCAATCTTATACCCGATGTTCCCAGCATTGATATCCGGGAAAATAAATACGTTGGCATGTCCGCCTACTTCGCTGTCCGGGCATTTGGTGCGCGCCACACGGGGGGAAACAGCAGCGTCAAATTGCATTTCGCCGGAAATGGGCAAATCTGGGCGCAGGGCTTTTGCCTTAATGGCTGCATTGCGCATCTTGTCCACATCCTCTCCTTTTCCGGAACCGAGGGTGGAATAGCTTAAGAATGCAATTTTGGGCTCAATGCCAAACAGCATACTGCAGTCTGCCGCCCCAAGGGCAATATCCACCAGCTCGTCCTCATTTGGCTTAATGTTGATGGAGCAGTCCGCCATGGCAAGGACCTCATTTTCACCAGTTGCGGAGGGGCGTACCATGATAAAGCAGGAAGATACGATATTTTTTCCGGGCCTTGTCTTAATCAGCTGGAGCGCAGGCCTTACGGTATCTGCGGTGGTGTAGGTTGCGCCGCCCAAGAGGCAGTCCGCATAGCCCATCTTTACCAGCATGGTCCCAAAGTAATTGCCTTGCTTCAATACCTTGTAAGCCTCGTCCATCTGCATGTTTTTGCTTTTCCTTAGCTCGCACAGCATTTCAGCCATTTCGTCAATGCTCTCAAAATTGTTGGGGTCAATAATCTCCGCCCCGCGGATGTTGTAGCCGTGTTCCTCTGCGGCGTCTTCCACCTCTGCCTTGTTCCCTACCAATACCGGGGTCAGGAAATAAGAAGCCAGCAGGCGGGAAGCTGCTTCTAAGATACGGGCGTCCGTGCCCTCTGTAAATACGATTCTTTTTGGGTTCTTTTTCAGCTTATTAATCATCATGCCAAACCCCTGCATATTTCTGTCCATAGTGAAGTTCCTCCTTAAAAATAATTTCATTATTTCTACCTATTAATGTACCATGTTTTAAAAATTTTTCAACCAATTATTTGTATAAAAATGGAAACAGGAGTGAATTTCATGTATTTTTTTCAAAACAGGGGGAAGTTTGTGAAAAATTTATCGAATTCTGGGCAGATTTCTATGCTAGGAACAGAGGGTTTGTTTTCCGTATTTTACAAAAATTTTATGTTTTCCTCCCTTGTTTTTTCCCACCTATATGCGTATAATGTCTTTAAAACCGACCAGTCAGTCGGAAATGGGAAAACAGGAGGAGAAAAACATGCTGTCAAGATTCAGTGTGAAGAAACCCTATACCGTAATTGTAGGGATTGTCTTGGTCATCATCCTTGGCGTGGTATCCTTAAGCAAGATGAGCACGGATTTGCTGCCAAGCATTAACCTGCCCTATGCAATTGTGGTTACTACATACCCGGGGGCGAGCCCGGAACAGGTGGAGAGCACCGTGACGCAGCCCATAGAGGCGGCCATGGCGAGCACTTCCAACATTAAGAATATCAGCTCCAATTCCGCCAATAATATGTCCATGGTTATCTTGGAATTTGAGCAGACGGCCAACATGGATTCCATCACGGTGGAGATGCGGGAAAGTTTAGACCAAATCAGCGGCGCATGGCCGGAAACGGTCACCAACCCGATTATCATGAAGCTGAACCCAGACATGATGCCCATTATGATTGCGGCAGTGGAAGTGGATGGGATGGACAGCTTGGAGGTCAGCGACTACACAGACAAGGATTTAATCCCGGAAATTGAGAGCGTGGAGGGGGTTGCCTCCGTGTCAGGGACGGGGCTGATTGAGGAATCCATACGGGTGACTTTAAGCCAAGATAAAATTGACGCTGTCAATGCAAAAATCACGGCTTCGCTGGATGAGAAGTTTTCGGATGCAGAGGAGGAATTAAGCTCTGCAGAAGATGAAATCAGCAGCGGGAAAGACAAACTGAACAGCGGCCGGGATGAAATGGCAGGGCAAGTCAGCGACGCCCAGAACCAGTTAAATGACAAGAAAATCGAACTGTTCCAGACAGAGGCAGACTTAAACAGTAAATTAAACGAATTGCGCGATACCAAGTCCGCTACCGAAACAGCCGTTGTATCCTTAAAGGAACTGCAGGGGCAGGTCAATACCTTGGTAGAAGGCAAGGGAAAGCTGAAGGATGGGATTGCAGAGCTTAAGAAGCAGATTGAGAAGCTGGAAGGCCAGCTTAGCCAGTTAGAAAGCGGCCTGGAGCAGGCGCAGGCAGGGCTTGCGCAGATACAGGAGGGCTTGCCGCAGGCACAGGCAGGGCTTACGCAGGTGCAGCAGGGGCTAGAACAGGCACGGGCAGGGCTGCCGCAGCTGCAGGAGGCCTTGGAACAGGCACGGGCAGGGCTTGCGCAGGTACAGCAGGCCTTGGCGCAGGCACAGGCGGCACAGATGCAGGAGCAGGCAGCCCAGCTGCAGGCACAGGCGGAGCAGTTAGAAGCCCAGATAGCCCAGCTGGAGCAGCAGGAAGAAGAGTTAAAAGCCCAGATTGCCCAGTTAGAGCAGCAGGAAAAAGAGTTAAAAGCCCAGATTGCCCAAATGGAAAAGCAGCAGGAAGAATTGCCGGGCAAGATTGCCGAGATGGAGGAAGGCAAAGCCCAGATAGAAGAAGCGCTGGGGAAGATGCGGCCGCAGCTGAAGCAGCTAGAGGGGCAGCTTACCCAAGTGGAAGAGGCGCTTTCTGCCATTAAGTCTGAACTGGCAGCGCAGGAAGGCAGCGCCTTACAGGCGGACGCTTCGGATCAGGAGCTTGTGTCTTACCTTTCCAAAGCCATTACAGAGGCTGAGCAGGGAGTAATCCAGATCAATGGGGGGATTGCCGCCATTGAAGCAGGCCTTTCCAGCGTGGCAGAAGGGAAAACCACCATTAATGACACGCTGGCAACCTTAAACCAGAGCCAGATTACCGGTGCGGTAGAAATGGGGAGCGCGTCTGCCCAGCTTGCCAGCGGGGAAGAGAAATTAAAGGAATCCAAGGAGGCCTTTGAGGATACCAAGGAGGATGCTTATGATTCCGCAGACTTAAACAATATCCTTACCATGGAAACCTTAACAAATATCCTGACTGCGCAGAACTTTTCCATGCCGGCAGGGTATGTCACCGATGAGGGCGAACGGTTTATGGTCCGTGTAGGGGATGCGGTGGACAGCGTAGACGCTTTGAAAGACATGGTGCTGATGGATTTGGGCATGGACGGCGTGGACGTCATCCATATGTCGGACGTGGCGGACATTGCGGTAGTGGACAATTCCGAGGAATCCTATGCCAAGCTAAACGGGAAGCCGGGCGTTATGCTTTCCATAGAAAAGCAGACCGGGTATTCCACCGGGGACGTTGCCAAGCGGATTTACGATAAATTTGACAGCTTAAAGAAAAATAATGAAGACCTCAATGTTTCCGTCTTGATGGACCAGGGGATTTACATTGACATGATTGTGGATTCTGTGCTGAACAACATGATTTACGGCGCAGCCCTTGCAATCATTATCCTGCTGCTGTTCTTAAAGGACATCCGGCCAACGCTGGTAATCGCGGTTTCCATCCCGATTTCCGTAATTTTTGCGGTGGTGCTGATGTATTTCAGCGGCGTAACGCTGAACCTGATTTCCCTCTCCGGCCTGGCCCTTGGCATTGGTATGCTGGTGGACAATTCCATTGTGGTAATTGAAAATATTTACCGCATGAGGAACGAAGGGATTTCTGCCCGGAAAGCAGCCGTGGAAGGCGCGAAACAGGTGGGCGGGGCGATTACGGCCTCCACCCTGACTACGGTGTGCGTATTTGCGCCGATTGTATTTACGGAAGGGATTACAAGGCAGCTATTTGTGGACATGGGTTTAACCATTGCCTATTCCCTCCTTGCCAGCCTGCTGATTGCCCTGACATTCGTTCCCATGATGGGCGCCAAAATGCTGAAAAAGACAAAAGAAACGAAGCATCCATGGTTTGGCAGGTTCCAAGAGGCATACGGCGGGGCATTGGAAAAAATGCTTAAGGTAAAGCCGCTGGTAATCTTAGTAATGGCAGCCCTTTTAGTGGTAAGCGCAAAAGCTGCTGCCTCCAAGGGCACGGCATTTATGCCGGATATGGAAAGCACCCAGATGTCCGTGACGGTTACGCCTCCGGATGATGCAGAATTTGCAGACGCCTGCGAGCTGGCAGACAAGGTGACAGAGCAAATCCAGACCATTGAGGACGTGGATTCCGTCGGCGCCATGGCAGGCGGGGGCGGCATTGCCGCAAGCATGATGGGAGGCAGCGGCGGGGACAGCGTCAGCCTTTACATTATTTTAAAGGAAGATAAGGAACTTACCAACGACGAGATTGCAAAACAGATTACAGAGCTGACGAAGGGCCTGGAAGGGGAAATCAGCGTCAGCAGCTCCAACATGGATATGGGCGCGCTGGCAGGGGAAGGGATTTCCGTGCGCATCAAAGGGCGCGATTTGGAAAAACTGCAGGAGATTGCCAAAAACGTATCCGAAGTAGTAGGCGGGGTGGAAGGGACCTCGGAGGTTTCGGATGGCTTGGAAGAAACGGAGAAGGAATTCCGCATTACGGTGGATAAGGAGCAGGCAGCCAAATACGGGATGACCGTGGCGCAGGTGTACCAGCTTGTCTTCGCCCAGATGGAAAAGGATACCTCCGACGCTACGATTTCTACGGATATTAAGGACTATGACGTATACTTAGAAAGCGTGGAGCAGAGCGAGGCATCCATGGAAAGCCTGAAAAACCTTACATTTACATACACTGATAAGGAGGATGGGAAAGAGGAGGAAATCGCCCTCTCCAAAATAGCTAAATTCGAGGAAATGGAAAGTTTGACCTCCATCAGCCGCGATGGGCAGGAGCGGTATGTGACTGTAAGCGCAGCCATTGCGGATGGGTATAACGTAGGCTTAGTGGGGGCTGATGTGGAGAAAGCATTGGATGGGTATGAGCTCCCGGAGGGCTATACCATGGAAATGACCGGGGAAAATGAAACCATCAACGAAGCCATGGAGCAGCTGATGCTGATGCTGGTACTGGCAGTGGCATTTATTTACCTGATTATGGTAGCCCAGTTCCAGTCCTTAAAAGCCCCCTTCATCATCCTGTTTACGATTCCCCTTGCACTGACTGGCGGGTTCTTGGCGCTGTTCTTTACCAACAACGAAATCAGCATTATCTCCATGATTGGGTTTATCATGCTGGTGGGGATTATCGTAAATAACGGTATCGTAATGGTGGAATACATCAACCAGCTTCGGAAAGAGGGCATGGAGAAGCGGGAGGCAATCGTAACTGCCGGGAAGACCCGCCTCCGCCCAATCCTGATGACAGCCATGACGACGATTCTGGCTATGTCAACCACTGCATTTGGGAATGATATGGGCTCTGACATGTCAAGGCCTATGGCGGTTGTGACAATCGGGGGCATGATTTACGGGACCTTGATGACGCTGGTAGTTGTGCCCTGCATTTATGATTTGTTCTACAGCAATAAGAGCATGGTAGAGGAAGAAATTTAAAAAGCTGCCGTAAATAGGAAGGGAAACTGAACACATCAAAAATTTGCCGCGGCGTGGCAGGAAGATGGGTACAGGAAAATGCCATTGGAAAGAAACGGCGGGGAGGGAATTATGGGACATGGAAATGGGAAAGAGGCTTATGCGCTGCTGGGGCTGGAGCAGGAATATCCGCCAAAAGTAGTGGCTATGTATGAAGCGGTGCTGGATCTGTTTGCCTCCGGCCGGGATTTCAGCACCTTGAAGGTATCGGAAATCACTGCAAAAGCCGGGATAGGCAAAGGCACTGCCTACGGATATTTTTCCACAAAGGAAGAAATGATTGTAGGGGCTATCCGCTACGAAGCGGCAAAGCACATTGCAATTATTGCAGAACTGATTGAAAAGGGGCAGAGCTTTCAGGAAATTATTTTCCAAGGCTTGGATATGCTGGAGGATACCACCAAAAGATACAATGGGTTTGCGCTGCTGGAGCGTATCTTAAGCGACCGCACCATTACGGGAAAAGGCCTTCTGGCAGGGCTTGAGAAGCAGAAGGAAGGCTGTTTTTCCCAAGAAAGCCTAACGGTAAAGCTGCTGGGGCTTGCGGCGGAAAAGGGGCTGGTGCAGGAGCGGAATGTGTATAAGGTCTGGAGCGCCATCCTTTCGCAATTTGCGGTTTATGCTTTTTTCCTGGCCCACCGGGAATTTTTGCAGGAGGTGGACCGGGACGCGGCAAGGCAGGCAGTTTATGAAAATATAATAAAATTACTGAATTGAACTACTTGACATTTCAAGCATAAGATTTTACAATGTACAGAAAACCATGTAATTCCAAAGGTAATGAGAAAGAGGAGTATGCAAGGACGCTTGCCAGAGAGGGCAGCCCTAGCATGTGCCAAAGGAGAGGCCCCTGTGGGATTTGCCCCACAATGGGAAGGATGCCTTGGCGCGGGCTAGGCTGGGAGGCAGCCCCAAGAAAAGGACTTGCAGAAGGTAGCTTTTGAACCGGAAGGCTGAATGGGGCGGCAGGCTGCTGCCAGTAGGCTTTCCCGGCTAATCCCCGTTATCAGGTTAAGAGATATGCATTTAGGAAAGATAGCATGAACAAAGGTGGTACCGCGATAACACGCCCTTTACCGTATCGGTAAAGGGTTTTTTATTTAAGAAAAAGGAGAGAGCCATGAAAAAAGAATTAGCCAAAACTTACGACCCAAAATCCATTGAAGACCGCATCTACCAGAACTGGGAAAAGCATAAATATTTCCACGCCGAAGTGGACAGGAGCAAGAAGCCTTTTACGATTGTGATGCCCCCGCCCAATATTACCGGGCAGCTCCACATGGGCCACGCCTTGGACAATACCATGCAGGATATTTTAATCCGCTACAAGAGGATGCAGGGCTACAACGCCCTCTGGCAGCCGGGCACGGACCATGCCTCCATTTCCACGGAGGTAAAAGTCATCGAATCCCTGAAAGCCCAGGGCATTGACAAGAAGGACTTAGGCAGGGAAGGGTTCCTTGAAAAAGTCTGGGAGTGGAAGGAAGAATATGGCGGGAGGATTGTCAAGCAGTTAAAGAAAATGGGTTCCTCCGCAGACTGGGACAGGGAGCGTTTTACCATGGACGAGGGCTGTTCCCATGCCGTGCAGGAGGTATTTATCAAATTATACGAAAAGGGCCTGATTTACAAAGGCTCCCGGATTGTCAACTGGTGCCCGGTGTGCAAGACCTCCATTTCCGATGCAGAAGTAGAGCATGAGGAGCAGGAAGGGTGCTTCTGGCATATCAATTATCCCGTGAAAGGGGAGGAAGGGCGTTTTGTGGAAATTGCCACCACAAGGCCGGAAACCTTGCTGGGCGACACGGCAGTAGCGGTAAACCCGGAGGACGGGCGGTATCAGGACATTATCGGCAAGACTTTAATCCTGCCCTTGGTTGGCCGGGAAATCCCGGTTGTGGCAGATAATTACGTAGACAAGGAATTTGGGACAGGCTGCGTGAAGATTACCCCAGCCCACGACCCCAACGACTTTGAGGTAGGGAAACGCCATAACCTGCCGGAAATCAACGTGCTGAACGACGACGCCACCATCAACCAAAACGGCGGCAAATACGAAGGCATGGACCGCTACGAAGCAAGGGAACTGATGGTAAAGGAGTTAAAAGAACAGGGGCTCCTTGTAAAAGTTGTGCCCCATTCCCACAATGTTGGGACCCACGACCGCTGCAGTACCACCGTAGAGCCTATGGTAAAGCAGCAGTGGTTCGTGAAAATGGACGAGCTCATCAAGCCTGCAGCAGAAGCGGTAAGGAACGGCGAGGTAACATTGCTCCCGGAGCGGATGGAGAAAATCTATTTTAACTGGACGGACAACATTAGGGACTGGTGCATTTCCCGGCAGCTTTGGTGGGGGCACAGGATTCCCGCCTACTACTGCAAAGACTGCGGGGAGATGGTAGTAGCAAAAGAAAATCCCGGCAAATGCCCAAAATGCGGCTGCACCCATATGGAGCAGGATGAGGACACCTTGGACACATGGTTTTCCTCCGCCCTTTGGCCTTTCTCCACGCTGGGATGGCCCGAAAAAACAGAAGAGCTGGATTATTTTTACCCCAACGACGTGTTAGTGACAGGGTACGACATTATTTTCTTCTGGGTTATCCGCATGATTTTCTCCGGCTACGAGCAGATGGGGGAAAAGCCTTTCCATACGGTGCTGTTCCACGGCTTAATCCGTGATTCCCAAGGCAGGAAAATGAGCAAATCCCTCGGGAACGGCATTGACCCGCTGGAAGTCATTGACAAATACGGCGCAGACGCCTTGCGCTTAACCCTTGTGACGGGGAATGCGCCGGGCAACGACATGCGTTTTTATTGGGAACGGGTGGAATCTTCCCGGAACTTTGCAAATAAAATATGGAATGCGTCGCGTTTCATTTTAATGAACCTTGGGGATGGGGAACTGAAAACGCCTGCCTTAAGCCAGCTTGCGCCAGAGGACAAATGGATTTTGTCTAAAGTAAACACGTTGGCGGCAGATGTTACGGAAAATATGGATAAATTCGAACTTGGAATCGCTGTGCAGAAGGTATATGATTTTATCTGGGATGAATTCTGCGACTGGTACATTGAAATTTCCAAGACAAGGACATTTAAAAAGGAGGAAGACCCAGCATCAGCCGAAGTAGCCATGTGGACTTTAAAGACGGTGCTCATCCAAGGCCTGAAGCTGCTCCATCCTTACATGCCTTTTATCACGGAAGAAATTTTCACTACCCTGCAGGAGGAAGAGGAAACCATCATGCTCTCCCAATGGCCGGTATACCAAGAGGCTTGGCATTTCCCAGAAGCAGAAGAGGCCGTAGAGCATGTGAAAGGCCTTGTCAGGGGCATCCGCAATATCCGGGCGGAAATGGATGTGCCCAACGCAAGGAAAGCGAAGGTATTTATCGTAACGGAAGAAAAAGGGCTGCAGGAAACCTTCCAGTCCATGAAAGGGGCCTATAGCCTTCTGGCAAATGCAAGCGAAATCCATGTGCAGCAGGATAAGGCCGGCATCGGGGAGGACGCCGTTTCCGTTGTAATCCCGGGCGCGGTAGCATACCTGCCCTTAGAGGACCTTGTGGATTTTGAAAAGGAAAAAGAACGCCTGCAGAAAGAAAAGAAAAAGCTGGAACAAGAGCTTGCCCGCTCCAGAGGCATGCTTTCCAATGAGAAATTCTTAAACAAGGCGCCAGAAGCAAAAGTACAGGAAGAAAAAGAAAAGCTAGCAAAATATGAACAGATGATGGCGCAGGTGGAGGAACGCTTAGGGCAGATGGCATAAGGCCCTGCATCCAAGGCAGCTGCCAGTGCCCACGGATCGGGGAAACGCTTACAGCAGAAGGCAAAAGGCATAAGGCTTTGCGTAGCGCATACAGAACATGCTGCGGTATTTTGAAGAATCTGCTGGAAAATATTTTATTTCTGAAATTTGCATAAATATGTTGAAATAAGACGCAAAACTTGGTACTATAGTATATATAACAATCTTTAACCAAAATTCCAAGCAAGGGGGAATCTATAATGGCAGCTTTGACGATAAATGAACCTCAAATAAGAGTCAGCCATGACAGTATGAAAGCTTATCTTTATCTGCCGGGTCCCGAACTGGAAAGCTATACAGTAAGTGATGTAACAGAGGCGTTACAGGCCAGTGGTGTGGTATATGGGATTCAGGAAGATAAAATACAAGAAGCGATAGACAAACAGATATATAATGAAGAAGTGCTCATTGCAGAGGGCGATAAACCGGAAGATGGCGTGGCTGGTTATTATGAATATAAGTTCGACATGAATTTCAGCAAACAGCCCAAGGTACACCCAGACGGCTCGGTAGATTACTGGAGCATTAAGATGGTAGAAATTGTGACAGAAGGGCAGGAAATTGCAGTGTACCACCCGGCAGTCCCCGGCGTGGACGGCATGGACGTAAAGGGAAAGCCCTTATTGGCAAAGCGCGGCAGGGATTTAGTCCCGTTGCGGGGCAAAGGGTTTGAGCGTTCCGAGGACGGCCTGACGTATACCTCCCTGATGGACGGCAAGATTGAGATGACGAATGAACGGATTGTTATCCTGCCAGTCTATGAAGTCCAAGGGGATGTAGGTTTGTCCATCGGGAATATTGATTTCCGCGGGGATGTGATTGTCCATGGCGGGGTCTGCAGCGGAGTATCCGTGAAGGCCACAGGGACCATTACCATTGACGGCGTGGTAGAGGGCGCACAGATTGAAGCAGGGAAGGATATTGTGCTCCGTAGCGGCGTGATGGGCGCATCCCGTGCAAGCATTACCACAAGAGGGAATATTTCCGCAAAGTTTTTTGAATACACAAGGGTCCATGCCAATGGTACCATTCAGGCAGACGTATTCTTAAACTGCCAGGTGTCCTGCGGGGAAAGCATTATACTTGACGGCAAGAAAGCCAGCATCGTCGGCGGCCAAGTGGGCGCAATCCAAGGGATAGCAGTCCACACCTTAGGCAGCGACGGGGAAGTCAGGACCCAAGTCAGGATTGGGAACGATGCATCCGTGCGGCGCAGGATTGGCGTGCTGCGGAGCAAAATTGAAGTGGAGAAAGCCAACCTTGAGAAAATTGAGAACGGCTTAAAGATACTGAAAGACATGAAAAACGACCCAAGGAGGACAGACCTTTTGCGGGTGAAAATCAGGGACACCGCCCTGCTGGCAGAGGACACCGCAGAGCTGGAGAAGCTGGAGGACCAGATGGAACGGGCAAAAGGCGCAACTGTCCGCGTCGTCGGCTATGTATATCCGGGCGTGCGCGTGGAAATTGACGAATTGGAAGTCGGCGTGAAGGAAATGCAGGAGAGGCTGGAATTCACAAGGCAGGCAGATAAGATTATTATGTGCGCCCTGTAGCCAGGCATTAGGCAAAAGAAGGGAACTACCCCAGATACCGGAAGGATTCCGGTATCTGGTTTTTTTCTTTCATAGGGTATTATGCCGCCAAAGCCTTTTGTAAAATGCTGTCATACGAAAATTTGCGGATATGGGTAAATAAGTCTGGATTTTGGCACATTACTATATTATAATAGGTAGGGCAGTTTCAGGGCAATTGAAAAAGAGGTGCAGCCAAGATGGAAAATGAGATAGGAACTTACAAAGAAACCGTGGAAAAAATATTGGAAATCCCCAAATTCACCAGCAAAAATTCACTAGGGCATACAAGGGAATTTTTAAGGCGGCTTGGGGATCCACAGGAGAGCTTTAAAGTCATCCATGTGGCTGGGAGCAATGGGAAAGGCAGTGTCTGCGCTTTTCTGGAGAGTGCGCTTCGGGCGTCAGGGAAGAAGACAGGGCTTTTTACCTCCCCCCATCTCATGCATTTGGAGGAGCGGTTTGCGCTGGATGGGCAGCCCTGCAGCAGGGAGGATTTCGTCTGGGCGGCGGAGCTGGCCGGGCAGGCAGCATTTGCCATGGTGGAAGAAGGGCTGCCCCACCCTACATTTTTTGAATATGTCTTTGCCGTGGGCATGTTGGTCTTTGCCAAAAGGAACGTGGAATATGCCGTGCTGGAAACGGGCTTGGGCGGGCGCTTGGATGCCACGAATATTGTCGCAAAGCCCCTCCTTACCGTGATTACCTCCATCAGCCTAGAGCACACAGAAATCCTTGGGGATACATTAGCCCAGATTGCAGCGGAAAAGGCTGGGATTTTAAAGCCGGGGGTTCCTGTAGTATACGATGCCTCCGTGCCAGAAGCCGAGGAGATAATCCAAAAAAAGGCGGCTTCTTTGGGCTGCAAGGCTTATCCGGTAAGGCCGGAGAAAATTAAAATTTTATTAAACACAGGAAAAAAGATTGATTTTTCTTATGATTCTGGTTATTATGTTACTAAAGTTTCCATCCCATTTGGGGCTCCTTATCAGGCGCAGAACGGGGCAGTGGCATGGCAGGCCTTGGAATGTCTGATGGAATTGGAAGGGATTGCAAGGCATGGGCAGGATTCCACCTCTCGGCGGAGATTGGAATGTCTGATGGAATTGGAAGGGATTGCAAGGGAGGCGGCCTTACGAGGCATGGCTGCGGCAGTCTGGAAGGGAAGGATGCAGGAGGCGCTGCCGGGGGTATACTTTGACGGTGCGCATAACCTGTCAGGAATTGAAAAGTTTTTGGAGGCAGTGAAGCAGATTACAGGGGAATCTGCTGTTTTGCTGTTTTCCATGGTGAAGGAAAAAGAGTATGTGGAGGCGGCAAGGCGGCTGCTTTTAGATGGGAGCTGGGATGAGGTTGTAGTCACCACGGTTGCTGGGGGGCGCGGGGTTGCCTGCCAGGAACTGGCAGAGGTATTCCGGGGAATACTTAAGGACGGCCCGGCTCAAACAACTACAGCCAGCAGCCCCAAAGAAGCGGCGGCTCCCAAAAAGCAGGGCGTGAAAGTGACAGCAATTGCGGGCGCCGGCCAAGCCTTTGCATATGCGCTGGCGGCAAGGAAACCGGGGCAGAAGCTGTTTTGCGCAGGTTCCCTGTATTTGGTTGGCGAATTGGAACAGATTGCAGGAGGTATGCAGAATGATTAATTTTGAAGAGGAATTGAAGAAATTTAAGCCCAGCCTCGAAGTAGAAGAAGCTGAGGATGCCATATATGACCGGGATTTGACTGACATGACAGACATTATGCAGGAGATTATCAAGGAAGCAAGGCAGCAGAGATAGGAAAGAAGGAATGATATGGATTCTTATAGTAAAATTATCAATATATCCAATGCCCTGTATAACGACGGGCTGGAAAAGGCGAAGGTGCGTGACTTATCCGGCGCCATCCAGTCACTGAAAAAGAGCCTGCGCTTCAATAAGGCCAATACACAGGCGCGGAACCTGCTGGGGCTGATTTATTATGAAACGGGGGAAGTGGTAGACGCCTTAAGCGAGTGGGTGTTAAGCCGCAGCTTAAGCCCGGACAATAACCCGGCGGAAAAATATTTGGATGAAATACAGTCCAACCGCTCCCAGCTAAATGCAGTGAACCAGACCATTAAAAAATACAACCAAGCGCTGGTTTACTGCCAGCAGGACAGTAAGGACCTGGCAATCATCCAATTGAAAAAAGTGCTTTCCATGAACCCGGGGCTGGTGAAAGGGTATCAGCTTCTGGCCTTGCTTTATATGGAAGAAAAACAGTATGCGCAGGCGCGGAAAGTGCTCCGGGAGGCAGTGGAGATTGACACCAACAATATTACGACGCTGCGTTACCTGCGTGAGGCGGACCGCTTACTGCAGGAGGAATCCGGCGGGCGCAAGGAGAAGAAGGAAAAGGCTGCTTCTTACCAGAGCGGGAATGAAACCATTATCCAGCCCACCAACTACAAAGACAATTCCGCCATCATGACAATCTTGAACCTGATTATCGGCGTGGGGATTGGGGTGATGATTACATGGTTTTTGGTGATTCCGGGCATCCGGCAGAATGCCGTTTCTGACGCAAAGCGGGCGGAATTGGAAGCAAATGATTCCCTAGCTACCCGCAACCAAGAGGTGAAAAGCTTAGAGAACCAGATAGAGGCCCTGAATAAGAAGCTGAAAGACCAAGAGAAGGATACGGAGGACACCCAGAAAACCATAAATAATTACGAGCAGCTGATTGTCGCCTATGACGCCTTTGCCCAGCAAAATGTCCAATTGGCAGGGGATACCATTGTCAATGTGCAGCCAGAGCTCTTAGGGGGGCAGGCAAAGGCGATTTACGATACCCTGAACGCACAGGTAAATGAGCAATATATCATAGCAGTTTACGCCCAAGCGGAGGCAGACTACAACGGGAACCGGTTCCCAGAAGCCATTACCGGGCTGGAAAAAGTGGTGCAGGTGGAAGAAGATTACAACGATGGGTACGCCATCTATTACCTCGCCCAGTCTTACCGCCAGACAGGGGATATGGCAAATGCCCAGAAATATTACCAGAGGATGGTGGAACTCCACCCGGGGACTTCAAGGGCCAGGAGGTCACAGCAATATCTGGATGAAATGGCAGCACAGCAGCAGCCGCCCCAATAACCAACAATTGGAAGTAAGGTACAAAAGACGTCATAGTTATATGGCGTCTTTTCTTATTATTTCATAGGAAAGTGTGTGGAACTCATTTTTGTTTTTGGAAAAGCATTAAAACAAAAATAGTGAAAGGTTAAATTGAAAGGTTTCGAAAAACATCATAACAGAAACATAGAGGAAGGCTAAATAGAAAGGATGGAAAAGATGGAACACAGATTTGAAAAGGAATATGGGTGCCTGATTGTCAGGATGCCCGAAGAACTGGACCACCATCAGGCAGAAATTTTAAAGGAGGAGGCGGACGGGCTGATTTTAAAATACCCTGTGCGCAGCTTGGTGTTTGATTTTGCAGATACCCGCTTTATGGACAGCTCCGGCATAGGGGTTGTGATAGGGAGGTGCAAGAATGTGCGTTTTTCTGGCGGCTATGTGAAAGCAGTCAACTTAAACGGGCAGATACGGCGGATTTTTAAGCTGTCTGGACTGCAGAAAATCATTGAAGTGGAGCAGGAAGAAACAGAAGGGAAAGGAATGGGTGATTGGAATGGAACAGAAAAGGAATGAGATGAAGATGGAATTTTTGGCGTCATCCGCCAACGAAGGGTTTGCAAGGGTGACGGTGGGGGCATTTGTAGCGGAGCTGAACCCTACTGTGGACGAGCTAGCAGACATCAAGACGGCCGTCAGCGAGGCAGTTACCAACTGCATTATCCATGGCTATGAGCAGAAGGAAGGCAGCATCTGGATCCAGTGCACCACAAAAGGCCAGCAGGTGGAAATTTCCGTGGTGGACACAGGCAAGGGCATCCGGGACATTGAACAGGCAAGGGAGCCGTTGTTCACCACCAAGCCAGAACTGGAACGCTCCGGCATGGGATTTGCATTTATGGAGGCATTTATGGACGAGGTGGAAGTGATTTCCGAGCCCGGGAAAGGGACATGCATTACCATGCGGAAAATGATTGGCGAAGGGTAAAGTCCCATAGGCATTTATTGCCATGCGCAAAATGGTTGGCGGAGTAAAGTCCCATAGGCATTTCAGTGCGCCGAAGAAGCGGCATTTGGAAAGGGATAGGGAGTATAGATGACATAGCATAAGGGAAAGGGTGAGAGCGTGCAGCAGCAGGCAAGTAAGGAGGAGTGTACATACAGAGAAAAAAATGCAGGGGGAGAGGGGCAGGGAAAGAAAGAAAAGCACACAGCAGGGCAGTTGCCCCTAAAAAGCCAAAACGAGGAAAGGAAGGGAACTTCCGAGGAAGAGGAAAAGAGGACAGAGGAAGGGCAAAAGAAAAAGGAAGAAATCTGGGAATTGCTGGTGGCAGCCCACCGAGGGGACAAAGGGGCAAGGGACCAGATGGTGCAGAGGAATATGGGGCTGGTCTGGAGCATTGCCCACCGCTTTTCCAACCGGGGCTATGAGCTGGAGGAATTGTTCCAAGTGGGAAGCATAGGGCTGATGAAGGCCATTGACAAATTTGATTTATCCTATGACGTGAAGTTTTCAACTTATGCCGTACCTATGATCACCGGCGAAATCAAGCGGTTCCTAAGGGACGATGGGATGATTAAGGTCAGCAGGAGCCTGAAGGAAAACGGCGCGAAGGTAAAGCAGGCAAGGGAAAAGCTCCAGCGCAGCCTTGGCCGGGAGCCTACCTTGCAGGAAATTTCAGATGAAACTGGGTTTCCCCGGGAAGAAATTGTCATGGCGCTGGAGGCAAATGGGGAGGTGGAATCCTTAAGCAAAACATATGCCCCCGGGGACGGGAAAGAAACCTGCCTTGCAGACCGCCTGCCCCAAGAAAAGGACAGCCATGAGGCCCTTTTAAACCATATGCTGTTAGAGCAGCTTATGGCAGGGCTGGGGGAGATGGAGCGCAGGCTGATTGAACTGCGGTATTTCGGGGAAAAGACCCAGATGCAGGTAGCCGGGGAGCTTGGCATCAGCCAAGTGCAGGTCAGCAGGCTGGAAAAGCGGATTTTGCTGCGGATGCGCAACCAAGTGAGGTGATTTGTATTTTATTGGGCTTAACCGTGGATGCAAAATTAAATGAGGCAATCCGTTTTTTGCGAAGCCAGAAAGGCATTTACTGGATTTTTATGGAAAACCCTTCCCAGATGCCCACAGGGACTTGTTCCCCGAAGAAATATTGTTCCATAGTTTCCGGCTCCATGCGGTATACCAGCACCTGCTTAGTAGTAGGGTCAACAATCCAGTATTCCCGGACGCCTGCGGTGCGGTACTTAAAAAGTTTTTTCATATAATCCATGGACCGGCTGCTGGGGGAAATGATTTCAATGACCCAGTCAGGGGCGCCATGGCAGCCTTTTTCGTCTAGGCAGGAAGTGTCGCATATGACGGAAATATCAGGTTCTACGTAATTGGCGCTGTCTTTGTTTAAAAATACTGCAAATGGGGCGGCGTAAACCTCACAGTCCCCATGTTTTTCTTGGATATGGTTATAGATAGCATTATGGAGGTAGCCGCAGATTTGCTGGTGTGCCCTGCTGGGAGGAGCCATATGGTAAATCCTGCCGTCAATCAGTTCTGCCCGCTCCCCATCGGGCAGTGAATAAATATCATTGATGGTATAAAGGGCTTCGTCTTTTCGTGCATACATGGAATCACCTGCTTTTTTATTTTTAGTATATATGTTTTTTAGCCGGATTACTATATCCAGTTTTGGAAATTTTGAATAAATTTTGGCTAGGATGGCATACTACTTCCAAAGATGGAAAAAGGATGTGAGAATATGAACCGTAGCCGTAGTACAATTTATCGGATTTGCCTTTTGGCAGCGATTGTCCTCACCATAGCAGGGGGAATTTTTTATTATGTGAATGTTGTGGAAAAAAAGACGACTGTGACAGAGGGGACTTTGGTCTGGAATGTGGAGGCAAAGGAGGAAACAGCCGAAGAAAGCCAAGCATTGGATAGTTCCCCAAAAAGCCAAAGCAGCCCAGCCCTTGAAAATGCCGAAGAAAGCAAGGCAGCAGAAAACCTGAAAGAAGCCAAAGAGAGCCAAGAAATAGAAAACTTGGGAAATGGCCTAGAAGCGGAAAGCCCAGAAGATGGGGCAGTAACCCAAAGTTTCCGCCCATTTGGCGCCGCCGGGAAACAGGCGTAGGGGAGGGCGTATGGCAGATACAGTTTACCTGAAAATAGAGCAGAATGTCCTTGTCCGGGAGCCTTCCGTAGTGCTCAAAGACGTGGCAAAAATCACCTCCACCAACCGCCCGCTGGTAAATAAGCTAAAGCAGATGAAGGTGTACCATTTCCACACCCCGGCCAACCAGAGCAGGAAGAAAAAGCAGGTGGAAGTATTTTCCGTCCTGAAAATCATTGAGCTGATTGGGCAGGAATTCCCCAATGTAGATGTTGAGAACATTGGGGAAAAGGATTTTGTGCTGGAATATGAGCCAAAGCAGGAGCCAAAATGGCTGCTCTATTTAAAGACGGCAATCCTGTGCGTATTGATTTTCTTTGGCTCAGCATTTACCATTATGACCTTCAACAACGATGTGGGCGTGGGGGAAGTGTTCGCAGATTTTTACCAGCAAGTCATGGGCGCCCAGTCCGATGGGTTCACGGTGCTGGAAATCTGTTATTCCATTGGGCTGTTCCTTGGGATTATGATATTTTTTAACCACGTCGGCCACAAGAAAATCACCCACGACCCGACGCCTATCCAAGTGGAAATGCGCACCTATGAAAAGGATGTGGATTCTACGTTTATTGAAAATTGTGGAAGAAAAGGGACCAGCAATGATGTGGATTAAACAAATTTTTCTGGGGTTTATCGGCCTTGCCAGCGGTTCCGCCATTTCGGCAGGGGTATTCAGCTTTATTATTTCCATTGGGGTAGTGCCACGGATTATTGGGAAGAGCCGCACGGCTGCAGATATTATTGCTTACGAAAATGCAGTGATTTTGGGCGGGGCGTTGGGGAATGTTTTTTCACTGTTTTCGCTGCATGTGCCTCTGGGGCTGTGGGCCGTGGTCCTGTTTGGCCTGTCCGCCGGGGTGTTTACTGGATGCCTTGCAGTGGCCCTTGCGGAAATCCTGAATACCTTCCCTATCATGTTCCGCCGTTTTGGGGTAAAGGCAGGCTTAGGTTATATTATGTTTTCCATGGCTTTGGGCAAGGCCTTAGGCGCGCTGTATTTTTATGCAAACCATATGCAGAAAATGTAAAGCGCCAGAGGGAGGGCTGTCCGAAACTGTGGCCCGGGTTTAAAGATTTCTATATTGCATTGCCCGCTTTAGAGTAGGGCGTGCCCTGAAAAATCAAAAGAAAGAGAGGCATGGTTATGGCACAGGAAACAATGGAGCAAAAGGAAAAGAAGAACCAAGAATACAACGAGTATGTCAAGCAGGTGACGCCCACCCACTCCCTTCCGGCAAATATGCTGAAGGCGTTCCTTACAGGAGGGGCAATCTGCGTGGTAGGGCAGGTGATACTGAATGTGGCCGCAGATACCTTTGGGATGGATAAAGATACGGCCGGGAGCTGGTGCAGCATGATTCTTGTGCTGCTCAGCGTAATCTTAACAGGGTTTAACATTTACCCTTCCATTGCCAACTGGGGCGGCGCAGGGGCGTTGGTGCCTATCACTGGGTTTGCCAATTCCGTAGCAGCCCCGGCCATTGAGTTCCAGAAGGAAGGGCAGGTCTTTGGGATTGGGTGTAAGATATTTACGATTGCAGGGCCGGTGATTCTGTATGGGATATTTACCAGCTGGGCGCTGGGGCTGATTTATTGGGTTGGGAAGATGTTGGGGCTATTTTGAGGTAAGGCATAGAAAAGATATGGGACCAGAGTTTGTATTATGAGCAGGGTGGCGATGAAATGATTTGTCATCCTGCTTTTATTGTGCTTTTGGCTTTTTTCAATTATAATATGATTATATTGAAACGTAGGTTAGGATTGAAGTGGTTATAGATATAATAAATACTAATGTGGCGGCGTAGAAGGGGGACGATCCGTGAGTATGCGAGTGAACACAGAAGCAGATAAATTATCAGTCATGTATGAGGGGGATAGGAATAGAGATGCCGCAGATAAGATCAGGGGATTTTTGTTTCAGGATTATGTTACGATTATGTGTCTCCTTCAAAATCAAGTAAAGTATGTCTGTTCAGAATATCTTGAGGATGTGGATATATTTTTTGAGGATGACACATTTGAGTTCATTCAGGTAAAGTATTATTCAAAGACATATCCAAGTATGAAGGAAATTTCAACAGATCTTTATTATCAGTATCTCCGTCTTCAGATGCATCGGAGTACTTTGAAAGCAAAACCGAGCCTTTATATTCATAGAGATTCAAAGGTTGAGAAACCGACGCTTGATAAAATGAAAGAGTATATCGGACATGAAAATGAGCTTCCCAAGTCAGTGACTTATCCAAATACAGCAGATTCAGTTGCTTGGCTGAGAGCAAATGTTTATTCAACAAATAAGAAAGAGGAACAGAAGAAAAGTCTTTTTGCAACAATGGCCTCCGAGGACTCCCTAAAAAAGTTTATTGCAAGATTTAATGTTGCCCATCAACAGGATATCAATTAGTACAAAAAGGAATTGATGGAAGCATTGGCCAGGGCTTATCCGAATCCAGATAGGGGTGGAGATGAGGGGCATTGGCGGTTGATATTGCTAGGTCTTTCGATTTCGTATATACAGCGACGCTATACGTTAGTTAATCCTGTTTTGGATCAGCTGCGAGTGGATAAAAAAGAATTTGATCATTATATGACAGAATCTGTCAAGACAAAGACGGAACAGACAATTGTAAGTTATTTGTCGGGCATTGTTTGTGAGAAGTATGGGGAGATTATAAATAATAATAATCTTTCAGATATACAGACACACATGTTGAACATGATTTGCCAGAATACGGTGAGATGGATAAATGAAATTGGTAAGACTGTGGATGGCCAATATCAGCTATTGAATACATACAGCACGGATGATGTCAGCAAGATGGCTGGATACAGAGAGATTCCTGTAGATGATAGACTGCTCTATGTTGCCGAATGCAAACAGGGTTCTCTTGTTTTTCTGGAGTATCTGTGGAAGATAATGCTGAACATCTGTCAGAAGAAGGTGAATAATGAGGCGGGGATTTCAGATCATTTGGAATTGTTTGATCCAATGCATTACATAGATTCCACAGTAACTAACTATGTTTGTCTGAATTTTCCTGAAGATAAATATGCAAATTATAGCGTTATTCTCCCTCGGGCAGGTGGAAATTTTAAGGGTGTAAAGCGAAAGATTGTAGAACGTATGGTGAATATGTCACTAAAACCTGAAAAATGGTTTTTTGAGAATAGTAAACTTACAAGAGGTAAAAATTATTATAACTATAGTACGGCGAACGTAAATGAAACTCCCACGGTAGCGGATCTTGGTGAAGATAGTTTTTATATTGAATGTATGGAGTGTATTGGAATTGATGAGGATGAGTGGAGCATACAGGAAGACTGCGACGGTTGCATTTTTTCTGTGAAGTGTGTGAAAGAGGAAATGTAGTTATGATTTTACAGGAAGGGTTTAAGAAAAGCGGCTATAAAGATATCCTTATTGGTGATATTGCTTGTGAATATGAAATTAATCTGGAAGATATTTTTGATTTAGATCAGAAACCGGAAGCGTTATTAAGTATTTTTATCAGCGCTCAAAGAGATGAATTATTTTTCCTTCTGGATGGGGACTCAGCGAAAATAGATTCTCTATGTGATTACTGGGATGATCGAATTCGTGTGTTTACGATTATTAATGGAAAATCAAAAGCGATTCATAAGTTAAAGTATAATATTGTGCAGCTGATTGTTTATTCCGAAGGGATTCCAGATAGGAGTCGAGAGAGTAATTTGTAAATATCAAGAAAGATCATCATTAAGGGCGATATGACAGATAAAGATAGGATTGTAATTGATGATGATGAAGCGATTGAATTGCCATTTCATAAGTTAAGCGGACGTGGGATTGAATTGCGTGAACTTTTAGAAACAGATTTCGCATAGCATTTTGTTGATATGTCAAGAACTTTTAGAAACAGATTTAGATTTCAAAATAGTTTTTTTGAGGAGCAAATATGAAAGAATTATTCGAACTGGCAAAATTTGATTCCTATAAAGAAGATAATCGCAGAGAAGTTAAAAGAGCAGAAGGCGGGCTTCCTAATAGCCTGTGGGATACTTATTCTGCTTTTGCTAACTGCTATGGCGGTGCCATTATTCTTGGGGGAAAAGAGGATAAATCAGGCAATTGGCATACAACTGGGCTGAAAAATGCGGCAAAGTTGAAGAAGGATTTCTGGGATACGATTAACAACCGTAAAAAGGTGAGCATCAATCTTTTGAAAGATGATGATGTGGAAACTTTCTCAGTGGCTGGTGCAGATGACGTGATTATGGTAATCTGGGTGCCGAGTGCAAAGCGGGAACAAAAGCCGGTATACATCAATGATGATCTGTTTGGAGGAACTTTCCGCAGAAATTGGGAGGGAGATTACCACTGTACCAGATTGCAGGTGAAAACAATGCTGAGGGATCAGGCAGAGGAAACTATGGATATGGAAGTTCTTGAGGAGGCTGAAATTGAAGATTTGAATCAGGAGTCCATCCGCGGTTATCGCAACAGCCATAAATCCTTTAAGCCGGGGCATCCTTTTGAGCGGCTGGATGACAGTGAATATCTCAGGGTGATTGGGGCAGCGGGTTTTTCGAAAGAGGATAAAAGGCTTCATCCTACGGCTGCCGGAATGCTTATGTTTGGAAATGAGTATGACATTGTGAGATATTTTCCGGAATATTTTTTGGATTACAGGGAAAATCCTGATACAGTAATCAGATGGACGGACAGGCTTCAGTCTTCGTCCGGAGAATGGTCAGGAAATGTATTTGATTTTTATTTTCGAGTATACAATAAGATTACGAAAGATATCAAAGTGCCATTTCGGATGGAAGGCGGTTTTCGGGTTGATGATACGCCCGTTCACAGGGCGCTGAGGGAAGCGTTGGCGAACTGTATCATCAATACAGATTTTTATGGAAAATATGGCGTTCTCATAATCAAAGAAGACGATAAAGTCACATTGGAGAATCCCGGTTATATCAGACTCGGGAAGGAGCAGATGCGCAGAGGGGGAAAATCCGACCCAAGAAATAAGAGCCTGATGAAAATGTTCAACTTGATAGATATCGGTGAGCATGCAGGAAGCGGAGTGCCTAATATTTTTAATGTATGGGAAGACGAAGGGTGGGAAGAGCCTGACATAAAGGAGGAGTTTGATCCGGATAGGACATCGCTGACTTTAAAATTCATAAAAAAACAAGCGATAAAAACAAGCGATAAAAAACAAGCGATAAAAACAAGCGATAAAAAACAAGCGATAAAAACAAGGAATAACCAGGAAAAAATCAGATTGTATTTACAGGGGAATGAAACAGCAAAAACCAGAGATATCGCAGAGCTGCTGGGATTGAGCATGGCGAGGACGAGAGAAATACTCTCTGTGATGGATGATGTGGAAGCGATAGGAAGAAATAAGACAAGGATATACCGCTTGCGAAAAGAATCGTAATGGGCAGACATATATTTAATTTTTCAAAAATTACTGGGCCTAACTTGACACAAGCAGAAGGGCAGGCCTTCGGGATTGGGTGCAAGATCTTTACCATTGCGGGGCCGGTGATTTTGTATGGGATATTTACCAGCTGGGTGCTGGGGCTAGTTTACTGGGCACTCAAAATGTTTGGCGTTTTCTGAAGACAGGAAAATGAAATCCCGTTTGATATTTGGCAAAAAAGAGGGGGTGAAATGGCTGGACAAATGGAGAACAAATGTGATTGCTTATAAAATTGAGCAGAAATTCTGCTGACGTTATGTGTATGGCTATCCTAGGGATATTTGTTTTGCAGATATCAATGTTTTTTGTGTGAAACGCCCTTTTAGGCTTTGATGCAGAGAAATTATGTGTTAAGATAAATATGGGTTAAGAAAGATAAATCAGGCAATTTTAATCCTGCTTTGGAGAATTCAAAATAAGATGTGTGGAGGTGGCGGGCATGGCGAGGACAGTGGGAATCGGGCGTCAGGACTTTGAAAAGCTGCGGATGAAAAATAACTTTTATGTGGACAAATCAGGTTTTATCCAAGAGTGGTGGGAATCCAGAAAACCGTTTTCTGCTGGACACAGGAATTTTGGATGAAAGAGAAACAGAATTTTATAAAGAAGTGTCTTTGGGGATGGATGATGTCCATGCCTTCATGGCTCTTCATCAGATGTCTTTGTATTTATCCCGTTATTATTGGGAAGAAAGTGATTATCCTGTTGGACGAGTATGACACTCCCATGCAGGAGGCTTATGTGAACGGCTGCTGGGAAGAGCTTACAGCTTTTATCCAGAACTTATTCAATGCTGCATTTAAGACAAACCCTTATTTGGAACGGGCGCTTATGGCGGGGATTACGAGGGTTAACAATGAATCAATTTTTTCGGACCTGAATAATCTGAAGGTGGTGACGGCAACTGGGGAAAATTATGAGGATAGCTTTGGATTTACGGAGGAAGAAGTCTTTGCAGCTTTGGATGAATTTGGATTGTCTGACAAGAAAAAAGATGTAAAAAAATGGTATGACGGATTCACATTCGGCAAGAGGAGGGATATCTATAATCCATGGTCTATTATAAATTATCTGGATGAAAAGAAATTGGGGATTTACTGGGCGAATACCAGCTCTAACAATTTGGTGGGAAAGCTGCTGAAAGAAGGGAACCGGTATGTGAAACAAAATTTTGAAAAACTTCTTTCTGGGGAGCATTTGAATGTATCTATCGATGAGCAGTTTGTATACAGCCAGATGGGTGAAAATGAAACTGCGGTCTGGAGCCTGCTGCTTGCCAGCGGATATCTGAGGGTATTCGGCCATCGGGAGCTTACCGATGAAGAATGGGGGTGGCTGGCAGCTCCCCAGTATGAGCTGGGGATCACAAATCTGGAAGTGGAAATTATGTTCCATCGGATGGTGGCCGGATGGTTCCAGAAGGATGTATATGATTATGACGGATTTATCCGGGCTTTGTGGGAGGGGAACATAAAAAATATGAATCTCTATATGAACCGGATTACCATGGAAACATTCCGTTATTTTGATACAGGAAGGGAGCCTTCCCGAGAGGAACCGGAACGAATTTATCATGGCTTTGTATTAGGGCTTCTGGTGACGCTTCGGGGAAAATATGTGCTTACTTCCAACAGGGAGAGTGGTTTTGGCCGTTATGGCGTTATGCTGGAGCCAAGAGATTTGAAAGATGACGCCATCATTCTGGAGTTTAGAGTACAGGAGATGGATGAGGAAAAAGAGCTTTCAGATACGGTAAAGGCAGCGTTGAAACAGATAGAGGAAAAGAATTATGAAACGGCGCTCCTTGCAAAAGGTATTCCGAAAGAGAAGATCCGGAAATATGGATTCGCTTTCCGGGGGAAAGAAGTGCTGATTGGGTAAAATATTTTAATGGGTACTGGCTTGGTATAATTAGAAGGGGAGGATTTTGGGGTTGGCGGTAAGGTTTTTACCATAGTAAGGCGGTAATCCTGTATGGGATTTCCGCAAGTTAGGCACTGTGGCTTATTTATTGGGTTGGGAGTTGGAGTGTTTTTTAAGTTTACAGATAAAAATTCCATTTGCCCATCTTGGAAGTGGAATTTCATTGTCCATTTCAGCCTTTCTGCAAAAGAGTGCCAGAATATAAGGATTATGTTGACAATTTTCCGGGGGGAGGGTAGAATACAGCCAGAAAAAGCTGAGCCTGCCGGGACAAATAGGTTCCGCAGGGAAGGATGTGGTGGGGATGTCTTGTGGGTGAAACACGTGATAGGATGTTATGTGCGTTTGGTGCAAAAAGTACGGAAGGGAAGATTTCCGTATGCCAACGGTAATGGGTATGGCCTTGCCCACCATGGCAAGGGAGGGAAATGGGCAGGAAGTGGAATCCCTAGGGTATCTTTTGGGTGGCAGGTACATAACAAGGCTTTCCATCTATGAAAGGTTGTTTGCCGGAATGGGAAAAGAATTTGGAGTATTATGCAGATGCCAGATGTAGCCAATGTAAGGTTGTAGGAGGGAGAAAGAAGGAAATGAAGAGATGGAAGAAGCTGTTGGCGGGATTGCTGGCAATGGCAGTGGTGCTGACGTGTGTACCGGGGTATGGATTGGAAGTGAAGGCAGAAAAAACTCTGGTAGAAGGCGATTACCAATACGAAGTAAACCAAGATGGAAATGTGGCAATTGTAAGATATCGCGGAATCGGCGGGAATGTTGTGATTCCATCGGAGATTGCTGGGAGGAAAGTGACGGATATCAAGAAGGAGGCATTTTATGGCTGCACCTTAACGGGTGTGACAATCCCCAGTAGTGTAACGGGTATCGGGAAAGAGGCATTTGGTTATTATTATCCAGAGAACGAGGATGAGAAAAAGAAAGTAGACAATTTCACCATCTCAGGCGCAAGCGGCTCAGCGGCAGAAACTTATGCAAAGAAGAATGGGTTTACATTCCGCTTAAGTCCAGACAGTGCCCCATCCCAAGAGGGCAATGCAAAAACGGTATACAAGGTTGCATATAGGGCAAAGCCATTCAAAATCAACGCCGCTTCAAAAAGCAAGATGGTATTTACAAGCTCTAAGCCAGCAGTTGCCGCAGTGGACAGGAATAGCGGGAAGGTAACGGTCAAAAATACAGGTATTGCCATTATAACCATCAAAGCAGGGAACACAGTTAAGAAAGTGGCTGTCAAGGTAAGCCCCAGGAAGCCGTCCGTAAAGTCGGCAAAAACAGCGAAGGGCAGGAAATTAACTGTAAAATGGGCAAAAGATAAGAGGGCGTCAGGGTATCAGGTGCAGATAAGCACAGACAAGAAATTTAAGAAGAATCTGAAATCCAAGAGCCTGCCCCAGATTTCTTGCACGTTCACAAAGCTGAAAACGGGCAAAAAGTATTATGCAAGGATACGCAGCTACAAAAAATCTGGCAAAGAAAAGCTGTACAGCGCGTGGAGCAAGGCAAAGCTGGGTGGCAAGGTTAAAAAGTAAGCCCCGGCTTACCAAGCCGTAATGATTGCTTGGAGCTTTTTCACAGGGTATCCGGGTGTTTTGAAGATGGCTGTCCAGTTTGGGATGCTGGGCGGCCATTTTCTGCACATTTTTGGAGGGATCCTGCCATTCTTCTGCCCTATTTTCTTAAACAACAGAAAAATCTCCCCCAGACAGGTATAAAGTATTTTCCACCCGCCTATACTACTGTTATATGTAAAAAAGGAAGGGGAAGCACCATGGAAAATAAGTTTGACATGCCAATCGGCCTGAGTTTCCAGCTTGGGCTCAATGAAAAAGCGCTGTCTATTTATGCAAAAATGGATGAGGAAGAAAAAAAGCAGGTCGTAGAAGCTGCAAGGAATGTATCGTCCAAGGCGGAAATGCAGCAGCTAGTCACCGATTTGGAACACAATTTCCTATGAAAAACAAAAGATACCCAGAATGTAAAATAGATTTGGCACTATGTAACCAATGCCAAATCTATTTTGCATTTTATTGAAAAGGAGTTATCGCTGAAAAGCCCAGCAAGGGCAAGCGTTTTGGCGGCTGCGTCCGCTGCGGGAGGCAGCCTTTTGCAAATGCCTAAGCTCTTTTGCAGATGTATAACAAGTGCCTAAGCTCTTTTACAGATGTATAACAAGTGCCTAAGCTCTTTTGCAGATGTATAACAAGTGCCTAAGCTCTTTTGCAGATGCCTAGTTCTATTACTGTATCTTCTATCTGCCTTCCATCATATATTGCATCAGGAATTTCACGTCGTCCGGGTCAGAAGCCACCAGTTCCATATTGTTAATCAGGGTATTGTCCGCAAAAAGCTTGCTGATGGCAAGGTATTTCGTCAGCTCGGATTTCAGGTTCAGGCGGTCGCCTTCTTGGGAAATCAGTTCCACGCTGCCTTTGCACTGCTTAATTACTTCAAGGAATTTTTCTGGATTTTCGATGTTATAAATTTTCATTTTTTCCTCCATTCTGCCGCGGATACGGCAAACCACTTTTCAAAACCATCTTCATTCAACGGCTTTATTCTAGCACTCTTATCCCAGCGCTGCAAGGCTGAATCTGCACAAGGATTTCTAATCTCAGGCTGAAAATTGTATCATATTTACAAAAAATGGGAGTTTGGTTATGATTTGGAGGCCATAAATTGTGCATTATGATGCAAAACTTATAAAATGGCAGAAACCAAAGGAGAAACGCAGATTGAATCCGGCTAACTTCCGGGATATAATAATAGGCAAGCCGTGTTCTTTGTGCCTAAATAAAACGAAAGGAATAGGTGGTTTTATGGAGAAAAAAGATAAGGTATACCGGATTTTAGACTTATATGCGCGCCTGCAGAACGGGGAGGTTATTTCCAAGCCGGAAGAAGCTGTGCGCTTTGGGGTAAGTGAAAAAAGCATCCAGCGGGACATTGATGATATCCGGGAATTCTTGCAGAAGGCGGAAACGGAGGGGGCAGGGAACTATGTTCCTTACAAGCAGGAACAGGGGGGATACCGGATGCAGGTTTTGGACAGCCGGAAATTTACCAATGAGGAAGTGCTGGCAATCACAAAAATCCTGCTGGAGAGCCGCGCCTTTACGAAGCCGGAAATGATGCGGATGCTGGACAAAATGCTGGATTGCTGCGTCCCGCCGGAAAACCGGAAGCTGGTGGACGAGCTGGTTTCCAACGAGCGTTACCATTACATAGAGCCCCACCACAAAAAAGTGTTCATCGGGAACATGTGGGAAATCGGCAAGGCAATCCGGGAACACCGCTACATTGCGGTTACTTATGGGAAATTAAAGGAGAAGAAGCAGGTAACACGGAAATTGAAGCCCTTGGCAATTATGTTTTCCGAATTTTATTTTTATTTGGCGGCGCATATTGAGAATATAGACCGGGAAAAGGAATTTCAGGTTGCAAACGACATGTACCCGACGATTTACCGGATTGACCGCATTTCTGGGCTGGAAGTGCTGGAGGAGCGCTTTCAGGTTCCCTATAAAGACCGGTTTGAGGAGGGGGAATACCGGAAACGGATCCAGTTTATGTTCGGCGGGAAACTGCAGCACATTGAGTTCTGGTACAAAGGGCAGAGCGTGGAGGCTGTCTTGGATAAGCTGCCTACTGCCGAGATTGTCCGGGAAGAGGATGGGAAGTACTTGGTCCGGGCGGAAACCTTTGGGGATGGGATTGACATGTGGCTGCGGTATCAGGGGGAATGTGTGGAACTGGTGAAGAAGTTTTAAGGCATGCCTTAAAACTTCTTTCTTTCATCTGTGTTTCCCCGTAAAGTGGGAAGTATAGATGGCGGGATCTAAGACACGCTCTAGGGATGCAAAACTTATTTAAAAAGGTTTTGCCGTACTTCAGGGATAAAATGCTTCGTCTGCATCAGTAAGGCTGGGGAGTATGATAGATGGGACAGTAGGGAAAGTATCCATGTTTGATGGCAGAATGGGATATGCTAAAATAAAAAAACTAAAAAAATTAAAAAAAATCTGCTGGTTGGACAGATGATGTCCATGCTAATTGTTATAATAAAAGAAAAGGCAAACAATCCGGCAAAATGTCCCAGTAAAATTTACCTCCAACTTAAGGCTGCCTATTTAGCAATTAAGGAAGGCTTTTCAGGAGTTCATCCAAAAGCTGTAAAATGATTTCCCGTGAGGAGGATGGGAGGGAGCGGTATTTCTCAATCAGGGAGGACTCCTCTTGGTTCAAGTCTGTAGGTTGGACTTTTTCAATTTTATGGGGGTAGGCGGAATGGCCAATCAGGTAATCCACGGACACGTCGAATACATCGGCCATATTTTTTAACATCCCAATGTCAGGTTCTGTAATATGGTGCTCATATTTGTAGATAGACTGCTGGCTGGTATTTAATTCATTTGCTAAGGACTGCTGGGTAAGCCCTATTTCTTGCCGGAGTTTTTTTAAATTGTCCATGTTCCTGCGCCCCTTTCCGATATGATAGTTTTATTTTATCAAAAAAGAAAAATGTAATGTAACGCTAAAAAGGCGTAAAATTAAAACTTATATAGTTTAAAAAATGAAAACCAAAATGGTGTTGATTTTAAAACTAAAATAGTGTAAAGTATATAGCAAAGGAGAACAAGGGCATGGACAAAAAATTATATAGTTTGTTTGAGAAGTACTTATATGAAGGCAAGTTTTCCGAAGCCCTTTTAGTTGGGCAGAATATGTTCAACAAAGATAGCGGGAACATAGAGGCATTTCAAAAATATGCAGGAACATTGCTGGAATTAGCGGCAGCCAATCAAACATTGATTCCCACTGCAAAGTATTACTGTGACAGGGCAGAGCTTGCAGTAGATTTTTTTGCGGAAAATACAGCATTAGATGAAAGCATTGTAGACATAATCATGGAGATAAAGGAACGTATCTCTAACATCCGCGCAGAATTAGCAGCGAAGGAATATGCAGGGAGAAAGGCTGTTTTCCGGGAAAAAGCAGAGGAAAATGAGAAAACCTTGCATGTCATACAGAAGTTAAGCCACGCACTCAGTAATGCTACAAAAAAGCAGGAGTTCCATAAAATCCTCGATCAGATCCAGCAATTAGACGGGGTTCTGGAACAGGAATATTTTACGGAACCCCAAGAACAGCTATACCAGCAAATCTCTAGGGAATGTGCCAGCATAACAGATGCAAAAATACGGTATTTCAACCATAAGCAAAATGTGGATTATAATTTGAAAGCGCTGGAAGCTTATGAAAGGGTTTACCGGCTGCTGAAGGAGGCTGAAAACATGGAAGATTGTAAAGAAATCACAAGAGATTTCTTTGCATTTGATACATCTAGGCTTTTTAATGAAACATTAGTGTATTATAACCATGTGTATTCCTATATCCTAAGCAAAATGGATGATAGGGGAAAGTTTCATATGACAAAGCTGGCAATTCAGTGTGAGAAGCAGAATATGCGCAGAAGATAGGGGAGGGGGAGGAATGTGTTAGCAGATATTAAAAATCGGAAGAGTTTAGCATTTTATGATTCCTTGCCAGAACCTGATGGGACACAAATGGTAAATAGCAGTGTGAACCCATCTGTTGCAGGCAATATGGCAGCACAGACAGGAAGGAACGTATACATATATAACCAAGAATACCAGACAGCCTTAAAAAGCCTGAATTTGGAGAGAGCCCGTCTGGCGGATAAGGTAACAAAAGGGTTAGAAAGGGACATCTCATACCGTGGGGCAAGAGGGGATGGGGTTTCTCTGGCATGGAAATATGAAAAAGCAGATGTCCAGATGGGCGGAACGGGTTCCTCTGGATGGAACCGGGCAGAACGGGATGAAATTATGGCAAGAGGCCGTGTGGGAGGAGCGGAGGGGCATCACCAAAAAAATGTATCCGGCCATTTGGAGGAACAGGCAAACCCGGATAATATAAAATTTTACAAGAGCAAGGAAGAGCACCTGCAGCAAGGGCATCAAGGAAAATGGCATAATGAAACGGACGCCCCGCTCATTGATAAAAATGAAATGCTGCAGAATACTAACCAAAAGCGTGTGGTAAAACAGGAATTATGTGGGTTAGGGAAAGCAACAGTAATCGGTCTGGGGATTGGGTTTTCACTTAGTTTTATTGCAGAAGTTGCAAAATCGGATTTCTCCGCGGAAGCAATAGAAAGTGCACTGGTGAAAGGCAGCATAGGAGGAATAGAATCTGCGGCAATCGTAGCAGCAGGCTATGGGATGGGGCTCCTGACGTCAAATTTGATGCAGAATGTAGGGGTAAACCTAGCTAGTAAAGCAGGGCAGCTGCTCAATGGCACAGCAGTCGGCATGCTGTCAATTTTGGTGGTATCAACTTATCAGTTAGCTGATATGCAGATGGAAGGAAATCTGGACGCAGAAGCCCTTGGGCAGATTGGGTATCATGCGGCATGTTCAGTTTCTGTTTTAGCAGTTTCAATGATAGCACAAAGCTGGTTTGGAGGCCCGGCAGGGATTCTCGCATCAACAGCGGCCGGAGCAGTCCTATATCTGGCAGATGCTGCAAAAACGCGAAAAGAGAAACATATGCAAGAATGTTTAAGGGAATTCGCAATTGAACAATACAGAGGATAAGGAAGGAGAATAAGATGGCAGGAACAGGAGCAGGAGTAGTAATAGGAGGAACCGTATTGTTAGCGATTGTAGCCGCTGTGCTGCTGCAGACGGCGAAAAAAAAGAAGGATTGTGAAAACTTGATAGAAGAATGTTTTGGCAAGCCGATGGTTACAAATACCTTTACTATGGGTGAAACAAGAGATTGGATCGCAAGCAGGAAAGAAAGCTTGGAAAACAATGCAAAAGTGCTTGTTACAACATTGGACCCCAAAAATCTGGAAAAGTATGGGATTAAATTTCAAGTAAAGGAACCTACAGCCATAAAAAATTATTTGCTGTTGGCGGCCATAGATACAGAGCAGGAAGGTATTCTGGAATCTGCATTAGTGAAATATGGAAAATTAGACCCAGAATTAAAAGCAGTGTTGGAGAAAGGGGAAGGGAGTTTGGTGGTGACAGTATGATTGGATGGATTATTGCAGGTTTACTTGCAGCTTCAGTCTTAGTAATAGTAGTAAGCGGCATAATTGATAAGCAAAAAACAAAAGAAGCCTTAAAAGGGGAAGGCTTTAAAGATGCTATTGTGAAAAGTGTAGATAAGACAAAGAATGTAATAACTGTTGAGGAACTTTTATCGGGAAAGAAGTGCCAAATAGAAGGGGATGGTATTTCAGATGAAATTCAGCAAGGAATGAGGATTTATGTGTAATCAATTCTATGGAAAGGGAACTGCGAATGAATTTACAAGAAATAATTGAAAGAAAATTAGAAAAATCAGAAAAGCTGGATAAGTTTTTAGAGCAAAAAGCAGAAGAATTATTCCAGAGAAGGTGTGTTCCAGTTTTGTGCATGGAACAATGTATCGAACATGGGAGGAAAATGCAGGCACAAAACTTAAATGTCAGCAGGATAATTATTAATGTTGAGGAAAATGAGCAAGCTACTGGGGAACATGATGCATTAGAAATAGTAATAGCTGCATTGGATAGCAGGAATAAGCCAATCCAGAGAAAAGGAGAGGAAGTATTGGCAGTTAGTTTGTACGCAGGGACATTAGATAAAAAATTAATTGATTTTTTGGATGGGGCAGATAAAAAAATTTATCAGTTGTAGAATGGAGGTACATAAGATGATATTAGGTTTAGGAATTCTTGCTTTAATAGCAATTGGCGCTGTGATAATGATTGTAGTAAATATTACGGTGAATTGGATACGGAAAAGGATAAAAGAAAAGCTTCAAAAAAAGACCGCAAAAAAGGTATTTATGAAAGAAATTGGACAAATGGTAGAGGATTGCGAAAATGAAATGACACTTGAGGAGCTCAATAGTGTGAAGGAAACTGCGAAAGATGCAGATTTTGTTATGGCAACTTTGGATGAGAATAATCAGGTAGATGAGGTTGAATTAATAAAGGATCAAAATAGTAAATTGGACAGGGAAGTAGAAGAGTTGCTGAAATCTAAAAAGGAAATATTAGTTACAGGTTAATAAGAAGATAGTTTTTCTGTTCCAATATAAAATGGTGCAGGAGGAAAGGAGATTTCCCATAAGGTAGAAGGGAACAAACTGGAGATATGAAAATGTATGCATGTATTCCGCATGAACTGTTAAAACAGGTATCAGAGGACAGGAAGGATGAATGGAAGACAGGTTTGCAAAAAGCCGTAAAAAAGTATTTCAAAGAACCCTATCGTATAGAAATATGTGTGTCAGAAAATTCCAGAATCCAAATATTTATCATGGAAAAACCGAAGTATGCTGGGAGTGAGGATAGCATAAGCAGTGATTTAACAGAACAGGTGCACAGGTTATATCCAGGCACAAAAGTAGATGTAAAAATAAATTATGCTGCATTGTTCCCAGAATTCCATCCACAGGAATATAAACAAGATAAGCAGATGGAAAGGACGGAGAATAAGCACGAGGAACCCAAGCCCCAATCAGGGAAAGGGGAATTTGATTATGAAAAGCTTTCAGAAAACTATCAGGCTGAACTGCCCCGTTATTCTTTTGGGCAGGTTATCCTGCCGGAGCAGACGAGGATGGAGATTGAAGAGGCGGTTGGGATCATTCAAGTGGAACAGAAAGTGTTTGATGAGTGGGGGTTACGGAGGATTATCCCCACGGCAACCTCTGCATTGAGTTTTTATGGGCCTCCCGGAACAGGGAAATCCATGGCAGCCGAAGCAGTAGCACAGAAAATGGGAAAGAGGATACTAAGCGCAACTTATGCAGATATTGAAAGCAAGTATCATGGAGAAGGGCCGAAGATGGTGAAAGCTATCTTCCGGGCAGCCGAAAAGCAAGATGCTGTTTTATTTTTAGATGAGTCAGATTCACTTTTGTCTAAAAGGCTTACAAATGTATCCGATGGCTCTGCGCAGGCGATTAATTCCATGAGGAGCCAGCTGTTAATATCCTTGGAAAGGTTTAAAGGGGTCGTTATATTTGCAACGAATTTGGTTGTGAATTACGATAGGGCTTTTTTATCAAGATTAATTAACATAGAATTCCCAATGCCAGATGCAAAAGCACGTATGGAAATATGGAACAAGCATATTCAGGGGGATGGGATACATATACCACTTGCATCGGATGTCAACGTCATTGAATTAGCAGAAAACTATGAATTTTGTGGACGTGACATAAAAAATGCAGTGAAAAATGCCTGCGTGTCTGCTGCATTACAAGGACGCGATTATGTGACACAGGAAATTTTTCTAAAAGCTTGTGAGAAAACAAAGCTGGAATCAGAAAAGGCTGTTATGGCAGATGACCATACCACTATGAAAAAAACAGGATTAAGTGAACAGGCGGAACATTCTTTGAAAAAAATAATCCAAAAACAAATTGACGATGGGAAAACCCAAAGCGATGCAGAATGATACAGTATAGAAGAAATTTGGTAATATATAGGGCAAATTGAATATTTGCCGGTCTTTTGGGAAGTGCCAGAATTTCTGTGTAAGTTTTTCACAAAGTACCATAATTCGGGTATTTTGCAAATGCTTACAGGAAAATTCTGGCACCTCTCTTCTATGGAAAACTACTATTTTTCGTTATAAAAAATAAAAAACTTGTTGAAATTATCTTGTATAAAATTTTCTGGATATGCGGGCTTTTTTTGCATATTTTTTGTATTGCATAGCTCCGGGGAAAGTGATAGAATACCCAGTATGCGCCCAAACAGTTTTCCATATTCTGGCTTCGCCCAGAAACTTGCATCACTGTTTTGGGAGCATTTTGTACCTAAAACCCGTCCCACAGGGACGTTCACATTTTTCCAAAGCAAGAAAGGGTGGAATCACATGGCAAAAAATGCAACAAAAGACATGACAACAGGAAGCCCAATGAAATTAATCCTGCAATTTGGCATCCCCCTCTTTTTCGGGATGCTGTTCCAGCAGTTTTACAATATGATGGACACTGTGATTGTAGGGAAATTCCTAGGGGTCAATGCCCTTGCGGCAGTAGGGGCCACAGGGTCTATTAACTTTATGGTAATCGGTTTCTGCATGGGCGTATGCAACGGCTTTGCCATTCCAGTGGCACAGCAGTTTGGCGCAGGGGACTACCGTGCCCTCCGCAAATATGTGGCAAACAGCGTATGGCTGTCCATTGGCTTTGCCGGGGCGATGACAGTGGCAGTCTGCGCCCTTTGCCGACAGATTTTAACATGGATGAATACCCCGGCAGATATTATGGGCGGGGCTTACAATTATATTTTTGTGATATTTTTAGGCATCCCTGTGATTTACCTGTATAACCTGCTTTCCGGCATTATCCGCTCCCTTGGGGACAGCAAGAGCCCGCTGGTATTCCTAGTGTGCTCCTCGGTACTGAATATCGTACTGGATTTAACGCTGATTTTGGTGTTCCATATGGGCGTGGCCGGGGCAGCGTGGGCAACCGTCATTTCCCAAGGGATTTCCGGCGTGGCCTGCCTTGTTTACATGGTAAAACGCTTTGAAATCCTAAAAATTTCCCGCGAGGAATGGCGGTTGGACGGGAAATATGCAGCAGTGCTCTGCAATATGGGAATCCCCATGGGCCTGCAGTATTCCATTACCGCAATCGGCAGCGTAATCTTACAGACGGCCGTCAACACCCTTGGCTCCGCAGCAGTAGCATCCACCGCAGCAGCCGCGAAAATCGGCATGTTTTTCTGCTGCCCCTTTGACGCCATGGGCTCCACAATGGCAACTTACGCAGGGCAGAACGTAGGGGCTGGGAAATTGGGGCGCGTTTCCCAAGGGATTAAATCCACCAGCATCCTCGGCCTAGTATATTCCGTGCTGGCATTTGGGGCATTGGCGCTGTTTGGGCCGACGATTGCCCTGCTCTTTGTGGACAGTTCCGAAACAGCCATCCTCCAGAATGTAAGCTGGTTCCTGAACATCAACAGCGCTTTCTTTTTCCCTCTTGCACTGGTAAACATTATCAGGTTCACCATCCAAGGGCTGGGATTCAGCAAGTTTGCCGTCCTTGCAGGCGTCTGTGAAATGGGAGCCAGAAGCATTGTCGGGATGGGCTTCGTGCCGGTATTTGGCTATGTAGCAGCCTGCTTTGCCAGCCCAGTAGCATGGGTCTGCGCAGACATTTTCCTAGTCCCCGCCTATTTTTATGTCATGAAAAAACTCCGCCACATGCTAAAAGACAAGGAACACCAAGAATCCCTAAAGAAAAAAAGCAGGTTGCCAGAACTAGGAGCCGTACCATGCACAGAAAGCGGCGCAATACAGCAGTAAAAAACAAAAGGCACCCCAGCCCCAACCTTTTCCCACACACAGGAAAAGCAAAACAGCAGTCTTTTTCCAATACACAGCCAAAGCGGGGCAGCGAACTTTTTCCCGCACGCAGGAAAGGCAGGGCAACGAACTTTATCCCGCACGCAGGCAAAGCAGGGCAGCAGTCTTTTTCCAATACACAGGCAAAGCAGGGCAGCCCTTCCCCTAAGCAAACGGTTCATGGGCGCCCTTAGTGCAGGCGAAATCCACTGCTTACGCAGACTTAGGGATGAGGGCTATCCCGAAATCCCTTAGCCGGAGTTAGCAGTTAGTTCGCCGGAACGTTGCCCAGTTTGCTTAGGGGAAGGGCTGCCCTGCTTTGCCGTCCGCCCCCCCCCAAAGCCCTCCACTCCGCCATCCCCCAAAGCCTTCCACACTCCCATTCCCCCCTCAAAAAAAGCCCTGCATTTGCATACCCCCCCTAAAGTTCCCATTTACCCTTGTTTCCTCCAACATCGGAAATTATTACACACCTAAAAGCAGCTCCCCCATACATCTTTTGGGAAGACTGGGAAACATTTCACCAAAGATTAAGAAATCTTAAGAAATTTTTCACATTATGGGGTTGATTTTTTAGGAAAAACCGTCATATGATAGGGAGGAAGAATATACGATAGATTAAAGAGAGTATGGACAGGGAGAAAAAGGAAATGGAAAAGCAGCAAAATGATATGAGAAGACGCGCAAGCAGAGAGAAACAACAGAGATATTTCAAGAAACGGGTAGCAGCAACCCTTGGCCTTCTGGCAGTAATTGCCGGGATAGGCGTAGCAGCCGCAGCGATGGCTTCCAACAAAGAAAAAGGCAAAGAAAAGGAAGATGGGACCGTAGAAACCATTGCAGACCCAGCGGTTACAGGGACGCCCCAGCAGGAAGAAGGCCAGCAGGAACCAGAACAGCAGGAACCCAAGGAGCCAGAAGCAGCATCTTGGAAGGCTGTGCTGGACGAGGCCAACCTTCTGGCAGCAGGGTACGACTATGACGCCGCCATCGGGATGGTGAAAAATTATGCAGGATATGAAAGCGTGGAAGAACTGACAGCCGCAATTGAAGATTACGAAGCACGCAAGGCAGAATGTGTGCCAGTAAATATCAGCGAGATTCCCCATGTATTTTACCATTCGCTGGTGGTAGACCCAGCCAAGGCATTTGCCAATCAGGACACAGACCCACAGGCGGTAGGCAATAACCAGTGGATGACGACAATAGATGAATTTAACAAGATTACCCAGATTATGTACGATGAAGGGTACGTGTTGGTGGACTTGAAGGACATAGCGGAAGAAACCGTGGATGAAAACGGCGTGACCCACTATAAGGAGGGGACGATTATGCTCCCGCCCGGCAAAAAAGCATTTGTGCTGTCCCTAGACGACTTGTCTTATTACCACAGCTACGATGGGTATGGCTATGCCTCCAAAATGGTGCTGGATGAAAACGGCAAGCCGAAATGCGAGTACATCCAAGACGATGGGACTACCGTGGTAGGGGATTATGACGTTGTGCCTTTGATGGATAAGTTTATCGAAGAGCATCCAGACGCTTCTTACCGGGGGGCGAAAGGCACAATCGCGCTGACCGGCTATAACGGCGTGCTGGGCTACCGCACAGACATCAGCTACCAGACCGTGCCAGACGACATCAATGCAGATAAGAAAAAATGGCTGGAGGAGCATCCTGATTTTGACCTTGAAACAGAACGTGCCAAAGCCAAGGAAGTGGCCGACGCCATGAAGGCAGACGGCTGGAAATTTGCCAGCCACACATGGGGCCATATGAAAGTCGGGGAGGCCTCCATGGAACGGATTAAAGCCGACACTGTTAAATGGAAAGAAAATGTAGAGCCAATCGTGGGCGAAACAGACGTTATTATCTTTGCCCATGGGCAGGATTTGGCAGGGTGGCCGGAAGGCTATGTGGCAGGCAATGAAAAATTTGAATACTTAAAAAGCAATGGGTTCAATTATTACTGCAACGTGGATTCTGCTCAATATAATGTCCAAATCCGTGATAATTATGTAAGGCAGAGCAGGAGAAATTTGGATGGGTTCCGGATTTACTTTAATTCCATCGGTGAGGAAAATACCTTGTCCGACCTGTTCAACGCCTCCGACGTCATTGACCCGCAAAGGCCGCCGGTGCCGCGCCTGCATTAGAGCACATCCTAAATGAAATGATTGGATAAAGGAAGCTGCAAAATTGTATGCAGCCAGAACCAGAAAGAGAAAGATTTCTGGGGATGGCAAGCATATGGTTTTGCAGCTTTTTTGTTCTCTTATCGGAAATACCGTGCCACTGTGAAGTGATGAAGTTCATGTCTTTCCTATAAGAGAAAGCCCTCCGGGCAGGAGGCGCACTCGCACGAAGGGTATTATGTCGCTAAGGCGACCGTGCTCGGCGCGCAAAGTGTCCAAGCCCCTCAAGATTGAGGGGTTCGGGGAGTTGAAGTGGGCTTGCCCACTTTGTTCTTGGATTGTAGATTTTAACAGAAATGGAAACTAAGGCACGTTTGGAAACTCTTTTTTCCAATCTGCGCGCCATCAAGGAGGAAATGATATACAAAGCTATGTTTCATGCATATGCCTGCCAAGTTTTTTGAGTAAAATGGAAATTTAGGGACATAATAACCTCAGGAAACCATCACAGGAGGAAACATTATGTCGCAGACAATTGGAACCCAAAGCATCCAATTTGAACAAGCCCCCTACATCATCAGCAGCGCCAGCATCGTAGGCACCAAGGAAGGGGAAGGCCCGCTGGGCAAGCTGTTTGACGTGGTAGGCGCTGATGACAAATTTGGGGAAGAAACATGGGAAGAGGCAGAGAGCACTTTGCAGAAAGAAGCATCAGCCCTTGCCCTTGGGAAAGCAGATTTAAAAAAGGAAGATGTCCGCTATATTTTCGGAGGGGATTTGCTGGGGCAGAACATTGCAACCACCTTCGGGCTGATGGAACTGAACATACCCCTGTTCGGCCTGTACGGCGCCTGTTCTACTGCAGGGGAATCCTTGTCCCTCGGGGCAATGGCAGTGGCAGCCGGATATGGGGACAATGTGCTGGCCGTTACCTCCAGCCACTTTGCCAGTGCGGAGAAGCAGTTTCGATTTCCCTTGGAGTACGCCAACCAAAGGCCCCTATCAGCTACCTGGACGGTTACAGGCAGCGGAGCCTTTGTACTTGGGACAAAGCGAACCCATCTTAGGATTACCGGGATTACCACAGGGAAAGTGGTGGACTACGGCGTGAAAGATTCCATGAATATGGGAGCCGCCATGGCTCCGGCAGCCTGCGATACCATTTACCAGAATTTGGTAGATTTTAAGCGGCAGCCAGAGGATTACGATAAAATCGTGACGGGGGATTTGGGTACGGTTGGGCAGGAAATCCTGATTGATTTGCTGAAAAAAAAGGGCTACGACATTTCCATGGTCCATATGGACTGCGGGATTGAAATTTTCGACAGTGAAACCCAGAACACCAACGCAGGGGGCAGCGGGTGCGGCTGTTCGGCTGTCACGCTGAGCGCTTACCTGCTGCCCAAGCTGGAAAAAGGGACGTATAAGCGCATCCTTTTCGTGCCGACAGGCGCCCTCCTGTCCACAGTCAGCTTTAACGAAGGCCAGAGCGTGCCCGGGATTGCCCATGGCGTAGTCATTGAATACGCCGCGTGATTCAGGGCATTACAGCCATGGAACCTGCCGGCGTGGCAGGAAATCAGGGTAATGGAACCTGATGTAAGGAGGAAACTTATGGATTACCTAAATGCTTTCTGGGTAGGCGGGCTGATTTGCGCACTGACCCAGATTTTAATGGAAAAAACAAAAATGCTGCCGGGACGGATTATGGTGCTCCTTGTGTGCAGCGGTGCAGTCCTTGGCGCGCTGCAGATTTATGAGCCCTTCCGGGAATATGCCGGGGCAGGGGCAAGTGTCCCGCTTTTAGGGTTTGGGAATACCCTTTGGAAAGGGATTCAGGAGGCCGTGCAGTCGGACGGGTTTATCGGGATTTTCATGGGCGGCTTTACCGCAAGCGCGGTAGGCATTTCCGCAGCCCTAGTCTTTGGCTACCTTGCAAGCCTGATTTTCCAGCCTAAAATGAAAAAGTGATGCACCATGTAAAAAGGTTATTGCATCATTTGGAACTAAAATGAAAGCGTAATGGCTATGTAAAAAGGTTATTGCATCATTTGGAACGAAAATGAAAAAGTAATTGGGCAGGTATAAATTTTGCAAATCCTGCCCACATTAATACAGCGAAAGAAAATTTTATGGAAAAGGAGAATTTATTATGAAGCAGTTTAAGAAAATTTTAGTGGGATGCCTGCTTGTGTTAGCCTTAAGCAGCATTACGGCTTGCGGGACAAGGGATAATGGCAGCACAACCGACAACAATGGCACCACAGAAAATGGGAATGGGACCACCAATGGCACCAATGGCACGGATAATAACGGTACCACCAATAATAATGGGACAACTACCAATGGCACGGATAATAATGGGACCACCAATGGAACCAATAATAATGGGACAACCACTAACGGGACCAATAATAATGGGGCAACCACTAACGGGACCAATAACGGGGCTGCCAATGGGACAAACAATGCCAATGGCAACGGCACGCTGACAGATGACGTAGAAAATATCGGCGACGATATCATAGACGGTGTGGAAGACCTTGGGAATGACGTAGAAAACGGCGTAGAAGACATGACAGACGGAAATGACAACAACGCTGATAAGAACAATAACGCCACGGACAAAAAAGCCAATGGCAACGGGAATGAAAAAGATACAGCCCAGCCCAGCACTAAGGACAAAAAATAAGTTTTAGCAGCAGGGGCTGGAAGGGTAAAGCGGCATAGCCAAGTGGGGCTGTGCCGTTTTTATGGTATTTTGCAGGACGTTCCCCGTGGTGGAATGTCATATAATTTGTGCAAATTATCCTAACGGAACTTTGAGCTACGGTAAGCAATAAGCTCATGGGAATATTCAGTTATTTTTCTGTGTTTTTCAATCTTTCTTTTAGATATTCTTTCAGGACAAGATTAATGTATTGTGAAAACGACCTATCGTCTTGCTCTGCTAATTCTTTAATTTTGCTTATGATATCTTCGTCAAGTGTGATGCTAACTTTTGTTTTGAGTGGTTTCATGGTGCTACTCCTTTTTAGTACAATATATCACCATATAGGTTTTAATATTGTTTAATAGCTTGAAGTGGTATAAAGTAAGATTATTTGCAAAATTATTATTTTCATTCATTATTTTTCTCTTGTAAGTAATCTTTTAGGACAAGATTAATATATTGTGAAAATGGCCTATCAGCTTGTTCCGCTAATTTTTGGATTCTGTCTAGGATATCTTCATTGATTGTGATGTTAACCTTTTGTTTGAGAGGTTTCATAGTGCTACTCCTTTTTGAAATAATATATCATTATGTAGCAATTTGTATTGACTTATAGCTTAAAGTAGTATAAAGTAGTAATATAAAAATTGGAAAATGAGGTGATTAATAGGGAATAAACTATAAATGAGCAAATTTAGAAAATTGCACGATAAGTCTACGCCGCTAAAG
>CAJTWA010000027.1 GCA_910580195.1 uncultured Lachnospiraceae bacterium
TTTATTGTAAATTTTTTTGTAGCTGGTAAAAATTCAAATTTGCTCATTTATAGTTATTAAAAAACATATTTCAGAATTTGAAGAACAATATGGCAAGATAAGATGACTTTTGGAAGTTTATGTTGCTATGTTGCTGTACATATATTTTTAAATGTGATGGAAACCGCACTATGATATTGTAAATGAAGCTATTTCTATGCTGATAAAACAGCTAAAGTTGCATGGAGCGTAATAAATAAATTCCAACAGGAAAATCTAAGGGAAGTTAATTCCAGAAAGGAACACCTTTGCCAATGGATACAGAAAAAACCAACAGCAAAATCCACCAAATTTATGAACATTTTGCAAATAGCTGGGAATATAATGATGCCTTAATGCGCAATGACTTTGACATAGACTGGCTAATCGGGATTCTGGACTATGAGGATTACCGGAAATTAGAAAACTATATTATGTACTATTGTTCCCAAAATGACGAACTCCTATTCCGCCTAGGGTTCCAGTGCGCATGGTCGCTGTTCTGTGAATGTGCCCAAGAAGAAAAGAAAATCCCCACCATATAAACAGCTGTCCCAAAATGAACGCAATTCCTTGCATCAGGGCTGTAAGGCAAAAATACAATTGAGATTCTGCTGTACATTGGTTATAATAGAGGTAAGTTGGAGGTAGAGCTTATGGATGCCCTGAGAAAAGAAGAAACTTATACTGTGGAAGATATTTATGCCTTGCCAGACGTCCAGCGCGCAGAACGGATTGACGGAAAGATTTATGGTATGGATTTCCATAACATAACCAAAATGCGTAAACCTCGTAATATTATTCAAAAACAGGCAGGACACTGATATGTCCTGCCCATGAATTATATATGCAAGTTATTCTGTTTCTTTTAAATATGCCCTTGCCTGTTCTTCTGTTAAATTAAATTTTTTCTGCAGTCTTGATATGATTTCTTCATCTGAAAGGTCTAAATCCTTTCCCATTGAAATTGCTCCAAAAATTTTGCCTATCTTCTGATTCTCCCTGTCACGCATTAACAACGTCATATATTCTTTCTCCACTCCGTTCCGGTCCGTGCTGAACGGACATCCACTGGATGTCCAGCACCCTTCATTCCCGGTTCTTCTTCGTCTTCTCCACTGCACATTTAAGTTTTTTCACAAATTAAAATGGCTTTTGGAATTTTATCTTGCTACGTTGCTGTATATATTTTTTAAAATGTGATAGAAACCGCACAATGCGCCTTTACGCTGTTATCATATCTCGTGTTGATTGATATAATTGACTATGCAAATTGCGCAATTTCTTCTTCGATTTCTCTTGCATCATCAATCGTCAAATCAGGATAGCAGACTGGAATTTCCTCAACAGTCAATTTTCCCATCTTCAACATATGTTTAGCATTTTCCATCAGTGTTTCCCTTTTAATATCTTTCGCATAAGTTCTCATGATCTGCTCATCATTAAATAAACTCATCATAATCGTTACTACCTCCACTTCCTTGCTGCTTAAATACTGTTTTAAGATATTTCTATCCTTGCAAATACGGATTGCTTCTGTAACTGCCTGTTTCGTCATTCCATGTTTTTTTATCTGTTCATTAAAAACCTTGCAAAAAACAATGTACTCATTGATAATGTTGTCCTTGTCGCTCTCATAGATCACTTTGGCTTTTATCTCAATGTCAATATCCGCACCGTCAAAAAACTCTTGTGATAAAGATATTGTACCGGGTTTCCTGCCTTTGCTGCCTGTGTATATCACATATAATTCGGGTTTTGGCATTTTCACCTTTTTGCTCTTATATAGGCTCTGGCTGGTTCGTTCAAAATATTCATGGTAACTCTGTGCTAGATACAATAATATTCTGATTAAGATATTTACCGTCCAGCTTGACTGCGCTTCCAAAAGTAAGAGCAATCTGCTATTTCCTACCATAATACCCAAATCATTATACAGATTATCTGTTAATACATTATTTATCGTAACAATATCCAATGTATCCTTTGTTGCGTCTGTATCCTCTGGATGCAATGCTTTATACAGCGCAAGTAAATTATTTTTATCTTGGAAAAGGTCTAAAAACACACTGTTTTTTGCGGTACGTTTTGCCTTGGTTTCCTGTGTTTGCTTTGCATCATCTGACACCTTATCATCTCTATATTTTTAAAATCTGTGGCAGGATATAATATAAATCACTTCTACTATACCTCAATTATACAGAAAAACTCTCGTATTTACAATAAATTTGTGCTAAACTTGAGGAATAAACAAAGGGCTTATCGGAAGAGTGATATGGTTAGATAAAGAGAATTTATGATACTGTGTCTACAGAAATAGCGAGCATCAGATTGTGTTAGCCTATAATCTAATTTTATCCTTATTTGCTTTCATCATGTACTATTGTTCCCAAAATGACGAACCCCTATTCCGCCTAGGGTTCCAGTGCGCATAGCCCCTGCTTAACGAATGTGCCCAAAAAGAAAATCCCCACCATAAAAACAGATGTCCCAAAATGAACGCAATTCCTTGCATCAGGGCTGTAAGGCAAAAATACAATTGAGATTCTGCTGTACATTGGTTATAATAGAGGTAAGTTGGAGGTAGAGCTTATGGATGCCCTGAGAAAAGAAGAAACTTATACTGTGGAAGATATTTATGCCTTGCCAGACGGCCAGCGCGCAGAACTGATTGACGGAAAGATTTATGATATGGCTCCCCCGGGCACAAAGCACCAAATGCTCGTCATGGATTTGTCCTACCAAATCAAAGGTTATATCCAGAAGAACCATGGGGGATGCCATGTCCTTCCAGCGCCCTTTGCCGTATTCTTGGAGGGCGATGATAAAAATTATGTAGAGCCAGACATTTCCGTCATCTGCGACCAGCGCAAAATCACGGAAAAAGGATGCAATGGATCCCCAGACTGGGTAATTGAAATCGTTTCCCCAAGCAGCAAGCCAATGGACTATTTCACAAAACTGTTCAAATACCGCACCGCCGGCGTAAAAGAATATTGGATTGTGGATCCCATCCGGCAGCGCATTACCGTTTACCTGTTCCAAAAAGAATCCGTAGAGGAATACTCCTTTGGGGAACCTGTGCCCGTTGGGATATTTAAAAATTTTTCCCTTAAAATAGAATAGCCCTGCCTAATGACGAACTCCTATTCCCCAGAAAAATACAATTGAGATTCTGTTTATCTTCTGATTCTTCTGTCACGCATTGATAACATCATATACTCTTTCTCCACGCCGTTCCGGTTCGTGCTGAACGGACATCCGCCGGATGTCCAGCACCCTCCATTCCCGGTTTTCTTTCACCTTCTCCGCTGCACATTTAAGTTTTTCCACAAATCCCAAGCAGTCCCGAAACATTTCTATAATTTCAACACCACATCCACAAAAAATTCCTCCCCACTATGCGAAACCTGCACCTTCCCATGGTATTTCTCCGCAACCGCCCCAATAGACGTAAGCCCCATCCCTTTCCCGCTGTGCTTGGTAGAGCAATACCCATCCTTTCCCTTTTTCACCTCCCCGCGGAAACTGTTGGTAGAAACCACATATAACATACGCCCATGCAGAACTTCCGCCGTCAGGCAGGAGTACCGGGAACCTTCCGGCAGGCCCTGGCAGCCGTCAATGGCATTCTCCAAAAGGTTCCCAAACAGGGAGGCCAAGTCAAGCTCAGAAACCGTCAGGGGTTCCGGCAGCCCAATCTTCCAATCCGTTTCTATCCCAGCACCATGCGCCATTTCATGGTAGTACCCAAACAGGGCGTTCAGGGCAGCATTGCGGCAGTAATTCCCAGGCTCTGCCCCTGCAAGCTGGCGGCTGTATTCTGCAAGGTGCATCTGGATGTTCCTGATGTCCCCCTGCTCGGCAAGGGAGGAAAGAAGCCGCAGGGAATGGCGGAAATCATGGCGCAGCCGTGCAGTCTGCTGCATATGCATTTGCAGCGAGCGGTATTGGCGCGATTCCAGTTCCAGCAGCCGGGAACGCTCCTTCAATTCGGCGTGGTTCAGGATTAGCCGTGCGCCTTGGTAAAAAAGCACATAAATGATGGTTAAGACCGCCAGCGCGCAGCCCTCCAGCATCGGGAACAAGTAGGAAAGCCGCCCCGCCTTTAAGGTGCTGTAGGACCAAGGGATGGCAAGCACGTTAAAAATCAGGAAAACCGAGGACAGCGCCACCGTGGAATACCATATTTTGGGAAAATCCAAATGGCTTACCGCCCAAGAAAAATACCGGGCAGCAGGCCACGCAAATGCTGCGGCCATCAGGCAGGAAAGCCCAAGCTGGAATAATGCAGCTTCCGGCGAAAAATTCCCTGCGCCAGAATCAGGGTGGAGGTGCGCGTCAAAAGAATAGGCAAACTGGGCAGGGAATGTTTCGATTGCGCAGACCCCCACATAGATGGCAAGGCAGCGGGGGAAATCCATATCCACCGTGCAGCGGTACAAGGGGAAAAACAATGCAAGGGAAGGCAGGAGCATGATATTTACGTCAAGATCCAAAGCCGCAAAGGCCCATGCAGCCCCAAGGGAATAAGGCACAAGGAACCCAATGCAAAGAGCAGCGGTCTTTGCCGCGGAGTATTTCATCTGTTCCTTGGCCGGGAGGTAGCAGGAGGCTGCGGCGGGCAGCAGGATAAGAAATTGCAGGAGAGAAGCTGGTTCCTGGATAAAACTCATAATAATCACCCATTCATTCCTTTCGTTTTGCTTAGGCACAAATAGCGATGAAAAACTTATTTTTCACACTAATCACCTATTCCGTTTTTATTGATAATTCCTGCGCCCCTGCTGGCTCCGTATTTTCTGGAAATGGTAATCCTGCACCGCCTGCTCTGTGTTCCGGCGGTTGCGGACCCGGACAGGGAACTGGGAGCCATTTTCTAAAACGCAGCAGCTCCCCTCAAAATCAACGATATAATCTGCATTGAGCAGGATGCCTTTATTGACAGAAATAAACCGCCTATCCCCACCTGCCCGCTCCATGAATTCGGAAACCGTCATGCGGCTGCGCAGCACAGTCCCATCCGAAAGCTGGATGTCAAGGTAATGGGCGTCCGTAACCACCGACATAATATCCGCAAAAAAGGCACGGGCCGTTTTCCGGCCGCTTGGGATTTCCATGTACTTTTGCATGGGAGGGAGCACTTTTAAGGCGTCCGCTAAAACCCCGAAAATGCGTTCAGGGGAAATGGGCTTGGTAATGTATTCAAAAGCATGGCAGGAAAAAGCATCCGGCATAAATTCCCGGCTGGAGGTCAGGAACACAAGGAGGCAGGCGCTGTCCTCCTCCCGCAGCCTAAGGGACGTTGCAACCCCGTTTATCCCATCCATGAAAATGTCCATAAATACCACGGAAAATCCCCCTTCCCGGAAAGATTTTAAGAAGGATTCCCCGCTGGAAAAAGACGCTGTTTCCACCCGGCAGAGGTTCTTTTCGCCAAAGTCACGGCACAGCCGCCCCAGTTCTAGCAAATCTTCCTTGTTATCATCCACCAAAGCAATCCGCAAACCCCAGACACCTCTTTTCCATGTAACTATATACCCGTGAGCCAAATGTTTTGCCAGCAGGTTCCAGTATTCTTAAGAGAAACAGCAAATGATTTGGCAGATAAGTATGCTCGAAAGTATAATATAGCAAAAACATATTTTGCATCATTTGTCAAGCCCCAAATTGAAAGCTGCCCGCGTTCCGTAACAGTTCAGCCTAAGGCTTCTCTGTTACAGAATCCAGCCCATTTAAAGTTTGCTTTCAGCAAAGGGCTGGATTCTTTGGCTGAATTTACACATTCTTACGGACTTTGCAGAAAGTGCAAAGTCCTAGGCTGAACTGTTACCGCGTTCCAGCCCAGCCACCTTCCAAAACAGCAACATCCCTGCCAGAACAGCGACATTCCTGCCAGAACAGCGACATTCCTGCCAGAAGCCTTGTTTCCCGGGAATATGGATTTATAATGCTAAGTAACTAAAATTTACGATTGGGGGATTCTACATTTATGGATAAAAAACAGAGAAAATGGAGCTGCGCCCTTGCCGTCCTGCTTGCAGCCGCCATGGTATTCCAAGCATTGTGGGCAGATAGCGGGATGGCCTTTGCAGCAGGAAGCCAAGAAGAGCTGCAGCCAGATAGCAGCATCCAGCCAGTTCCAGAACAGGATCCTGCCGTAAAGCTCCAAGAAGGGCTGCAGCCGGATAGCAGCATCCAGCCAGTCCCAGAACAGGGCACTGCTGTAAGGCTCCAAGAAGGGCTGCAGCCGGATAGCAGTACCAAACCTATTCCCAAAGTGGAAGGGATTGTCCAGTTCCAAGAAGATTTACCGCAGTTTTACAGCAGCCCGCCCACCCAAGAAGGCCAGAGCCCTGCCGGGCCTGCGGCGCAAACAGCTTCCCTGCGTACCGTAAAAAGCACCCGTGCTGCAGAGCTTGCCCTTAGCAAGGAGGAACAGGAAAACATAGCGGAAGGATGGAGCTGGAAAAAAGATTCAGACAGCCCCCTTAGCTATACCCTGACGTTAGACAGCGTAAACTTCGAAGTGCCAGATAACTCTGCAATCACGCTGTATGCCAGCCAAGGGTTTCCTATAGAGAACATGAACATTGCCCTGTCTGGGGAAAACCGGATTATCAGCACAAACCAGACAGAAAACTCTTATAATGGCTGCGGTATTTATATTAATTCCAATGATGCACAGACAAAGCCAGCCGTCAGCATTTCCGGTGCAGGCTCCCTTACGTTAAAGGGCAACAGGTATGCAGCCTCAATCGGAGGGAGCCTAGGAATTTCCGGCGTCAGCATCGATGCCCAGTCAGATAGCAGCCAGGCGGTAATGGCAAGCGGCGCCCTCTCTTTGGAAAACAGCAGCTTGAAATCAAAGGCCTTAAGCGCAGATACGTTATCTATGCGGGGTTCTTCCCTTTCCGTGTCCTTGGCAGAAGCATCTAAGCAGGGGCAAGCCCTAGTAAGGGTTGGTTCCTGTGACATAGAAAACAGCGATTTGTCGCTTTCCGGCGCAGAAGATGCCGCCTACCCTTATGCCGCCATTTCCAGTAATGGCGGGACGGCCTGTATCCGGGACAGTTCCGTAGATATCCGGAATGTGCAATGGGGGATTGAGATTACTAGGACGGGCAGCAGTTCCATCTGTTTGGAGCATGTCACAGGGACGCTGCTTTGCTCCAATACCGACCAGTATTTGCAGGATAAGAACCCTGCCCTTTACGCTGACCAAGTGGAGGTATCAGAATCCACCTTTTACGTCCAGACAGGGAACCATATTTTTACCTATGGCGACTGTTCCCTGCCGGAGGAAATTAAGGAACTGGAGGTTCCGGGGAACCTTTCTATTGAAGAAGGGAAATCTTTTACGGTCGGGGAAGGGCAGAAGATGGATTTTACACTGAACTATGCCACCATAAAAGGCGGGGAAGACGCAGCCTTTATCAATAACGGAACGGTAACATTTTCCCATGCGCCTACGGTCCAAACATCGTTTATAAATAATGGCAGATTGGATTCTGCAGATGGGATTGACTGCAGCCACACCCAGTTTACGAACAATGGGACCTTCCATGGGGCAGTAAAGGAAGATTCAGGTACAATCCATTACTGTTACGGGACAGTGGCCCATAATTACAACCGTACGTTGGGGGAGTTTGGCGCGTGGACATACCAGACATTCCTTATGCCGGGGGCAGCCCTTGCCATCCCAGGGGGAAAGTGCCTAGATGCCAGTAAAGGCGGCATAACATGGGACAATTTAAGCACCTTCCTTTCCATGGGGGAAGGGAGCCGGATTACCGTGGAGGAAGGAGGGCAGCTTCTCCTGCCGCCCAACGATACAGGGAACAAGTTTTCCAGCCTGAACCTGTCCGGGGGCGGGACGGTAAAAATAGGGGAGAAGGAATTGTTACATGTGGAGTTTCGGGATGGGGAAACCGTGCTGTCCGCCGGCTTTGCAGATGGGGCGGATTTGGTAAAAGAACCGGATGCCCCCGCAAAAGAGGGCTGCACGTTCCGGGGCTGGTATCCCGTGCCAGAAGGCGGGGAGCCTTTTGATTTTAGCAAGCCCACAGGCGCTGACATAGTGCTGTATGCCCAGTGGATGAAGCATGTAGCGGTTCAGGAAGGCAGCAGCGTTTCCGCAAAAGGCTCCATCACCTATGGGCAAGCCCTGTCAGAATTGGAATTTAACCCCGCCATTTTTGTAGAGGAAGGGACAGGCGCTGAGGCAGCAGGGAGCCTTTCATGGAAAAATCCCGAAGATTTCCCCAAGGCGGGTACGGCCTCCGCAGAATGGGTATTTACGCCGGAGGACAGCAGCTGCAAAACGCTGGAAGGGACGGCAGCCATAACCGTTGAAAAGGCAGACCCATACATATCTGCCCTCCCAACAGCATCCCAGATTACCTATGGGGAAAGCCTTAGCCAATCAGCTTTGGCAGGGGGCGCGGCGCAGCATCAAAGCCCAGCCAGCCCCAGAACAGCCCGGGAGGATGGCTTAACATCAGCAAATAGCACAGCAGGCAGGGACAGCCCGGCTATCCAAGCCGGCTACTTGGCATCCGTAAGTAGGAAAAGAACCACTCAACAAACTCCCTCTTCAGCTACCCAAGCCCATTACTTGGCATCCGTAAGTGGGGATGCGCAGCCCAGTGGCTTAGATGGCGCTGCAGTGGCAGGGAGCTTTTCATGGAAAAACAGTTCCCAGAAGCCCGCCGTAGCCGACAGCGGCAAGACAGAATTTGCCGTCATTTTCACCCCAACCGATACGGAGAATTACAACAGCGTGGAAACAGGCGTAAAATTGCCGGTACTGCCAGCAGAACAACCCCCCAACATGCCCCAAGGGACCATGGGCGTGCCAAATAGCTGCACAAAAATCAGCGCTGTCACCCTGCCGGAAGGCTGGCAATGGGAAGGCACAGGCATAGATACGGCCCTTTTGCCGGGAACCCCTGTAAAAGCCACAGCCATTTACATTGGCCAAGACAAGGGCAATTATAAAAATGAAACAGCAGAAATAACCATTACAAGGGCCGCCTGCCCCCACGGGATTACCGAAACCCGGAACGCCAAGGCAGCCACCTGCGTGGAAGAAGGCTATACCGGGGATACATTCTGCACCGTCTGCAGCGAAACCATTGGGCTGGGGAAGGCAATCCCAGCCTTAGGCCACAGCCTCAAGGCCACCGTGGCAAAACAGCCCACCAAGGAAGAAACGGGCGTCAGGGAATACCGCTGTACCGTCTGCGGCATGCTGCTCCGTACAGAAACCATCCCAAAACTTCCAGAAACCGGGAACACTTCCGGACAGCCCCAAAGCCCGGATGAGGGCAGCGCCCCCAAGCCGTCCCAAAGCCCAGAGCAGGACGCAAAAGCCCAGAAAGAGCAAAACGCATACAAGCTAAGCGCAGGCTTAAAAGCCACCCAGTCCGGCAAGAGCATCACAGCCGCATGGGGCAAAGTAAAAGGCGCTGACGGCTATGACGTTTACATCCAGTACTGCGGGCAGAAATTTACCTCCAAGTCCCGCCATACAGTGAAAGGCAGCAGGAAAACAAAACTTACCATAAAGAAAATCAACGGCAAAAAGCTGGATTTGAAAAAGAGTTATAGGATTTACGTAGCCGCCTACCAATACTCCGGCGGCAAAAAAGTAACCCTCGGCAAAAGCATTACCATCCATTTTGCTGCAAAAAACAGCAAAAAATACACCAACGCCAAGGCAGTAAACGTGCAGAAGGCCTCATTCACCCTGAAAAAAGGGAAAACAGCCCAAATCAAGCCTAAGGCAACGCTTTTCCATAAAATGAAAAAGCTCCTGCCCGAAAACCACGCAAAACGCTACCGCTACTTGAGCAGCAGCCCTGCCATCGCATCCGTATCAAAAACCGGGAAAATTAAGGCGAAAAAGAAAGGCGCCTGCACCATCTGCGTATTTGCCCAAAATGGCTGCAAGAGAAAAATAAAAGTCAAAGTGCAATAAAAGGGAAGGGGGAAGAGGTACTCCATATAAGGAAGTGCTCCTTGTGGCATTTTAGGAAATTCATTCCAAATTTTGAAATGCCAGATATAGCAAACTTGGAAATTGGTTTTACGGCCAGCGGCATTGGCGCACAGCTAATGCCGCTGTTTCATCTGAGAAAGTGGAAAAATTCATCCGTATATGGTAAAATGGAAAGCACATATACAGGCATGGGATAGGATATACTGATTGGAGGAAGATAAGAGTGGCAGGCAGAGAGGTTGGCTTTATTGTGGATGATGAATATAAAGCATGGATAGAGAATATAAAGAACAGGATAAAGCATAGCCAGATAAAGGCTTCTGTTAAGGTGAATCATGAGATGCTCGATTTATATTGGGATATAGGCAGAGATATTGTTGCCAAGCAGAAAAATGCAAAATGGGGAGAGGCGTTTCTTGCAACAATGAGCAAGGATTTACGAAAGACATTTCCTAATATGTCGGGTTTTTCAGTGCAAAACTTAAAAAGCATACGTTATTGGTACAAATTTTATAACTCCGACGAAAATGGCTTACAGGCTGTAAGCCAAATGGAATTAATTGAAAAAATAATTAAATCTATTCCGTGGGGGCATAATCAGAGGATTATGTATAAGTGTAAAAATATTGCAGAAGCATTATTTTATGCGCAGAAAACGATGGATAACGGATGGAGCAGAACTGTTTTAGAACATCAAATAGATAGCGGCCTGTATGACAGGCAAGGCAAAGCTATTACCAATTTTCAATTAAAATTGCCAGAGCCGCAGTCTGATTTAGCTGAACAAACATTGAAAAATCCATACAATTTTGACTTTCTGGCCTTGAGAGAAAAATATGACGAAAAAGAATTGGAAGATGCCCTTATCAATCAAATTACTCAATTTCTATTAGAATTGGGCACAGGTTTTTCGTATCTTGGCAGGCAAATACATTTGCATGTCGGCGAAAGTGATTTCTATATGGATTTGCTTTTTTACCATGTCCGCCTTCATTGCTATGTTGTAGTGGAACTGAAAACGGAAAAATTCAAGCCAGAATTTGCAGGAAAATTAAATTTCTATGTCACGGCTGTCAATAAACAGATGAAAACAGAAAAGGATAATCCGACAATTGGTATACTAATATGTAAGGATAAAGATGATGTTGTTGCTGAGTATGCGCTCGATGATATTTCACAACCAATTGGGATTGCAGAATATGAATTGACAAAGGTACTTCGTGAGGAATTTAAGAGCAGCCTGCCGACAGTAGAGGAAATAGAAAGTGAACTGTCTGAGTAATTTTCTTACAGATTGTAAGCTATGCTTTTATAGAAAACACAGGTGAATTTATGGATTTTTGGGACGGATTGCATATTGATGATGCATACTTTGAAAAGGATAAATTTTTTGAAGCTAAAACAAATGGTTGTAAAATTTATCCCAGAAACAGTGCCAGAACCAGATGAGATAACTGCTATTATGGAGGGGAGAAAAGGCAGGGAAGAACATGGAACAATTCCCCACGAGGCTATCAACTGGGAGTAAAGCCAAAAGCTGCAGGAAAGGTGTAAAGTCTTTGTGAAATGATTAAGGCTTTACACCTTTTTGGCTGATGCAGTTTTTGCTTGTTATTAGCGGATTTCGTGTGGAGTGTAAAGCCGATTGGATTGCCAAGGATAGTGTAACTTTACTTTCCGTTTTGGCTGGCTGGATTTTGGTAAGTTTTAGGGCATTGGGAATTGAATATTGGCGGCGGGTGTGGTATGATTTTCCCATATTCAACAGTAATGGGAGGCATAGAAATGTCTTTAATCCATAAAGAAACTTTTGATATTTTGAATAATTGTGAGTACGGGAAAGAAGAAGACTATTTTGAGGCAGATGAAAATATTGCATTGATAATATCAATGTTAAATAAAAAAGGGTATAAAACAGCTTTTTGCTGCAGTGGGCATGCTTTCCCCAATATCAATGAATTCCGTGCGGATAAGAAAGAGGATTTTGAATGTCTTGTGTTTTTTGATTTGCAGGATATAAGATATGAAAATGGCAGATATAAAGCATTTGACAGGGATAATGCAAAATATTGCTATATCATGTTTGCAGAAGATTACTTATTTTCGGCGCTCCCAGAGGGATTTACTTATGATGGAAACAGCAAATGTATTGAGAAAGAATACATCAGTAAATCGGATACATATGATTTGATTCAGGAAATTGTAGATTCCATGAAAAAACTGTATGAATGGGCAAAAGAATTAGAATTTTTAAATTAAGCCCTGTTACCATCCATCAAAAAAATAGTGGCTGGTGTTTTTTACACCCCAAAATAGAACATATATTCCGTGTAATGATAGATACAGAATGTTAGCCCGGAATATATTTATGATGGTTCTTAACATGCGGAATTTTTGGTTAGGATTGAAAAGACAGAGTCTTTGTGCTATACTTTATACTTGCATTGGGCTCTTTTTTTGGTATGAAAAAGGAGTCCGTAGATATGGGAAAATATAAAAGGGAAAGGGACGGCAAAAGCATTTATCAAAGGAAGGGCGGGGCGTATTCCGCAAGGTATTATGGCAGGCAGGGCATGTACAAAGAGAAAATTTATAGAAAGGCAGAAACCCTTGAAAACTAAGGGTTTTTGGACAGGTAAGATATATTATGAAATTAGGCATCGTAGGGTTGCCCAACGTAGGGAAAAGCACATTATTCAATTCACTGACAAAGGCAGGGGCAGAGTCAGCTAACTACCCCTTCTGCACCATAGACCCCAATGTGGGCATTGTGGCAGTGCCGGACGGGCGGCTGAAAAAACTTGGGGATTTATACCATTCGAAAAAAGTAACCCCGGCCGCCATTGAATTTGTGGACATTGCCGGGCTGGTAAAGGGCGCCAGCAAAGGGGAAGGCTTAGGGAACCAGTTCCTTTCCAATATCCGGGAGGTAGACGCCATTGTCCATGTGGTGCGCTGCTTTGAGGATAGCAACATTGTCCATGTGGATGGGAGCATCGACCCAGTGCGGGATATTGAAACCATCAACTTGGAACTGATTTTTTCCGATATTGAGATTTTAGAGCGGCGGATTGCCAAGGCCAGTAAGGGCGCGAGGATGGACAAGGCCCTTGCCAAGGAGCTGAAGCTTTTGGAGCGGGTGAAGGCGCATCTGGAGGATGGGAAACTTGCCAAGACATTTGCTTTGGAGGATGAGGAGGAAGAGCTCTGGTTCCAAGGCTACAACCTGCTGACGGCAAAGCCCGTGATTTATGCGGCAAACGTTGCGGAGGATGATTTGGCAGACGATGGCGCAGGAAATGCATTTGTACAGGAAGTGCGGAAAAATGCCAAGGAGGAGCGGTGCGAGGTCTTTGTTATCTGCGCCCAGATTGAACAGGAGATTGCAGAGCTGGACGAAGAGGAGAAAACCATGTTCCTAGAGGAGCTTGGCCTTAAGGAATCCGGCCTTGAAAAACTGATTAAGGCAAGCTACAGCCTTCTTGGCCTTATCAGCTACCTGACTTCCGGGGAGGACGAAACCCGCGCATGGACCATCAAAAAAGGCACAAAGGCGCCGCAGGCCGCAGGGAAGATCCACTCTGACTTTGAACGCGGCTTTATCCGTGCCGAGGTGGTGAACTACCAAGACCTTTTGGACTGCGGCTCCCTTGCGGCTGCCAAGGAAAAGGGGCTGGTTGGGCTGGAAGGGAAGGACTACATCGTAAAAGACGGGGACGTTATCCTATTCCGCTTTAATGTGTAGCGCCCAAACAGGGCAATAAGGGAAGCAGGGCAAATATTGCTATTTCCCTTGCCTGCGCCTGAAAGTTTTTGCAATGTCCCATCCAAATGGCATGCTGCTAGAAAGCAGCCGGAGGTTTTAAGGTGAAAGCAGAAAGCAAACGGTTTTACCATGCCTTAGCATCCATGGTGATACCGATTACAATCCAAAATTTTATTACAAATGCAGTGAATTCTGCGGACGTATTTATGCTGGGGTATGTAGGGCAGACGGAACTGTCCGCGGTGTCCTTAGCGAACCAGTTCCAATTCCTGCTGTCCGGGGTCTTCTTTGGCATTTCTTCCGGCGTTACCATGCTGGCCTCCCAGTACTGGGGGAAGAAGGACACCAATTCCATCCAAGCCGTTATGGGGATTGCCATAAAGATTGCGGCTGTGATTACCGCAGCCCTTGCCATTGGGGCAGTGGCCGCCCCGGAGGCCTTGATGCGGGTTTATACCAATGACGGGGAGCTGGTTTCCATTGGCGCAGGGTACCTTAGGATTATCGGGGTGTCCTATGTATGCATGAGTTTTTCCCAAGTATACCTCTGCGCCCTAAGGAGCATGGAGCGTGCGCCTTTGAGCACGGTTATCAGCACCACGGCGCTGGTGATGAATATTATATTAAATGCAGTTTTTATTTTTGGGATAGGCGGCGCGCCTAAGCTGGGCGTCATCGGCGTAGCCATTGGGACGGTGACAGCCCGGGTTGTGGAGCTGCTGCTCTGCCTTCTGGATGCCATCCGGGGAAAAGTGTTTGCCATTGACTTTAAGGTAATGTTTGGGAGCCATAAGCTGCTGTTTCAGGATTTTGTAAAATATGCAGTCCCCGCCTTAATCAACGACTGTGCATGGACGGTGGCCTTTTCCATGTATTCCGCGATTATGGGGCGGCTCAATGCGGACGTGGTGGCGGCAAGCTCCGTGGCGGCCACGGTCAGGAACCTGTGCACCATCCTGTGCTTTGCCCTTGGGGCAGGGGCTACCGTGCTTTTGGGGATTGAGATTGGCGAGGGGAACATGGAGCTGGCAAAACGGGATGCGAAGCGTTCCTGCCATGTGACGCTGGCGGTTGGGATATTGACAGGGCTGTTCCTGCTGCTCATCCGCCCGCTGGTATTTTTGTTTTTCAGCCTGACGCAGCGTGCGGCGGGCTATCTGGACACCATGCTCCTAATCAGTTCCTATTACGTGGTAGGGCAGGCCATGAACACCCTGCTGATTGCCGGGGTGTTCCGGGCAGGGGGCGATTCCCGGTTTGGGATGGTCTGCGACATCGTTGTCATGTGGTGCATCAGCGTGCCGCTTGGGGTTTTGGCGGCGTTTGTGCTGAAGCTGCCGCCCATGGCGGTCTATTTTATCCTGTGTTTGGATGAATTCTGGAAAATTCCAGTGGTTTACCGCCATTATAAGAGCTTTAAGTGGCTCAAAGACATTACCCGGGAGTTCCAGGGGGAAGGGTAATTCAGCAATTACACGTTCTTTGCCTGCAGCAGGGGAGTGCATAAAGGCGCCGCTATGGGATTGCAGCGGGGTGCGTAAAGGCGCTGCCCATGGGATTATAGCGGGGGCTGCAGAAAGGGCAGTAATCCGCTTTCAGATATTCTCCCGGATACGGATGTCAATGTCCGTGTAGTAAAATTCTTGTTCCGGCACAGCCCCTTCCAGCAAATATCTGGAAAGCAGCTCCAGCGGCCGGTAGCCCTGCACAAAGGGCTGCTGGCAGATGGTGGCTGTAATCACGCCGTTTCTTACTAGTTCTGCGGTAGTTTCTACATTGTCATAAGTAAAAATCTTAATTTTTCCAGAAAGCCCGAGGGAAAGCACTGCCTGGCACCCTCCATAGACTCCTGCTGCGGTAAAATAAAGGGCGTTCGTGTCCGGGCGGCGCGTGAAAAGCATTTTCACCTGTTGGTAGCTTTCCTTGTCATCGTCATGGTTTTCCAAAATTCCGGTAATGGAGATATGGGGGTAGCGGCGCCGGATAATATCCTGAAACCCTGCAATCCGCTCGGTGTGGCAGAGGATATGGGAGGAGCCGGTGAGGATCCCAACCTTAGTTTCCCCAAAAGACATCCGCCCCAAAAGCCCAGCGGCAGTCTGGCCGGAAAGGTAATAATTGCTGCCTACATAGGCCATGCGGCGGGAAGGGATATCCGTATTTGTAGTAATCACGGGGATGCCCAGTTCCGCAAACTGGTTGATTTTTTCTGCGATGCAAGGGGCGTTGTAGGGGGAAATCACCAGCCCATGGATGTGCTCTGCAAAAAGGCTGTCCATCGCCTCAAGCTGGCAGGATTCGTCAAAGGGGACTTGGCGGATGGAAACTTGGCAATTGTAGCCAGCCAGCTCTTTTGCTTTTGCTTCAACGCCTTCTAGCACTTCCCGGAAAAAGGGGTTGGTGTCTTGGAAGAGGATGATGCCGATTTTTAAGTTTTTTTTCTGGGCAGCGAGGATAAGGCCGGCTTTGTTGGGCTGGTAGTTTAGCTGCCCTGCAATTTCCATCACCCGCTTAGCCGTTTCTGGGCGGACGGAGCCCCGGTGGTTCAGCACCCGGTCCACGGTTCCCCGGGAAACGCCGGAGAGGTCTGCAATTTCTTTCATTGTTGCCATGGTTTGCCTCCAAAAATTGGTTTGTACTATAACATATTACAGATATCTTTTGGGAAGTCAAGGGTTTTTGCATGATTGCAAGCGGATTGTCCCTCGCTAAAAAAGTGCACAAAACCTAAAACAGATATTTGGCAAAACTATCTAAATTTTTCTGGCAATGCAAAAACCAGTTGTAAAAATCCCATCCCGGGGTTATGATGAAAGAAAACGTGCACGTGCACATTAAGGAGGAACCCATGAATTACATAGGAATTGACCTTGGGACTTCTGCAGTAAAGCTGCTGCTGATGCAGGGGGATGGAAGTATTTTAAAAACCGTGAGCCGGGAATACCCGATTTACTTCCCCAAGCCGGGCTGGTCCCAGCAGGAGCCGGAGGACTGGTACCGGGAAACCATGGCAGGCATCAAGGAACTGCTTGCGGGGAGGGACAAATCAGAGGTGGCAGGCATTAGCTTTGGCGGGCAGATGCATGGGCTGGTGGCTCTGGATGAAGAGGATGCAGCCATCCGCCCGGCAATTTTGTGGAACGATGGCCGGACAGCGGAGGAATCCAGTTACCTGAACCATGTGATAGGGCAGGAAACTCTGGCGGGGCATACGGCAAACATTTCGTTTCCGGGGTTTACCGCCCCGAAAGTCTTGTGGATGAAGAAGCATGAGCCGGAAAATTTTGCAAGGATCCGCAAGGTTATGCTGCCCAAGGATTACCTTGCGTACCGCCTGTGCGGGGTGCACTGCACCGATGTGTCAGACGCTTCGGGTACGCTGTTTTTTGATGTCAAGAATCGGCAATGGTCCAAGGAAATGTGCAGAATCTGCGGGATCTCGGAGGAATGGCTGCCCAAGGTATATGAAAGCTATGAAGCGGCCGGCTGCCTGAAGCCGGAAATTGCACAAGAGCTAGGGCTTCCGGAAACGGTGACGGTTGCGGCAGGGGCTGGGGACAATGCAGCGGCGGCAGTAGGGACCGGCACTGTGGGGAATGGGGCCTGCAATATTTCGCTGGGGACCAGCGGGACAGTCTTTATTTCCTCGGAAAAATTTGGGATGGACAGATTCCATGCCCTCCATTCCTTTGCCCATGCAGACGGCAGCTACCACCTGATGGGCTGTATGCTTAGCGCGGCCTCCTGCAACAAATGGTGGATGGACGAAATCCTTGGAACCAAGGAATACGGCAAGGAACAGGAGGGGATAAGCCCAAAGCTGGGGAAAAACCATGTATTTTTCCTGCCTTACCTGATGGGGGAACGCTCCCCCCACAACGACCCGGACGCAAGGGGGACGTTTATCGGCATGTCCATGGACACCACAAGGGCAGATATCACCCAAGCAGTCTTGGAAGGGGTAGCCTTTGCCCTGCGGGATTCCCTTGAGGTTGCAAAGTCCTTGGGGATTGCCGTGGAGCGTTCCAAAATCTGCGGCGGCGGGGCCAAAAGCCCCCTGTGGAAAAAAATCCTTGCTAATGTGCTGAATATCAAGATTGACGTGCCAGAGCAGGAAGAAGGCCCTGCGCTGGGCGGAGCCATGCTGGCAGCAGTAGCCTGCGGGGAGTATGGGTCTGTGGAACAGGCAGCAGCCGCGGTTGTGAAGGTAAAAGAAACCATAGAGCCTGACCCAGCCCTAGCGTCCCTCTATGAAACACGCTACCAGCAGTTTCGGGAAATCTACCCTGCCTGCAAGCAATTATTTGGAAAACTAAAAATAAAATAAAAATTTAATAAACAGAAGAAAGAGAGGAAAAACCATGAATAACATGCCAGTAGAAAAAATAGGGGTTGTAGCCGTAAGCCGGGACTGTTTCCCCATGTCCTTGTCTGAAACAAGGCGGAAAAACCTTGTAAAGGCTTATCAGGAGAAATACGGGGAAATCTATGAGTGCCCCATTTGCGTGGAAAATGAAATCCATATGCGAAAAGCCCTTGCAGACCTCCGGGAGGCTGGGTGCAATGCGCTGGTAGTCTACCTTGGGAATTTCGGCCCGGAATCCTCCGAAACCTTGTTAATCAAGGAATTCGGCGGGCCTGCCATGGTAGTCGCAGCAGCAGAGGAAACCGGGGACAATTTAGTGCAGGGCAGGGGCGACGCTTACTGCGGCGTGCTCAATGCAAGCTATAACTTAAAGCTCCGGAACCTGAAAGCATATATCCCGGAGTACCCAGTCGGGACTGCAGCAGAGTGCGCCGATATGATACATGAATTTGGCCCGGTTGCAAGGGCAATCCTTGGCCTTAGGAACCTGAAAATCATCTCTTTCGGCCCTCGGCCGCAGGATTTCTTGGCCTGCAACGCGCCCATTAAGCAGCTGTATAACCTTGGGGCAGAAATTGAGGAAAATTCAGAACTAGATTTGTTCGAGGCTTTCAACAACCATGCAGGGGATGGGCGAATTCCGGCCGTTGTGGCAGAGATGGAAGAGGAATTAGGCGCAGGGAATAAGAAGCCGGAAATCCTTTCTAAGCTGGCCCAGTATGAACTTACGCTTTTAGATTGGGTGGAAAGCCATAGAGGGAGCCGGGAGTTCGTAGCCATTGCCGGGAAGTGCTGGCCTGCCTTCCAGACGCAGTTTGGCTTCGTGCCCTGCTATGTGAACAGCCGCCTGGCCCAGAGGGGAATCCCGGTGTCCTGCGAAGTGGATATTTACGGCGCCCTCAGCGAGTTCATTGGGACTGTTATCAGCCAAGATACCGTGACATTGTTAGACATCAACAACTCCGTGCCTGCAGACATGTATGGGAAAGAAATTAAAGATAAATTTAATTATACAATCAAAGACACGTTTATGGGGTTCCATTGCGGCAACACCCCATCCAGCAAGCTGTCCTTCTGTGAAATGAAATACCAGCTCATCATGGCAAGGAGCTTGCCGGAAGAAGTGACCCAAGGGACTTTGGAAGGGGACATTGTGCCGGGGGACATTACCTTTTACCGCCTGCAAAGCACTTCGGATGCAAAAATCCGCGCGTACATCGCCCAAGGGGAAGTGCTGCCAGTCGCCACACGCTCCTTTGGCTCCATTGGGGTCTTTGCCATCCCGGAAATGGGACGGTTTTACCGCCATGTGCTGATTGAGAAAAATTATCCCCACCATGGGGCAGTTGCATTTGGGCATTTCGGGAAAGCCCTGTATGAGGTATTCAAATATTTGGGCGTCCCGGTGGAGGAGATTGATTTTAACCAGCCCAAGGGCATGCGTTATCCGACGGAAAACCCATTTGCGTAGAAGATAAGGATGCTTTGCAGCACAAAAGAAATTTTATTTCCGAAAACTATTCCCTTTTTCCTATTTTTGTTGCATAATAGAACTAATCAATTACCAATATGGCAAAAAGAGGTAAATTAGCAGAAAGGGATAGGTGATGGTTATGAAGGGTGCATTAGGAGGAACGGCAGCGCGGAGGATTCTGAACACAGGGCAGAATGAAACGAAAAAAGAAACAGCTTTGAAAATGCTGCGGGACGGGGAACTTCCCATTGAGAAAATTGCAGAGTATGCAGGGCTTAAAGTGGAAGAAGTAGAGCAGCTTGCTAAGATTCAGGCCATGTAAAGAGTATCTTGGGCTTAAATATAAAAGATACGGGAGCTTGCTAAGATTCAAGGCCATGTAACAAGTATCTTAGGCTTAAATATAAAAGATGCAGGGGCTTGCGGAAAGGGTAAGCTGCCAGGCAGCAAGGGAGTGGGAGGATGGCACGGACAGTAAGCATTGGCCGCCAAGATTTTCAAAAGATTAGGGAGAACCATAATTTCTACATTGACAAGACTAGGTTTATCAAGGAATGGTGGGAGTCAGAGGACGAGGTAACCTTAATCACCCGGCCAAGGAGGTTTGGGAAAACCCTCAATATGAGCATGCTGGAAAAATTTTTCTCTTTTGAATATGCAGGCAGGGCAGATTTGTTTGAAGGGCTTTTTATTTGGGAAGAGGAAAAATACAGGCATCTGCAAGGGAGTTACCCAGTCCTCAGCCTTTCTTTTGCAAATGTGAAGGAACAGGATTTTGAACAGGCCAAGCAGGGCATCTGCCAGATATTATCAGATTTGTATGACAGGCACCAGTTCTTGCTGGAGGGAGGGCTGCTGACGGAGAAAGAACAGATTTTTTTCAAAAGCGTAACAAGGGATATGGATGAGATGACTGCAAAATGGGCGCTCCACAAGCTGTCAGGGTTTGTTTCGCGGTATTATGGCAAAAGGGTGCTGGTATTTTTGGATGAATACGATACCCCGATGCAGGAGGCGTATGTAAATGGCTATTGGGATGAGCTTGCTGGCTTTATCCGGAGTTTTTTCCATACGGCTTTTAAGGCAAACCCGTATTTAGAACGTGCAGTAATGACAGGGATTACAAGAGTGGGGAAAGAATCTGTTTTTTCTGATTTGAATAACATCAAAGTAGTGACTACTACAACGGAGAAATATGAGGACAGTTTTGGGTTCACAGAGGGAGAAGTGTTCCAAGCCCTTGGCGAGTTTGGGCTGTCAGGGCAGAAGGAAGAGGTAAAAAGGTGGTATGATGGGTTTAAGTTTGGGAAAGCGGCGGGTATTTACAATCCATGGTCTGTGATTAATTATCTGGATACAGGGAAATTTGGCCTGTATTGGGCGAATACCAGTTCAAACCAACTGGTGGGGACATTGGTGCAGCAAGGGAGCAGGGAGCTGAAGAAGGCATTTGAAAAGCTGCTTTCTGGGGAACCTGTCTTTGTCGCTTTGGATGAACAGATTGTGTACCAGCAGTTGGATTTTGATGGTACTGCAGCTTTAAGCCTGATGCTCGCCAGCGGATACCTGAAAGTGGCTGGGCACGAGGAAGTTGGGGAAGATGGATGGCCAAGGTATGGGCTGGAGTTGACGAACCTTGAGGTAAGGAGGATGTTTCGCTCTTTGGTAAAGGGATGGTTTCAGGAGAGCGCGTCGGACTACAATGATTTTATCTGGGCATTGCTGGCTGGTGATGTAAAGGCAATGAACGTATTTATGAATAAGGTAACTGCAGAGGTGTTCAGCTATTTTGATACAGGGAAGAAAGCCTCCAAAGGGGAACCGGAACGCTTTTACCATGGCTTTGTGTTAGGGCTGATTGTAGAATTGTCCAGCCAGTATGTGATTACTTCCAACCGGGAAAGCGGTTTTGGAAGGTATGATGTGATGCTGGAGCCAATGGGAAAAGAAGATGCCATCATCCTCGAATTTAAGGTGCAGGATGAAAGCGCCGGTGAAGAAAAACTAGCGGATACAGTAAAAGCAGCTTTAGGCCAGATTGAAGAAAAAGGCTATGCCGCTCATTTGGCTGCAAAAGGCATCCCGGAAGAACGGATCCGAAGCTATGGCTTTGCTTTTTCCGGAAAAAAAGTATTGATAGGCAGCGGGGCAGCATCTCAGCAATAGGCCTGCAGGAACGCCAGCAGGGCTTTGGGGCGCTGCCGCCCGTTTGTTATTGACGGTTCCGTAGCTGGGGGATTATGGCAATACAACCCCCCCTGCCTGTCATAAATGGAAGAATTCATCAAAGTCCGTTTTTAAGTTCGGGAACATCACAAGCTGTAATTCTTCTTTATTTTTCTCTGTCACTGCCCAATAAAATATGAAGCTTAAAAGATAATAGGGAAAAGGGGAAATATTATGCTGAGTAAAGTTCGTGAAGTATTTACAAAAGAATATAGGGAGGAAACCAATTACCGTGAACTGGCATTTCAGATGCTTCCGGGCTTTCGGCTGAAAAATAAAAGTGAAAGTGTTGAGGATAAAATAAAACGGCTGTCGGATAAAAATTTCATTTCTGAATTTAAAATAGACGTAGGGGAATATTAGATGAAGGTAGGTACTTTTGAATATATTTGGAAACAGGGCATTGCAAAGTCTGCGCAGGATGTATTTGATGGGATTTCTCCTGCATTACGGGAAAAATATTCAGTCCGTATTGATGTTTCCGATGATATGTGTAAGAAATTATATCATGAATATGAAAAAGTCAGATGCTTTGTACGGGAAAATTATTTTGACACTGGTGAAAATGGGGAAAATAAAATTGATGGGCATAAAATATGTGCCTGTATTACAGGAGCCTTGCTGAATGTACGTATCATAACTTACAGTATGCCTGAGGAAGGGATGCCAGCCAAGGTTATTTATGCCAATTATGAGGTAGCTTTTTTGGCGGCGGTATATGTTATGTACCTGTTTCTAATGTCAGATTTTGAACATGAAGGGCAAATGGAGTGTTACCATGAACTGAAAAAACGTGCTACTTTTGTGTTTCCTGAAACAAATTCCGGGCATGACCCATATGTCCAAGGGAGGATTAAAACATTAGCATTAAACGATTTGTACGGCAATGATTTTGATGTCCTTACCTATGCAGATATGTTGTTTTGGATTGAGAAATATAATAAAGAATTAATCTGCCGTGAGCTTAAGTCAGGGCATGAGTAGTGGAAGATAGGGCGGTATAGGATTTCCTTGGAAGATGGGAAGTCCTATTTTGCATTTCATATCTTTTATAGGAGCCCCAGCCCCACAAGAAAATCAAGGCATCCCGTGGAATACCGCAGGTTCCAGAAAAATTTTTATTTATGCTTGCTTGTCTATAAACTTTGTGGTACACTATCAGAAAAATAAAAAGAAAGGGGTGGAGGGATGTTTCACTTTTCTTGCAGGTAAGAACAGAATAGGCACCAATTGCTTGCGGTTTCCAGCCGCTGCATTGCTGTACCTGTCTGCAGGAAAGTGTGAAACCTCCCGAACCCTACCCCCCCCCAAACCATTTGCCGCCGTCCTTACATGCGGCATATTAGTTTTATCAGGCGGTAGGAATAGCCTTTCCTGCGGCCTTTCTGGTTTCTTATCTATCTTACTCTAAATAAAGTTTTTTACCCAGCAACTATCCATACATTTTTAAAACCATATTGTTGTATTACAGTGAAAATTTGTTCTTTGGCACACAGGTACTGCCAGATAGCCCTCCCAAAAAAGAGCAATCTCTTGGCAGGACAAACGCCAACATACCGGCACTGCCAAGTTCCACCTCCCACCCACGTTTGGGCAGCGATGCCAGAACAAACGCCAACACACAGGCATTGCTATGTCCCGCCACCCATCTCCTCTTGGACGGCGATGCCAGCGCATATGCCAACACACAGGCACTATCGTATCTCGCCTCCCAGCTACTTTCAGGCGCTAATAGCAGCACAAACGCCAACACACAGGCACTGCCGGGCGGCCCTTCCCCTAAGCAAACGGTTCATGGGCGCCCTTAGTGGAGGCGAAATCCACTGCTTACGTAGGCTTAGGGATGAGGGCTATCCCGAAATCCCTTAGCCGGAGTTAGCAGTTAGTTCGCCGGAACGTTGCCCAGTTTGCGTGGGGAAGGGCCGCCCGGCAGTGCCGTCCGCCCCCACAGCCCTCATTTCCTCACTGTAACACTAACAAACACACACCATAAAAAAGGAGCACCACCCACCATGTCAATGATAAAAATAGAAAACCTAACCTTCTCCTACCCCACAAGCTACGACAACATTTTCGAAAACGTCAGTTTCCAAATCGACACCAACTGGAAACTAGGCTTCGTAGGCCGCAACGGCCGTGGGAAGACAACCTTTTTAAACCTCCTCCTTGGGAAATACGAATACACCGGATCCATCACAAGCTTCGCCCAATTTGACTATTTCCCATACCCCGTCCCAAACAAATCCTTATGGACAGAGGAAATCCTAACATCCATCTGCCCCCGCGCAGAACAATGGGAACTCCTGCGGGAATTATCTTACCTAGAAGTCGCCCCAGAAATCCTTTGGCGGCCATTTGAAACTTTGTCAAACGGAGAGCAGACCAAGGTACTTCTGGCAGCCCTCTTCTTGAACGAAGGCCATTTCCTGCTGATTGACGAACCCACCAACCATCTGGATATCCGCGCCCGGGAACTGGTATCCGCTTATCTTGGGAAGAAAAAAGGCTTTATCCTAGTTTCCCATGACCGGCATTTTCTGGACGGCTGCGTGGACCATATCCTTTCTTTGAACCGGGCGGATATTGAAGTGCAAAGCGGGAATTTTTCCTCTTGGATGGAAAATTTCGAGCGGCAGCAGGAATTTGAGGCCGCAAAGAAGGAACGGCTGCAAAAAGACGCCCGCCGCCTGCAAAAAGCAGCAAGGCGCACCGGGGACTGGTCTGGCAAGGTAGAAAAAACTAAGAAAGGGATGAAAAATTCCGGTTCCAAGCCAGACCGCGGGTATATCGGCCATAAATCAGCCAAGATGATGAAACGTTCCAAAACCATTGAGGCAAGGCGGGAACGGGCAATGGAGGAAACCGCAGGCCTGCTAAAAAATATGGAAACTGCAGAAAGCCTGAAAATCCAGCCATTGGAATACCATGCCGATACCCTTGTTTCATTTTCCGGGGTATCTGCCTGCTATGGAGGGAACCCAGTCTGCGCCCCTGTTTCCTTTGCCGTGCGCCGTGGGGAGCGCATTGCGCTGGACGGTAAGAATGGCAGCGGGAAAAGCAGCCTGCTGAAACTGCTGGCAGGGGAATTTGCCGGGCATAACAGCAGGACCCAAACGGACAGCCGCAATAGCCTTACAAGGAAAATGGCAGGGGGCTGCCAAGGGAATCCAGTAAAAACAGCGAAGGAGAATGGATATGCCGGCGCAATCCCAGAGGGTTATCCAGATGGGGATACCAGCGCAGGCCAAACGCAAAGCCCCTTCTCCTACACAGGCACAGTTACAGTTGGCGCAGGCCTTATCATTTCCTATGTGCCGCAGGACACTTCCCATTTAAAGGGAAGCCTCTCTGAGTTTGCAGAGGAAAACCGCATAGAGGAAAGCCTGATCAAAACCGTCCTGCGGAAACTGGACTTTGAGCGGGTGCAGTTTGAAAAAGACATCTCAGAATTTTCCGGTGGGCAGAAGAAGAAAGTGCTCCTTGCCAAAAGCCTTTGCGAGCGCGCCCACCTGTATGTGTGGGATGAGCCCTTTAACTTTATAGACGTATATTCCCGGATGCAGATAGAAAGCCTGATTCAGGAATTTGCCCCCACCATGGTATTTGTGGAGCACGATAAAATATTCCGCGACACAATGGCAACGAAGACCATCACGGTATGCTAAAACCTTGGCACAACGGCAACGGAAACGATTACAGTATGCTAAAAACCTTGGCACAACGGCAACGGAAATGATTACAGTATGCTAAAAACCTTGGCACAACGGCAACGGAAATGATTACAGTATGCTAAAAACCTTGGCACAATGGCAGCGAAAACCATCACAGTACGGTAAAAACCTTGTTAAAATTACAGCAAAAATCAGAGGTTCCCAAATGCCCTGCCTTTTAAATCCTATTTTTACCATCCTCACCGTCAGATTTCTCCGGTATTTTGGGCGCCTGCCTTATGGTAAACTGTAACTACTTTAAAGTTTAGCCGCGGCAAAATGATTTAAGAAGCACTTAAAAAAGGAGAGGATGAGGATGAAAAACCAGCAGAAAAAGGCGAAATCAGCCAAAGCAAAGAGCGATGCCCAAGGGCGCAGGTTATTTTACTGCATTGTGCCCTTTATCATACTCAGTTTCCTGTTTGCTTATTTCCCGCTGCATGGGTGGATTTATGCATTTTTTGATTATAAGCCGCCGCTGAAGCTTTCGCAGTGCGAATTTGTAGGGTGGAAATGGTTTGCAACGCTTTTTGCCAATAAGACGCAGGTATCCCAGATGGTGCAGGTGCTCAAAAACACCTTTGCCATGAGCTTTTTGGGAATCTTAACGTCCATATTGCCCATTGGCTTTGCCATTTTCTTAAATGAAATCAAGAGCACGAAATTCAAAAATGCAGTCCAGACACTGACGACGCTGCCGAACTTCATCAGCTGGGTATTGGTGTATTCTGTGGCTTTCAGCTTGTTTACGGACAGCGGCATGGTAAATACCCTGCTGCAGCAGTGGGGGATTATCACAACGCCCATTAAGTTCTTGGACAGCGACGCCCACACATGGCTTTGGATGGCCTTGTGGAACTTGTGGAAAGGCCTTGGATGGGGCGCAATCATGTACATTGCAGCGATTGCCGGGATTGACGCGGAGCTGTATGAGGCGGCAAAGGTGGACGGAGCCAACCGGTTCCAAGTGATGAAGAATATCACCCTCCCGGCGTTGATGCCAACCTTTTTCGTGCTGCTGATGATGTCGGTAGCCAATTTCCTGAATAATGGGATGGACCAGTACTATGTGTTCCAGAATTCCTTTAACAAGGAGCATATCCAAGTGCTGGACCTGTATGTGTACAATATCGGCATGACAGGGAGCAGCCTGTCGCTGGCAACGGCAATCAGTATGTTAAAGAGCATTGTCAGCGTGACCTTGCTGGTTGTGGTAAACTTTGTATCGAAAAAGACCCGCGGTGAGTCTATCATATAAGAGGGAGGGAAATTCAGTGAAAAAACGGAAAAAGATGACGTCTTCGGATGTAGCATTTAACATTTTCAATTATGCGGTGTTCCTTATTATCACCCTGATTTGCGTGTACCCTTTTTATTATATGATTATCAACACAGTCAGCTCCAATGACTTGAGCGCCAACGGGGCCATCAACTTTCTGCCCAAGGGCATCCATCTTGACAATTATAAACAGGTGCTGTCCTTGCAGGGGCTGCCTACGGCGGCGTTGATTTCCCTGTTCCGTACGGTGCTTGGGATGGCAGCGACGGTTTTAGCGTCAGCCTTCCTTGGGTTTATGTTTACCCAAGAAAAAATGTGGCACAGGAAATTTTGGTACCGGTTTTTTATCATTACCATGTATTTCAACGCCGGGCTGATTCCCATGTTTGTCACCATGAAAACGCTGCATCTGACGAATACTTTTTGGGTTTATGTAATCCCAGCCATTGTGCAGCCCTTTAATATTATTTTGGTGAAAACGTATATTGAATCCATGCCAAAGTCCCTGCAGGAAGCGGCGGAAATCGATGGGGCGGGGGTACTGACGGTATTTTGGAAAATCGTCCTGCCGCTGGCAAAGCCAATACTGGCAACGGTTGCCATATTTGCAGCAGTAGGGCAGTGGAACTCATTCCAAGACACGCTGATTTACATTACGGACCAGAAGCTGTATTCCTTGCAGTACCTGCTGTATACTTATATTAATCAGGCAAGCTCCCTTGCCGCCATGGTGCGCAGCAGCGGGACAGCAGCCATCAGCGCGGCGTCCCTTGCCACCCAGCAGACGCCTACGTCCATCCGCATGACGGTTTCGGTTATCGTAGTGCTCCCGATTTTGTTTGTATACCCCATTTTCCAGCGGTTTTTCGTAAAAGGGATTATGATTGGTTCAGTGAAAGGATAAGGAGGGATTTTTGAAATGAAAAAGAAACTTGTAAGCATACTGTTATGTGCCTGCCTTACGGCGTCTGCCCTGCTTTCCGGCTGCGGCAGCAACGGCGGCGGGGAACAAGGCGCATCCGCAGACGGAGGCGGCGAAGGCAGCAGCGATGGGAAATACAGTGAATTCATCACCGTGGATGTGTTTGACACGCTGGCAAATTACCAAGGGACACAGTCCGGGTGGTTTGCAAAAGCAGTGAAGGATAGGTTTAATATGGAACTGAACATTATTTCGCCAAACGTGGCAGGGGGCGGGGATACCTTATTCCAGACGCGTTCCGCTGCAGGGAACTTAGGCGATTTGATTATATCAGGCACAGACAATGGCCGGTTTAAGGATATGGTGGCTGCAGGCCTTTTGATGGACATGACAGACCTCCTGAAAGACAAGGACGTGGCAAAGAACTATGGGACGGCCATTGCTAAGGCAAATGAGCTGGCTGGGCAGGATGGCACATGGGGCGTCCCCAGCGAGATTTCCGTTCAGTCCCCAGAGGTATCCTTAGACGGGATTGAGCCTATGGTAGCCCCATATGTGAGGTGGGATGCCTACAAAGCAGCAGGGTACCCGGAAATGAAAAACCTTGACGATTTTATCCCTGCAATGAAAGCGATGCAGGAAAAAGTGCCGCAGAGTGATTCCGGCAAGCAGACTTACGCCATTTCCCTCTTCAAAGACTGGGATGGGAATATGATGGTGGGGGCAAAGAATTTTGCCTCACTGTATGGCTATAATGAACTTGGCTTTGTGCTTTCCAAGGCGGACGGCAGTGACATGCAGGATATTATTGACAAGGACGGCTATTATGTCAAGTCCTTAGAGTTCCTGTTCAAGGCAAACCAAGAAGGGCTGGTAGACCCAGAGTCCACCACGCAGAATTACGATATCTTAAGCAACAAATACCGGGATGGGCAGATCCTCACCTCCCTCTGGTCTTACCAAGGGCCTTCCCTTTACAACGCTGTGGACAATAAGGCAGAAGGCAAGGGCTTCAAGCCGGCTATGATTGGGGATATGTCCCCGTTTTCTAACGGATGCTATTCCACTGGGAACTCTAAGACCGTCATCTGCATTGGCAGCCAGTGCAAGGATCCAGAGCGTATGGCCGATTTTATTGACTGGCTGTATTCTTCCGAAGGCATGGAAATTTCCGGCCAAGCCAACGGGGCAGGCGGCCCGGAAGGCTTAGCTTGGGAACTGAAAGACGGGAAGGCAGCCCTTACGGAATTCGGCCAGAAAGCATTGCATGGGGAAAAAGTAGACGTCCCGGAAGAATGGGGCGGCGGGGAATGGACTGACGGCGTGTCAGCGCTGAACTTTAAGGCATGTGCGCTGGTAGACCAAGACCCGAAAACCAACGAGCCTTATATGGCAAGCATGTGGTCTTCCATGCTGGCAGAAAACACCACTCCGTTAGATACAGACTGGGAAACGTATGCAGACGGCGCAAAGACTACGATTGAATGGCTGGAAAACAAAAATGCCCTTTCCGTTGCGCCGGGCGCATCCTACACGCCGCCAGAAGAAAGCTCTGACATTACCACCCTGCGGAACCAGTGCAAAGCAGTGATTGTGGACAGTTCTTGGAAGATGGTCTTTGCAAAAGACCAAGCAGAGTTTGACAGCGTTTTGAAGGAGATGCAGGAAACAGTCAAAGGGCTTGGGTATGAGGAAGTGCTGAAGCTGGATATGGAAAATGCAAAAGCAGAAGCAGATGCAAGGGCGCAGGCAGTCAAGGATTTTAATAGCTCTGCAAATGCAGATGCAGGGGAAAAAACAGAATGATGGATTCCATGCAGAGGAACCAAGGCAGCTAAGGGAATCCATGGAAGAAAAAGAATTTAGGGAAGCATGAAGGGAATCCGCCGCAGTTTTAAGATTGCGGCGGATTTTTTATTTCATAGGAAAGTGCATCTTATGAAATAAAAGCCCTTCGGGCAATGATACCCTCGCTTCGCTGGGGCAGACCCTGCGCAGCTTCGTACGCGGAACAAAAGCTGCGCTTGCCAGAGAAGTTGGATGCGGAAGTGTGCGGAACGCACCTTTGTTCTGCCGCCAAGGATGCTGTGCCCGGCGCGCCAAGCCGTCAATTCCCGGGAGAGCTTGTACATTTGGCGTATGTTCATTCATCTTGGTTTAAGTATTGTTTCCGGAATTCTGCCGGGCTCATCCCGACATATTTTTTGAATTTCTTATGGAAATAATCCACATTGGCATAGCCCACAAGCTGGGCAATTTCATAGACCTTGTAATCCTCTTCTTTTAACAGGCTCTTGGAAACCTCAATCCGCACCCCGTCCACATAGGCGTTGAAGTTTTTCCCGGTAGTCTTGCTGAATACCTTGCCGAGGTAAGAGCTGTTATACCCAAACAAATCTGCAATGGCGCCAAGCTTTAAGTTTTCTTGGTAATTCCGCCGGATGTATTCTAAAATGCCATCCATCACGCTTTCCCTTGTGGGGGAGCCAATAGCGTTCATGGACATTTCAAACTGGATGGTGAAAAACTGGAGGATTTCATACAGGTAGTATTTTTCCGTAATGGCGCTGATAATGGCAGCGTTGCCCGGGAAAGGCAGATCAATATTCCCGTAAGTCCGCTGGATATTGGATTTTACCTGAATCATGATGTCCGCAAGGTAGTGCTTGAGCAGGGAGGTTTCCGTGTTGGCAAGGTAAAGCTCCTGTTTCAGTTCCTCCAAGGTCCCTTGGAGCATGTGGCGGTTCCCAGCTTGGATGTAATCGGAAATGCGCTGGGAATAGGTATTTTCCAGAAGGCTTTGCTCCAGCGGCTTGGGACGTTCCCCCGGCATGTCCGTATAGCCCAGCACGTGCTGGTTAAACCGGCAGAAAAACCGGCGGCTCATTAAAAATTGGGCGTCCTCAAAGGAAATGTGGATGTCTTGCACATCATACACCGGCCTCCCGTAGGCAAGGAACAGGGAGTCCAGCGGAGAGCCTTTCTGGGGGTTGGTGATGTAATGGGCTAACAGCTCTTGGAACCGTTTTAAGGCAAATTCCCCTTTGAGCAGGATGACATGCAGGCGTTCCAGCCTGACATAATCCAAGGAGTTGTGGTTTTTGTTGGCAAGGCGCAGGATTCCGGCAAAATCCCAAGCAGCCTGGAAGGAGTCCTGATTGTAATTGGTATAGAGGACGACTTGGAACACGGAGGACTCCAGCATAAGGTCCTGGTAATCCAGAAACGGGTAATTGGCCTTGTGGTAGAGGATGTCCTTTAAGATGGAATCCCTTGCTTTGTCCCGGTATTCTAGGAACTTTTTCTGTGCCTGCTGTTCTTTTAAAATGGATTCCTTTGCCTCAAGTACAGCTTTTTTCAGCTCTTCTTCCTCAATGGGCTTGGTGAGGTAGGAAGTCACCCCAAGATGGATGGCTTCTTGGGCATAGGCAAAATCGGAATAGCCGCTTAAAATAATGAATTTCCCTAGGAACCCCCCTTCCTGTGCCTGCCGCACCACCTCAAGGCCGGAAAGCTTGGGCATACGGATGTCAAGGAGCACAATGTCCGGCTGCAGTTTCAGGATTTGTTCCAAGGTATCTGCCCCGTTTTTGCCTTCCCCGCAAATAATAAACCCAAGATCCGCCCAGTCCAGCAGGAAGCGGATGCCTTCCCGCACGTCAATTTCATCGTCTGCAATCAAAAGCTTCATTGTGTTGCTCCTCCTTCATATTTTTGTGCTGGCAGGATTACCGTAAATAAAGTGCCAGCCTGCTTCTTGCTTTTCACCTGCAGGCCATATTCCTTCCCATAGCATAGCTGGATGCGCTGGAAAATATTGGAAAGCCCGATGCTTTTGGAAGATTCTTTTGGGTGGAAATAAATATTTTGGTACATGGTACACTGTTCTTCCAGCGTCATGCCGCAGCCATTGTCGAAAATATCAATGTACAGGTATTTTTCCTTCTGCCGGATATGGATGATAATATGCCCGCCCTGTTCCACTTCCTCCAGCCCGTGGAGGATGGCATTTTCCACAATGGGCTGTAAGAGCAGGGGCAGGATTTGGTATCTGCTTACATCCATCTGGGGCGGTATCCTGACGGAATAATTTACCCGGTCGTGGAACCTAAGCCGCTGGATGGCTAAGTAGGTTTTGATGTAGTCCAGCTCTTTTTCCAAAGTGGTAAAGGAGGTAGAAGTATTTTCCAGCACATACCGCATGGATTTCCCAAGGAGCTTTACGGCTTCTGCTACCTCCCGGTTCCCGGCTTTTAAGGAACGCATACGGATGGTTTCCAAGGTATTGTACAGGAAATGGGGGTTAATTTGGCTGGTGAGCATTTTAAATTCCATTTTTTGCTGCCGGTTCACCAGCTCCTGTGTGCGTATCCGCGCTTCATAAGCCTCGGCTTCTTTGCGGAGGATATCCTGTACCATCACATTTAAGTCCGCAAACACTTGGGAAATCTCATCCTCCCCGGGGAAGGTGTCGGCGATGTCGTAATTTCCAAGGCTGGCGTTATGCATCGTTTCCCGCAGGGTGATGATGCGCTTGCTGAAATAGCTTGAAAACAGGAAAATAAACAGGCTGGTAGCAGCTAAAATCGTCAGCAAAATGGCACAATGGAGGAAGGTAATATGGTCCATATATGGGAACGCGCCAAAGTTCAGGGACGCAATGTAAAACAGGTCGCCGGAGTAGGAGGCCAAAAGCGGCGCAATGCAGCCAACCATCTTTTCTTCCCCCACGGAAACCGTCCCAAGGTAATACCCGCTTTTGCCGGGGGCATAAGGCAGCAGGCCGCCATGGATGTCCTCCTTCCCGCTGGAATACACAACGCCGTTCCCATCAAGCCAGATGACGGTATGCATTGCGCCCGTTTCAATCCTGTTCTTGACATGGTTGTTGCTGACGGTTAAGTTCAGGATGGCATAGCTTTGGATGCGGGGCAGGAAAATCCGAGCGTGGAGGCATAGGGCAAGGCTTTCATTCCCGAAGCTGTCCTGCCAAGGCTCCATGGCCCAAAAGGGGGTAACAGAAGCAGAAGCCTTCCCAAACCAGCGTTCCTTCTTGGTTTCTTCCGTAATCTGGTGGATAAACTGCCCTTCCGGCAAGGTAGTGTTCAGGGTATAGACAGAAATTTCCTCAATGGAGGCATCGTGGGACAGCAAATCCTGAAACCCATCATAACTTTCTAAAGCCAATGCCCCCTCTAGGGGAGTGGCATATTCCCCAGAAAGAAGCTGTATGAGCTGTTTATCCGAAGTCAGGGAACAGGCCTTGTTGTATAGGCTGCTGGTTAAGTCCAAAAGCAAGGATTTGACCCGCAGGTTGTCAGAGTAGGACTGCTTTTCATAATGTTCCTTCAGCATGGCCCTTGTGTTGTAAACAAGGTAGCTCCCGATAGCAATGACAGGAAGGAGGATGGCTATGAAATAGATCATGTATAACTGTTTTTGGACAGCAATTTTAGTAAAGAAATTGGAAGGTTTCTCTTTGTGCATCGTAGGAGGTTCCTTTCGGGATATATTTGATATCGGCTGGCGAGGCATAGTCCAGTTCAGGGGGAGGGTAATGCAGTATAAGTTTTGGGAAGGGGTGTGGGGCAGACGGCAATGCATTGCCTGTGTATTGGCAAAAATGTACAGTTTCTCTGGTATTTTTTCTGGAAATTCTGTAACTAGGCATATTAGAAAAAAATTTTTCTACCCGCAAAGGAAAGCCTCCATTTACTTACCAGAGAACCAATGCCTATCCGCAAGGAAAGTTTCTTCCCATCTGCTGGAAAGCCAATCCCCAGCCGCAAAGGAAAATTTCTTCCCATCTATTTAAAAACCAATTTTCAGCTGTAAGAGAAAGCCCTTTCCTACCCATCAGGGAGCCAATACCCAGCAGTTAAGGAAAGCCCCTTCCTACCTACCGGAGAACAAATCCCAAGCAGTTAGGAAAGCCCTTTTCTACCTATCGGAGAGCCAATACCCAGCAGTTAGGGACTGGAGCCCCTCCCCTGCAAACAATTCAGGGACGTTCTTAATGGAGGTGAAATCCACTGCTTACGCAGACTTAGGGATGAAGGCTTTTCTGGAATCCCGAGGAAGAATCCCAAAATAACTTTGCCAAATTGCGCTGGATATTCCTTCGGGTGTGCAGGGCAAAAAACGGAGGAATAGCGGGCTATGTTGAGTATTTTTGCCCTGTGCAACCGGAGGAATAGACAAGCAAGGTGGGAAAGCTATTTTTGGATTCTTCCGTAGTCGGAGTTAGCAGTTAGTTCACCGGAATGTTGTCCCGTTTGCAGGGGAGGGGCTCCAGTCCCTAACTGCGTCCGCCCCCACAACCCAAAGCAACCCCCCCCACCCTAAAAATCTTTCTCTTAATATAAATTATATCTTCTTTCCCCAAAAAAAGAAAGAACTCCCCCAAGAAAAAGTACCCCACTTTTCCGAGAAAAACTACCCTCAAAATCAGCCCTCCCAATCATTCCCCATATGTTTCCCCTAGAATTTTTCCAGTAGCCAAAACACTTCCCACAGCCTTATAATACCCAAAAAGGAAAACCAAAGGGAGGATGAAGAACATGAAATTTGGAAACGGATGCTGGCTTCAGAAGGAAGGGTGCGGCTGCTTCGCGCCCCAGCAAGTGTATTTTACCAAGATAGAGGAAAAAAAAGTAACACTCTTAGCGCCCACCGCCCAAATCACCCACCGTGGCGACACCCTAGGCGGGATTAACCTGACGCTGGAAATCACTTCCCCCATGCCGGAAACCATCCGGGTACGGACATTCCACCACAAAGGCAGCCAAAACAAAGGCCCGGAATTTGAACTGGATTTGCAGGAAAACGAGCCATTAAAAACAGAAGAAAATGAAAAAAGCATACGCATCTCCAGCGGCAGCCTGTCGCTGGTTGTGGAAAAAGGCTCCTTTTCCATGCGTTACGAAAGGGATGGGGAAACCATTTCCGAGAGCAGCGGGCGGGATTTGGCCTATATGAAAACAGACTGGAAAGGCTTTGCCTATGACAAAGGCCCGAAAGACGCCTATATGCGCCAGCAGCTAAGCCTTTCCGTAGGCGAGCTGGTGTACGGCTTGGGCGAGCGGTTCACTGCATTTGCCAAGAATGGGCAGAGCGTAGATATTTGGAACGAGGACGGCGGGACCAGCACTTGGCAGTCCTACAAAAATGTGCCCTTTTACCTGACAAACCGTGGCTACGGGGTTTTTGTGAACCACCCGGAACAAGTATCCTTTGAAATCGGGACGGAGCAGGTGTCAAAAGCAGAATTCAGCGTGCCGGGGGAAGTGCTGGATTACTTTTTTATCAACGGGCCATCCATGAAAGAGGTGCTGGTGCGCTATACGGATTTGACAGGGAAGCCAGCCCTCCCGCCGGAATGGACCTTTGGCCTGTGGCTGTCCACCTCCTTTACCACCAATTACGACGAGGAAACGGTAATGGGCTTTATTGACGGGATGCAGGAGCGGGGGATTCCCCTTAGGGTGTTCCACTTTGACTGTTTTTGGATGAAGGAATTCCACTGGAGCGATTTCGTCTGGGACAGCCGGGTATTTCCGGATCCAGCAGGGATGCTTGCAAGGATTAAGGAGAAAGGGCTTAAAATCTGCGTCTGGATTAACCCTTACATCGGGCAGGAATCCTGCCTGTTTGACGAGGGGATGGAACAGGGCTATTTCCTGAAACGGGAAAACGGCGATGTGTGGCAGTGGGACATGTGGCAGCCCGGCATGGCCCTTGTAGACTTTACCAACCCTGCGGCCTGCCGGTGGTTTCAGGAAAAACTGGCAGTGCTGGTAGATATGGGCGTAGACTGCTTTAAGACAGATTTCGGCGAGCGGATCCCTACGGAAGGGGTTGTCTGGGCAGACGGCTCAGACCCTATGAAAATGCACAATTTTTACACCTACCTTTACAATAAAACAGTATATAGCCTGCTGGAAGAAAAGAAGGGGAAGGAAGAAGCCGTGCTCTTTGCCCGTTCCGCCACCGCAGGAGGGCAGAAATTCCCGGTGCACTGGGGCGGGGACTGCTGGTCCACCTACGGGGCCATGGCAGAAAGCCTCCGGGGCGGGCTGTCCCTTACCATGTCAGGGTTCGGGTATTGGAGCCACGATATGGGGGGCTTTGAAAGCACCTCCACCCCCGACGTCTATAAGCGGTGGGCAGCATTCGGCCTCCTGTCCTCCCACAGCCGCCTCCATGGGAGCTCCTCCTACCGGGTGCCATGGGCATATGATGAAGAAGCCGTGGACGTCCTTCGCTTCTTTGCCAAGCTGAAACAGGAACTGCTCCCTTACCTGTACAGCAGCGCAGCAGAAACCGCCCAGACAGGCGTCCCCATGATGCGCAGCATGGTGCTGGAATTCACGGAAGATTTGAACTGCCAGTATCTGGATCGGCAGTATATGCTGGGGGAAAACCTTTTGGTTGCGCCCATTTTCAATGACCGGGGCGAAGCCGTTTATTACCTCCCGGAAGGTATCTGGACCAACTACTTTACCGGCGAAACCTGCCAAGGCGGATTATGGAAAAAGGAAACTATGGGGTACCTCTCCATCCCCCTCTGGGTCCGTGAGAACACCATCCTCCCAACCAATGGGAAAATATCCGGGAACGGGGAACATTATGCAGGGACCCTCTGCTTCAAAGCATACTCCCTCAAGGCCCATGCCCAAGCGAAGGTATACCAAGGGAGGGAACTCATTGCAGAAGTGGAAACAGAAGAAAAAGAAGGCAAACTCCGCTGTTATGCAAACACAGCCCATGGCTGCCAAATCCAGTTTATAGGGCGTTCCTTCCAGAGCGCATCGAGCGGGGAGCTCATGGCTGATGGGCAAAATACCATCCTCACGGTTTTACCGGGAAAACAGGAAACCGTCCTGTTCTAGTGTATTGGCTGGATGATAGGCAAACTCACTAGTACTCCATCCGGATGGAGTACTAGCTTAGCGCCAAAAACAATCAGGGCCGCATAGGCCCTGCCCGACAAAGAAAGGACATCAAACCACCATGCAAAAACACCCAGAAGAAATCTTAAAAAATTTAACCATAGAAGAAAAAATCGGCATGATCCACGGCGCCCAGCTATTTTCCACCGCCCCCGTCCCGCGGCTGAATATCCCGCCGCTTGTTATGTCAGACGGGCCTATGGGCGTCCGGCAGGAATTTGCCCCCGATAGCTGGCAGCCTACGGGCGGCAGTGATGATTATGTCACATACCTGCCCTGCAACAGCGCCTTGGCTGCCACATGGAACCGGGAACTGGCCTTCACGCTGGGCAGCGTCCTTGGGGAAGAAGCAAGGGGGCGGGGCAAGGACGTGATTTTAGCCCCCGGCATCAATATCAAACGGAGCCCCCTGTGCGGCAGGAATTTTGAATATTTCAGCGAAGACCCATACCTTACCAAAGAACTGGCAGCGCCCTTAATCCGGGGCATCCAGCAGTGGGACGTGGCTGCATGCGTCAAGCATTTTGCCGCCAATAACCAAGAAACCGAACGGCTGTGGGTGGACGTGGAAATTGAGGAAGAGGCGCTCCGGGACATTTACCTCCCGGCCTTCCGTTACGCCATAGAAAAAGGCGGTGCCTACACAATCATGGGCGCCTACAACAAGGTGTACGGCGAGCATTGCTGCCAAAGCAGTTTCCTGCTGAAGAAAATCCTCCGGGACGAATGGGGCTATGACGGCGTAGCCATTTCTGACTGGGGCGGCGTCCATGACACAAAACTTGCAGCAGAATCCCAGCTTGACATAGAAATGTCCGTGACAAACGACTTTGACGATTATTTTCTGGCAGAGCCCTTGAAGGAAAAAATTAAGTCCGGGGAAATCAGCGAGGAAGTAATTGATGAAAAAGTCCTGCGCATCTTAAAGCTGATGGTGAAGCTGCACATGCTGGGCGGGGAACGCAAAAGCGGCAGCTACAACACCCCGGGGCACAGGCAGAAAGCCTTGGACGTGGCAAGGCAGTCCGTAGTGCTCTTGAAAAATGAAGGGCAGCCCCTTCCCCTGAAAAAAGAAAAACTCAAGAAAATCCTAGTAATAGGGGAAAATGCCGACAGGATCCATTCCAACGGGGGCGGCAGCGCAGAGATTAAGGCATTGTATGAAATCACCCCGCTGATGGGCTTAAAAACCCATCTGGGCGGAAACGTGCAGGTAGATTATGCCAAGGGCTACTGCCGGGAAGAACAGCCAGAAACAGGCAGCACAAACTGGCAAGAAACCAGCTTGGAGCATGGGGGCGGCTCCGTAGGCACAGCCGGGGCAGAAAGCATAGGGCTGGCAAGGAAACGCCAGCAGCTTAGGGAAGAAGCCGTCCGCCTTGCCGGGGAATACGAAACCGTCATCTATGTAGGAGGGCTGGACCATGGGCAGGACTGCGAAGGCAACGACCGCCCCGACATGAAGCTGCCGTATGGGCAGGACCAGCTCCTTAGGGAGCTCCTTGGGGCGAACCCGGAAACCATAGTGGTGTTAATGGGCGGGAGCCCCGTAGAAATGGGAAGCTGGATTTCCAAGGCAAAATCCCTTGTCTGGTGCTGGTATGCAGGTATGGAAGGGGGCAGCGCCTTGGCGGAGGTATTACTGGGGGAAACCAACCCTTCCGGGAAACTCCCGGAAACCTTCTATAAGACCCATAAGGACTGCTCCGCCCATGCCTTAGGGGAATTCCCGGGCGGGAAAACGGTTGCTTATAAGGAAGGGAAATATGTAGGCTACCGCTACAATGACAAATTCCAAGTGGAGCCGGAATTCTGCTTTGGGCACGGCCTTTCCTATACGTCCTTTGCCTGCCGGGACATGGCATGGGACAAGGAAAAGAACCAAATCCGCTGTTTCCTGAAAAATACAGGCAACCGCTACGGCGGGGAAACGCTGCAGCTTTACCGGAGGGAAGAAAACGGGGAGCTGTTCCAAGAACTAGCCGGGTTTGAAAAAATATTCCTAGAACCGGGGGAAGAGCAGGAAGTGAAGTTCCAGTTAGAAAGCAGCCCCGGTAAGCCCTGCAAATACTGCATAGGGACGTCCTCCCGGAAGATTTACCTAGGACTGGCGCAATAAGAAGGAGGCAGAAAATGAAGAAACGTGCAGGCAGAACGTATCCGAAGCCTACCGCACCCTGCCAGAAAGCAGCCTGTATGGCTGCCCATACTGTGGGAGCTTTGGCTTTCACAGTATTTTTCTGCGCCCTGTTCCTTCTGGCAGGATGCCAAGGGGCAGGCAAAGCGGGGCAAGGGACGGCAGCAGTGGAACAAGGGGCAGGCAAAGCGGGGCAGGCAAAGGCAGCAGGGAAAAACAGCGTGGAAAGCGGGGAGGGGCGCAAAAAGGCTCAAGGTGGAAAAGAGGTACAGAAGCCAGAAGGGCAGGGTGCGCAGGCCCAAGAAGAAACCGTCACGCTGGATGTTTATTCCCAGCTTTCCGGCTTTTCCGGGGAGCAGGAAGGCTGGTTTGCCAAGCTGATGCTTGAGAAATTCCACGTTAAGCTGAATTTTATATACGACGGCACAGAGGATTTTTACGAACAGAAAGAACGGGAAGGGAATCTAGGCGACATTGTGGTATTTGGGACGGATTCCGACCAGTACCATTCAGCCATTGAAAAAGGGCTGCTGCTGGACTGGGAGCAGGATGGGCTTTTAGAAACTTATGGGCCGTACATACAAGGGCATATGGCAAAAGCCCTTGAGAAAAACCGCAGGAATTCCGGCGGCCATATTTATGGTTTTGGCTATGATGTGGCCGCGGCAGGGGGAGAATTCGGGGATTTTGATTACCATCCGGATATCCGCTGGGATTTGTACCAGCAGGTTGGGAGCCCCAAGGTAACAGAATTAGAGGACTATGTAGGGGTGCTTAGGCAGATGAAGGAAATATGCCCGGTTTCTGACACTGGGGAAGAAACTTATGGCGTTTCCCTGTTCCCGGACTGGGATGGGGACATGATGATGTTTGCCAAGTCCACCTGTACAAATTTTTTCGGCGTGGATGAACTGGGCATTGGCCTCTACTGTGCAGCAGACGGCAGCTTTCAGGGATGCTTGGAGGAAGGCGGTTACTACCTGCGGGCCTTGCATTTCTACCATGAGCTGTACAAAAACGGCTTGCTGGCCCCGGATTCCCGCACCCAAGGGCAGGAAAGCTGCTTAGAAGATTATAAAAATGGAAGGGCATTTTTCTGCATTTTCGGCTGGATGGCCGCGCCTTTGTACAATACCGTAAACCATACGGCAGATGGGAAAATCATGCTCCCCTTAGCAGCAAAAAACCAGAATACCTTGGTATATGGGCTCAATGAAAATGGAGGGAACCGGCTCTGGGCCATCGGCGCAAAATGCAGGCATCCCCAGCTTGCCATGGCAATTTTGGACTGGATGTGCACCCCAGAAGGGCGGCTTACCACAGAATACGGCCCCAAGGGAGTCTGCTGGGATTATGACTTGGAAGGGAATTCCTGCATGATGGACTTAGGGTACCGGGCACAGACCGGGGAAGACGTAACAATGCCGGAGGGCTCTGGCTATGAAGGGACTTGGGCAGAAGGCGTGCCCCAGTTTAACAACACCACTTGGACGCTGAATACTGCCAATGAAGCATCCAACGGCCAGACCTTCAATTACCAGTACTGGCCGAATGTGATGGAGCGGGAAGCCAGTGCTGTGGAGCAGTCATGGAGGGAGGAAAATCAGGTAAATTCCATCCGTGAGTACTTGTCAGGCTTTGCCTATACGGTTTCAAAGCCCAATTCTTACACAGCCAGCCCCAAGCCGGAAGAACTGGGGGAACAGTGGGCAAAAGTGACGGAAATCATCCGGGAAGGCTCTTGGGACGCCATCTATGCCAAGACAGAAGAGGAATTCCAGCAGAAGGTATCTGCCATGCAGGCAGCAGCAATGGCAAACGGATATGGGGACTGCCTTGCATGGTGCGAACAGGAGGCAAGGAAAAGGAAAGCTTCGGAAGAATAGGCAGCAGGAAAAAAGCATAAGGGGGCAAGAAAGCCGTGAAAGCAAGTCTAAGGAACAAGCAAGCCTAAGGAGCAAGCAAGCCATGAAGGAAAAGGGGAGGAAGGCATAAAGAATAAGTAAGCTAGGAAGGAAAAGGGAAGGAAAGCCTAAGGAACAAGCAAGCTAGGAAGGAAAAGGGAAGGAAATCCCTAAAAGGAACGGGAGGTAAGCCATGGAAGAACGTGAAAAACCAAACAGGCGGCAGGCCAAACAGCAGGAAAAAAAAGGGAGAACGGCAAAACGGCAGGCCCGGCTTGGCATCAAAGCCCGGCTGGTAGGCATGTCTGTCCTGCCGGTGGTGTGCTTAGGGATTATTTTAACCATATACGGCCAGCACACCTTAAGGGAAAATATGAAGGATGAGGTGCACGATGGCCTCAAAAGTGCAGCAGTAGCCATACAGGGAGCCTACGATGCCGCCGGGCAGGGGGAGTTCCGGGAACTGGAGTCCGGGAATGTGATAAAAGGCACGTTTGTGGTAAGCGGGAATTATAGTTTAATGGACAAAATGCGGGAAGAGTCCGGGATAGACGCCTCCCTCTTTTTCGGGGAGCGGCAGGTCGTTACCTCCATCCAAGCAGAGGACGGCGGGCGGCTTCTGGATTTGCAGGCAGATAAGAAGATTTTAAAAAGCGTCTTGGAGGACGGCGAGGAATATTTTTCAGAAAAAATTTTGATTGGCGGGCATCCCTATTATGGCTGCTATATGCCGGTGAAAAATGGGGATGGGACCGTTGCAGGCATGATTTTTACTGGAAAACGGACGGAATCTGTAGAGCAGCTCTTAGCTAGTGAAGGAATCCGGATGACAGCCATCAGCGCATTTGTAATAGGGGCGGCAATCCTTGCTACCTTTTGCATGACTGTTACCATTGTGCGGGCATTGAAGCATGCCATGGAACTCTTTGGGAAAGTGGCGGAAGGGGACTTGTCCGGGCAGGGGGCCAAAATCCAAAAGTACCAAAACCGCAACGATGAAATCGGCGATATGCTGGGCGGAATCGGGAAACTCCGCGGTTCCTTGCAGGAAATCATAATAAATATCCAGCAGTCTGCTGATACCTTAAAGGAGTCTGCAGAGGATTTAGAGCATACGGCAGTCCTGACAAACCAAAGCTCCGGGGAAGTAGGGAAGGCGATAGGGGAGGTGGCCAAAGGCGCAGCGTCCCAAGCAGAAGAAACAGGGAGCGCCATGGGGCATGTGGAGCAGATGGGGCAGATGATAGGGAAAATTGCAGCAGAAATCCATGAATTGTCAGAACGTTCCTCCGCGATGGGCAGAACCGGGGAAGAAGCCGCCCGGGCCATCCAAGAATTAAGCGACTACAGCAGCAGGACCAGCAAAGTCATAAAAGTGATTGAGAAGCAGACGAAGAATACCAATGATTCTGCCGGGGAGATTGGGAAGGCCGTGGGCATGATTACGGAAATTGCAGAAGAAACAAACCTGCTCTCCCTAAACGCAGCCATTGAGGCGGCACGGGCTGGGGAACAGGGGAAAGGCTTTGCCATTGTCGCCACGCAGATCCAGAAGCTTTCCGACCAGTCCAGCGCATCGGCAAAGCAAATTGAACGGATTATAGAAATGTTGGCAGAGGATGCAAAAACGGCAGTCAGTACCATGGACGAAGTCGTTCAGATTGTGGAAGGGCAGAAACAGAAATTACTGGAAACCGGGAAATGCTTTCAGGAGGTCTGCACGGGGATTCAGGAATCCTTACAGCAAATCAATGGGATCCGGAAACAGTCCGAGGTGCTGGATGGCACGCGGGGGCAGATTTTGCAGGTAGTTTCCTCCCTGTCTGCCATTTCAGAGGAAAATGCAGCAGCAACGGAAGAAACCACCGCCTCCACCGAAGAGCTGAACCTCCAGATGGAAAAAATGACAGAGAAAGCCGTATTCCTGAAAAATCTAGCAGGGCACTTAGAAAGCCAAATCCAAGTGTTCCAGATGTAAGCCTGCCATAAGGGAGGAACGGAAATGATGGGATTATGGTATTTTTTGTTTTGCAGCAAAATCCACCATTCGCTGGCCGTCAGTATGTCAGTACAACGACCGTTTCCCAGCCCCCTTTTGGTACAGGAACACCCCAAGCGCCGCCGCACATACAGCCCCCGCAAAAATCCCAGCATGGGCAAACATTGAATCCCCCGTGTAGGAAAGGAAATCCGAAGCAAAAGTCCCCCACAGGTTAAACAGCATATGGAACAGGATAGACAGATAAATGCTGCCCCCTTTCATGCACACATACCCGCAGAACAGCCCCACTACAAAGGCATACGCCCCTTGCACCACATTCCCATGGAACAGGCCGAACAGGAAGGCTTGGAAAATATTTGCAAGGAAAAAAGGCATGGCTTTGGCCGCATACCGCAAAGTGACGCCCCGGAAAATCAATTCTTCGCTGATAGGCGCCACCAGCACGGAATACAGCGCAAGGACAAAAGTCACGTTCCCAAACCCGGCGTTTTCCATCAGGTTTTCATAGGCAAGGAGCCAGGAAGGGTTGATGGCGGCCATGATGGCGATTAAATATGTGGAAATATACTGCATCCCCACCATTAGGAACACCAGCCCAAGGAACATGCCGGGGTTTAAAATATCAGAAAGCTCCCGGCGGGGCTTTTTTTTGGGCACAAACCGTTTCCAGTACCAGAACCCCAGCACAAGGGCAGACACTATCCCGTAAATGGCAGACAGCAGCATAAGGAATTGGCTGTCCCCCAAAAGCCCGTAAATAAAATCCGGGGAGGCGATGCGGCTTACAAGGCTTGGGTCTTTGCTGACAAGGATTACAATTTTAAGGACAAACCCAGCCAAAACCACAAGGAATTGGATAGCCAGGGCCAGCAGCGCAGGCAGCAGGCAAAAGAGGACGCGCCCGATTTGTTTCAGTATTTTCATCGTTTAAAATCCTTTCTTTTTATGGCGTTTTTTGGTATACTTTATTATAGGGTTGCACACGGGAAAAATCAAGGGTGCACGGCATAGAGAAGAAATTATTTTGGCAGCTTACAGAAGCGGCATTGGGAAAAGAGGAGAAGGATATGGTAAAATTTGGGACAGGCGGCTGGAGGGCCGTTATTGGGGATGGGTTTACAAAAGAGAACATACAGCTTTTAGCGCAGGGCATGGTGAATAAAATGAAGGAAGAAGGCGTAGCAGGACAAGGGATTGTCATGGGCTACGACCGGAGGTTCCTTTCCAAAGAAGCCATGCAGTGGGCAGCCATGGTATTTGCGGCAGCCCATATCAAAGTGCATTTAATCAATAAATCCTCCCCCACGCCGTTGGTGATGTTTTATGTGATGGAGCATGGGTTCCCCTATGGGATGATGGTGACTGCCAGCCACAACCCGGCCATTTACAATGGGATTAAGGTCTTTACCGCCGGGGGCAGGGATGCGGACGAAGCACACACCAAGGATTTGGAGCGGCATATGGAGGCTATAAGGCCAGGGGAAGTGGCAGAGATGGCCTATGAGGCAGGGAAACAGGAAGGCTATATCGAAGAAATTTACCCTTTAAATGAATATTTGGACAATATCATTGCTTCTGTGGACATGAAAGCTATCCGGGACGCCAGCCTGAAGGTGGCCTTAGACCCCATGTACGGGGTCAGCGAAACTTCCCTGAAAGTCATTTTAATGACTGCCCGCTGCGAGGTGGCAACCATCCACGACAGGCACGACACGCTGTTTGGCGGCAAGCTCCCTGCGCCTTCTGCAGCTACCTTACATTCCCTGCAGAATTATGTGGCGGAAAAGCAATTTGACATTGGGATTGCCACGGACGGGGACGCAGACCGGATTGGAGTCATTGACGACAAAGGGAATTTCCTGCATCCCAATGATATTTTGGTGCTGCTCTACTACTACCTTGTGAAATACAAGGGCTGGAAGGGGCCTGTGGTGCGCAACATCGCCACGACCCATATGCTGGACAAGGTAGCCAAGCAGTTTGGGCAGGATTGCTACGAGGTCCCAGTAGGGTTTAAACATATTTCCGCCAAGATGAAGGAAACCGGGGCAATTATCGGCGGGGAATCCTCCGGGGGCCTTACAGTCCATGGGCATATCAACGGCAAGGACGGCATTTATGCAGCAGCCCTCCTTGTAGAAATGATTGCCGTGACTGGGAAAAAGCTGTCCCAGATTATGGAAAACATCCGGGAGGAGTGCGGCGCCATCCATATGGAGGAGCGGGACTACAAATTTACGCCGGAAAAGAAAGAGGAAATGAAGCGGCTCCTTTTAGAAGACAGGCTCCTTCCGGCTCTTTCCGAGGAAATCGACCATGTTTCTTATCTAGACGGCAGCAAGGTCTACTTTAAAAACGGCGGCTGGGTCATTGCCCGGTTCTCCGGCACAGAACCTTTGCTCCGGATTTTCTGTGAAATGCCGGATGCAGCCCGGGCAGCGGAGATTTGCGGGATTTATGAGGAATTTTTAGGGATTTGAAAAATACAGCTGAAGCCGAACGGCTCTGTTCCGGGGAAAATGGCCCGGTTTTCGTGACAAAGAATGGATATAGAATACTTTGAACGGACAATGCAGGAAATGTATGAAGCAAAAGAGGTCCTGAAAGGCATTGCGGACTTAAGGGTTGGGCGCGTTGTAGACGGTGGTTTTGTGTAGGAAGGATTGATTTTATGGCTGTGGCATTAAAAGAAGATTACCAGAGAGCTTTGGACGAACAGAAAAAAGAAGTTCGAGAGCTTGTAATGGCTGGGTTGGAACAAATAAAAGAGGGAAAGACAAAAGATTTTAATACTGTGTGTGGCAGATTGGAGAAGAAATACAAAGATGAGGCAATATCAAATTAGGATTACAGAGTTGGCGGAGGAAGATTTAGAAAATGCTGGCGATTATATTGCCCATGAGTTGAAAAATCCATCTGCCGCTGAAAATACGGTAAGTGGGATCCGTGCAAAGATAAATTCTTTGGTAAACTTTCCAGAGAGGAATGAATTGGATGAAGATGAGTTGCTTGCTAGATTGGGTGTCCGAAAAGATTATTATCGCAATTATAATATTTATTATGTGATAGAGGAGGGCACCATTTACATAGTTAGGATTTTGCATATGTTGGTTGATAGTAAAGCCTGGTTGTATCGTACATTTGGAGTGCAAAAGTGAATGATGCCACATGATGCCCCTATGATACCTGTTTGTTCTGAAACTCAAAATAATTATGGAAAATATGCGGAATTAATGGCATGGAATAGTAGGAAATATGCCTGAAAAGTTAACGAAAAAGCCAATCTTTCAGGAGAGCCATTTATGGCAGGCGGAATACAGAGGAAATCCTGAATCAGCTTTTGTTTTGAAACATACAGCCAAAGCAGGACAGTGCAGTTTTAAGGAGCATAGGAACAGCCCCTTGGGTAAAATTAGGATTTTGCCCATAGGGGCTGCTTTTGCGCCCTGCGGGATGCCTTCCCGGTAGTTTTTTGTTAGGCACATTTTTTCCAGCCGTTTTCTGCAAAAAGAGCCGCTTTTGGCACAGTATCTTGCGGCCTTGCATGTATGCAGGGAATCATTGCAATCTTAGGTATATTCCTTTATTTCCATAGGAAAGCGCCGGAAGATTTCATACCTACAAAGTGGTCGGATTTTTGTGTTGCATTGTCTTAAGGGCAATACAATTTGGGAGGGATTCCATGCAAAAAGCGCGGAAATGAAAGTGGTTTGCCTTACATGGGAGAGGAAGTCCCTCCCTGTACATTCTGTATCTGTGTAAACATAATTTTAAGCCATTTTCTGCAAGAAAGAGCCGTTTTCTGCACAGCATATTGCCATTTTCTGAAGCTATGGTATTCTTTAAATGGTTGTTAGCCGTCCAACAATATCAAAGATAAGGAAGGTGGAATATTTTATGAAGAAAAAAATATGGAAAAGATTAATGCCAATATGTTTGGGAATATGCTTGGTTTGCCCGCCATTGTTGGCAGATGCCCAGAAATTGGATTCGGAGGTTTCAAAGGAGGCAGAAGCGGATATTCCGGAAGAAGCTTTTAAAAGGGATACAAGGGTTCACGATATAAGTGAAGCATATGAAAATGTGGTGCAAACAGAAGATGGCAATGAAACTTATATTTCAAATACGATGGATAGGGAATATGCTGGGAAAACAGAGGATGTTACAAATTTGCCGAATGGTGCAGTTTTTTATGCGGAGCAAGAGAGTCCAGAAAATACAGACCCTAATAATGCATATCTTGTAGAACATGAAAATATTGTGCAGGGAACTTTGGCGCAGGAAAAAGAAATGAGGTGGTATGGATTCATATTGGAACAAGCCAGTAAAGTGTCTATTATGTTGGAAACAGTTTCGCAGGTAGATGCAGACTTGTATGTATTCAGGCTAGATGAGGAAACTTATGAACTTAACCTGATAGGAGGAAGTTCAAGAACCGGGCTTGGGAATTATGAATATTATACAGATGTACTTGATACTGGTATTTATTATTTTGCAATTAGTGCATATGAAGGAAACGGGCAATATGGATTTGCATTTTATGCAACTCAGGACATAGGGAATGAAAGCAATGACACAATCAGCAATGCAACAGAGATAGATATAAATGAGAAAATTGCAGGAGTAATTGATACTCCATATGACATAGATTATTATAGATTTACTTTGTCATCCCCTGTGATAATGCGTATTACAGAAAATTTGGGAAATTATAAATTTGGTATATTGGCGGCCGATAATTCCAAAAAGGTTTATAAAGTTTCCGAAAAAGATGGGATATATCAGTTTAATGATGGAACATATTATTTTGCAGTTTATAGTAAGGATGGGACTTATAGTGCAGATCAGGAGTATAAGGTTACGGCAAATATAATTGCAAATATAGCAGATGATGCAGGTTCTTTCTATTTTACAGTGAATGAGAAGGCAAAAATTGTTTTCCAATCTGATGCAAATGGAAATAATATGTATGTAAATGGGAATCCGATAGATATAAATTATGATTACCATGTGGATGCATCTACTTCTGCTGGGACGCAGAAATATGATATTACGATGCGTAACAGTTCTAACTTGCGCGCGAAAATTTACCAGAACCAGTTTATGTTTGAGGATGCAGAAGAAACGTCATATTATGGGATGGTAATGCCGAATACAGTAAATTATATCAGCGGGACTAAGGGCGTTGGGCCAGCAGGGAACGTGCTGGAGCTGTCACTATATTCTGTAAATTCTGAGAAGTTTTATAAAGTGCATTGCATCTGCAGCGGGGCATATGCCAAAAACAACATGTACAAAGATTTCAATTTTACGACAGTGTTTATAAATCCAAATACAGGAAAGTTGGTGGATATCCAAAATATTAATTATTTTTATGATTATGCAACCGGCTCAAACAGCATGTTATTTACAAGGCCTTATAGCAGTTCCACAAAGCATTATTACCCATATTTTGATGGGGAGGAACCGCTTAGTTGGTAAGGGGCGGCTACTGTGGAAAATAAGTTTTTCATCGCTGTTTGTGCCTAAGTGGAATGAAAGGAATGGGTGATTATTATGAGGATTCAGCAGGCGTTCCATTATCGCAGCTATCATCTGCTAAATGCAGAGGAAAGGTGCACAGTACCTAAAAACATGGATGCACAAAACCCGATTAGAAATGCGGCAGATTATTTATCAATATCAAGCGAAGGGATAGAGGCGTTACGGGAATTATACAGCAGGCTGGAAACGGAGCCAGATAATATAGAACTTTACCCGGTAAGCACGAATGAAATTGAAATGGAGCACTTCTGGGCAATGCAGGAAATAAGGAGCGCGCGGCCTTGGAGGGAAGGGAATGGAAATGATGACGTGGAAGGTTTGATGAAATCCATTATGGATGCCTATGAAACCCTTTATGATAGGATTGTCAAGGAACATAAAAGTGGAAACCGGCAAGTAGAATATCAGCTGTCCGGGGAACGCTCAATTACTCTGGAAGAAGATTTAGCCGGGTTGGATAAAGCATTTGGGAGATGTATGGCAATGGTAGAAGGGTATATTACATGCCAGCAGACGAATAAAATATATGGGAATGGGGGCGCTGCGTGGTTTGATGAAAAGAAAAAGCAGCAAAATCAGGAAACGGGGCAGGAAGATTATAGTTATTTGGGCAAGGCCTACCAAGATACTGCCATATCTATCATGAAATCGGCCAAGAAAGAATTTTTGGCGTTATTCCAAAAGAGGGAAGGCAAGAAAGAAAGCGCAGTTGAAGTACTTTTAAGCATTTTAAATAAAAATGAACATTTCAGGGAGAATACAAAAAAGCTGTTTTCCTAATCATGGATAGGCCGCACGTTTTTGGCTCGTAAATAGATGGCATGGGGCTGTTGCAAAATACAGAAATCTTCCGCATTTTTTATAGTATATGAAAGATTTATACTATATGTTGTAGGAACTTCGTATTTTACGGCAGTCCTATGCCATTTTCTGTAAATTTATTGACGAAAATACAAAAAACATATATAATAATAATAATAATAAAGTGTTTTTTTACTGTGAAAGTGGAAAAATTAAAGATTTTATTGGGATATGACCAAATATAAAACAGAAGAGCCATCGAATAGCGGGGACGGACCGTTAGTATATATGCAAAGGAAGGGGGAGAAAAAATGTTCAGGATTGCAGTATGTGATGATGATTGTTTTTTTGCAGAAAAATTGAAAGGGTTGATATCTGCCTATTTAAAGGAAAATCGTTTTAAGTTTGAAATAGATACCTATCATGCTGGTGAAGCGTTGCTGGAACTGGGGATTGGGGCAGTGCAGTATTCAGCTATATTTTTAGATATCCATATGGAGAAGATGGATGGCATTACTGTAGCTAAAAAAATCAGGGAGGTAAGCAAGGAAGTGCCTATTGTATTTGTAACAGAACATGCAAATTATTTGTTAGAGGGGTATCGTTTCAGTATCATAAGGTATTTGTTAAAAAACAACGCTGATTTTAAAGATAACCTTAGGGAATGTATGGATGCCGTCATGGATAAGGTAGGCTGTTCCGTGGAAAAAAGAAAGTTTAATTTTCAGGAAGGGGCAAAAGAAGTGCTGCTGGATAGGCTGCTGTACATTGAGAGCAAGCTGCATAAACTTGAGTTCCATGTTATGGAGGGCTCCATGAAAGTATATACCTTGTATGGAACATTAAATACATTAGAAGCCAGCCTTCCGGAAGATAGTTTCGTCCGTATCCATCAAAGTTATTTAGTAAATTTAAAACACATCCGGGATGTTGCCAGATATAAAGTAATATTGGAAAACGAAGATGAACTGGCAGTGCCAAAAGTAAGGTATCCGTATGTAAGGGAAAAATATATCACATACCAAGGCGAAGTACTATAAAATAGTTACAAAAATACACAAAAAAGCCATAGATTTATACACGGCAAACGCATGAATGAATAAATTATGAACAAGGCATCCATTTTCTGGTATAATTAAAGAAAAAAGGATGGATTTGTTTATGAAAGCACTTTTAGATTATGCAAGTACAGTGACAGATATAAGACAGGAAAAAAGGTTCTGCATAAGATGATGGACATTATCATGCTTGTCTTTTTTGCAACACTTGCCAATGCAGACGGCTGGGTAGAGATGGAAGTATTCGGGAAGGAACACGAAAAGTTCTTGCGCAATTATCTGGAACTGTCAAACGGGATACCTTCCCATGATACGATTCAAAGGGTCTTCGCAATGGTGCCGCCGGAATTTCTAGAAAATTTCCAGAAACAGTGGGATGAGATGTTAAACAGTGATGAGGGAAGTAAAATAAAAAGACTGCTTGCGATTGACGGGAAAACGCAGAGGGGAAATGGCAGTAAAAACCAGAAGGCCAACCATATCGTCAGCGCGGTAGATGGGAAAGGGTTCTGCCTGGGGCAGAAACGTGTGGAAGAAAATCCGTCAGAAACAGGCGATTATGTATTGGTGCTAAAGGCAAACCAAGGAAATCTGCTGGAAGATGTCAGCCTGTATTTTTCAGAGGGAGAACACCTGAAAAAATGTGCTTATAAAAAGACCATAGAGAAAGCAAGAGGAAAAATAGAAAACAGCCATGTTTCCTATCTAGACGGCAGCAAGGTTTACTTTAAAAACGGCGGCTGGGTCATTGCCCGGTTCTCCGGCACAGAACCTTTGCTCCGGATTTTCTGTGAAATGCCGGATGCAGCCCGGGCAGCGGAGATTTGCGGGATTTATGAGGAATTTTTAGGGATTTGAAGGCAGCAGGACTTGGCTTGGCACATGGTTTTATTTTCTCTTATAGGAAAGACCGTGCCACTGTGAAGTGCTAAAGTCTATGGCTTTCCTATAAGAGAAAGCCCTCCGGGCAGGAGGCGCACTCGCACGAAGGGTATTATGTCGTTAAGGCGACCGTGCTCGGCGCGCAAAATGTCCAAGCCCCGGGGGATTGAGGGGTTCGGGGAGTTGAAGTGGGCTTGCCCACTTTGTTCCATATAAGAGTAACAGAAGGAGGTATCGTATGCAGATTATCCCAATGCGGGATTTGAAAAATACAGCTGAAGCCGAACGGCTCTGTTCCGGGGAAAATGGCTCGGTTTTCGTGACAAAGAATGGATATAGAATACTTTGAATGGACAATGCAGGAAATGTATGAAGCAAAAGAGGTCCTGAAAGGCATTGCGGACTTAAGGGCTGGGCGCGTTGTAGACGGTGACTCTGCAATGAGCAGGATAATTATGGCAGGAGGAATACAGAGGAAATCCTGAAGCAGCTTTTGTTTTGAAACATACATCCAAAGGAGGACGGCGCAGTTTTAAGGAGCATAGGAAAGCCCCTATGGGTAAAATTAGGATTTTGCCCATAGGGGCTGCTTTTGCGCCCTGCGGGATGCCTTCTCTGTAGTTTTTTGTTAGGCACATTTTTTCCATCCGTTTTCTGCAAGAAGGGCCGCTTTTAGCGCAGTATCTTGCCATGTCCTGAACCTGTGGTATCCTTTTGGGGAAGTGGGCGAGAGTGCTAAAACTATTTTTTTGCCTTACTACAAAAATAATTGACATATTACTATCCAAGTATTACAATTAAAAAAACATATTTTATGTAAAATTATAGTAAAAATGAACTAAGTTACTGTGTTATGTTTTCAGGGGATGGTTTCCCTTGAAAATATAAGTTAAGAAGGGGATAGAGGAATGGGAAAAAAGCTTTCTTACGGATTGGTATTTATTAGCATAGTATGGATGTGCATTTGCAGTTCCGGCTGCGGCGCGTCCTCTGAAGATAGTGTGGCTGTCCCAGTAAAAGCAGGGGAGCACATGGATTTTGGAAACTATCAGGGGGAGGATATTGAGTGGCGCGTCCTTGATGTAAAGGATGGGAATGTGCTGCTGCTGAGTGAATATGGGTTGGATGTAAAGCCGTACCATGAAAATGCATCTTCCGACATTAGCTGGGAAGAGTGTTCCTTACGCCAATGGTTAAATGGGGATTTTTATGAGAGTGCATTTACAGATGCAGAAAAGAAAAAAATCGTACCATCCACATCGGAAGGATTCCCGGAATATAACTCACGTGCTGCAGGAGGGGACTACAGCTATTTTGAAAGGGAAACAGAAGACAATATATTTTTACTTAGCTATACAGAAACGTGCCATTATATTTCAGCCGAAATCGCAGTGGAAGGGAAAGAGGATGGGCTTTGTTATCCAACAGAATATGCAAAAAGCAGCCCTGGGATAGACACCTATCACGATGCCTGCGGCTGGTGGTTAGGCGCTGGGTACCGGGGATATGCTGACAAGCATGGGCAGTTTGTTGTTTCGCCTTATGGAAAAATCAATGTGGAGGAGGATGCAAAAAGCATGAAGTATGCAGTCCGGCCCGCCCTATGGATGAAATGGCAGGAAGATGCCGATCGTACGGCGCAGGGAGATTAGGTTTTACGGAAAATATAGTATGTGATAAAGAAAATTCATGTTAAGGTTTTGTGTGTATAATTAAAAGATGGACGGGTGATAGTTGTGGCTGTTTTGCATAAAGGACTAATCTCCCCAAATTTATTGTTCTTAAAAATTATTACAGATAGGGGGAGTGAGGAATGAAAAGAAGGATTTATATTGGAATAGTGTTTCTTAGTGTGTTCTGGATGTGCATTTGTGATTCCGGCTGCGGCAATCCTGGCAGTAATGGGCAGCAAAAAGAACATACATCCGCAGGAGAGGAACACACAGGGGCGTTGGAAAACGGAAAGGGGACATCCTCTTCCGCCAGTATAGAAGGCGCTTACTATTATGATCTTTTAGAAGACGGTGACGGTAATCTTTTTGCCTTTACAGATAATGCTTCGAAAGGCGTTGGGAAAGATGCGCCTGTCATTGCATGGAAGAGCCAGGACCGGGGCAATACATGGGAAGAGCTTTTGTACCAGCCAGAAGCAGTAAGGGATGGCAGCGAGCTTTTGGCCGGAGCCCTGCGGATTGGGGAAGGAGGGATAGAAGCATTTGCCGCATTTGCAGAACATGAGGATGAGGCAGAGGATGCGTATGCTTACCGGTTATACAAGATGACAGAAAACGCCTGCGAGGAGTTGGAGGCAGGCGAGGCATTTGCCCAGCTTGGAGATGGGGCATTGTGGAATATCAGTTTTGTGAATGGCCATATTATTTCACTGGCAGGCGAGAAACAGTGTGTATTGTATGATATAGAGGGGCAGAAAGCGGTAAAAAGCCTATCCTATGACCCGTTCTCCGTTGCATTTTTACCCATGCAGGAGCAGTTTTTCGTATATGGAAAAGAGCTTGCCTACTGTTTGGATGCAGAAACGTTGGAAGAGCAGGAGGCGGAAAAGAGCCTACAGGAATTTATTGCCGCTATGTATGAAAAAACGATAGCACTGTGTTCCCGCCTATGGACGTGTATCAGGATACTATCGTATGCGCCACAACAGAGGCAATTTACGAATATAGGGAGGGAGAGGCCGTACAGGCTTTGTCTATCCCGGACATAGTAAATCTTGGGCAGCCTTTCAATGGGATGCTGCCAATGTGCAAGGGGAAAGGCAATATATATTATGTGGGCGTGACAGCAACAGGAAAAACCAGCCTGCAGCGGATAGAAGAAGAAAAAGAAACAGAAAAAGATGTTTTTACAATCTATAGCTTGGAAAAAAATGCAGATATTGCACAAATAGCGATGCTTTATCAGCAGGAGCATCCGGAACTAAAAGTAGAGGTCCAGGTTGGGATGGAAGGCGAAGCGTCTTTGGCCCGGACGGACGTCATCAAGCAATTGAATACAGAGTTATTGGCTGGGGAAGGGCCGGATATTATCGTTATGGACGGCCTTTCCGTGGAGCGGTATGCAGACACGGAATTGCTGCTCCCCATTGAGATGGGACGGCCAGAAGATAAGTATTTTAAAAATATCATAGAAACTTACCAAAAAGAAAACAAGCTATATGCAGTCCCGGTTGGCTTTTGGCTCTATGCTGTGCAGGAGCCGGCAGGCATGGCTTCTGGGCTTGCATCCCCAGCGGATTTGTGCCAGTGGATTCTTTCAAATGCGGATCAGGCGGGGCTGGATGGGTATGAATACACTTATAGGTACAACGTATATTCCCAGTATGCCCAGTTTTTATATGATGCTTATGCGAACCAGATTGTTCAGGATGGGGCAGCAGGCAGCGGAGCCCTGAAAGCCTATATGGACATTTGCGGGAAGCTGGCTGGAATGTCTGATTCTGCCGTGTTAGAGGAAGATTCTCTCACATATACAATTCTTCCGGGTACGGTAGAACTTCATTACAGTGATAAAGTGAAAGTATCGGCAGGCATGGTTTTGGGTGCAGCGGATTTGGCTGCTTTGGCTACGGAACAGGAAAATGGAGCGGCAGGGTACAGCCTTTATCCTATGTACCAGCCGTGCGGCATTATTGCTATCAATGCAAATACGGAACATGCAGGCACAGCGCAGGATTTTGCAGAGTTTTCATTGGGGGATTCTGCGCAGAAAATGAGTATCCACAGCTTTCTTCCTGTTTCGCTGGAATCTTTCCGCAGCGTTATGGAAGGGAAAGGGACAGGAGCGGATGCTGATGGCCTTTTAGAGGAAATAACTCTTAGTGAGGAGGAGAATTTTCTGGTTTATTGCCCTTCCAAGGGGGAAACGGATGCCCTAGAGCAGGAAATAAAAGAACTGGACCAGGTGTTTACGGATGACTTGGTTGTAAGGGATACTGTTATGGAGGCCTTAGGATCCTATTTATCTGGGACGGTATCCTTGGAAGATGCCGTTTCTTCTGCGGAGAATAAGTTAAACCTGTATTTGGGGGAGTAGAAGCTGCACTGCATATTGGATGCCCGCTGCTGGCAGCAGGTATTTGGCTTGGCAGCTTTAAAGTTCTGCACAAAATTTATGGAAGTAGGGGATAGGATTGGCCCATATCCAGAAGCATCGGAAAAAACAGAATAACCCGGAAAAAACGAAACACAAGGCCGGCGCCAAATCTGCATACCTGTTCTTGCTCCCAAGTTTGGCAGGCGTGCTGGTTTTGTTTGTCATTCCCTATCTGGATGTCATCCGGAGGTCTTTTATGGATGGGACAGGCAGGAAATTCATTGGGTTCGGAAATTATGAAGCAGTATTTTCCAACCGGTCATTTTGCCTTGCGGCTGGCAATACGGTTCGTTTCCTTGCAGCCTGCGTCCCATTGCTGATTTTTTTATCCCTGATGGCTGCAGTTTATTTGCAGGAAAAGGGCTTTCTTGGAGCATGGATGAAGGGGGCTTTTTTGCTCCCTATGGCAATGCCGGTGGCTTCGGTTGTGCTGCTGTGGAATGTTTTGTTTGCAAAAGGCGGATTCCTAAGCGGTTTTCTGCAGCTGTTTGGCATAACAAGCCAGAACTGGCTAAACACAAAGTATTCTTTTGGGATTCTTGTGTTTAGTTATATCTGGAAGAATTTAGGGTATGACATTGTGCTTTGGATTGCAGCCTTATCAGCTATCCCGGCAGGAATCTATGAGGCTGCCAAAATAGATGGGGCTGGCAGCAGGGAGAGGTTTTTGTACATTACAATGCCGAACCTCTGGCCTTCGCTGTTCCTCATTACGGCGTTATCCCTGATTAATGGCTTCAAGGTGTTCCGCGAAGCATATCTGGTTGCTGGGGACTATCCAGAGGAACATATTTATCTGCTCCAGCATCTGTTCAACAACTGGTTCCGGGATTTATCGGTCAATAAGCTGGCAGCAGGGGCTGTGTGTATGGGAATTGTTCTGTTTTTCTTGATTATGGTTTTCCAGAAGCTGTTTGGCCGGGAACCGTCATAAACCAAGGTGGGGATAAGATGAAAAAAGTATTTCAGTTAGCAGGCAGGCTCCTGCTGTTTTTCCTAATGCTGCTGCTGGCATTTTGCGCGGTATACCCGCTGCTGTTCTTGCTGGGAGGATCGCTGAAAAGCACGCAGGAGCTGGGGGAAAGTTTGGCGTCCCTCTGGACTGGGGAGGGAATGGTTGCATGGGCATGGCTGCCTTGGAACCCTACCTTGAGGCATTACGTGGAACTGCTGCTGGACTCCCCCGGATATTTTGTTATGTTTTGGAATTCGGTGAAGATTGCAGCAGGGGTGATTGGAGGGCAGCTTTTGTTGGGGCTTCCGGCGGCGTGGGGATTTGCCCGTTGGGATTTTGCCGGAAAGAAAATCCTGATGCCCCTCTATATCGTGCTGATGCTGTTCCCATTTCAGGTTCTGATGCTGTCGGAATATCTGGTATTAAACAAAATGGGGCTGATGGATACCCTTTGGGCATTGATTTTGCCCGGCGCATTTTCTACATTTCCGGTATTCATCATGTACCGTTTTTTTTCAAAACTTCCAAGCAGCATCATTGAAGCTGCCAAGCTGGACGGGGCAAATGAGTGGAAAATTTTCTGGCATATTGGGATTCCGCTGGGGATACCGGGGATGATGGCAGTCATCGTGCTATCCTTCTTAGAGTACTGGAACCTGATTGAACAGCCTGCAGTTTTCTTAAAGCCTGATAGGTTAAAGCCCCTGTCCCTTTATATTTCAACGATTACCAAGGAGAGCGCTGGGATAGCATTTGCAGCGTCTTTCGTGGCATTGCTCCCTCCGCTGCTTGTTTTTTTGTGCGGGCGGAGCTATTTGGAAAAAGGGATTGCGGCTACGGCTATCAAAGATTAAGGTTCATCCTTAAGGGAAAGGGTTGGGTGTTATCATGGAACAGAAACAATGGGTGCGGATTACGGCAGTGTTTTTTGCATGGATGGCTGTGCTGACAGTTTTTTCCCGGGCGGCAGCATCGGCTGCAAAGGCAAAAGTTACTGTTACAAAAGCATCAAGCCAGACAATCACCCATGAGTTCCAAGTGGACGGCACGGTAGAGGCAGAGGAACATTCCCTCCAGTATGTGCCCGCTGGGCTGATGGTAAAAAGCGTCAAAGCCAGCCCGGGGCAGCATGTAGGGCCCGGGGATGTCCTGTTCACGGTGGATACGCAGAAGCTGGAAGAGAAAATCGGGGAACTGGAGGCAGGGATTGCTGAGGAAAAGCATAAAAGCGATGTGCTTTTAGCAAGGGCTGAAAAATCCTACCGGAACGTGGAAGAAAATGCAAAAGAGGAAAAGGCGTTGGCATACCGTGTTTACGCAAAGGCAGCAGAGGATTACCAAGAATATATCAATACGCATACTCCTATGGAACATACAGAACTGCTGGAAACTGCAACGCCGGAAGATGCGGCGCCTGACGGCAGCTCCCTGTATCAGGAATCGGCCGCCATGGAATTAAAAAATGCCATGGACGCTGCGCAAAGCGCCTATGAGATGGCAGCCAGGGAACAGGATAAGCTTACCGAAGCGGCGGCAGATTCCTTCCAGCAGGCGAAGGAGGACGCCGGGCCCACGCAGGAGACAAAGGAATTGGAGGAGCTTCTGGAAGAGTTAAAGCCCTACCTGAAGGACAAGGGGCAGTATTTGGCAAAAACGTCTGGTGTCGTGGGCAAGGTTTTTGTGGAGCCCGGAACAGAAACGTCTGCAGGCGTTGCAGTCCTGATTGCTGATTCCAGCGCAGGCGTCCGGCTTACTGCACCGTTTCCAGAGGAATACCGGGAAGAAATTACAGCATCCAGCAAGGTCACATTGACGGGGGAGAACGTAGGAGGGGACGAAGAAAGCTATGTCTGCACGGATGTGGCGGTAGCCAAAAACAACGCTGCAGGACTTGGCACCAAGGACAGCTATATTTTGACGGTAAATATCCCGGGGGACCTGTATCCAGTGGGGAGCAGCGTGTCGGTAACGGTTGCCAACGAGTCAGAGGAATATGCCACCTGCATCCCGCTGCGCTGCTTAAGGCAGAACGGAAATAACCAGTATTTTATCTATCTGGCAGAAGAGCAGGATACGGTGCTGGGAAAAGAATTGGCTGCAAAAGAAATGGCTGTGACAGTACTAGATAAAAATGGGAAATATGCAGCGATAGAGGAAAATATCTTTCCAGAACAGCAGGTGGTTGAATCTGCAAATAAGGACATTGCAGACGGAAGCAGGATTAAAATAGCCGAGTAATGGGAAACGGATAACCGAATGTGCAGGCAAAGGAAACATAGCTGGACGATGGAAGATGCAGGCAGGGAAATATAGCTGGATGATGCAAGATGCGGGCAGGGAAATATAGCTGGATGGTGCAAGATGCGGGCAAAGGAAACATAGCTGGATGATGCAAGATGCGGGCAAAGGGAAAATAATTGGGTGGTGGAAGATGCAGGCAAGGGCATTTTGGAGGAAACAAGGGAAAGAAAAGCAAATAGCAAAAGGATGCTGGGTAAAATTAAGGGAGCAATTGGGCAGATGGAAACAGGACGCTGCAGCGGTAATAGCCTATGCCCTGCTTTCTGTGTTTTGTTTCATATTTTACTGTCTGGGCATGGGCCAGAAACAGGGATTGGAACCATATGGCAGCCGTGCCACCTTAATCCGTCCGGATGGGAATTCCTATTCCTATGCGGAGGCAGTGCAAATGCGGGCGCGCAACCAAGAAGCGGAAACTCCGTTTTCCTATGCCCTCTGGGGGAGCAGAGGGAGCCAGTTATTGCAGAACCCAGATTTGGGGCGCGTTGCAGAAGCTGAAATTCTTATTGTGGAAGGATGCAGCGATTTGGTGCTTTCTTCCAGCGTGATGCTAGACGGCACGGAGGGGCAGAGCTGCCTGATTGGGGAAGGCGTTGCACAGGCGCTGTTCGGCGTTGCGGATGCCACAGGGCTTTCCATCACGATGGAAGGCTGCAGTTATGTGGTCTTAGGGATGCTGGCGGACGTAAGGCAAGGCGCTGTGTTCCATGCAAAAAACTTCCCGGACGCTGCACTAGACAGGATAAATGTCAGGATTCCAGAAAACGTTACATTGCCTGCCTTGGAGCAGCAGCTAGAATGGGAGCTTGGTTTTGCAGGCACGGCATTGGACTATAGGTTTATCAATAGTTTTCTCGGGCTCATGGGCGTTGGGTTCTGTTTTCTTTTATGGGCTTACCTGCTCCGCCTAATGGCAGCAGAGTTAAAAAAATACCAATGCAGCCATGCACAGGGAGCCCCCAAATATAAAAAAGGAGCCCTGTCAGGCACCGCTTATGCAAAAGGCCTTGCAGCCCGCCTTGCGTGTATGCTGGGAATCCTTGCAATCTTAGGCATATTCCTCTATTTCCATGGGAAAGTGCCGGAAGATTTCATACCTACAAAATGGTCGGATTTTGCATTTTGGGAACGGTTGGTTAATGAGAAGTCAGGGCGGATGTCAGAATGGGCCAAATGTGAAAAGCGTGCCCCAGAATTGCTTTATCTGGGAAAAGCAGCCCGGGCGGCTGTGTATTTCACACTTTCTTATTTGTGTTACATTGTCTTAAGGGCAATACAGTTTGGGAGGGATTCCATGCAAAAAGCGCGGAAGTGAAAGTGGTTTGCCTTACATGGGAGAGGAAGTCCCTCCCTGTACATTCTGTATCTGTGTAAGCATAATTTGCTTTGCGAAAAAATGGGGAAACTCAAGGAAAAATGTATCTTGCAATTAAAATTTGCATATGCTATAATGTCGATAGACAAAAAAGCAATAATAAGTCCATGAGGACAAAGAATGAAATCCCCGAACTGTACGGCAATACAGTCCGGGGATTCTTCTTGTCTTTTATACTGGCAAAGCACCCAGTAGGCTATTTGTTGTCCTTATGGCCGCCATCTAGCCATTTGATGATGTAGTGACA
>CAJTWA010000028.1 GCA_910580195.1 uncultured Lachnospiraceae bacterium
GGAGGAAGGGGGCTGCTGGTTTGCCTGTGTATCGGGGGGAGCAAGGCGGACATAGTTGCCACTGGGGATGGAGGAAGGGGGCTGCTGGTTTGCCTGTATATTGGGGATGGAACAGCGTAATATTGCCAGAACGTATCTAAAAAATAATATATACCATTCAGTTTAAAAAAATTAATAGGATTTACATGTTTTTTATTTTTTGATAATCGTGTATAATGAAATGTATTTTCTTGGGCATTTGTAATTATTTTACGGTATATTTCATGTTCAATTTTTAATTTTGACACATTTTTTCATCCCCTATCCGGTTAATTCATAAACTGTAATCCAGCCAGTACACTAATACTCAACAAACCTTTTCTCTGTACACAGGCAATTCAGGGCTGCCCTGAATTGCCGTCCGCCCCCAAAGACTTCCCCCTCCTACATAATCCGCCGCAGTATACGGCTCTTGACAGCCCACTCCCATTTCCATAAACTATGAAATAAAAAAAATCTCCCTAAGAAAGGAACACACCATGGAAAAATTCGAATACATTAAGTTCTACTGGGCTCCTTCCCCAAACGAAGAACACCCCGTAGTCCTGTTTTATGAAATTGATTTGGAAAATGAACGGTATGCCACACGAATGACGGAAATATTCCAAGACCGGAAAGCCGTCCCCGTGACAGACCCCGGCTTTCCATTTGTCACGGAAGCCCCCGTTCCCACCATAGATGAAATAAATAGGGAAGAAGAATTCTTCGCCGAACTTATCTCAAAAGAAGCGTTTGAAAAAGCTTACCAATGCACATCCTATGAGGGAGCCATACGCTTTGATGCTTCACAGCAGTGTAAGTTTCCTTACTGAACCTCCGCTGCAGGCAATGGGATATCCCTTCCTAACCTCTTCTCCCAGAACATTGCAAGCAGCATGGCATTTTACCCGCAAAAGAATAAATGTCCCCCACTGCAGCCCGCTTGATATTTCAATTACAGAAAAAACCAAAGATGGGGGCTGGCAGCAAGGCCCGCTCAGCGGGCCTCCAGCCACGGGATGACTTCCTCCAAGGAGCCTAATTCGGCAGCCGCCAATTCCCGGAACGGCTCCCCCGGCGCCTTCATGTCCGGGATGCAGAGAACCTCAATCCCTGCCGAAGAAGCCGCCTGTACCCCCGCCTCACTGTCTTCTAACACAAGGCACTGCTCCGGCGGCTCTCCTGCAAGCTCTGCAGCCTTAAGGAAAATATCTGGGAAGGGCTTTCCCCGCTCTACATCCGCCCCGAATACCATGCCGTCAAAATAAGCCCCAACCCCATTCTGCACAAGGATTTCCACTGCGCGGCCTTTGGAGCTGGAGGTTGCCAACATAATTTTGTACTGCTGCCGTTTCAGGTAAGACAGCAACTCCCTTGCGCCGGGCTTTAGGGCAACGCCTCCCCGGAGGTATTCCCGTTCCCTCCGTTCTACAAACGCAAGGCCTTCCTCCATGGAAATTGGCAGATGGTACGTATCCATCATTGACCGCATATTCGCCGGCCCTGTTTTCCCGCTGTACCCATGGATATACTCCTCCAAAGAAAACTGATGCCCATAGGATTCTATCAAATCGCAGCACACCCGGTAGCTAATCACCTCGCTGTCAATCAATAAGCCGTCTAAATCAAAAATCACCGTGCTTTTCATCCTGCACCCTCCTTCACATAATCTTTCAATTCTTCCCTATGCATAAATGCCGCCCCCAAGATAAAAAAGAAACAAACCACCCATGTCACAGGCTCGCAGATACACACCGCCCCATATCCCCAAGCTGGCACAAGGGAAAAGGCAAACACTGCCTTCCCAGCCAATTCCAAAGTGCTGCACAAAAGGGGCGAAATGGTGTGGCGCATCCCCTGCAATACATTCCTTACGATAACAAGGACAGCCATAGGCGGAGCCATCCATGTGCTGATTTTTAAGTAAAGCACTGCATTTGCAACGACTTCGCCGTTCCCGCTCCCTGTGACAGCCCGCACCGCCTGCGGGGCTGCCAAAGATACAAAGGCCACGGCAGCCAGCCACCAAACCCCATACAGAAAACTGGCTGCCCAGATGCCTTTTTTAATCCTAACCCCTTCCCCTGCCCCATAATTCTGGCTGGAAAAAGTAGCCATGCCTGTGCCAAGGGCAAGGCCCGGGATTTGGAACAGCTCTGCCAGCCGCCGCCCGCCCACTTGCGCTGCAATATATACATTCCCCAGCCCATTGATGCTGCCCTGCAAGAGGACGCTGCCAATATTGTACACCGTACCCATCAGCGCCATGCTCAGGCCGTCCCAGTACATCTTAATAACAAAGGATTTCGGCGCCTTCAGTTCTTTTGCGCCAAAACGAAGCTGCGGGAAACTGCGCCAAAGATACGCCATCCCCATCCCGGCGCTGGCTCCCTGCGCAAGCACAGTGGCGGCGGCCGCCCCTTGGACGCCCAAGCCCAAGGGGCCTAAAAACAGGAAATCCAAGAATATATTCAGCACGCTGCTACAAAAAAGGAACAAAAGCGGCGTTTTGCTGTCCCCTACCGCCTGCAGCAGGCTGGTTTCCAAGTTATAAGCCATAGTCAGCGGAACCCCTGCCAGTATTATGGTAAAATAGCCCAAAGCCCCCTCCCAAAGCCCTTGCGGCACCTGCAAGGCCAAAAGGAGGCTGCGGCGGGACAGCAAAAACCCTGCGGCCAAAGCCAACGCAGACAGCCCGGAAAGGACTGCCATCCAGCAAACCGACTCCTTTACCTTCCGCCTGTCCCCTGCGCCAAAGCTCCGGCTTACCGACAGCGCCAGCCCTTGGTTCAGGCCAAATGATGCATTGGTAATCAAGCTGCACAAAGCCGAAGTCGCACCAATCTGGGACAATGCACGGTCCCCCAGAAGATGCCCGGCAATTGAAAGATCCGCCAAATTATAACATTGCTGGAGCAGGTTGCCCAAAAACAGCGGCAGGGCAAACCGCAGCAAAATCCGCACTGGGCTGCCTTCCGTCATTTTAATTCCATATTTTCTCTCTTCCATAACACCCACGCCCTTTCCTCCCACAAGCTGCAAGGAAATATTTTACTATTACTCCGGCGGTTAAATATCGGCAAGTAAATACATGGATATTTAACCGCCGGAGCAATATAATAATTCAGACTTTTTCCCTCCACGCAACATCCCTAGCTGTATGGGAGGAGGCGGCAGTATGCCAAACATCCCCCGCAGCCTTCCATGCAGCCCCGGCACAGTTGCGGCAGCCAATGGCTGCTGCCCTTCGCACTGTTCCCTACGCGCTCTCCCAAAAATACAGCAATATCAGGAACATACCGCATAGCCCCGTCCATAGCAGCCTGCTGCCAGAAGGAAATAGCAGCCTGCTGCCAAAAGGAAATAACAGCCTGCCATCCGAAGGAAATAACAGCGGCATCCTGCGCTTTTGCATACCCTTTCCTGCAGCGCTGCACCAGATGCAGCGCCCCGCTGGCCGGAACATGGGCAGCAGCCAATTACCTGCTACATGCAATTTACCACAAAACCCATCTTGCATCTTTACGGAAAACGACATATACTATAACAAAAACGACAAGAAGCCGCCCAGGAAAAAACCGTTTTACACTCTGTGCCTACGTAAAAGGAAAGGAACGGGTGATTTTATGATAAGGAATGTAAGGCCGGTTTTTTCAGGCAGCCGCGGGAAGAAGGAAAGGAACGGGTAATTTTATGATAAGGAATGCTACATCGGTTTTTACAGACAGCTGCGGGAAAGAAGTCCCGGAGGAGCAGCCGCAATTCTTTAACCTCAACGCCAATGACGGGGATATCTACCAGTTTGCCGGCGGGCATATCCCTTCCCATTGGCATAAAGAACTGGAACTATTCCTCCTGTACAAGGGGCAGGTGCAGGTTGGCATCGGGGACTGCACTTACCAGCTGCAGGCCGGGGATGGGTGCTTTATCAATACGGAAGTGATCCATTCGTTTACCGCCAGGTCCCCTGCCCCCTGCACCTACCGCTCTTTCGTGTTCAGCCCGGAAATTATCGGCGGCACGCCGGGCAGCATTTTTGATACGGCATATGTCCGCCCCCTGCTGGAACAAGGCGTCCCTTACTTAAAGCTCCAAGAAAAAATGGGCGACAGCATCTATTTTGAACAGTTTGAGAAAGCCTTCGCATCCTGTGCAGAGGAACCTTATGGATATGAATTCCTAGTCAGGGACGCGCTTTCTGCTATCCTGCTCCATGTAACATCCAAAAGCAAGATTGCCCCAGCGCGCGCTATCCCCTCCATCCAAGAAACCCGGCTGAAAGAAATGCTTCTGTATATCGACAAAAACTTAGGGACGCACATTTCCGTTTCCGGGATTGCGGAAGCTGCAAATATCTGCCCCCGGGAATGTCAGCGCATTTTTAACCAATACCTGCACTACAGCCCGATTGCGTATGTCCAGCGGAAACGGGTTTTTGCCGCTGCGAAGGAACTGTCAGAAACAGACAGCCCCATCACGGAAATCGCCTTAAACTGCGGGTTTTCCAACCCAAGCTATTTTTCAAAGCAATTTAAGGCCCTTATGGGAAGTACGCCCAGCGAATACCGGGCTTTTAATTAGGAACTGTCCCAAAATAATTTACCATATTCCTTGCCTTTTCTCTGCTAGCGCCGTGAAAAAATCAATTACGTAGCCCGCTGTGCACCCGATTTTTCCGTAGCGCTAGCGGAGAAAAATACTATGGGCTACTGGTAAGTTATTTCGTGCCAGCCCTTAAGGATTTCCCTTTCCTACCCAAGGAACTTTTTCAGTATTTCAATAAATATTTCCATATCCAGCGGCTTGGCAATATGGGCGTCCATCCCGTTCTTTAAGGCTGCTTCTTTATCCTCCTCCAAGGCGTTAGCCGTCATGGCGATAATGGGCATCTGCTTCACGTCCTTCCTTGGCATATTGCGGATTGCCCTTGTGGCTTCATAGCCATTCATAATCGGCATCTGGATATCCATTAGGATGACGTCGTAATAGTGCTCCTCGGATTCCTCCACCATGGCTACTGCATCTGTCCCGTCCGGGGCAAATTCCACTACAAACCCAGCCTCTTCCAAGATAATCTGCGCAATTTCCCGGTTCAGCTCAATGTCGTCTACCAAAAGGACCCGTTTCCCACTAAAATCAGCCAGCGTCCAGGCCGCTGCTTCTTCTTCCGTCCCAGAAGACTTGTTATTGGCCGCCAAGAGAGCGGATTTCAAGTCAGACATAAAGAGGGGCTTTGCGCAGAATGCCGTCACCCCGGCAGCCGTTGCCTCCTCCTCAATGTCAGACCAATCGTAAGCTGTCAGGATAATGATGGGCACATCTTCCCCCGCAATGCTGCGGATTCTCCTTGCCGTTTCCACCCCGCTGGTTTCCGGCATCTGCCAGTCTATGATATAGGTGTGGTAGGCGTCCCCCTCCCCGTAAGCGCTTTTCGCCCGGTAAACCGCCTCCCGGCCGGAAGTCGTCCATTCTGCCCGCATCCCAAGCTGCTTTAACATTTTGCTCACGCTGTCGCAGGTGTTGAAATCATCGTCCACCACCAAGGCCCGCAGCCCTTCCAGCTCCTTCATCTGCGCTGCATTTTTTTCTACATCCTGCAGTTTCAGGGTAAGCTCTACCGTAAATGTGCTGCCCTTCCCTACCTTGCTCTCCACGCGGATGGCCCCATCCATCATTTCCACAATATTTTTCGTAATTGCCATGCCAAGGCCCGTGCCTTGGATGCCCGACTGGGTCGCGCTTGCCTCCCGCTCAAAGGGCTCAAAAATATGGTCCACAAAGTCTGGGGACATGCCGATGCCGTTGTCTTTTATGGTAAAAATATAGTCCCCGTACCCATGGCGGAAGGTGGTTTTTTGCATAATCCGGAAGGTAACGCTCCCCCCTGCCGGCGTGTATTTCACTGCATTGCTCAAAAGGTTGATAAACACTTGGTTCATTTTCAAGGCGTCTGCGATGACGTCCTCATTCACTACCTCAAAGGTATCGATGAAAAGCTCCAGCTGCTTGGCCTTCACTTGGGGCTGGATGATATTGACAAGGTTATGCATCATTTCGGAAATGTTGCACTCCTGCTCCTTAATCTGCACTTTCCCGCTCTCAATCCTGCTCATGTCAAGGATATCATTAATCAGGCTGAGCAAATGGTTGCTGGAGGAAAGCACCTTCTGCAAGCTGTCTTTCACCTGCTCCCGGTTGTCAATATGGCTGGCTGCGATAGTGGTAAAGCCGATAATGGCATTCATGGGCGTGCGGATGTCGTGGGACATATTGGAAAGGAAGGTGGTCTTTGCCCGGTTGGCATGCTGCGCCTGCATCAAGGCATCCTGCAGGGCTTGGGTCTGCTCCCGCTGCTTTTTCTCCGTTTCTGTAATGTCTTTCGTAACCACCATGACCATGATATCATCCGTATCGGAATCCTTCACCATAAGGAAGGACTGCCGGACACAGACCAGCGCCCCGGTAGGGTCCTGTTCCCAATATTCCACGGCCACTTCCCCGTCCCCCATGGCAAACCGTTCCTTCAGGTAGGAAAGGTCCGCCACCTTATCATAATTTTCCAGCGACTCTTCCAGCACAAACTGCCTCCACTGCCGGAAACACGCAGAAGCCTTGCATGGAGCCTTAAGCCCTGCTTTTTCCAGCATGGAAATCTGCTGGCCGTTGATGGTGCGGATAATGTCCCGCTCCACCAAATCCTTTGTCAGGTTAAAGTCAAAGGTACAGAGGGCGTTGGAAGTAATGGCAATCCGGTACTGCCGCTCCTTGCGGTTGGCAAGGGATATCTTCGCTTGGATGTGCAGCTCTTTTTCCTTTACCTCCGTAATGTTCTGGCGGCTTAAGAGGGCTTTGGAAGGCCTGCCGCCCTCCCGCTCTAAGCACACCACATTGACGTGTTCCCACTCGTCCTTCCCATTCCGGAGCACATGGCGCTCAAACCGCAGGTCCTCCTGATCCATCAATGTTTCGGTAATGGCGTCTTTTTCCATCATGGCAGCAAATTCTTTGCGTTCTTCCGCTTCTTCCATGGGGGCGCACAGGTAGGTGCACAAATCTTGGTAAAGGCCGCTGACTGCAAGGCTCCTGTCTTCTGGGACCGTCCCGGCCAGATACTGGTAGGTGCCTTTCTCAAAATCCACCAAGGCAAACCGGGGGAACAGGGTATTCATGCCGCTGATAATATAGCCCATCTCCAGATTTTCCTGTTTCAGCAGCTTACGTTCCCGGCCTGACCGGATAATCAGGGCAAGGATATACACGGCAAACAGGGCAATCAGTGAAATTTCAAGCTGGATGCCTACCATATTTTCATCCCTTATCATCGCCTGCGTCACGTTTTTCGGGAACGTCTGCACAAGGACATAGCCATTTTCCGGCAGGTACAGCACGCAGATATTGTCCGTCTTGCTGCCAGATGCACAGACAAAGGCCCCTGACCCTCCATTTTCAAATACTTTCCCTGCATCCTGCGCTGTTTTTTCGTCAATCACGCCTTCCGCTGACAGGCAATCCAGCAGGTTCCCTTCGTATTTCCTCTCGTCTGAACTGGCAATCACCCGGCCATCCGGCATACAGAGGTACACATCCGCCTCCTCCCCAAAGTAAGTGGTCCTAAGCATTTCCCTTAAGCTCTCCTCTGCAAGGAAGGCTCCCCGGAATACCCCTACGATTTCCCCTTGGAACCGCACCGGCGCATAAAAGCACGCCATCGTTTCATCGAAAAAGTGGGGGTCGAAAATAATATCCATCCCGCTCTCCCCCTGCATCCCTTTCTGGTAAAAAGACCGGTTGGTAACGTCCGCAGTCCGCCCGTCCGGGGCGTAATCCTTGCCGTTGGCGTCCGTATAAATCAGGACATTAAACAGATGCCTTGAATGTCCCTCCATGTTCTTTAGCATTTCCACCGTAACCATTGGCTCCTCAAGGCTTTCCTCCAGAAAATGCACATAGACGCTGATTAGGCTTTGGGCGCTCTTTAGCTTTTCATCAATCTTGGCTGCCGCTAGGTGCGCGGAATCCGCCGCATAGTTTTTATTCCGCTCTACCATGCGCCGCTGGTTCTGCAGGGTATACCAATGGAATAAAATAATGATTGCTGCCAGAAGGAGCAGCACATAGACGGCGCCCTGCCGCGGCTTCTTTTTTCTTTCCATAAAAATCCCTCCCTAAATGCCAACACCCCCAGAAAGCTGCCCTGCCTTCTGGGGGTGTAAAAAAGTACGCAATGGTTACTTCGCACTTTCTGTATTCTCCGCATCGGCAAAGGACAGCTCTGTTTCCGCTGCGTGGAAAAACTCTTCCTTTGCCAATCCAAAACAATCTAAAATCTTGGGTGAAAAAGTACCGCATTCTCCATCTGCAATCATCCGTGCCGCCTCATTGACTTCATATGGGGCCTTATAGACACGTTTGCTCACAAGTGCATCATACACATCCGCAATGGAAACAATCTGGGCGCTGATTGGGATTTCCTCCCCGGACAGCCCATCCGGGTACCCTTTCCCATCATACCGCTCATGGTGGTGCCGGCAAATCTCATAGCAGTAACGGTAGAAATCATCATTTTCCTGCTTGAAATTCTCCAAAAGCCCGCATCCATATACCGTGTGCTTCTTCATCTCTTCAAATTCTTCTTCTGTCAGCCTCCCCGGCTTAAGCAGGATGCTGTCCGGAATTGCAATCTTGCCCAAGTCATGCAGGGCAGACGCGCTGATAATCAGTTCCATGTCCTCCCCTGTCAGCCCATATTCCGGGTAAAACTCCACCAGATACTGAAGCAGGACGCCGGTGTAATATTTCACCCTCTGGATATGCTCCCCAGACTCCAAGCTCCGGAACTCCACCACGGAACTTAATGCATTAATTAAGAAATCATTGTTCCGTTTCAGCTTCTCCCTGCTCTCCCTAAGCTGCCTTGTCCGCTTCTCTAGCTTCCGCTCAATGTCTATCCTGTGCGAAAACAGTTCAATGATGTTCATGGCGCGCCGCATAACCACCTTTGGGGTAAAAGGCTTATATACAATATCGGAAACCCCGTATTCGTATGCCTTAAGCTCCGTGTCCACAGAAGCCTCCCCTGTGATGATGATGACTGGTATGCAGTCCATAAATCCCTGTTCCACCATGTATTCCAGCACATCCAGCCCAGATTTGCCCGGCATAACCACATCCAAAAAAACCAGCACAATCTGCTCATTCTTCTCCTCTAAGAGCTGGATGGCTGTTTCCCCGTCCCCGGCCTCTATGATGTCGAACTGCTCCTCAAAAATAAATTTCAGCATTTCACGGTTGATGTCAATATCGTCGGCGATTAATAAAGTATTCCTTTCCATGGGTTCTCCTTCGGTATGTTTTTCTGGCGCTATTATAGCATATGTAGATAGGGAAATGCAACCTGCAAATCTCCTGGGCTTTCCTTTCGTGCGCTGCCCAGATTATATTTCGGTAAAATCACGCCGGATGGTATGCTAGCTGCTGTACTGGGCAAACCGGCTCTCAATCGTGACTAAATTCTCGGCGTACTCTTTTAATTCCGCAGCAACCTTCTCCCTGTCATCCCGCTCCATTTTATACAAGACCCGGTGCTCTAAGCTGGCCCAGAAATCCATGGACATGGTGCGGAACTGGATTTCCACCGGGAAATATTCCATCCCGTCCAAGCAGTACACGGGAATCCCTACAATGACATGGTAGCTGCGGTAGCCGTTGGGCTTCGGCTTTGCAATATAGTCACACTCCCGGATGACAATTAAGTCCGTCTGCCGCTTTAAGGCGCCGGCAAGGTTGTAAATATCCTCCACAAAATAACAAATCACCCGTATCCCTGCAATATCCTGCAGGTAGTCCTTCGCATTCATGACCGTGGGCTCCTTTTCCTTCTTCCTAAGCTTCTCCTCCATGCTGTCCTTTTCCTTAATCCGGTTCTGGATATTGTGGATGGGCTGGCCGGCGGATTCGCCATACAGGCTATGCTTCAACACATTCAGCCGGGCAAGCAGCACTTCGCTGGCATCTGCGTAGGGCTGGATAAACGTATAATATTCCTCGTTCGTCATTGGTTATTACTGTTCCTCCTCAATGTGATAGGTAAATTATACCAAATATTGTGCAGAAAAAGATAAAAATTTGTTATAAAAAATCTTAAAATTGTGTAAATTCTGCCTAGTGTACTGTCTGGATTATATTTAGGTAAAATCACGTCGGATATCTGTTCATCTGCAAGGCGGATTTTCGACGGCGTAGCGGTGTCTACAACTAGAAAATCCAACGCGGCAGATGGGCAGATAGACAAGTGAGTTTGCCTAAATATAATCCAGACAGTACACTAGAGCGTGTTTGAAAAATCATTCCCGCCATCTGCATCCCACAAAGTGGGGGATACATCTGCCAGAAAGCATTTTTCAAACACGCCCTATGGTTTCACGGCCTATCCCTGCGCCAGCTTCTGGCACCGCCTGCACCTTGTTTCCAATTCCTTCCGGCTAAATTCCTCCACTAAGGCGCCATCCTTGATAATCCCATCACGGGCAGCAATCTTAGGCAGCTCCTCTAAAATATGGCTGATGTCGCTGCCATTTTCTATAATTAATATATACTTTCCCAATTTTCTCACCTGATTCCTACATGGTCAATTGCCACTTTCCCGCTTTTCCCCAAAAAACGTACCGTAATTTTACGGATTTCCCCCTTATTTATGCCTGTAAAAGCATCCGCCGGGACAGAAACTGTCTGGAATTGGTGCTTATAGTCTGGTTTTCCCCACAAATACTGCAATTTATTCAGCCGTACTGGAAATGAGGGGTACACCACGCAGTATTCCCCAACATCCACGGCATCTTCCCTGCCCGGGCTGTCTTGGAGCACAAGTTCCATCTTGATGGGCTCTGCCTCCTCCTCAGAAAAATCCTCCTGCAAGTCCATCACGTCAAATTGGAGGGATTTCCCTTCCAAATCTGTTTCTGGGAGGGAAATGGTAAGTTCCGGCACGGATGCTGCCTTGCCGGATCCGGATGGCCCTTCCTGCTCCCACCGCAGGACTGCGGCATGGTTCCCCCGGGGCTCTCCATTGGAAAAATATAAAAGCTGTTCCCTCCAGCTGCCTACATGGCTTGCCTTTATCCGGACACCCGGGGCAGTCCCCGTTTCCAGCCGGGCATCTTCCTCAAAATTACACAATGTTTCCATACCGGAAACTTGATAGGACTGCACATACAAAGTCCTTGGCAGGACTTCTTGGTATTTCCAGCAATCTGTCAGGAGTTCTTCCAAAACCCCATCTAGCTTTTCCCTGAATTCTGCCTTTTCCGGACTTTTGCCTTTGGTTTCCTGCCTGCTGTTATTTTCCAGCGTTACATCCAAAAACGCACGGAGGTACAATTTCGCAACCTGCTGCTGTTCCTCTTCTGAAATAAAATTTCCCACATTCAGCCCGCGGTTCACCGGCTCCATCAAATCATACTTCCCCCACAGGGAATTGAACTGCCCATGGTTGGCGCCTGCAAGGTACAGGGAAGTCTTGATGCAGTCTTTTTCCCCGCTGAACGTAACATCCTCGTACTGCTCCATGCCCATAAACGTAAATACATCTTGGTCGTTGGACCCATGGAGCACCAGATAATTCACGTCCTTAAGCTCCACATCCCGGCCGGAAGGGCGGTACTGCCCGCAGGTGGGGGCAATGGCTGCCAAGGATTTTATGGAAAAATGGTAATGGAAGGTGCAGTTCCCATTTTCCGGGTAATGCTCCAAGCCATTGAATAAATATGCCGTGGCAATGGCCTCCCCGCCTCTGGAATGGCCTGCAAGGGCAAGGTTCCCTTCATCCATTTTCCCATGCAGAGGGTTCCCTTCCTTCCGGTTATAGCGTACCAGCTGCCGGATATTTTCCAATAGCAGCACTGCCCGGCCATCGTTTTCATTGGACAGGCCATTGCAGGCATTTTCGTCCACGGAAACCACCACATAGCCATGGGAGGCCAGATAATCCCCCAGATACCCATACCCAAGGTAGGAATCCGTAATCCAGCTGTGGTTGCCATGGATGATAAAGAGCGTGGGGCAATGGGAGGCCTCCTTGGGATACCAAACCATCCCGGACAGGGGGACCTCCGTTAAGGGATAGCCTTGGTATTTTTCCTTCAGAAAACCATCAAGGCCCTCATTTTCGGCAAAGCGGCTGATATTTGCCGTACCGGAACTAAGGGCGTCCCCGCTGCCTGTCCCATAGGGCGTAGACAGCACGGTGTACGGGCCGTCCTCCAATTCCTTTAATAATTCCGCTTTTTCCTGCTCCGTGGGCAGCTCTTTCACCCTCTGCCGTGCGCCTAGTTCCAGATACCTGTCTATATAAGTATCCTCAAACCCCTGCCCCGCCAGAAAAGCCGCTGCCCCACATAAAAAAATGCCTGCCGCAAGCAATGCCCCAACCACTGTTTTTGCCCGGGCCCTGTGGCAAAAATATGCCCAAAAGCCCTTTAAGAACCATGCCAGCCCCATGCTTAAGGCAGCCGCGGCAGCAACAGCCCCTGCAATATTTTCTTCTGGGATACCGCCAGCCAGCAGGATTGTGCAGATAAGCCACAGCAGCAGCCACGACAGAAATTCCGTAATCCCATTCCTAAGGAGCAGGCGGAGGAGCTGTTTCGCCAGCCACAGGCCCAGCATGGTAATTGGGGCTGCCAGCAAGGATACCAGCAGGCTCCCCAGCCAGCTTGGGCGCATAAACGTCCCTGCCATCAGCCCGGCGCAGAGGCTGGAAAGGAAAATAGCCGCCCAGTATACGGGCGCGCCTGTGCCTTTCCAGTTCTGCTGCCAATAAGATAAAAACCGGCGTTTTATTTGCTGGTATGAATTTTGAAAATACCGCTTTATTTCCTGAAGTACCGCTTGCAGCTGAAAATCATGTTTCCTGATTTTTTTCATGCCTACCCTTCCCCTGCCCTAAAATGCATTGGTTATCTCAAAATATTCATTGATGTTCGAACCCCTTCTGCCCAGTTTCCCCCATTCACAAACGGTTTTTACCTTTATTTCAAACTGCTTTTTATCCACCTCATAATGGTTTACTATAAAACAGTCTTCTTTCTTTAACGCCGCCAGCATAATCTGGCTCGATTTCCCATTTGCATGGAGTACCTGATAAATTTTTGCATCCGATTTAAAAGCGCCTACATCACGGTATCCCATCCCTTTCGTAATAAACTTGCCCGTATCCTGCCCCTTATACTCAGGCGCATGGAGGCAGGCCACATACTCAAAATCAGGATAATTTACAATCAAAATATGCGGCACCCTGCCACTTCTGTTTTGCAGCATACAATACTCCGCCAATTCCCGCAGCTTCTTTTTCTCCCCTTCTTCATGGGCTGCCCTGTCGCCGTCAATAATAATAAATTTGACAAGGCAATTTACATTCCCGTCTATCTTTAGGCTTTCCAGAAAGCTGCTGTAGCCCCCGCCTTTCATATTTACTAGTTTTAATGTAATGGAGAGCCGCAGCTTTTGCCTCATTCCGTCTATATAATGGTACTCTGTATCACCTTCGCAGAATACCTTGAAATTCTTCTTTATCTCCCGCACTTTCCTACTCAACAGCAGTTCCTCCCAAAATACCTTTCATATAAAATTCATATATCTTTGTTGTTTCGTACTGGATTTCTGGAAAATCTGCCAGAGAATACAATTCTGACTCCAGACTCCCTACATCCTTCGAAATAAAATAAATCTGCTCTTTCATATAGTTCCTTAAGTCCAGATGCAGCACATTATGGGTAGTGAAAATAAACTGCCCATGATGCTGCTTTCCATGGATAAATGCAATCACCCGATCAGACAATACCGGGTTCAGCACACGGTCCATTTCATCCGCAAATACGGCTTTGTTGCAATATACGACTTTAAAAATCTGGACCGCCCATGCGAAAAATTCCCTAGCCCCGCTGGAATCCTTTCCAAGCTCCCGCAAAAAAATGCCGCCATCCTCTTTTCTCCTGCGAATCATAGATTTCGAAAATGGATGGTCCTTATTTAAATCAATCCCAATGATGCTACTGTCAACCATCCGGAAAATTTCGAGGAACCTTGGGTCATTCAAAATCCAGAAATCTTCTTCCTCATTTTTTACAGCCTGATAGAAATCATAATTCAGTACATTTGTTTCCGGGAAAAGGCTTCCTGCCACCCATTCTGTAAATTTTATTGCATGCTCATTCCCCAGAATTGCCAGCTTTGTAAGGAAGAGCCCCAGCTGCCTTTTGCCATTCATAGCTTTCTTTACCGCTTCGCCCAATTCCTCCTCAAAACCGGGAACCTCCAAAGCATATCTCACTTCCGCCTCTGTTTTGCATTGGCCCTCTTCTAGGGATTGGCACCCATCCTGCTCACATCCCAGTACACATTTTTCCCTTGCAGCGCCCATAAGCAGCTGGTATTCGTGATGGTACTGTTTTTTGCAGCTAAGTTCTTCCTTTACAATGCCAGCAAAATCTAATTCTAAGCGGTACAAGTAAAAAGACTCTCCGTCCAGCCATAGCTCTAATTCAAAACTCTGGTGTGTATCCTCCTTTTTCCTGCAAACTCCCCTAAGATTATTGGCATGGACTGTATCACGGTACGCCCTTACATGCCCATTTTCCATGAACAAAAACTTCAGATACCTTAGGCTCTCTACAAAATTGGATTTTCCGCCGGCATTTTCCCCAACGATAACCGCTGTCTTTAAAATACCACACTCTTCCCCAACTGGCACATAATGGTTGGGAAAACGGTTCTTCTCTTCCGTGCCCGGGGCAAGCATGGAAAATTCCACACATTCCCGAAATGACATAAAATTTTCAAATTTATAATTAAGTATCATATTTACGTCCCCTTGCAAGTATCAACGGCTTTCCAGCAGCGTTTCCGCCAGCCCGCCATACCCATAAAGCTTCATTACGTCCTTGATGCCTTCTACAACTTCCTCCCGGGAAAAATCATGGCTGTCCAGAAAATCATTGTCTTTCCCATTCAGGTAATCATAAAATGCCAAGGCCAGCTTTAAATTTTCTAAGTCCCCGGTTCCAGGCCCCTCGGATTCCAAATTTTCATAAAGCATATTTTCAGCCTGGTTGATCTTCCCTTCCTCTGCCAGAAGGCACAGCTGCTGGTAAAAATCCCTGTCTGTCCCTTCGAGGAATACCAGTTCCTCTTCTTTTACCTCGTCAATATGGAAAATCAGCTTCAGCACAGTCCGCACCATTTCGTGGATGATGCGCATGATATAATCTTTTTGGACCATAAATTCCCTCCATTCTGGGCAAAAAAGCCTTTTCAAAATATGTATCTGCATAATGAACCGCTAGCCATATCTTTTTCCCGGAACATCAAATGTACCTGCAAAATTAACCGCTAGCCATATCTTTTTCCCGGAACATCATGAAAAATACCACAAGAAGCAGCAGGCTGGAAATCCAGATTGCCTGTTCCCTGCAAATGCCCGCCAGAATCCCCCCAAAAGCTGCCCCTATGATAAAAATGCCGATAAAGCCATAGTACAGCAGGCTTTTTTGGCGGAGCGCCCGATCCTTGGTGGAACGGTAACTGCACCACAGCTCCGTGGCGGCGCGCAGGTTGCCGATGCACATGGTGGTGGCATAGGCATTTCCGTTTAATTTCCGGAAGCTCTGCACCTGCATGGCGCATACAAAGGAAACCAGCATATTTGCCAGCATATTCGTTTCCTGCGGAAGGAATCCCACCCCGAACAGGAGGAGGGCTTCCAGCAAGGCTACCACCTGCCGCCAATGGATGCGCTTTGACTGCCCAAACCTCCTGCGGATTTTCTCGGCAGCGTAAATCCCCACCGCAAAGGCCAGCACCGGCAAAAGGTAGCGCACCCCAAGCTGCCAGTTCCCCATGGCAAAATTCTGCCCCATCAGCACCATGTTCCCGGTCTGGGCATTGGCAAATACCCCATCCCTGCAATTGAAGGTGTAAGCGTCCTGAAACCCGCCTGAAATACAAAGCACTCCAACCAATGCGGACGATTCTGACATCTGTCCTTTAATTTCTGGTTTTGTACTCATAATTTTTATGCCTGTTTTTTCTTATCTGCTTTGCTCTGGAATTTTGTTTCTTCAATGATAAAACGCTCATGGAGCCCTTGGCCGATTTTCCCTGCCCCGTCAAAGGCAGTGATGGAAAAGGTCAGTTTCCGGCCGTCCACCCCTGTCAGCACAGATTCGCACCATATTTTCATCCCTACCGGGGTAGGCGCAAGGTGCTCCAAATCCAATTTTGTACCAACGGTGCCCATATTTTCTTCCAGTTCCCCTGCCACGCTCTTCCATGCGGTTTCCTCCATCAGGGCCGCCATCCGGGGCGTTGCAAGGACGTCTAACGTGCCGCTCTTATGTACCTTTGCGGTATCCTCTTCTTTTACTGTCAGTTCCTGATAACCTTTGATTCCTGTTTCTAACATCCTGATTCTCCTTTTCTGTGGGCTTTGCGCCGTTTGCTGTATTAAATATACCATTTTGTTACTTTCTGCGCAAGAATATTATATTGCCCCAAATTTCCATTCCCGCACTTCTTTTTGTATGGTATAATAGCAGCAGCTTATTATACCGCCCGTAGCGAAGCGGAGTGGCATAGGTAGCCATACCATAGTTTATCACGAAATGATTATGGTATAATAGCAACAGCTATGATACGCGCCGAAATGCGCATAATTTTGACATACCAAAAAGAGGGGCTCAGCTATGGGACTATTTTTAAATACAATTACGCCTTACGATAAGTACAAGACAATTTCTGCCGACCCATATTTTGTGGACAAATCCATGCTCCTTGAAGAGTTAATCCCTGCCCTTGGGCGGGAACAGCGGTTTTTCTGCATTACCCGGCCGCGGCGTTTCGGCAAAACAGTTATGGCAAATATGGTAAGCGCCTTTTTTGGGAAGGCAAAGGACAGCCGCGCCCTGTTCCAGGGCCTTAACATTTCCGGATCTCCCCATTATTCCCAGCACCGGAACAAATATGATGTATTCCATATTGACTGCAGCGAAATCCCAAAAGGGTGCAGTACCTACAAAGACTACATTGCAAGGATAGAGCATGGGATTTTCCAAGATTTAAACGCAGCTTACCCCCATCTTAAGTTAAACCAAAATTGGGCTGTCTGGGATTTGCTGTCTTTGGTTTTCGAAGAAACAGAACAGAAATTCATTTTTGTAATAGATGAATGGGACGCTTTATTCCATATGGCATTTGCAGGGGAAACTGACCGGAAGGAATACCTGCTATTCTTGAAAATGCTGTTAAAAGGCAGGAGCTATGCTGCCCTTGCTTATATGACTGGCATCCTGCCCATTGCAAAATATTCAGAAGGCTCTGAACTGAATATGTTTTTGGAATATGACATGGCGACGAAAATCAGGTTTGGGGAATATTTCGGCTTCTCCGAAACTGAGGTTGACATGCTGTACGGCAGGTACGCCCAAACTGCCAGCCCCCGGCGCATCACCAGAAAGGCCCTGGCAGAATGGTACGACGGCTACCACACCGCCTCTGGGGAACATCTCTATAACCCCCGTTCTGTGGTAAGCGCCCTGATGAATAACCAGCTGGGCAGCTACTGGGCCAGTTCCGGGGCGTATGATTCTATTTTCTATTATATCCAGAACAATATTGAAGACGTCCGGGATGACCTTGCCCTGATGGTTTCGGGGGAACATGTGGAGGCAAGGATGCAGGAATATGCCGCCACTGCCGCAGAATTAAAGACACGGGACCAGATATATTCTGCATTGGTGGTTTATGGGCTGCTTACGTATGAAGATGGGGAAGTATTTATCCCCAACAAGGAGCTGATGGGCAAATTCGAAGAACTGCTTTTTTGTAAAGAATCCCTTGGATATGTATACCGTCTGGCAAACATTTCCTCCCGGATGCTGAAGGCAACATTGGCTGGGGATACCCATACTATGGCAAAAATCCTGCAATATGCCCATAACACAGAAATTCCCATCCTGTCCTATAACAATGAAACAGAACTTTCTGCCATTGTAAACCTAACCTATCTGGCAGCGCGGGACAAATATAGGGTGGAACGGGAAGATAAGGCTGGAAAAGGGTTTGTGGATTTCATTTTCTATCCCCAAAGGGCTGGGCAGGATGGCATCATATTGGAACTGAAGGTTGGGTGTACGGCCAAGGAGGCTATCGGGCAGATTAAGGATAAGGGGTATTTCTTGCGTTTCCAAGGGAAGTTGGGGGAGAAGGCTAGTGGTACTGGGCGGGTGCTGGCTGTGGGGATTGCGTATAATAAAGAAACGAAGGAACATTCTTGTGAGGTGGAATGGCTGCCTTTGCTGGTGTAAGGCCTGTATGAGATTAGAAAGATGGATGGCTATTTGTATTGGGTGTTTGGTATTTATCTTGGAGTCTTTGGGAGCGGACGGCAATTCCCGGCGGCCCTTCCCCACGCAAACTGGGCAACGTTCCGGCGAACTAACTGCTAACTCCGGCTAAGGGACTCAGGAAAGCCTTCGTCCCTAAGTCTGCGTAAGCAGTGGATTTCGCCTCCACTAAGGGCGCCCATGAATGGTTTGCTTAGGGGAAGGGCCGCCGGGAATTGCCTGTGTATTGAGATAAAAAGATTGCCATAATATTGTGGCCTATGAAAAAAGTTTTGTTTCCCGCCATGTTGTGGTTTATAAAAAAGTTTTCTTTCCTGCCATGTTATGGCCTATAAAAAGTATTCTTTCCTACCATGCTATAGCCTATGTGAAACGTCTTCTTTCCTGCCATGCTATAACCTATGAGAAACGTTTTCTTTCCTGCTATGTTATGGCTTATAAAAAAGTTTTCTTTCCTGTAGTGTTGGGCTAAATGGCTGAAAGGTTTTAGGGCTTTAGGCATACTTCTCTATTATCTGCTTTACGGAAGGGAGGTAGGCTGGGCCAAACAGGTTCAGGTGGTTCAAAAGATGGTACAGGTTATAAAAGTCCCGCCGTTCCCCGTATCCGGGCTGCAATGGGGCGGCCTCCTGGTAGGCGCCGTAAAACCGCGGGGGAAAACCGCCAAACAATTCCGTCATGGCAAGGTCGGCCTCCCGGTGCCCGACAGAAACTGCTGGGTCGATCAGCCATGCTTTCCCGTCATTTCCTGCTATTACATTCCCAGACCACAAATCGCCGTGCAGCAAGGATGGGTACTCGGGTTCTGGCAAAATCTCTCCGGTACGTCCAAGCAGCCTTTCTATTTTCTTTCCCATATTTCTATCAAAATAGCTGGAAGCCCAGCGGAATTGGGGCTTTAGGCGGCAGTCCCGGAAAAATCCTGCCCAACTGCCATGCACGGTGTTCACTTGGCTGCTTGCGCCAATGTAATTATCCTGCCAAAAGCCATATGTTCCTCTTTCCTGCGGGCTGGCGGGCAAACTCCCTTCCATGGCAGGGCTGCCGGGTTCCCAATGCACTGGAACAGGATTTTGCTGCTGGGGCTTTTTGTTGCCCAAAAAGCTTTCTGTTGGAGCCTTATGCATCGCTGCTAACTGCTGGGCAAAGGTTTCCCAATAGCCATTCCCCAAAGCCCTGCCCTTGCTATATTCCATCAGCAGGAAAGAATTCCCATTCCCATCTCCCCCGCAGCAAAACACCTTCGGCGTGCCGATTGCCCCTGTCTTAGCAATGGCCCGAAGCCCTTCTGCTTCTGCGGCAAAAAAGGATTCCTCTTTCCCCGAATTTGCTTTCATGAAAATATGGGTCCCGTCTGACAGCGACAGATGGTAGGCCTCGTTGATGTCGCCGCCTGCCACGCGGCTTGCCCCTGTCACCTGGACCTTGCTCCCCAAAAACGGGGCAAGCGCCTGCTCCACGGCTGTAAAATTTGCTATAACTGCCATCCTTTCCACCATTCCTTCCGCTCTGGCGGCTGTATATCAAAAATTATGGACTGCAAGGGTCATTTAACCCTTCAAAAATCTCTCCCAATGCCATTGTTACCTGCGGAAATGCCTTTAGCGCAAGGATGGTTTCAGCGTTATAATCTTCCTCTTCCTTATCATCCTGCAGCATATAACTTTGGCTCAGTACATATTTCCCTTCTTCCAGATAATAAATTTCCAAAGAGCCTTGGGGGGAAACAATCCAGTATTCTTCCACGCCTGCCTGTTCGTAGATATCTTTTTTCACGGTTTTATCTTTTTTCGCGGTGGAAGGGCTCAAGGTTTCTGCAATAAATTTGGGGACGCCGCTGTAGGCCCCTCCTTTCAAGCGCTTACGATCGCAAATAACCATGATGTCCGGGCATACGTAATCGTCGTTCGTTTCTGGATGATATTTAAAATCCAGATTTTCCATAAATACAAGGCACATGCTGTTTTTCAAATGGCTTCCAATCATCCGGCTGATATTCGTATTTATAATTCCATGCTTAAAATTCGGCGACGGCGACATATCATAAATTACGCCGTCTATTTTTTCTTCCTTTTTGCGTTCAAATTCAGCTAATCCCATACTACACCACACCTTTCCATCGTCCCAGTACCATGCTGGCATTATTTTGATTCCTTAATTATACCACGCGGATTCTGTGAAGGAAAGGGATTTTTTACGTGGCGGGCATGCTTTATTGCAGGATGCTGCCAAGTGATTTATATGGCAAATGCTCCATTGCAGGATGCTGCCAAGTGATTTATATGGCAAACATGCCCCATTGCAGGATGGTATCCTCGGGGATGTCCTCTTTTGCCCGCCGGCCTACCAATTTGCCCAGTTCTTCCGGGGAAATGCCTGTGCCTGGGCGTTTGTAGGTGAGCATCCCTTCCTCTACAAGGGTGCCTTTTTTGATTTCCCCTGCGCTGATTAAGGAACGCCTTGCATTCCTCCTTGCAGTTTTTTCGCTTTCCAAAGGCTGGATTCCGTAGCTGCCACGGATTTTTTCCAGAAAGGCAATCCCTTCCAGTATGTTCCTTGCATCCTCTGGGTCCATGGCATGGTAATGGTCGTTGCCGGAGATGGTTTTGTCCAAGGTGAAATGCTTTTCTACTACCTGTGCCCCTAGGTTGTAGGCAGTCTTGATGACGTCGGCGCAGGCGTCTGGCTTCGTGTGGTCGGAATAGCCGACAGCCAAGCCCGGATAACGTTCCTTCAGGGAAATGATTTTATTCAGGTTTGCATGGCTGTATGGGGTGGGGTACTCCAAAACGCAGTGCATCAGCACAATCCGCTCCCTGCTGTACTTCCGTATGCAGGCAAGGGCCCGGTCAATTTCCCCGGCTTCTGACGCCCCAACGGAGAGCAGGATGGGTTTCCCCTTTTTTGCTTGGTATTCCACGAAGGGAAGGTTATTTAAGTCTGAGGAGGATACCTTGTAGACTTCCATCATCCCCTCCAGATAATCTGCGGATGCAGTATCAAATGCCGTGGACAGGAATTCTATTCCCTGCATCCTGCAGTACCCGGCCAGTTCCTGGTATTCCTCTGCCCCGAAAGAATCAAATTTCTGGAAGAGTTCGTATTGGGAGGCAGTGGGTTCTTCTGTAGTGTCCCAATAGGCTGGGGAATCTTTGGCGGCAAGGGTTTTTGCTTTGTAGCTTTGGAATTTTACTGCATGGATCCCTGCTTTTTTTGCCTCCTGCACCATTAATTTTGCTGCCTCCAGATTGGAGATATGCTCTTTTTTGGCAATGTCGTAATAATTGACGCCGATTTCTGCAATCAGTACAAATTTCCCCTGATTGATACGTTCCATAATACAGCTCATTCTGTTTCCCTCCATTTCAGTATGCTAATCCAGCACAAACAGGTATTTCACCTATCTTTCAGGATAATGTCCAGTACCCGTTCCGTGCCTTTTTCCAGATGGTTTTTCAGCATCAGTTCCCGCATTTCCTTCCGGATTTGGGGCGTGCGGGCCAGCCAGCGGAAGGTAGACAGGATGGTTTCCTCCGTTGCTTCCCGCCCCAGCCCAAGGTTTAAGAACCCATTTCCCATCTGGGCAAAGGTGTGCAGCTGCTCCCGTTCGTTCTGGGCAAGGACAATGGCAGGCACGCCCATGGCCGCCAGTTCAAACACGGTGCGCCCTTGGGAAGTGAAGGCCAAATCTGCCTGTTCCATGTATTCCGCCACATTTTTCACGTCAGTATGTATGAAAATATTCTGCCCTGCCTTTGTGGAAATGCCGTTTTCTGCTGCAGGATAGCCTTTCCCAATAATAAAGTGGATTTCCGGCATGGTTCCCCTAACGCTGCCTCCTGTTCCCGGTTTCTGGTTCTTTGCCTGCGGATTTTCCAGCATCCCTGACAATCCTTCCCGTCCCTGGTTCTTTGCCTGCAGATTTTCCGGCATCCCTGACAAGTTTTCCCTTTTCTGGTTCTTTGCCTGCGGATTTTCCTCTGTCCCTGGCAAAACTCCCGGTTCCTGCCCTTTTAGGCACATCAGCAGTTTTTCCGCCATCCCATAGATTTTCCCCGTCAGGTTGGAAGGGTCTGTCCCGCCAAACATCACAAGCACGTTCCTTGCTTCCTCTGAAAACTTTTTGGGCTTATGGATTAAGAATTCATCCCGGATGCACACATAATCTGCCCCTACATAGTGGTTGGGGCTTGGGTTTTCCTCATGGTACAGGGCATTTACCACTGCATCTGCATAATATGCCCCTTCCCCCAAATCCTCTATGGTGACGACTTTCCCTGCCAGCCCTTTTAAGCGGAGGATATGCTCCTTCGTGGTGTTCAGGCAGTCATTTACCACTACATCTGGGCGCCAGCCCTCCAGAAATGCATAAAATTCCTCCTCTTCCCCAATGGCATGGACAGGGAAATGGCTGTCTTTCAGCCGCTCATATCCTTCCCTGCAGCTATGCTTTGTCACAAACATGATTTCATGCCCGGCCATCCGGTAAGCTAGCGTCAGGCAGTGGTAAATATGGCCCATCCCCAGTTCCCGGTAGCCGTCTGCCCGGAATACCACCCGTTTCTTGCACAAGGCATGTTCGCAGATTGCCCAGTCCCTTGGGGTGTCAATGTCCACGGCTTCTTCCTCCCCGATTTCATAAATGGAAACCGACGCCCCAATCCGGCTCCCTGCAGAAATGCAGCGCCGTCTAGTAATCAGGAAAGCCCCGGCTTCTACGTAATGGGGCGGAAGGCTTTGGCGGTTTTTGCGCTCCTGATAGTTCGGGAAATACCGCCCGCCCTCTTTCCCCCAAGAAAGATGGGCTTGGTTGGACGCGCTGATGTAGGTATCTTTCCCGTCCTTTTGGAATTCCTCCAAGGCATGGGTTAAGGTGCTGGCCTTTAATAAAGGGGAGGTAGCTTGGAGGGTGACAACAGCGTCATAGGTGCAGGCGTTCTTTCCCTCCATCTGAAGGAGGGCGTCGTAAACCACTGGGTCTAAGGTTACGTCATCCCCGGCCAGCCCTGGCCTGCGGGCAATGGCGTCCGCCCCGTAAATTTTTGCGATGGATAAGGCCTCTTCATCATCTGTAGTCACCACAGTGTCTGTAATCAGGGGGCAGGACTGGGCATTTTGTATGGCGTAGGCTATCAGGGGTTTCCCGGCCATCAGGCGCACGTTTTTCCGGGGGATTCCCTTGGAGCCGCCCCGGGCTGGGATTACTGCCAGTATCTTCATTTGTCTGTCCATTCCTTTCGTTTCAATTGGGCATCAGAAAAAGCTGCCGAGGCTTTCTACATGCTTTACCATAATCTCAAAATATTCCTGCATCATCCGGTAGGCGTTTTTTATCTGCAAAAAATCTGACTGGTACAAGTTATTCAGGTAATCGTCCACCATCTGCAGCAGGTATTGGTTCGGCACTGTCCCAAGGGTTGTGACAATGCGCTCCCCATCCTGTGCGGCTTTTACGCCAAAATCATAGGCGGCCACATGGGAAAGGCCAAGCGCCCCATTCACCCCTGCGCCCCGGGCGTCCTCTTCTATCAGGATGGAAATGTTCCGGCGGCTTAAGTTGTAGATATGGGCATGGACCCGGAACCCCAGATGGAGGTCGCAGTTATCATAAGCCGAAAACCCTTCTTCCCCATAGCTGATGTCAACGCATTGTGCCCCAGCCTTTTTGCACTCTTCCACTGCCCATGCAATCCTCTGGGCCGTATGGGGGTCTGTATAGCCATCCGCTTTCATTCCCCGGTGGAACACCACCGTCAGCTCTGCCTTGGGAAATACCTGTGAAACATAGGCTGTTACATCGGCCAGATATTCCATGGAACCTGCATTTGCCGGGTCTGAAATGCAGATTTTTTTCACGTCATAAGGATTGGCAGAATGAAACCCAGATTCCTTGAGGAACCCTAAGTTGTACCATGCGGGGCATCCCGTCATTTTCCCAGAATAAATCCCATTGCTGCGGAGCACATTGACACTGTACCAGTCCCGGCAGCCCAAAGATTTTGTGTCGGATTCCACACGCTTTAGGAACTTTATGGTTGGCTCTGAAAATGGATAATGGTACACGGCCTTGTTGGCAATGCTGCTCCCGAACCAGCCCAGCCCAAGGGCAAACATCGGCACGCGGATGCGCCCTAAATCTTCTACCAGCGGGAACACGCCCGGGTAAAGCTGGGGCAGATAGGCTGGCCCTCCGCAGAATACCATGGCATCCATTTGGTTGAGTTCCTCCAAATGGGGCTCCATGGAGGTGCAGCGGTTGAAATAGGTAAATTCCGCACCCGGGTAGACGTATTCCAACAGCTCCCGGCTCCTTTTTACAATCAGGAAATCCCCGGCATTTTTCAATGCACCTGACATCATGGCAAATTTTCGTTTGTTCCCTGTTTCCATCTGTCACTCCTTTTCCTTCCTTATTCTAAAAGTGCGCCTTCCGCTGCTTCTTGCAGCAGTTTTGCACATTTTTGCAGAAGCTTGCTGTAGGTTATCCCTTTCCGTGCGCTTTCCTGCACCGCGGCCTGCGGGCTCCCTTCATCATAATAATATTCGCTCCGGATAATATACTCTGCGGAAGGCATGGTGGCTTCAACCAATTGGTAGCCATCCTGCCTGTGGCATTTCCGGATTAATTCCTTGATTTTCCCAAGCAACGCTTCGCAGCCTTCTTTGGGAATCTGCTCCAAGCGGCTTAGTTCCTCCAGCTCTTTGTAGAGCTCTTCCAAACGCCCTGCGTCCTCTGCCATTTCCTGATAACTCCCTGGGATAGTGCGCAGGTATTCCATCGCCCGCTCCTGTTCCTCCTTGGAAAATGCAGGCTCCATCTTTTCGATAAAGGAACCAAAATCCACTTCTTTTTTGCATACCTCGGCAACTGCATCTTTTAACGGCAAAAGTTCCGTCCCTTCAATATAAGCCCCTCCTTCCGTCGCATTGATTACACGGACATTCCCATGCTTTTTCACGCCCCTGACGTACATTTCAAACCAGTCCAGATACATCCTTAAATTTTGGAGCGTTGGGACTTTATCTTCATAATTTCCCTTTACCATAATCATGTTCCTTGTGTCTACCTTCTGCATTTTTTCCTCAAAAGTGCCGTCCGCATGGGACTGGTTATTGCTGTAGGCAAGGTCCTGCCCCACCAAGATAATGGTATTAAAGCCCATTTTATATAAGAGGGAAAATGCGCCGCATGCTACGGAACCCCCGACTGACACGTCATAAAATGGCTTTTTATTTTTCTGGTAGACACGGTAGGGAATCAAATAGCCGTCATAGTAAAAAATTTTCTTCCCTTTCTGGCGGGCAATCAAGGAATGGCGGGCACTGGTAGGCGCAATGACAGGAATCTGCTCAGACCCTCCAATTTCCACTAATTTCAGCATTTTATGCGGGTCTAAAGTCAGGAAAGCATCGGGCACAATCCCAGCTTTCAGGAGCGGTTTTATTGCGGTGTCCACTGCCAGCAGGAACGCTTTGTTCTTTGCATTTTTTAACTCGTGGATATTTTTATTTAGGGACGGGCCGGCTGCGATTAAAATAGCAGGGACGTCATGGGGAATGGCTTCTGAGAGAACTTTGGTGTTATAGCCTTCACAGATATATTTCATATTCCCAAGGATGTTCTGGGCTAAATCCTTGGAAAACAGCACGCCCGTATTATAATTCACTTTAATGGCCTCTGCCCGTTTGCGGAGCGTTTTCATATATTTTACAAGCAGCTCCCCATAAAATTCCCGGTAGTTCGGATGTGCTTCTTCCCGTAAAAATTCAATATTTTCCACTGCCAGGACTTTATTCATCACGGGCTTAAATTCCTCTTCGTTCATCCCTTCTACGATAAATGCAATCGGCCTGTCTTCAATTTCCTGCCCTAAATCAATCTCCTGAAGCATGGCAAGGAAAATAGAAACCGACGGCTCATAGGCTACGATATTGACTTCTTTTTCCGTATTCTGCACCAAAGCCTTTAAATAAGCGCCGTTCCCAACCCCAAACAAGAACACCGGCGCATACCTGTGGATGTCCCCCAGCCGTTCCAGCCACGTCTTTATGGGCTCTTTGGCATTTCTTTTCCCGCCAAGGTACAAACGCCTGCCTTCTTTCTGGATACGGAAAATCTTTTCCCCATCCCAAGAAAGTTCTGCGGCAACCTCCGTTTCATCTTTGGCATATTTTTCCTCCCGCAACAAATCTGCAAAGGAAGGGTACCATTTTTCCATGGCTTTTAAATTCTTTTCCCATATTTCCTTACTCATTCCCTTCCTCCTTCGGCCCTTCATAAATATCCACTAGTTCCCGCAGCCCATGGTCCAGCGTATCCAGCATGTAAACCAAATCCCGCTCCTTGGCTGCTTCTAAATAATCTTCCAGTACCCCGATGACAAATGCTTGGAATTTTTGATATTCCGCATCCTCCATCCCATAAATATTCCCTTGCAGGAAAGCGCCACAGAACTTCTGTATCCGTTCCGCTAAGGCCACGCCTTTTAGGAGCACATTCTCATCCTTGTGGTAATAATAGGCGCCACAGGTAATGTCAATCCCGCACCTTAACTCCCGTGCCAATGCTTCCATGTTTCTCTCCATCCCTTCCGCTCCACCCAAGCACAAAACGTTGTGGAAATGTGCCTTCTGATTGCTGTTTTTCATCTTTTACCCGCTCCTTGGCGACATAATACCCTTCGTGCGAGTGTGCCTCCTGCCCGGAGGGCTTACTCTTATAGGAAAGCCATAGACTTTAGTACTTCATAGTAGTAAAGTCTTTCCTATAAGAAGAAAACAGAGGTACGGATGCCGTACCTCTGCAATTTTACAAGGCCAGTAACTTCCCTTTTTAACCCAATAAGGACAATACGCCCTGTGTAGACTGGTTTGCCTGTGCAAGCATGGACTGCCCTGCCTGTGCAAGGATGTTGTTCTTGCTGTATTCCACCATTTCGGCCGCCATATCAAGGTCACGGATACGGGATTCTGCTGCTTGGGTGTTTTCTGCTACATTGTCCAAATTGGCAATGGTATGCTCTAACCTGTTCTGGATAGCGCCCAGTGCAGATCTTTGGGAAGAAACCTTGTTGATTGCTTCCTGTACTGCCTGAATGGTTGCATTTGCTTTTGCATAGCTGTCAACGCCCGGCTTTGCCATGTTGAAAGCGGATGTGGGAGCTGCAACGGTAACATCGTCTGCTGCTGTGTTGGTTGTCTGGAGGTAGTTCGCAAAGTTGCTCATGATTGCACCGCTCATGGCAGCCTTTGCAATGGAGATATCTGCTTTCATAACAGTAGAAGCTGCTGCATACCTTGTGAAGCCACTCATCTGGGTCTGCTGCGTGCTCATCTTCGGTGCTGCTGTTGTGCTCATTGCTGGTGCTGCCTTTGTGCTCATTACAGAAAATGCCACTGTACTTCCTGCACCCGGTGTCCCTACGCTGGCAGCCTGTGTACTCATTTTTCCCAAAACAGCTGTTGTGCTCATCTTTGCAACCGGGTCACCGGAAGCATTCGTGCTCATTGCTGGTGCTGCCTTTGTGCTCATTTTCGCTACAGCGCTGCCAGCAGCATTCGTACTCGTTACTGGTACTTTGGCAGATGCTGTCCATGTACTTTTCTTATTCCCAATAAAATAAGTAGAGCCAGTTGTCTTATCCAGCTGCATTGCATACTGGTCTTCGTCTGCTGCCCTAGAAATTGCTGCGCCGAATACAGAAATCGCTGCTGCCTGATTTTCTGCCTGTGTCTTTTTTACATCGTATGCATAGGTATTGCCTTTATAGGTGACAGTGCTTGGCTTTTCCCCTGTCTGTACTTTGCCAAGCTGCTCTCCCTTGATGCTCCTTAAGCCCAGAGTTTCCGCGTTCATGTTGTCAATGGTAATCTGGATTTTCTGGTTTGCATTTGCACCTACATGGAGATTTTTGTTCTGGAAAGTACCATCCAGCAAATTCTGTTTATTGAACTGGGTTGTGGTGGAAATACGGTCCAATTCCTGTGTCAACTGGTCTAATTCTTCATTGATTGCCTCACGGTCAATGTTTTCATTGGTGTCATTGGCGCCTTGGACTGCAAGTTCATTCATCCTTTGGAGGATGGAGTGGGCTTCATTCAATGCACCTTCTGCCGTCTGGATTAAGGATACGCCGTCCTGTGCGTTGGTGGATGCACGGTTCAGGCCGCGGACCTGGCTGCGCATTTTCTCTGAAATCTTTAACCCTGCTGCATCATCCCCTGCACGGTTAATCCGGTAACCGGATGATAACTTCTCAGAAGATTTTGCCTGTGCGTTGGTTGTAACGCCCAACTGACGGTTGGAATTCATTGCTGTAAGGTTGTGCTGTACGATCATTGCCATAATATTTTTCCTCCTTGTTATATGGTCTTTCCCTGCCAGCCCGTTTATGGTTTGCGGCTGGCAGATTGCTGCCAACTGCTCTGCAGATGGCAGGATGCAGCAAATCCGTTTGCTTGCATATGTTTTTATAATAAGCAAAAGCCCTAGGTTACTTCTGCGTTATTACCAATCTTAGGTTTGGGATGTTCCCTGTGCGTGATTGCCATTCTTAGGCTTGGGTATTCCCTGTGCGTGATTAGCCAGCCGCCTTAGGCCCTGGCGTTCCCTGCGCGTTCTGCCCTTTTGGCCTTCTTCCGCTCTTCCATAAGGATTGCTTTGATTTTCTCTTTCGCTTCTTGGGAAAGCTCCCTGTCCTTGTGGTGCTTCACTTCATTCCCCGGCCCTGGAGCCATCCCATATTTTTCCAAAGCGGCGCTGCGCACCACATTCATGGATTTCGGGGCGTCTACTAATATGTGCAGGTTGCTTGCGCTCCCTCCGGTAAAGACCAGTTTGATATTGTCCCCTACCAGCAGGTATTCTCCTGCTTTTACCGTTAATTTCAGCATAAGAACCTCCTTGTTTCCCTCCGGCATTGCATGGGGCTGCCCTTTGGCGGCTGATACCTTTGCCGGATCCATCTCCTAAATGAATTTTGCCATGCAACATTTCGGCCCAAAATGTTGCATGGCAAAACAGCAAAGCTTTCTTCTATAAATAGGCAGTTCCAAAGCCCTTCCCACATCCCGCTATGTTATAGAACTATGTTTCCGCCAATTTCCGGCAAATGGATTGCCAAACCAGAAAAAATATACTAATCTGGATTGCACCTGCAGAAGTTTGGCATAAAGAACTGGAACACATAGGAAGCATTAAGAAACAGGAGGTTACACATGAGCACCACACAGCCCATCCGGAGCATGGATGAAATCGAAGAACTGAAAAACTATTTTTATCTGGAAAAACCGAACTTGAGGAATTACGCACTGATTTGCCTAGGCATGAATTCAGCCTTAAGGATTGGCGACTTGCTTTCCCTGAAATGGGAGAATGTTTATAATTTTTCTGAACGCTGCTTTTTAAAGCACATTTCCATCACGGAACAGAAAACAGGGAAACGGACGCGGATTGCCTTAAACCACAGTGCCGTGGAGGCCTTGCAGGTTTATCAGGACAGCCTTGGGCATTTGGAACCGGCAGATTACCTATTCCCCGGAAAATATAGTTTTTCCCATCTAAGCCGTTCCCAAGCATTCCGCATTATCAAGTCTGCCGGGCAGGACCTTCATTTTGAAACGGACATAAGCTGCCATTCCCTGCGGAAAACCTTTGGCTACCATGCATGGAAATCTGGAGCACAGCCTGTGGTGCTGATGAATGTCTTCAACCATTCTTCTTTCCAGATTACAAAGCGGTATTTAGGGATTGAACAGGATGATAAAGACCAGCTTTTTCTGGATACGAACCTGTAAGGAGGGGATGTTTTTTACAAAAGACAACGTTCTTTTTGCTCCATAGGTTTCTGGGATGAAGGTTCTGGAAATGCAAAACAGCGCAGCATATGGCAAAACTATGCCATGTGCTGCGCTGTTTCCTATCTGCCCTTGGGAGAATCCGATGTTTCTTTGTTCCTCCAACCAGACAGAATTTAAGGCAATCTATGCAGGGATTCAATTCTGCATATATGTTTCCGCTTCTTCCTCCGTAAGGGCATATTTGCGGGTAATGGCTTCTCTAATCTCCGCATCCCCATGCCCAAGTTCCCGGAGCACATCTACTGTCCCGTGGACGCCTGTCTGAAGGCCTTCCCGGAGCCCCTCTTCCCTGCACTCTTTTTCCCTCATTTCATACATCGGCTTTAAGAATTCCATAAGTGCTTCATACATACCATGTTCTCCTTTCATTTTTCCTATGCTCTCTCTGTTCGCTGCAACGCTTACTTCCAGCACAGATGCTGCCAATTCCAGCTCCCTTTTTTGGGGTAGCGCCTGAATCTTCCCAACCAGTTCTTCTATGTTGGACTTTCCTAACCTGCCTGACAAAGACATCAGCCAAATATGGTTCCCTTTTTCCAACTCCTTTGTAACTATCACTTGGGTGAGGAATGGGGTTTTTCCCTTTATCTGGTAAATCCCCTTGCCGCAAGGCGAAATAGCGTACCCATGCTCCCCAAAATACCGGAACAGGCCTTCCGGTTTTACCTCCCTGATAAGGGATATGGTAATATCATCTTCTTTCACTGCATCCACAGCCTTCCCATAAGATTTGTAAAGGCTGGCGTATGCGACAGCTTTAAAATAAGTATCAATATTCAGGTGGTCTTTCGCAGACTTGTATTCTAAAATATTGTGCCCGCGGAACGCCCGCCCGATTTCATTGGAAATCTGGGCAGATTTCTCTTTTTTAATTACCAGCAAGTCTATTTCCAGCGGTTTCGTATTCAAGTTATATTCCCGCTGGAATTCCAAGCTGTCCCAGTCTTCCTTCAGTTCCAGCTCCATAGCGGCTGCAAAGGCTGGATGCCATTGGATTTTTGTGTCTTTCATAAATCTCCTTTGCCTAATTGGATTATAGCACATCTGCGGAATTATACAATGCCTGCATAAGCCATCCTGTTTATCAGGAACTATTTTTCCGCTTCAAATGCATGTTTGGTAAAAATAAGGATTATGTGGGAATTCCCACTTAGAAACAGGCGAAAGCCTGTGAAATGAAACTTTGCGGATTGCAGTCCTGCCCTGCTGCTGAAAAATCCCCAAAGCAAACGATATGTTTCCTCTTTGCCTACATCCACTTTAACATAGCCAGAAATATTCCGCAAGTAAAAAAATTCCATAAAATATTATTTTTTTCATTTCGGCTGTTAAGTATTTCCTATTTGGTTCGATATATATGGTGTAAGCGGGATGCAACATTTTGGGCCGAAATGTTGCATCCCGTTTCTAAATTATACCCGGTATCTTGAAAACTTATACTCTCTTTCTATCCTATGGGACTTAATCTCCCGAAACTCTGGCACATGTTAAGTTAATACATCTGTAACTACATCTGCTCCCATGCACTTCTGGCACTTTTCAAACTAACGCACACTTGCAGCTACAGCTAACCTCACACACTTCTGGCACATTTTAAGCTAACGCACCAGTAGCTACAGCTTACCCTATACGCTTCTGGCGTATCTCAAACTGGCGCATACTTGTAACTGCAGCTTATCACACACCCCTGCCATACTTCAAGCTAATGCGAATCTATTTCCCACACTGCAGCCCCTGCCGCATTTCAATCCAGCACGCATCTGCCCACTCCTGCCCACTCTGCTGCACTGGCCTATGGCCGGTCCGCCACCTTCACATGGTACTGCCGCATCCAAGCATCCACCTGCAGCAGGTAAGCCAGCATCTGCGGCCCTGCCATAAGCTGCCCATACCAAGGTTTCCCATAGTCAGAGGCTGCGGCAAGGAATTTCCTAATTTTCTCCTGATCCAAAAACTGCATCACCGGGGAACTGCCATCTGCAGCCAATTCCTGCACCATCTGTTTTAGGAGGCCTTCATACCGCGGGTCATAAGTCTTGGGATACGGGGATTTCCGGCGAAACAAGACTTCTTCCGGGAGCAGCCCCCGGCCAGATTCCCGGAGCAGGTTCTTTACCACGCCGTCCTTTGCCTTCATTTCCCAAGGCACATTCCACACATACTGTACAATCCGGGTGTCCGCAAATGGAACCCGCGCCTCAAGCCCGCTGTACATGCTGGTTCTGTCCATCCGGTCCAAAAGCGTCTGCATGAACCACCGAAGGTTCAGGTAGGAAATTTCCCGCCGCCTTGCTTCCTCCTTGCTGTCCCCTGCCCAGCGGGGCGTTTCTGCCACGGAACAATGGTAACGCTCCAAGACGTAATCATCCATCTGCAGGTAATCCAAAAATTCCTCCGACAATAGTTCTTTCCTTGGGGACAGATCCATGGTCCACGGGAACATCTCCGCCTCCATACATTCCGCTTTGTGGAACCAAGGGTAGCCGCCGAAAATTTCATCGGCACACTCCCCGGTCAGCGTTACCTTATACTGTTTTGCCACTTGGGAACAAAAATACAGCATGGAAGAATCCACGTCCGCCATGGCTGGCAAATCGTGGGCTTTCACAGAATCGGAAAGCATATCGATTTGGTTTTGGTTGCTACATTCCAGAAAGGTATGGCTTGAGCCGATAAATGCAGCCATCTGCTCCACATAAGGCCTGTCTTGGGATGGCTGGAACGCATTTGCCTTAAAATTTTTCTGGTTTCCTACGAAATCAAAGGAAAATGTGGCAAGCTGCCTGCCCTGCTTTTTCAGTTCTGCCGCGCAGACTGCCGACACAAGGCTGCTGTCCACGCCGCCAGATAAGAACGTGCAGATTGGCACATCCGAAACCATCTGCCGCCGGATGGAGTCCTGTACCAGAAAAGAAACTGTTTCGATTGTCTGCCTATAACTGTCTGTATGGGGATGGCTTTCCAGCTTCCAATAAGCCGTTTCCACAAGCCCGCCTTCCCTGCCGCAGCGGATCCATTCCCCGGGGCGCACCTCATGGATGCCTTTGAAAACACCGCAGCCCGGGGTCCTTGCAGGGCCAATCCCGAAAATTTCATTTAGCCCTTCCCTGCCAATCTCAGCTTTTCCCATAGGATGGGCTAAAATCCCTTTCAGCTCGGATGCAAAAATAACCTCCCCGTCCTGTTCTGTGTAAAATAGAGGCTTCACCCCCATGGGATCGCGGAACAGGTACAAAGCTTCTTCCTTGGAATCATACACCGCAAATGCAAAAATGCCGTTCAGCCGGGCGGCAAATTCCGGGCCAAACTCCATAAACCCCAACAAAATCACTTCCGTGTCGCAGTCTGTAGCAAACACCCAGCCACGGCTTTCTAAAAGCCCGCGCAGCTCTTTCCCATTATAAAGTTCCCCATTATAGGCAATGGCACACGTCTTTCCCCCTGCGGTGCGCACCATGGGCTGGTGCCCGCCGGAAATGTCGATAATGGAAAGGCGGCTGTGGGAAAGGCCGCAGCGCCGTGCAAGGTATGTCCCAGCATCATCCGGCCCCCTGCGCCATAATTCCTGATGCATATGTTCCAGCAAAGAGCGGTAATGCTGCTCCTGCTCCCCGTAGTCCCTTTCCCTATGATAAAAACCTGCAATTCCACACATAGAAACTCACTCCTATTTTCACATATAATCTAATATATCGTGGAATTGCAGGAAATATGCCTGATAGTTTCCCCATTTTATCCCGAAGCGAAACCCTATCCCAAAACTGCACGCAAAGCCTTTTACAGCTTAATCTGGTTCCGGTTCCCATGCAGTATCAGGTCCCGGTCATAGCTATTGATCCCCACAATGCTCCCTTTTTTGTCATACTGGGTCAGCAGCTCCGTGTTCCTTGCAAGGTGTTTTTCCCCATTGTTGGAAAGGAAAGCTTCAATTTCCTTCTGGTTGCCCCGGCGGAAGAGCTGGCGGATTTCCTCTTGGGTATATATGGAATCTGCAAGCCGGTCAGGCAGGCGCCCGGATAAACGGCCTGCCGGCCAAGCTGGCAGCTCCCCTGCGCCAAAACGCCCCTTAGCAATACTTGCCGCCAGCCCTGCCGCGCCAAATCTATCCCCAGAGCCGCTTGCCGCCAGCCCTGCTGCACCTAGGCTGTCCCCAGAGCCGCTTGCCGCCCCTGCCTCTGGAAAGCCTTCCCCTGCACTGCCAGCCGCCAGCCCAGTTTCCTCTGGCTCTGCCTCTTCCCCTGCCAGTTTTTCTTCTAAAATTTCCGGGAACCCCGGCTCTGTCTTGGGGTGGTCGTTCCATATCCTGTCCCAGACAGTTTTCAGGAAATCCACGGCAATCGCCGCATATTTCTGTACCTGCTCCACCAAAGATGCACGCTGCCGTCCCCGGGCAGATTTTTCATAGCCTTTGCTGGAAATTTCCACCTTTACCCCTGCGCTGGCTGCCCCGGCAGATCCCTCCTGCCCCTCTTGCCCCATAGCGGTTTCCTTGGGCTTAGATGCTTTTTTCTGCTGCCCCTGTTCGTATATGACCCCTTCTTTTCCCATATTCAGGTGAAATTCAGGAGCCTCGGTACTTTCGCGTTTCTGCTGGTTTACTTTGGCATAATCATAAATTTTCTGGTTATTGACCCTATCTATCATAACAACCTCCATGGCATACCTGCTTTTGCAGGGTAATTACAGTTCCTATTTGTTATATCGGATGGTTGCCTTGGCTGTTCCATACCTAATTTCCTTTTTATGATTCCACTACAGTCCCTTTTCCAGTCTTTGATAGAGCCCCAAAAATTCTTCAAGCTCCATTGCCGGAACATCTGCGTGTTTAAAATCCTGTATATTTCTTGTGATAATATAATCTGCTTGGATTTCTTTTGCACACTCATCTTGCAGACAGTACTCAAAGCCTGCAAATTCTTCCCGTTCGATTGCATGGCAAACCCTCGCATGGCCTGCACCTGTAACAGTAAGCATCCTGCATATCTCCTTCAAAAGTTCCCTTCGTCTTGCTGGGGTGCAAACTTTCCTCAAAATGAAGAAAATATTTGGGATTGTATGGAAAGCCACCGTTCCTTGCACTTTTTCTTCTGCACACAATTCCATAACCTTTTTTGCCGGTTTGAAAAATGGCTCCCTTGTAACCAGATAATCCAAAATGACATTTGCATCAACTAATATTACCATACTTTTCCTCTCTTGCCTCTTCCAATTCTTTTTCATAATCAAAATGCTCCGGTAAATGCAGCCTTATTTTTAAGTTCCGGAATGCCTGCATTTTGGGGAATTTTCATCGCCCTTTCTTACAGATGAATCCATGCCTTGCATGAACTTTATTACATATTTTATTTTTTCATCCGGCAGTTGGTTTACCATTTGGATTTCTTCTTGTTTTAATGTCATTTTAACACCATCTTTCTCTCTTTTTATTGCTCCTAATTTTAACCCTTTACACTTCTATCCTACACAAAACAGATAAGGCGTGTCTATCCCATAAACTTCTGCTGGCAACATTATACCTCACTTACCTGCCAAATGGAATAGGTTCCCCCCAACAGCCGCCGTTAAAATGAAATCTAATTTTCCCCTTGCAAATACATTTCCAATGTGGTAGAATATCCCGCGGACAGGCAGCCTGCTTTTGCCTGTGCAAAGAAAGCCATATCCCAGCAGCCCAAGCGCAGCAGCCGGAACACAGCATATGGCAAGTCCAAACTTCATAAGACAGTTCGTGACCATCCTGTCTTTAAACAAAACTAGGGATTTCAAACGGAAAGATTCTGCACAGGTTCCCTGCGGCAGAAGGAACCCGTTTTTTGGCATGGCACGTTCTGCGTGCTTTTTTTATTTCATAGGAAAGGCAATGATGCGCAGCTTCGCGCACAGAACAAAGTGGGCAAGCCCACTTCAACTCCCCGAACCCCTCAATCTTGAGGGGCTTGGACACTTTGCGCGCCGAGCACGGTCGCCTTAGCGACATAATACCCTTCGTGCGAGTGCGCCTCCTGCCCGGAGGGCTTTCTCTTATAGGAAAGACATGAACTTCATCACTTCACAGTGGCACGGTATTTCCTATAAGAGAACAAAAGCTGCGCTTGCCCGGGAAGTTGACCCCAGAAGTGTGCGGGAGCACTTTTATTCCTATATTTAAGGCTTGCAGGGCGATGGCATTTCCCATACTATTTTCAGCAATACAGAAAGGACACACCATGGAAGATTTTAACCCAAACCGCTACGCCGTTATCCATGAAAAAAATCCCCGTGAAATCGTAATGCTGCGGGGCCTTGGCTGCTCTTGGAGGAGGTGCCGCTTCTGTGACTACCATCTGGATTTTTCCCCGGACAGCAGCGCAAATTTTGCCCTGAACCGGGAACAGCTTGCTAAAGTCACCGGCATCTTCCACAAGCTTGAGGTAATTAATTCCGGCAGCTTTGTGGACCTGGATGAGGAAACCCTTGCCCTAATTGAAAAAACCTGCGAAAACTGCCACATCGCCCAAGTGCATTTTGAGTGCCATTGGCGGCACCGTGAGGCAATCGCCCCATTCCGCAAGCGTTTTGCAGCCCATGGGATAGATTTAAAAATAAAGACCGGGGTGGAAACCTTCGATGCCCTGTTCCGGGAGAGCTATCTGGACAAAGGCATTGACGCCCGCTCCCCAGAAGAATTGGCGGAATATTTTGACGAAGCCTGCCTGCTTTTCGGCCTCCCCGGGCAGACTGCGGAAAGCATGGACAGGGATATCAAAACCGGACTTGCCCATTTTGAGCGGATTTGCATCAACATTATGCAGGAAAACGGAAAGCCCATAAAGCCAGACCCCCATGTGATTGAAATTTTCACTAAGGAACTTTACCCCAAATATATCGGGGACAGCCGGGTAGATATTTTAATGGAAAATACTGCTTTCGGCGTAGGAGGCGTTGCAGGGCATGCAGAATAAATTTTTATAAAGAACACATTGCTTTTGGCAAAGGAGGCATGGTAAAACATGCAAAATACGATTTTTTCCATAGAAAATATTGCTTTTCATGTAGGAGGCGTTGTAGGGCATGCAGAATGAAATTTTTTTCATAGAAAATATCGTTTTTCGAATAGGAGGCGTTGTAAGACATGCAAAATGAAATTCTTTTACTGGTATCTTTATTCCTTATCTTTTCCACGGTTTTGTTTTTATATTGGCTGTTCCAAGAACAGGGGCTGTACTTATGGACTGTGGTAGCCACCATTGCGGCAAATATTGAAGTGCTGATTGTGGTAAATGCCTTCGGCATGGAAATGACGCTGGGCAACATCCTGTTTGCCTCCACGTTTCTGGTCACGGACATTTTAAGCGAGCTTTACGGGAAAAAAACTGCCCAGACCGCAGTTTACCTTGGGATTGCAACTTCAGCCATTTTCATTTTCTTAAGCCAATCCTGGATGCTTTATGTGCCGAATGAAAATGACTTTGCCTCCCCTGCCATCCGTACGGTCTTTTCCAACACGCCCCGGCTCATGGCGGTGGGGATTGCCGTGTATGTGGCTGTCCAGCTGTTCGACGTGTGGGCGTACCATAAATGGTGGGCATTCACCAGAAAGAAGTTCGGGGATTCCAAGAAATTCCTGTGGCTTCGGAACAACGGTTCCACGCTGGCGTCCCAGTTCCTGAACGCAATCCTGTTTACATGGGGGGCATTTTTAGGCACCTACGATGCCAAGACGCTGGTTTCCATCGCCATGTCCAGCTATATTATTTTTGTGGCGACCAGCATTGCGGACACGCCTTTTGTCTACCTTGCAAGGTATCTGCACCAGAGAAAACAGGCAGCCCCTACTTATGCTAAAAGCCACTGATCCCCAAAAGTAACTTGCAGTGCCTCCTGAATTCAAATATAATAAGGGAGCAGGGAGAAACAGGGATTTTTCAGAAAAAGAGCCGGCCATTGCACTGCTTCGTGAGTTTGCCTAAATACCATCCAGACAGCACACCCGGGGATTGGCTCCTGAAAAATCACAAAAACTAACATGGAGGGATTTATGCTTACTAGGGAACAAAATATTTTTTTAGCTAAGAAAACTTTTGTAGAATTGGTTTACAATACCGCATATATCGAAGGTTGCAACGTTACCTTCCCGCAGGCCCAGACAATCATCGACGGTGCTGTCGTAAATGGCGTAACGGTAGATGATATCCAAACTGTCCTAAACTTACGCGATGCATGGAAATACTGCATAGAAAACATTGATCTTCCATTAGATTTGGCATATATCTGTAAAATCAACGAATTTGTTTCCAGAAATGAAAGCCTGCAACGGGGTACGTTAAGGAGTGGGAAAATTAGCGTTGGGGATTTTCTCCCACCCATTCCCGTGAAAGAAAGAGTGGTAACCGATTTGGGGCATATTTTGGAACTTGGCAGCCCTATTGAGCAAGCAATCGAATACTTTGCCTATGCGTGTAAGCAGAAGCTCTTTTGGGATGGGAACAAAAGGACATCCACCATCGTTGCAAGTAAAATTTTGATTACAACAGGAAATGGGATTCTGACAATTGGCAAAGAGAACGCCGAGGAATTTAACACTGCCTTGCAAAATTGGTATTTAAAGGATGAACTGGAACCTTTAAAAAAATGCCTGAAGAAATGCATAAAAACATTGGAATTATAATGGGCAGGGAATCCCTTGGAACCGGACAGCAATGCAAGGATATGCTTGCCTTGCATTGCCTGTGTACCGGAAAAAGTTCCCATTCCCAATCCTTTCATCCGCTCCAACGGCTGAAAGGATTCCCATTATCCTAATCCTAGCATCCGTCCCAACGGCTGAATATTCCTTTACCCTAATTCCAGCATCCATCCCAACGGCTGAATATTCCTTTACCCTAATTCCAGTATCCGTCCCAACGGCTGAATATTCCTTTACCCTAATTCCAGCATCCGCTCCAACGGCCTATATGCCGCAAGCCGTTTCCCTTCTTCCAATTCTACCACATTTTCCATCTTTTCCAGCGCATCCGCCACCTTTTCCAAAGTGACGCGCTTCATGTCGGAGCACTGCCGCTGGCCTGCGTCGTAAAAGCGTTTCTTCGGCTTTTTCAGCTGGAGCTCATACAGGACGCCCATTTCCGTGCAGATGATGAACTCCTTGTTCCTGCTCTCCGCCACATAATTGATAATGCCAGAGGTGCTCCCCACATAATCCGCCAATCCAATTACGTCCATGGTACATTCCGGGTGGACCAGCACCTGCGCTTTGGGGTGGATGTCTTTCACAATATTCACGTTCTTGGCAGTAATGCTTTTATGTACATGGCAGTACCCATCATTGAAAATAAAATGCTTTTCCGGCACCTTGGAGGCAATGTAACGCCCAAGGTTTTCATCTGGGATAAAATAAATGTGCTGGTTGGGCAGGGATTTTACAATCTTCATGGCATTGGAGGAAGTCACGCACACATCGGAATATGTCTTGAGCTCTGCGGTGGAATTGATGTAGCAGACCACTGCCAAATCCTTATATTTTTCCCGTGCCTCATTGATTTTCTGGATATCCGCCATATGAGCCATGGGGCAGTCCGCGCCCATGTCAGGCAGGATTACGGTCTTTTCTGGGTTTAGGATTTTCGCGCTCTCCCCCATAAAAAATACCCCGCAGAACACAATGGTCTTAGCCTTCACCATTGTGGCAATCTTGCTCAAGTAAAAGGAATCCCCTACATAATCCGCAATTGCCTGCACATTATCGTCCACATAGTAATGGGCCAGAATCACCGCATCACGTTCCTTCTTCAATTGCTTAATCTTACCAATCGTATCTATGGTTGACATATCCTATTCCTGCCCTCTTTCTCAAATACTTTCTTTTCTGCTTACTATCTCACAATATTCCCTCCCTGTCAAGGCTCTGCCATCATTTCTGGTTAAAATTGGCTCCAAAATGTAATAATTCCGATAAGCCTGCACATTCACCGCGCCGGCCGTATCACAAAAGTGCGCTCCGCACACTCCCGCGTCCAGCTCCTCCCGCAAGCGCAGCTTTTGTTCTCTTATAGGAAATACCGTGCCACTGCGGAGTGATGAAGTTCATGAATTTCCTATAAGAAACCCTTCGGGAAGATGCGCAGGGCCTGCCCCAGCGAAGCGAGGGTATCATAGCCCGGAGGGCTGCATCTTAGCCAATTCACAAAACCGCTCTTTCAGGGAGCAGTTTAAAGGTACCCCCAGCTTTTCCAGCGTCTGCCCTAGGGCATCCATGGTTTCTGCCATATCCGCGAAATTGGCGTTTGCCCCCATATGCCCAATGCGGATGACCTGCCCGGCAAGGCTGCCAAAGGAACCTGCCAGCATAATGTTGTGTTCCTTTTTCATCATTTCCAGAATGGCTTCCGCTGTGGTTTCCTTCGGCACGTCAAATACGGTGACTGTATTGGAAAATCCCTGCTCCAAATAGAGCGTAAGCCCTGCATCTATAAGGGCCTGCCTGCACGATTCCCCAAGCTTTGCATGGCGCAAAAGCATTTTATCATCCTCTTCAATATTGCAAAAAGCTTTTTGCAGGCCGTAAATGTCGCTGATTGGCATGGTATAAGGAAACCATTTTGCCTCATAATAACCGTCAAATATTTTTAGGTTGGCGTAAAAAGATGCTATAGGTGTTTTACGTGCTGCCATAACCTTTTTGGCATCCTCGCTGATGGTGACGAAAGCCAGCCCCGGAGGGGCGGAAACTGCTTTTTGGGAACCGCCGCAGAGAATGTCAATCTGTGCTTCGTCCACATCTACCTTCTCCCCGAACATGGAGGAAACGGCATCCACTACCGTAAGGATCCCATACTGTTTCAGCAGGGGGCAAAGGGCATGGATGTCATTCAGGATCCCGCTTGGGGTGTCGCAATGGACCAGAGTTGCATATTTATACCCATGGCGCCCCTTCAGGAACTCTTCCAGCGCTTTTGGGTCTATCGGGTTTTTCCCATCCACGGTGTAAAGCTCCGGTTCCCCGCCATAGATAGATACAAAATCTGCAAAGCCTTTCCCGAAAATCCCGTTGTCTAAAACCAACACCTTATCCCCCGGCTCTGTCAGGGAGGCACAGGCTGCTTCCAGCCCTAGGATTCCCTCCCCGCCCAGTATCAGCGTTTCGTTGCTGGTGTGGAGCAGGCGGCTGGCCTGCCCGCAGGTTTCTTTATAAAATTCCACAAATTCCTCATCCAAGTCTGGGTTGGTGCACTCCCTTGCCCTTGCCATGCGGACATTTTCCTGTACTTGGGTTGGGCCGGGCGTCATTAACTTATACATGCGTTTTCCTTCTTTCTGTCTTTCTTATTCAGGCTACAGGCGTTTCCTGTATTCTCTGTGTATGATAAGCCTTAGAGGGAAATTTTGATAGAGCCAGTTCCCTCTTTTTTTGTAATGCCAGAATTTTCTGGATGCAGGGATTATGAAGCACCCACGCAAACATGGAACCTTTGCAAGGAACTATCCATAAGTTATTCCCAAACGGTTCCCAAGAATGAATAAAAGAAAAAGCACAGCCATGTCCGGCTATGCTTTTTCCTTTACAAAGACATCTTTTCCCAGCCCGCACCATGGGCACACCCAGTCATCTGGCAAATCTTCAAAGGGTGTGCCCGGCGCAATGCCGTTGTCAGGGTCGCCCTCTTTTGGGTCATAGATGTATCCGCAGGGTTCACAGAGGTACTTATCCATTTTTCCGCGCTCCTTTCATTTTTTAACAGCTTGCGCATTTTGCAGCGGTTTTATACAAAAAAATCTGGCCTATTTTGCTGTGCTGCCGCAAGAATACCCATTGAGAAATCAACAGTTCTCTGCTATACTGTATTTTGTTTCCATGCAGTTTTCCCATCAAGCAGTTAAGAAGCGAAACTTACTGTGAAACACAAGTATTCCATCACTATTTGTGCTTAAGCGTAACGAAAGGAACGGGTGATTACCATGCAGATATCAAGCAGATTTACCATTGCTGTCCATGTCCTGATATGTATTGAAACCTTCAAAGATAATTATAAAGTAACCAGCGATTTCCTTGCATCCAGCGTAAATGTAAACCCTGTAGTAATCCGGCGCCTCTTGCAGCAGCTAAAAAAAGCAGGCATGATAACCGTGAAACGGGGGAGCGGGGGGACGGACATTGGAAAGCCCTTGGGAGAAATTACCTTATTGGACATATACCACGCCGTAGAATGTGTAGAAAACGGGACGCTCTTCCATTTCCATGAAAACCCCAGCCAGCAATGCCCCGTAGGGAAAAATATCCATGCCATTTTAGATACAAGGCTGGAAGAAATCCAAAAAGCAATGGAAAAAGAAATGAAATCCATATCAATCAAGGATATTATGGACGATACAAAAAAACTGGTGCAGCTATAAATTCCCCGCAGCCCAACCCCAAAAGGCTACGGGAATTTTTTAAGAAAAATTTGTTGTAACTATTGACATTACATTAAATAGGTGCTATATTTGTTGTATCAGCAAACATTACAACAAATATCAGGAGGTAACAATTATGGCAAATTTCAGCAAAACCAGCGTAGGACAGGATGCAAGGACAGAACTTCACGGCAAACTTTCCCTCACGGGGGCAGAAATAAGCATTAACAACCTGCCAGCTGGGGCAAGTGTCCCTTTTATCCACTCCCATAAGGAAAATGAAGAAATCTATGCCATCCTCGCAGGGCGGGGGAAAGCTGTAATTGACGGGGAAGAAACAGAACTTGCAGCCGGTGACTGGCTGCGCATCTCCCCAGCAGGGAAACGGCAATTTTTTGCTGCAGACGATGCGCCTATCAGCTACGCATGTATCCAAGTAAAAGAACAATCCCTTGGGGGCTATACGGAAGACGACGCAATCATTGAGAAATAGCACTGCCGCGAACCATGCAATCGGAACATCTCTGGAACCAGACGGCAATTTGGGCTGCCCCAAATTGCCTCTGCATGGAAAAGGAAACATTCACTGCAGCGTTAAGGCCCGTTTGAGAAGCACCCAGCTTTTCATTTACATTTTTCCATTAAAATCTCCGCTAGTGCACTCCCGCTGCTGGTATGGCACCTTACCACATCTGCTTGGGCTTTCTCAGCCTCAGCGATGGCGCAGCGGGCCATTTTATGGGAAACTGTATTGGTAAACAGGACGATTAAATCCGGGCTGCCGATTTTCTCTTTCAGGTTGCCCGACATCTGGGTAAATACTTTAGCTTTGCATTTGTAATTCTTGCAGATTTTTTTATATTGGCAGGCCATGCGGTCATGGCCGCCGATAATGACAATGCTCATGTTCTTTCCCTTCTTTCTTTTCTCTATACAGAACATAATTAGTTTCCACTTTCGTTAGTTAGCACATACTAACTCCATGGATAGTATACACTATAAAGGAAAAATTTTCAAGTACAATTTTCTTCCCAAACTTGACAACCTGCCCAGTCCATTATATAATCCAATTATATAAATTACTTATATAATATATTTATATTATTTCCCTATTTTCTGGGCTGCCTGTGCCAAAATACTTGCCCTGCCCCCAGAAACCAGCCTCCCCGAAGCAGCATGGTATTTTTGGCATCCCGGCCTGTTGAGGGATAGGCAGCCATTCCTACGATAATAAGGAGGATACCCATGCCAAAGCAGAGAATCACAAAAGAAATAGTTGTAAGCGCCGCTTTCGAAATTGCAAGGACCTGCGGGATGGAACAGGTCATGGTAAAAACCATTGCAGAAAAAATCGGCTGCTCCGTCCAGCCCATCTACAGCTATTGCAAAAATATGGACAGCCTGCGCCAAGAGGTAGCCGCCAAGGCCCGCAGCTTTGTCCGGGAATATGCCGCAAAGCATACTGACGAAGAAGTTTTGTTCCGCAGCACGGGCAGAGCGTACCTTCGGCTGGCGGAAGAAGAGCCCCATCTCTTTAAAATTTTTATCCTGCACCAAAGGGAAGGCATCTCCTCGCTGCAGGAATTATACGACGCAGAAGCCGGGGCACACACCGCAGAATTTATTGCCCGCAGCCTGAATACCAGCATCCCAAAGGCACAGCAGCTGCACCTGAACATGCTGCTATACACCATTGGGCTGGGCACTATTTTTTCAGTGGCAACACCGGGGATTCCCATAGAGGAAATCTATGCGCAGCAGGAACAGGCCTATGAAGCATTTCTGGGCACTGTAAAGAATGGATAGAAAATTCCAATTTAATGCAAATCTGCTTTTCCGGTTTTTGCACTGGACAAAAGTGCAACATGTAAGAAAGAACATTCCATGAAACCCAGCTTTTTGCATTGGGCAAAAGTGCAATATGTAAAGAGGGACATTCCATGAACTCTGGCTTTTGCACTAGGCGAAAGCAAAACATGTAAGGAGGGACATTCCATGAAACCTAAGATTCTTGTCATTTATAAAAGCAGCACTGGTTTTACCAAACGTTATGCCGAATGGCTTTCCCAAGAGGTAAACTGCAAGCTTGCCCCTTACCAGTCTGCATCCCCGGAACTTATGTCCCGCTATGAAACAGTTGTATTTGGGACCCGTGCCCATGCCGGCAGGGTAGACGGTTACAAGAAAATAAAAGAAATGTACAAAAAAAGCAGCGCCCAAAGATTCGCCCTGTTTGCCACTGGGGCAATGCCTGCCAGCGCAGAAAGCACAATCGCAGAATTCTGGGCGCAGAACCTTTCTGGGAATGAACTGCAAAAAATCCCCCATTTCTACCTGCCGGGAGGCTTGTGCTATGAAAAAATGCCCGCGGGCGATAAGTTGATGATGAAAGTAGCCGTGGCAATGGTGAAAAAGAAGAAAAACAAGACAGCCGAAGATTTGGAGATGGAACGGGCAATGGCGTCTTCTTATGATATTTCAGATCAGGCATATTTAAAGCCATTGGTTTCCCTCTTAAAAAAAGCGGAAGGCTGACAGAAACACAAGTGGGTTTGCTGAAAGATAATCTGGACAGTACGCCAATGGGGTTGTCGGGAAATGGCAGTTTTTCGCAATATATGGCTGTGATTCCCTAAGTTTCACTACGATATATTGTGCCTAAATTCCATTTTCCGGCAGCCCCACTGGGAAATTTTGTTTCTTTCTATGGATTTAAGGTAAATGGATGCTCCATAGAATTAAAATCCCATTTTCCCACAAATAAGGCTGCCCTGCCCAGCCGAAAACCGGCTGGCAGGGCAGTCCTGCTATGCTCTATCACCTAGCCCCAGCCAGACCTTTCATCCTCCGATTGGACTGGATAAAGTGGATTCGGTTTTTCTATCACCTAGCCCCAGCCAGACCCTTCATCCTCCACGTACCCTTTTCCTTATTGGGCCTAAACAGCAGCCAGAGGAACCCTGCAACCAAAAGAAGCGCTACAGCAGTCCAAAAACCAAATGTCCCTGCTGTTACCCAAGTCCCAATCTGGTAAATGCAAAGGGCTGCCACATAAGCCAGCAGGCACTGGTACCCAATGGCAAACCAGAACCACCGGATGTTGTTCATTTCCCGCTTAATGGCGCCCATGGCTGCAAAGCAAGGCGCGCACAGCAGGTTGAATACCAGAAATCCGTAGGCCGCTGCCGCTGTCATGGAGCCTGCCAGCATCCCCCAGATTTCCTGCCCGTCCTCTGCCACTTCTGCAAACCCAAAAATGACCCCAAAGGTGCTGATGACATTTTCTTTTGCAACCAATCCGGTAATGGCCGCAACTGCGGATTTCCAATCGCCCCAGCCAAGGGGGGTGAAGATCCATGCAAAGGTATTTCCAATCGCCGCTAAAATGCTGTTGTCAAGTTCCATCTGATCCAGCATACGGAAATTTCCGTCCACCCAACCGAAAAATGTAGTAAACCATATAAAAATCGTAGACAGCAGGATGATGGTCCCTGCTTTTTTGATAAAAGACCAGCCCCGCTCCCACATGCTCCTTGCCACATTCCCCACCGTCGGCATATGGTAAGCCGGAAGTTCCATTACAAAGGGCGCCGGATCCCCTGCAAACATTTTCGTTTTCTTTAAAATAATCCCGGAGCAGATAACGGCTGCTATCCCTACAAAAAAAGCGCTCCAAGACACCCACCATGCATTTCCAAAAAACGCCCCTGCAATCAGCGCAATAATCGGCAGCTTCGCCCCGCAGGGAATAAAAGTGGTCGTCATAACTGTCATTTTCCGGTCCCTGTCATTTTCAATGGTGCGGGACGCCATAATCCCCGGCACGCCGCATCCTGTGCCAATCAGCATTGGGATAAAGGATTTCCCGGAAAGGCCGAACTTACGGAACACGCGGTCCATGATAAAAGCAACCCTTGCCATATACCCGCAGGCTTCGAGGAATGAAAGGAACAAAAACAACACCAGCATCTGCGGCACAAATCCCAGCACCGCCCCTACCCCGGCCACAATGCCGTCAACTACCAGCCCCTGCAGCCAGCCCGCGCAGCCAATGGCGTCAAGGGCTCTGGAAAACAGTTCCGGGACTGCTGGCACATGGATGCTTTCTATGCCAAATAAATTCCAACCTTCCCCAAATACGCCGTCATTGACCCAGCCCGTTGCCTGGTCCCCCACCGTTACCACGGAAACATAATAGACCAACGCCATAACTGCTGCAAAAATGGGTAGTGCAAGAATCCGGTTCGTTACGATTGTATCAATTTTATCAGAAATGGTGAGCTTTTCATTCCGCCGCCTTGTGCAGCAGCCTTGGATGATGGAGGAAATGTACTGATACCGTTCATTGGTGATAATGCTTTCTGCATCATCATCCATTTCTTTTTCTATCGCTGCTATCTCAGCGGACACATCCGGCACATGCTGCATCTGCCCCATGATTTTCCCATCCTGCTCCAGCAATTTGATGGCATAGAACCGTTTCTGCCCTTCCGGGATCCCATCTCCCAGCTTATCTTCTATGGCCCCTAATGTCCTTTCCAGCCCTCCTGAAAATTCATGGGATGGATTCCCTGTTTCCCGGCTTTGGGCAGCTTTCAGGGCACATTCTGCGGCGGCTTGGACGCCATCCCCTTTTAAGGCTGAAATTTCTACTACCGGGCATCCTAACGCTTCACTTAATTTCCCGGTGTGTATCTGGTCCCCATTTTTTGCAACCACGTCCATCATGTTTACGGCAAGGACCAGCGGAACCCCCAATTCCAACAATTGGGTGGAAAGGTATAAGTTCCGCTCAAGGTTCGTCCCGTCTACGATATTCAAAATGGCGTCCGGCCGCTCCCCAATCAGGTAATTCCTTGCCACCACCTCTTCCAGCGTGTAGGGGGACAGGGAATAAATCCCCGGCAAGTCCGTCACTACTACGTCTTTGTGCCCTTTCAGTTTCCCTTCCTTTTTCTCAACCGTAACGCCTGGCCAGTTCCCCACGAACTGGTTGGAACCGGTCAGGGCATTGAACAATGTTGTTTTCCCGCAATTGGGGTTTCCTGCTAATGCGATTTTCATTGACATGCTGCATCTCTCCTATCCTTCCTTTTTTATGGCTTTTTTTCTAGCGGCTTTTTGTTCCGCAATTTCCAGTGGCCTTCCATCCACTGCCTCTTCCTTGGCTTCTGCCCTACTCCACTTCAATCATTTCTGCATCGGCTTTCCGCAGGGACAGCTCATAGCCCCGGACGGTTACTTCTACCGGATCCCCCAGCGGGGCGGCTTTGCGGATGAATACTTCCACCCCTTTGGTAATCCCCATGTCCATAATCCGCCTCCTGACAGGCCCTTCCCCATGGAGCTTTGTGACTTTCACTGTGTTCCCGCAAGGAACTTGCTTTAATGTCTTCATGCTTTTCCCTTCCTTATATGATGATTTTGTTTGCCATATCCCTGTTGATGGCAACCCTTGACTCCTTCACATTCACAATCATGTTGCCGCTAAGCTGTGACACAACGGTGACTTGCCCGCCGGTTACAAAACCTAGGTTTTCTAAGAATTTCCGGGTTTCACTTTTACCGCCAACTTTTTTGATGGTGTTAAGTTCCCCTATTTTTGCCATGGTTATGGGCATGTTCCTCACTTCCTTCTTTCTATTTTTGATAATGATTTTCATTTGCATCTCTATAGTTAGTATATACTAACAATTGTTTATTGTCAATAACTTTTTCCAAAAAATAATTTCCCCAGAGGGTTTTTCTTTGATAGGAAAGCCGCAATTTATAACATTTCATAGTAAACACAGTTTTTCCTAATGCTATAAGATGAAAAAAGCAATTGCTATTTTCCTTCCCTTTCCTTATACTAAGGGTATAGGGCAAAGGAGGGCACGCTACGATGAAAAGCAATGAATCTGCTGAAAATTATTTAGAAACAATCCTCATACTGAGCCAGCGGCTGCCTGTGGTCCGGTCCGTTGACGTGGCAACCGAGCTGGATTTCAAGAAGCCAAGCGTCAGCGTGGCAATGAAAAACCTGCGGGAAAAAGGGCATGTCACCGTTTCCAGTGCAGGCTACATTACGCTGACGGAATCCGGGAGGGAAATTGCGGAAATGATTTACGAACGCCATAATTTCCTTTCTGGCTGGCTGAAAAGCCTAGGGGTAGATGAAAAAATCGCGGTGGCGGATGCCTGCCGCATAGAACATGTGATCAGCCGGGAAAGCTTTGCCGCCATTAAAAAGGCGGTGGAAGGTGATTTTTCCTTATAATTTCCCCTGCTTAGAAAATATCGGGCGATTCCCCGATGGAGCAAGCCAGCCATATATGCAAGCAGCTCCGCTATGGCTGGCTTATTCCATGCTGCGCAAACTCCCCCATGGCTGGATTATTCCATGCTACGCAAACTCCCCATGCCAGCTTATTCTATACTACGCAAACAGCCCCGCTATGGCTGGATTACTCCATAGCGGGGCTGTTGTTCCCATTTTTACTCTTTACTTTTTCGTCTTTACCGACTTGGCCTTGGACCAGCCGGAATAAATCTTTGTTGTTTTTCCGCTTACCTTAACGTTTTTATAGGTACGGATCCTGGCATAATACTTTTTCTTTGCTTTTAGCTTGGAAATTGTCTTTGTTGTGGTCCTGTTATTCTTAATGTTAATGGTTTTCGTTGCTTTTTTTGTAAATTTGCTGCTGGTAGAATATTGTATTTCATATCCCGAAGTCTGGCTGGACTGCTTTTTCCAAGATATGGTAAATCCTTTTTTCTTTGCTTTCAGCTTGGAAAGGCTAGTCTTGCCCGGCTCTATAGTAAACGATTTTTTCTGGCTGCCCTTGTAATCCCCCTTGAAGACAATAACTGCCGTGGCCTTCCCTACATAGATGTTGTTCTGGTAAATTAGCTGGTAGTTCTGGCTGCCAATGGTACGGCCTAGCCTGTCTGTCACCTTTACCGCCGGTTTCCTGCTGCTGCCGGTATAAACCATTTTGCTTTGGGTTAATTCTGCCTTCTTAAGCTGGTAGATGGCCTGCTGTTCCAAAATTTTGCCGCAGCTGCATTTTTTCATCTTAACGCCGTCTGCTTGGAAGGTAGCCGGCTGCAATACTTGGACGTATTGATGGGTGTGGCTGCTGGGCGGTTCTTGGCTGGAAGGCGGCGTTACTGGCGTCCCTGCACCGCCCGGCGCCGGCGTAGCTGCTGGGGGCTGGCTTGGGGTTCCTGTTGCCCCCGGCGTTGTGGCAGGAGGCCGGCTTGGTGTCCCTGTTGCCCCCGGCGTTCCCGTTGGCTTTGGGGTTGCTGTCGGGGACGGGGTTGGCGTTCCCGTCGGTGTCGGAACTGGCGTTGCTGTCGGCTTCGGCGTTCCCGTTGGGGCTGGTGTTCCTGTTGGCTTCGGCGTTGCTGTCGGGGTTGGGACTGGGGTTACTGTGGGAGTTGGAGTTGGCGTCCCCGTCGGTGTCGGTTTTGGGGTTGCTGTCGGTTTAGGCGTCCCTGTTGGGGTTGGGACTGGGGTTACTGTCGGAGTTGGCGTTGGCTCTTCCGGCAAGTCTGGCTTTGTTTCCCCTAAAGAAGAATCCCAGAAAACCACCTGTTTCTCTGCTATAACCTTGTCTTTTAACGCTTTCACATCTGCAACTGTATCTAATTCGCCTTCAAAATATTCTGATAAAAACAGGAATGTATAATCTCCTGATGCTGCGCCTTCTCCCGCATATAAGTAGTACCTGCCCGGTATCCCTCCTTCCCCGGCCATCAGGCCAACCGTATTCCACCAATCCCTATTCCCTAAAATATCTGTACGGTCCGTTTTCCAATACTCTGTCTTTATCCCAACTACGTAATCTGCTTCATAGAGCATAAGCTCTTCTGCTTCTTCAGCACTGAACTCATTTTCTTCCTCATCATACCATACAAGCTCAAAGTAAACATTTTCGTTTGGGATTACCATATTATCATAATCCCCGGAACCCCTGATTTCATATAAATTAACTTCCCTTGGGGCATGTTTCACGGAAACACCTTTCACATGCCTTGTATCAAAAATATTCCCAGCTGTCTTCCACACTCCATTTTCATATTCCAGTTCAAACCCATTTTCAACGTGTTTCGGATGGAGAACAAAACTCTCTTGTTTCGTAGATGGATTGGCAGAAATATAACTTTTTCCAGCATATATGCCGCCTAAAGCACCGCGGTCACTTGCACAGAAAACAGTCGTCCCAGCAACAGTTCCTTGGATTTCTACGAAACCTGCTTTGTTCAAGACGAGAATTCCCTTTTCTTCATCTGGGCTGCTTACGCCTGAAAAATTGCCTTTGATTTGTACGTGGTTTGCTATTTCATTTAGGTTTAAGCATCCTCCGTTTTTCAGCGTGACATTTTCCAATGTTTCATTTATAACCTTTAGCTGCCCGCCATTTTCTACCACAAGGTTCCCAATCCCACGTACATCTGCATGATCAACCGTACAATTGCTCACCGTAAGGGTTGTGTTGCTGTTTCCTGTAAATTGCTCCGCCTTGGCGTAATCAATATCACTGCTGCCAGAAACCCGGACTTCTGCCTTACTGTTTAAGCTAGTATCCACAGCCTCCCGGACAATGGCCTTTGCATCAAGGTCCAGCGATGCCGTGCCTTGATAGGGGACATCGCCGTCCACCGCACCATGCCCCATATAGATTGCCTGAAACATAGTTTCACGATTGGAATTTTGGACTGTCAGCGATGCACTGTCCCCAACTGCAGTTCCCGGATATCCGCCTGCATATATGGTAGGCAGCAGTTCTTTTTCTCCATCCCCTAAATCACCAAACTCACCGCTTGGCCCTTTCAAATAAGTGTATACATTATCCATTGTCAGGCTGTGGCCCGCCAAGAATATTTCCCGGTGCGGGACGCTTCCCAACGCTTTCGAAGATTCCATGGTAAGCTTCATATTCCGGAAAGCCACCCCATCCCCTCCTAATTGGATCGGGCTTCGGCAGTTCAGAATACTGCCTTCCCCCGTCCCTTGAACCACAGTCCCTGCCGGGAATACTACAGGGAGCAGCCGGCCGCTTGATTCTGCATCTTTCCCAATTGTGATTAATCCGCTGATAGTAATCAGTTTTTCATTCCGTGCCAAAGCAGCCATAAATTCTTCCTGAGTAGTAACTGTTACCCCATCCCCACGCTCCTGCGCCTTTGCAGGCACATAAATCCCGCACAGCAGCACCGCCGCTGCCAGCAATATGCTTAATTTCTTTTTGATTCCTTCTCCCATCCACATCTCCTTTTACTGTCATTTTGCTGCATCCAGCCTTTCCGTCCTGCTCCATCCTGCTGCTATTTTGCTGCATCCAGCCTTTCCATCCTGCTCCATCCTGCCGCCTGCCCTTACGGCGTCCCGCATATTTTATGTTCCGGCATCCATTTCCGCAGTACCCTTGCAATTTCCGGCATTTCAATGGGTTTTGACACAAAGTCGTTCATGCCCGCTGCAAAAAATTCTTCCCGTACCCCCTGCACCGCGTCTGCAGTCAGTGCGATAATCGGGAGGTTCTTGGCGTATTCACTTCCCAGCGCGCGGATTTTCTTCGTGGCCTCCACCCCGTCCATGACTGGCATGAAATGATCCATGAACACAAGGTCATACTGCCCCTGCACGGCCAAATCCACGGCCTCCTGCCCATTGGACGCTACGTCAATCTCCATCCCAAAGGGTTCCATCAAGGCCTCTGCTACGCATTGGTTCACCTCATTGTCATCCACCAGAAGGACTTTCGCTTCTGGGAGGGTAAAGGTGAAAACCTCTGCTTCTTCCTCCGGCTGTTCCTTCACTTCGGAAAAATCGCCGACACATTCCTCGCTCCTGACGCCTTCCCACAGGGTAAAATAAAATTCGCTCCCCTTCCCATACTCGCTGGTAAGGGAAAGCTCCCCGCCCATCAGCTCCACAAGCTGGCGGGAAATGGCAAGGCCAAGCCCCGTCCCCTCCTTTCCCATATTTTTCTTAATGTCTACTTGGGTAAATGCATCAAACAGCCGCTCCTGGTCCTGCTGCCGGATGCCCTGCCCGGTGTCTATCACGGAAAAATAAAGCTGCACCTTTTCTTTTTCCCGTTTCTTTACTGCCACCTTAACCGTCACGGAACCTTTTTCTGTAAATTTGATGGCATTGTTCATGATATTGATAATCACCTGCCGGATGCGCAGCGCATCCCCATATAAGAGCCTTGGGATTTCCTCCGCTACGTCCATCTTAAGCTGCACCTGTTTTTCCCCAATCCGGGTATCGCCAATCACTTGGATGTCCCGGAGCATCTGGCCGATATCGTAGGTATCCTTGGAAATTTCAAATTTCCCAGCTTCGATTTTGGAAAAGTCCAGCAAATCATTGATTAATTTCAGCAAAGCTTTCCCGGAACTGCGGATGTTCAGCAGGAATTTCTGCTCCTCTGGCTGCCATTCCTTGCGCAGCAGCACTTCCGTAAGCCCGATGATGGCGTTCATGGGCGTGCGTATTTCATGGGACATATTGGACACAAAGGCCGACTTTGCTTGGTTTGCCGCCTCCGCCTGCTCCTTTAAGCCTTTCATGATTTCCGCCTGCTCCTTCATGGACTGGGTATGGTAATACCCTTCGGTAATGTCTTTTAACAGGTACATCCTGCCGTAATAAGTGTGCTGCTCCTCCAGCATATGGCTGGTGACTGTATACACTCTCCGGTCTTTTAAAATATGCTTCTGGCTTAAAATGCGTTCATTCATGTCCTCCAATATTTCTTCCGTCTGCCCGGTGGAAATATTTCCATAAATCTGCTCCGCCTTCCGGTTAAAATAAATGACATGCTCCCCGCTGTCTACCACCACTAGGCCTTCCGCCAAATCGTCCACCGCCAAATCCTTCGCAAGGGTCAAGGTATCGAAAATTTTACTTTTAAAAATCATCCGGTACAGCAAAATCACGTCTATCAGGTATGCCACCAGCGTAATCTCATAGCCCTGTGTCACGCCGCTTAAATAAATGGCAAAGCCCAGCACTGCCACTAGATTAATCAGCATCAGGTACCAATACTGGTTCCGCTCCACCGGGCTTTTGGCCTCCCGGTACCGGGCCAGGCATACGGCTGCCATGGCAACGGCATACACCACCAGCACAAGGCTGTACAAGTTATAAATCAGGCTGCGTTCCAGCACAAGATGGGGGAAAAATCCTTCTTCTGTAAACTCTATGCTGCTGTAAAACAAGGAATGGCTGCCGCTGGTCAGCACCAAGAATACAATGGCTGTGTGCATGCACGCCAATGCCCGGACAAGGTTCCGGTGGATTTTTACCTTGCAAATCTGCATGGTAAACAAAAGCTGGAACAGCACAACATAAGGCTTGCCCAGATACTGGAACTTCACCGCCATCAATGCCTCCTGCTTGGTGCCTGCCTGCAGTTCCAACAGGTAGCCTACAAAGTTGACGCAGAGTGAAAATATTAAGAACGTGAGGTATTGCTGCTGCTTGGAGGGGCGCTGCCCGATGACGTAAAAGGCCTCTACAAGCAAAATGAGAATCCCGATGTATTGGATGGCGATAAATAGTGTATGCATACAATTACCCTCTTTTACCCTATATGAAACTACTTGTACCGTGAACGGCAGCAAATCCCTGAAAAGAAACCTAGTGTACTGTCTGGATTATATTTAGGTAAAATCACGCCGGATATCGGTTCATCATTTTTTCAAACTCTTCTACCGGCATAGGTTTTGCGAAATAGAAACCCTGTATCATGTCGCAGCCTTGCTCTGCGAGGAATTCTACCTGCTGCTTCTGCTCAATCCCTTCGGCTACCACCTGCATGTTCAGGCTTTTTGCCAGCCGGATGGCTTCTTTTACCACAATTTCCCCTCTGGGGCCCATATCGCCGCCGCGGAAGAAATCCATGTCTAGCTTTAACACATCGACAGTCAAATCTTTTAAGGAATTCAGGGAGGAATAACCTGCCCCGAAGTCGTCCATGGAAACCCGGAACCCGTACATTTTCAGTTCCTGTATGATTTTCTGCAGCATTTCCTTATCGCCGAAAAATGCGCTTTCCGTCACTTCCAGCTCAATATAGGCATGCTCCGCCCCGTAAGCATCTACCAGCCCGCAGATGTGCTGGGCTAAGTTTTCCTTGGTAAAATTTGCCCGGGAAACATTGACGGAAACTGGAAATGGCTTTTTCCCCTGCAATTTCCACTCCGACTGCAGCTTCGCCAGCTCAGAAACCATATAGTCGTCCAGCTGGGTAATAAACCCATTTTCTTCAAAAATCGGGATAAAACGGCTGGGGCTGATTAACCCGTCCTCCGGGGAATCCCACCGGACTAAGGCTTCTGCGCCTACGGGCTTTTCGGATACGGGGTTGTATTTAGGCTGCAGATAAAGCTTAAATTCCTTGTTCAGCAACGCTTCTTCCATGGTGCTTTCCACCTTGTTTTTCCATAGCTGCTCTTTCAGGATCTGCTCGTCAAAGACGCCGATATACTGCCCGTCTTTCCCTTTAAGGTTCCCCCTTGCCGCATTGGCATAGTGGTACACCTGCTCTACGTCAATCTGCCGCCGGTGGGGTTTCCCGCTGCCATGCTCCATGGGAGGGATTAAATACACCCCGCCATGCCAGTCTAAGGCCCTGTCTTTTTTCAGGCCTGTCAGTTCTGCCAGCATCCGCTTCATCCGTTTCCTGCACTGCTTTATATCGCTGCACTGGAGCAGCAGGCCAAAATCTGCCTTGGCAAACCGGGCAAAGGCTTCGCCCCGCCCCACGTTCATTTCAAGGAACCCTTGGATGCTCTGCAGCAGCTCTTCCCCTGCCTTATTCCCATAGCAGGCGCAGAAATCTTGGTACCGGTCCATGTGCAGGTTGACGACTGCATAAGTATTGCTGGAATTCCAGAACCGGCATAACAGCTTTTTGCTGCGCTGGATGAAATATTCCCAGTTTTTCCCTCCTGTCACTGTGTCTAAATACAGCAGCTTTATCATGCGCCGCTGCATCACAATGGACGTTACCATATTGAGGAACAGAAGGAGGATTGGCACCATCAAAAGCGCCACTTCCACTAAGACTGCCGTTACAATAAATAGGATATTTTTCTGGAGCAGCTTCACCGGGGCTTTATAATAAAGCCGGAACCCTTCTACCTGTATTGGGATTTCTATCCAGAAATGGACGGAAAATATCGTTTTTTCCAGCCATTCCCTGTCCTTACTTGCATCCCGGCTGCCCGGCAGGGCATCCATGCTCCGGGAAAGGATTTCCTGTACTGGCATCAGCAGCCCACTGGTTCCCTGTTCCCAGCCAGAATCTGGGATCAACGTGTAGGCTTCTGCAATTTCCACCGTAATCTGGTTCCCCAAATCCGGGGCTGTGTCCCCGAACTTGCCCAGCACATTCCCATCCTGGTCCATGACACAGACATCCCGCTCCTGCCCCAAATACTCTTCCAGATGGGCAACTGCATCCAGCACAGGCTCCTCTTCCAGATTGGCGGTAATCAGCCGGCCAAGGTTCTCTGCTTCTTCCTGCATGTTCCCTATCTTGGCTTCTACAAAATATTCTTCGAACATATAGATGGATGTGTAAAACATGACACCGCAAATGCCAAGGAAGATGAAAAACAGCGCCACGGAGGGCCAAATTCTTTTCCTATAAATTCGCTTTATGTCTTTTTTCTTGTATGTTTTCATGGCTGACCTTCTAAAATCCCTTCCATGCCATTGCCGCCTTTCTGGCACCGATAACTGATTCTTGTTGGGCTATTTCCTTATTGCTGTTCCGGCAAGGGAAGGCTGGCTATGCAGCTACGCCCCTATGCATCGGGCTGTTTTTCCCCTACAGTCCAGGCAAGGGAGGGCTGGCTATGCAGCTGTCCCTCTTATATAAGAACTGTTTTCTTCCTGCTGTTCTGGCAAGGAAAGGCTTACTATGCAGCTGGCTCTCTATGCGTGGGGAATATTGGTAAATTCTGAAATTTCCCTGCTGATCGTGCACAAATCTTCCACGGACAGCCCATGGATATCCCCATGCCCGGTAATCCGCGCAAAGGTTTTCAGTTCCTCTGCAGAACATTTGAAATAATTGGCTACCCGCTGGGCGGCTGCCTCCACATGGAGCCGCTCCCGCAGCTCGGGGTCTTGGGTTGCCACGCCTACGGGGCACATCCCAGTCCCGCAGATGCGGTATTGCTGGCAGGCTGCCGCAACCATGGCCGCTGATGCAACTGCCACGGCGTCTGCCCCCATTGCAATCGCTTTTGCAAAATCAGAGGATACCCGTAAGCCCCCGGTAATCACCAGCTGGATATCGGAATGTACCGCGTCCAGATATTTCCTTGCCCGGTACAACGCAAATACCGTAGGCACGCTGGTAGAATCCCGGATTATGGCCGGGGACGCCCCGGTTGCACCGCCCCTGCCGTCTATGGTAATAAAATCAGGCTCTGCAAAGACGCAGTATTCCAAATCCCGTTCCATCCGGCCTGCAGCAATTTTTATCCCGATTGGCCGGCCTTCGCTGCGGGCGCGCAATTCATCCACAAGATGCTTTAAATCTTCTTTTGTGTCAATCCCCGGGAATTTCGAAGGGCTGATGACGTCCTGCCCCAAAGGCTTGTTGCGGATTTTTGCAATTTCCGGCGTTACCTTGCTCCCCGGCAGGTGCCCGCCCATGCCCGGCTTCGTGCCCTGCCCGATTTTGATTTCAATGGCGTCGGAGGTTTTCAGGTTTTCATCCGTGACGCTGTACTGGTTGGGTACGTACTCAAATATGTATTTATAAGCTGCTGCCTTTTCTTCCGGCAGGATTCCCCCTTCGCCGCTGCACATGGCGGTGCCTGCCATGGCGCTGCCTTTGGAAAGGGCAATCTTGGTTTCCTTGGAAAGCGCGCCGAAGGACATATGGGAAATGTAAACTGGCATTTCTAATTCCATTGGCTTTTTGGCGTGTTTGCCGATTATGGTTTTAAGGGAAACTTCTGCGTGCTCCTCCAATGGGGGCGGGTTTAGCTGTGCGCCAAGGATGAGGATATCGTCCCAGCTAGGCATGCCCTTTTGGGTTCCCATAGCTTCAATTGCGGATTTCCCGGTGACTGCCATTTCGTGGATTTCCTTCATATAGCGGTAATTTGCGTCGGTGCGCCTTGTTTCTTTTGGGTAGTTTAAGTCCAGCCCTTCCTCCTGCGATGCTCCTGCTTGGGCGGCTTTTGCCTGGGATGCTGCCTTCTCTGGCGCTCCTGCTTGGGCGGCTGCCGTGGGAGATTTTTCCTCACTTGGGGTTTCCTCTTGGGCGGCTGCTGTGGGGGATGCTGTGGGTTCGGTGGAGATTTGGATAAATTTTTCTACGGGCTGTTTGCATAAGGGACATTCGGTTAATTCTGAAAATGGCCTTCCTTGCTCTTTTTCATCGAAAATATATCCGCAGACGCTGCATTTGTATACCATGTGTGCCTCCTTGTGTTTTTTGTATTTTCTTTGCTTTTTTTGTTTCCTATGTTGCTTGCCATGCGGGCTGGAGTGATTTGTTCCGGCGTAAAGTGAAAGTACGCCTAAGTATAATTGAATTGTAATTTTTCCAACTGCATTTGTCAAGGAGAAAAAAGAATTGGGTGGGCTGTGGGGGCGGACGCCGTTCTGGGCAGGAACCCCCTCCCCTGCAAACAGGGCAACATTGCGGTGAACTAACTGCTAACTGCAACTAAGGAATTCAGGAAAGCCTTCATTCCTAAGTTTCCGTAAGCAGTGGATTTCACCTCCATTAAGGGCGCCCTTTCAGCGTTTGCAGGGGAGGGGGTTCCTGCCCAGAACGGCTGGTGGTTGGCTTTTGGGTGCATGGATGGGGGATAAAATTTTAGATGTGTGAAAAAAATTGTACCTGTTTTGTGGAAATGCGTGTACAATATAGCTTTAATGGGACAGGTTGTATGGGAATGGGAGATGGGTAGGAATTTTTATTTTGGTGTGCTGGGGAGGGGCAGCTTACGTTTCAAAACTGCCTTACTATTTTGCTATTTGGGCATTGATGGCTGAAATAGCATTTATTTTTCAAAAAACCTCTTCTATTTGCTTGCAATACTAGCTGGTTACCGCAAAGTGGAAAACATTTACAAAGGAGAAATTCATCATGGGCAATTTACAGGCACACTTGGAAAATTATTTGGAGTACTGCAACAGGCAAAAATGTTTGGATGAAAAAACGCTGAAAGCTTACCGGATTGATTTAAGGCAGTTTTGGGAGCAGGTTTCTGTCCCGGATGTAAATGAAATTACGGCTGACTTGCTGGAAATGTATATTGGCGGGCTCCACCAGAGGTACAAACCGCGGACGGCAAAGCGCAAGATTGCGTCCCTGAAAGCGTTTTTCCGCTACTTGGAATATAAAGATATGATTGGCTGGAACCCTTTTAATAAAATTCAGGTGCGGTTCCGGGAACCTGCGGTGCTGCCAAAGACCATTCCCCTCCATACGGTGGAACAGTTTTTGGCAGCTATTTATCAGCAGCGGAGGACAGCACGGACGGCTTACCAGAAAAGAAATGCTTTGCGGGACGCTGCTGTGGCGGAGCTTTTATTTTCTACGGGTATGCGGATTTCGGAGCTTTGTACCTTAAAGGACAGCGATGTGAACTTGTATGATGGGACAATCCTGATTTATGGGAAAGGGGACAAGGAGCGGCGCATCCAGCTTGGAAATGCGGATGTTATCCGGATACTTGGGGAGTACCGGGAGAGTTTTTTGAAGGAAATCCAGCTGTGCCGGCATTTTTTTGCAAATCAGGCTGGGAAGAGCCTGTCCGACCAAGCGGTGCGCAGGATGATTAACAAGTATACTTCGCTGGCTTCGATTGAACTGCATATTACGCCGCATATGTTCCGGCATACGTTTGCGACGAGTTTGCTGGAGGCGGATGTAGATATACGGTATATTCAGGAGATGTTGGGGCATAGTTCGATTAATATTACGGAGATTTATACGCATGTGGCGGTGGGGAAACAGAGGGATATTCTTGCTGCGAAGCATCCGCGGAAGGATTTTTGTATCTAGGTGGGGGGATGGAGGGTTGCATGAAATACATTAAGTCCGGGAATGGAATGTTGCATGTGGTATCTAGCAGTTATTCCTTTATTGGGGCAATGATGGCTTTTGTTATGCAACCCTCTGGTATTCTAATTTCTTTCTTATATATTCTAACTGTCCTTGTTCCTAAGATTTTTCACAAAATAACATTTCGATTAAGATTATTAGAATTCAATGTAGTTTTCCTCTGTAGAATCGCAGGAAATTAGATTCTGGGAAATTAAATGTTGTTAAAAATTTTTGATGGATAATTAAAAGTTATCCGTTGGGTTTTGGGTAGAGAATAAAAGGATA
>CAJTWA010000029.1 GCA_910580195.1 uncultured Lachnospiraceae bacterium
AATCTTTCTCCGTCTTTAATACGTTGATCTCCGCTTTCTGGCGGTTATTCTGCCAATCTGTAGAGAATGTGACAACTGCGGTGTCCTGGTCGCGGTAAGTCAGGTCAATCTCCCGGATTTCGCCGTCCAGAACGTAACCCTCTGCCGTTTCTTTCTCCTTCACATAGTATTTCCCAAGAGGGAGATTTTCCAGTTTTGCTATCCCGGTATCGTCTGTGGTGATGGTGTCCACCAGTTCATCTTTTTTGTAGTAATCGTCACTCTCCCCGTCTGCCGCCTTTATATCCTCTAAAGCATACACTTCAAAGGCCACGTCTTTCAGTGAGCTTGTGACATACCCAAACAGATGAGTGATCCAGCCGCCAATGCTGTCCAGCAGCGATACATCCTCCAAAAATTCCCCTTTCTTGTTGATCAGGAGCGTACCTGTTGGCACATCGTCCTTCATCTCCACTTTCTGAATTTCAGCCGTATCTTCCACAATAAACGTGATTTCCCCTGCCTTTAAATATCCGTAAGGCGCTAATTCCTCCCTGAGCGTATAAGTTTCCCCGACGGTCAGCCGTTCAATAATATGTTCCTCTCCTTTGACGGATTTCCATGTATCTACGGTATTCCCATCTTTGTCAAGGACAGTCAGCGTTGCCCCTTCCAACTCCACGCCTGTTGCAAGGTCTGTCTTTTTAATGGAAACGGCAGTCGGCTCATTTTCAAATTCAGAAACGTATTCTGCAACTTCTACATCCTGCCCCTGGTATGCTGCAGATACTTCGATGGTTTCATCCGAAGAAACATAGCCTGCAGGAGCCTGTTCTTCACGAATGTAATATTCCCCGAAAGGCAGATCCAGATCAAAGACTGCCCGTCCATCTTCTCCAGTCATGGCTTCCCCAAGCAGCGTATCCGCTTTAACAATCACTTCCCCATGCGTCAAAATATCCGCTTTGGCATACAGCCCAAAGACTGCGCCTTCTACTGTTGCTCCATTCTCTGCATCTTTTTTCACCACTGCAAACTCCACCCTCTGGCGGTCATTTTCAAATGTGGCTGTCTGCTCAATGACTGGCGTATTCTGGTCTGCGTAAGCAAAGGTAATGGTCTGCGCCTCCCCATTCAGCACAAACCCTTCCGGGGCTTTTGTTTCCTCTACCCGGTATGTGCCAAGAGGAAGATCCCCGATAAACGCTTTCCCGTCTTTATCCGTCACCAGCGTATCTACCAATGCGCCGGAAGCATACTCTAAGATACGGTTCCCGTTTTCATCTTTTTGAAAATCTGCGGTATAAATATCCGCCGCCGCATAGACTTTGAACTCTGCGCCCTCCAGGTTCTCTGTTTCATATTGGAAATCTTTATCATCGTACCGGTTCAGCACTTCGCCTTTTTTCACGATATGCAGTTCTCCCTTGACCGGATGGTTCTCATAGACAACATCAATAATCACGTCCCCCGACACATCGTCCATCTGGTACAGCGTATCGGAATCCACGGACACTTCATAATAATTCTCATTTAGCGTATAGCCGAATGGGGCTTTGGCTTCCTCTATGCGGTAATGCCCGATTTTCAGGTTCTGTGGCAGGATTAGATAACCCTCGCTGTCTGTAAAATAGGATTTATGCGTTACCACGGTCGGGTAAGTTGTTACCTGCTCCACATATTTCTCATTATCCAGGTCATACACCTTGAACTCTGTATTTTCCGCAAGCACAGCTTTCTTCGTTTCATCGTCCTGCTTTACGATTTTCAGCTTCGCTTCAAATTCATCATCCAGAAGCACCCGCCACACCTGCGGCGTTGTCGGCTTATGCTCTGTGACATGCACAAGGAAGTCCTTGACCGGCGTGTAATTATGCGGCGTGGTTGTTTCTCTCACAATGTACATCCCAAATGGGAGCGGGATGCTGCAGGCGTAGCCCCTTTCATCGGTGAAGATTTCTGTTGCCCCGTTCTCCCCGATTGCCACAGGTTCAGCGGAATCAAAATCATATCCGCCATTTTCCTTTGTGTCCAGTGAAGATACTAACCATGCGGTAAATCCTGCGCCGGACAATAAGTCTGCATCGGTTTTCCCATTGTCCGCCGCCTTAATGATCTGGAACGGCTGCTTTTTCACCTGCTCCGGGGAAGTGCAGTCACGTTCTACCGTGGCCACCAGATCTCCCTCGTAGTTACACACTAAATCATACTCCGTTTCATCCGCCAGATAACCCGTGGGCGGCGTGGTCTCTTTCACAAAATACTCCCCAAGGTATAAATCTGTAATCTCTGCCTTGCCATCTTTATCCGTAGTCAGTGTTCCCACCTGCTCCCCGGCTTTGTAAAGGACGCCCGTCTTTTTATCCGGATGTAAAATATCATTCCTTGCATATAAACCGTAAACGGCATGTTCCAGCGTTGCGTCCCCCTGCGGGATATTTTTGTTGGTTTCCTTATCCTTCTTCTGCAGTCGGATCGTGGCATTTACACGCTCATTAGCAAAGGTATGGGAAAACGTCACTTTAGCCTCCCGGTCATTGGTATAGCCAAACCGGAAAGAATACACATCTTCTGTATTCCTAAGATACCCCTCTGGAGCCTGAATTTCTTTTATCTCATACCCAAACCCAACCGGAAGGTCTGCCGAAAATGCAGTGTTGCCGTCACTGTCCGTTGTTGCCTTGTCTATCAGCGCGCCTTTGGATACAACAACATTCCCATCTGCATTGGTGATATTTTCTGAAGCATACAGCCCGAAAATCCCCCCTGCAAGGCCATTTCCCGTATCCTTATCATTCTTTACCACACGCACATCCGCTTTCTGCCTGTCATTTAAGAATGTAGTATCAGAAAATGCGGCCTCCGCCATCTGCCCTGCATAGGCAATCACCACATCCTTTGTTTCCCCTTTATTATAGAAATCCTTCGGGGCCTGCATTTCTTTTACCCGGTATGTGCCAAGATGCAGATTCTTCAATGTCACAGATCCATTGTCCCCGGTCACAAGGTTTTCTGCTACAAGCTCTCCGGCTTTGTAGATCACAGATCCGTAAGGCGTCGTAATATCTTTTGCCGCATAGACATTGAATACCGCCCCTTTCTGCCTGCGGCTCTCATAGCGGAATGCTGTGCCGTTCTCATTAGAATCCGCACCTGTTAAAACCTCGCCTTCTTTGTAGACGGTAAGGTTCCCAAGCTGCTCCACGTCCGGGACTGTGGCAGATATAGTCTGCTCGGCTTTCAGCGTGACATTATATGCCGTTGCATTGTAACGGTATCCTGAAGGGGCTGTGATCTCCTTTAAATATACCGTGTCCTGCGTTTTGATGATCTCCACGGTGGAAGCGCCGCTGCTGTCCGTTGCCGGCATCCGAGTGATGAGCTGTGTGCAGGCTTTGTCCTTATAGACACCGAACACTGCCCCGGCCAGCTTCACGCTTTCTTTCTGCGAATCCACTTTGACCACCTTCACCTTTGCCATCTGCACCCATTTCACTGAAAACTCCACATACTTCTCGTCGGCAACCCCTTCCCCGAATACCAGCGCCAGATCCTGGCTGGCTGCTCCGGTCGTGATCTTGTAAGCGGAATAGTCTTTCGTGACATTCCCTTTCATACGGGCAGACCAGGAGCCGGACACATCCTGCGTCTGCGTCAGCGGCGCAGACAGGTAGAATTTTGTCCCGCCGGAAACCTCGACATTAGCGCCTGCCTTACTCGTCTTTCCTGTCGTCACATTATGGAATTTCACGCCGTCCGGGAGCTTCATAGTGATGCCTTGCAGCGCATCCGCCTTAAATGTGATCTCCTTTGTCCTCTGGGTATTCCCGTCCACATAGGCGGAGACGTTGCCGTCAGAAAACTCCATGTCCACGTCCGGGATCTCCGGCTGGCCCATGCAGTAATTGTAAAGCTCCATCGCAAGCGCCCTCCCGACGTCATTTGCGCCCGAAAATGCGTCGCTGCTCCCGTTCGCATGGCTGGCCGCCATATGGACGAGGATGAAGCGCTGCCCTGCGGAAAAGTCAGGGTGTTTCTCTGCAAAAAAGCCTTCCTCCCCGCTGGCTTTCGTGCCATAATAGCAGACTTTCGCAAGCGCCTTCTTATCCTTTAACTTAGAAATGCTGTAAGTCCCGCTTCCCGGTGAATTGACGGAAGGCTGTATGCAATAGGCGGTTGCTGAAATATCGCCAAACTGGACGGTATATTTGTAAGTCAGGTAGCTGCCGTACCCATAGTCGGCATAGCGGTAACAGTCGCCCCTTGTCACGCTCACCTGCTCCACAGACCTTGCCCCTGCGGATGCATAGAAGGTGACGCTTTCCCCTTCTTCCATTGCCATCAGGTCAATCCCCTGCTCCTGGGCCTGGCAGATGGCTTCTTCCGCTGTCAGCTCCGGTTCCCCATCTTCCCCGGCTTCCTCCTGTGTGTCTGCTGTGCCATCCCCGGTTCCCGCAGGTTCCCTGGGCTGGCTGCCATTCACAGATGCCCCGCCCGTTTTCTGCCTGACAATGATGTCACGGCTGATGTGGTAAGATGGATTCTTACTGGCCGGCTCTACAAAATAAACCGCTTTGTAAGTCCCCGCCTTCCCGATGTCAAACTTTTCCCCGCCTTTATCCTTTGCCTCATGGAATGTGATTTTTACTTTATCCGGTGAGAACTCTATGCCGGAAAAATCATGCTCCACATCAAAACTACTGTCAATCTCCACGGTATGGTCTCCCGCAGCCACAATTTCATCCGCATCCAGTTTTTCCTTCACCTTCCCCAAAGCCGGGTACTCCGCTTCATAAGCCGCAGGCTCCGGCCCTGCCGCATTAGCTCCCAACGGCTGTAAGAAGGCTGATAAGACCGTAACCGCCGACAGCAGGCCGGATACAATCCTCTTTACGTTTCCTTTCAATATAGTTTGTCCCTCGCTTTCTTCGTTGTGCAGTCCCATAGCTGCCATCATCCTGTCTTTCCGCTTATTTTCTTTCCTACGTTCCCATATGTCTGCCTCCCTTCACTTTATTTGCACTGCCAGCCGATAACAGCACATCAATACAGGAAAGCCCCCTGCCCCGGCATATTCAAATACACCGGAACATAAAGGCTTCCCTGCATGGCATCTGCTGTTATCCAGCCCGGTTTCCTGGACTGGTTATTATTTTATTGAGCGTTTTCCTGTGTCCCTCCCAGACCCGTTCCCTGCCCCGGCTTCTCTTTCCTGGGGCGTTTCCTCCGGCAAGGCGCGCTAAGATGCACACTCAGGTGCCGGGTATCAATCTGGGCAGGCTATGAAATTTTCAAGGTACGGGGTGAAAGGGAAAATCTTTGAATGAAAGTCGTTTGATATTTTTCAGAAATGTTACCCTTTCACTAATAGCAGACTGGAAAGGGCAAAAGGTAAGTAGTTTTGGAAAAAAATTTGAAAATTTGCAAGAAAATCATATAAAATAGAAATATTGGTTAGATTATGGTAAGATAATCCATAGAAAAACTGCCCCGTAAACAGACGCGGCAGAGGGCAGTTCCATAAAAATCAGGCGTTTAAAACATGGTAAAGGTTCATTTTATGATTTGTCATTGATAGGAAAAGAGGTGGAATGGATGGATGATATGAAATGGCATAAATACAGTTCTATCATTATGTTCGTCAGCGCTTTAGTCTGTATTTACTCCGGGCATAGAATTGTCAAAAAGAAAAAAGCATAAAAAACAGGAAGCGCCAGGCAGCTATAAAACGCCTGTCCGCTTCCTTTCTGTTTCCGCACTAGAAAACCATATCCGCAGGCATAATCCCATCCGAAAACAAAACAGGCCAGACAGATCAGTCACCGTCTCCTTCCTGCGATCCTGCCTTCTGCTTTCCCCATCTTTCCAGGATCTCATACGCCTTCTGCTTATCCCCATCTTCATCCAACAAAATATCCAGCGCCCTCCTTATATCTTTCGCCATGACACGGCTGGCAAAGGAATCTTCATCATCATTGTACCCCTGGCATTCGCCCTGTATGTTTTTCATCATGTCTGCAATCAATAGGAATCCTGCCTGTATGCCGATTTCCAGATATACACATGCGTTCTCACAGGCCATGTCATTAGCGGTTGACAACAAATCAGTGGCTCCGTTAGGATCATGCTCCAAAGCAATTTTCTCAAATTCATTATACGTTGCATCCAGACGTTCATTATAATCCCGTTCATCAGGCTCCGGCGGCAGACCGTAGATCAGATAATCCGCCAGTCCCCTCACAGTAGCTTTTTCAAATATTTTTGCTGCAATCTTCATAAGCAACCTTCCTTTCCTATATGCTCGGTTTTCCGTACACATAGAATTATACTCGGATATTCGTACATTTTCAATATCCGACCATAATATTACACTGATAAAAACGACAGGAGTACAGAACATGATCAGCTATGAGCCGCTTTTCAGGACTATGAAGGAGAAACAGACCACATCATACGCACTTTTTAAGCAAGGTTTCCCAAAAGCAACCTATTATTCCATACGCCAGGGGAACAGCGTCAGCACAAACACCATCAACCACTTATGCAGGCTATTGAAATGCCCCGTTTCAGATGTGATGGAATATATTGAAGATGAAACTGAATCATTCTCTTAGGTATGTGTGGGTTTTCGTACATACCCAATATCCGACCATACTGGTATGATAGCAGCAAGAGGTGTGTGCATGATTAGTTATGATCCATTATTCCAAACCATGAAAGAAAAACATATCAGCTCCTACGGATTAGAAAAACGTGGTTTCCCACGTTCCACTTATTATGCAATCAAACATGGAAAGGGCATCACCACAAATTCCATCAACCAGCTCTGCTCCATCCTCCGCTGCGGCGTATCCGATGTGGTGGAATATATTGAGGACAGCCAGGACCCCTCCTCTAAAGGGAAATAGTGAAAAGCTATACAGAAAGCTGTCCGCTGACAGCTGTTTTGCATACTATTACATTTTTGCTGTGGCTGTTCCCACTTTGCGACACGATGTCGCAAAGTGAAAGCAGTCTTTTATTGGCTTAAAAATATCCCCCTTGTATGCCTTGTCCCCGTAAAATACAGCCTAATTCCTCCAATATCCGTCTGCGGCGGTTCTGTACGGTCTTTCTGCTGCAATTACACATCTTTGCTGCATCTGTCACAGTGGCTTCCTTAAAATATAACAGGTCGATCAGCCGGGCATCCTGCTCTGGCAGTTTCCCTAATGCCTCCCTTACTTTATCCCGGAAGATATTCCGCAGAGCCGTTTCCTCCAATCCGTCACGGACACAGAACGGCATCCCCCGGCAGTCCCCCTTTTCCTCCATCTCATCCAGGCTGTAAACGCCATGTTTCCGGTTTTTCTCTTTCTGGTAACGCTCCCGCCTCCGGGACTGATACCATTCCAGATAGACCTCCCGGCCCACCTCAACCAGCGTCCCGTCCTCCATCCGCAGCACATAGCCATCCCTTTCCTTTGGTTTCCGTCCCCTCATTGCGCCGCCCCGCTTCCTGCTATGCCGTAACTAAAGCCGGGACTGCTTAACGGATACTTTTTTCGGATTTTGCTGACCGCATGGAAAAGGGAATCCCTCACTGCATGGCGGCTGATCCCTAATTCTTCCGCAATCTGCCCCTGCGTTTTTTCCTGCAGATAATACCCACAGATCACCCTTTTCTGCTTTTCCGTAAGCATCTGCATGATCTCTTCCACGGTTTCCTGCCTTGCCAGCTGCTCTATAGCAGGTTCCGCCAAATCTTCCATCACTGCCCATTCCTCGGATACTGCGCTGTAAGAGACATTCCAGCACCGCTCCCTTTCCTCACAGTTCCGGTTCAGCCTGTCCTCCCCCTCCAGCACAAGCCGCAGATACCATTTCTCCCTTTCAAAAAACTGCTCCGACAAATGTACGGTATTCCCGTCCGATATGTAAAAATAATCCCCGCATGAATGTATAGGGAATACCGTAGAATATTTTCCTGTCTGGTAAATCACAAAACCATCCTGGTACACAGATATTTCTGTCTCCCCTCCAAACCGCTCCTTTGTGATTACCACCCCTGATTCCCGGAGTTGTCTTGCAGTTGGAAGTTTCCCCTGGTTCCCCGGTATATCCGTAATCTGTTTCAATTCCTGCAATGTCAGCATACATGACCGCCTTTCTGCCCGAAGGCTGCGGGCGGCCCGGAAAGCTGGCATCACAGGAATCGTCCAATACAGCAAAAAGGCAGTAAAAAATGGCTCCCGGCTCGCCCGTTTTTTTTAACGGGAGCCTGAAACTCCTTTTACCGCCCTTGCCAGTCCATATCTTTATCCCTGCATTTTCCTGATAACCCTGACCTTTTTAGCTGCTTAACTTCTATCCCCCTTCCATCCCTGTTTTCTCCTGTGGCTGTTTTCCTTTGATGTTTCCAGTGTAACAGCCCTGCCCTCCATTTACCCCAACATATATGTGGAGATTCCCGGAAAGGGCAACATATTTGTGGAACTTCAAGAACTGTGGTAAATCACATCACCTGCATTGCCGCAGTCCATCGACCAATGCCTCCATCGTCTGTAAAACCACCGTCTGCTCACTCTGCTTCAGATGCCGGATGCGGCAGAACATCTTCCGGCACTGCCCATCCTCCTTCGTCTGGCCGCTTACGCCAAGAAGCTCGTTCGCATCCACGCCGAGTATCTGCACCATTTTTATAAATATCTCTATGGACATCGCAGACTGCCCGCCCTCAATGCGGCTGACGGTGTTGGCGCTGATCCCTGCCTGTTCCGCAACCTTCTCCTGTGACATGCTGATCTCATTCCTCCGGTCACGGATACGGTTGCCCAATTCAATCAAGTCCTGCGACCCTGCACGATTGCCCAATATGCACCTCCTTCCTGGTCTGAATTTTCTCCCGGAACTTTCCGTCATAGTGTCGCAAAGTGTGCAGCCCGCTTTACATCCGCCATTCCGTCAAGCCCTGTCCCCTGACTTTGCGACACCGTGCCGTAAAGTTGGACAACAAAAAAACAGCCGTGTATCAAGCTGTTTTTACGGATTGTTATTCAATTTATGCCTGTATTGCCTGTCCTTTCTGTTTCTTTCTATTTCTTTCAAACGCCAATCACGCCCTGCAAGGCTTCCCGGCCATTTTTTTTACTGTCCATCTGATCACTGCCACGACTGCTTTCACCAGATATACTGCGGCTGCCAGCAATCTCCAGACAAGAACGATCCCTCCAATCACGCCGCCCACAAGGACATTGATAAACAGGATGCCCACCGTGCCGCCAATGTCATAGCCTTTCGGGATAATCCAGAAAAACATCCTATGTATGCCAAATGGAATACCCATGAACCACCACAGGCTCAAATAATTGCACTCCCCATTCTCCATGCACAGCGGACGGAACAATGCCGCCAAAAACAATGCCGATACAACCGGGATTACCACTTTCTTTACAAATTCACTTATTTTCATACCTTCCTCCAATCTGTATCTGCATCCAGTATATCACGTCTGATAAGCCGAAACAATTTTATCATCAACATTCACTATATTTCTCACCCACTCCCATACAAATCGTGGTTTACCTCCGCCGTATAATAATTGCTTATGGTCATTGGGGCATTATACAGCGTTGTTAGAAGATAAGCCTTGATATTACCCACCTTCGTTGTATTTGCGCCCAGGCAAGTTAAAATATACTCAATATGCTCATGGTTCAGCTTCATAAACCGATTTTTGACAACCGCCACTGGTTTATCCACCCCTGCGATCCGCACCGTTCCATTGTCTGGCAGCATCATTATTTCCACCATCAGCTCTACAAGCTCATCCACGTCCTCCCTCCGGTGATAGCGTCCGTCCTGAAAACATTCGTAAGATATGTGTTCCCGGATAATGTCCCGGTACGCATCCATCTCATCCATCACATCCGGCGCTGTGCCTGGGATAGATAGATTGGACAAGATAGGATTAGGATGGATAGCAGACACACTTGATTCAATATCGTTAAAATCCGTCTTGCTACACTCTGTTTCACTAAATTCAGTATCACTAAGATCAGTCTTGTTAATATCAGTATCATTAGATTGTGATTTTGGAAATTCTTGAATTGTGATTCCCACCATTCCAGAAGTATGATTTTCACCATTCTTGAATTGTGATTCTGGAGATTCTTGAATTGTGGTTTTCATCATTCCTGAATTGTGATTTTCACCATTCTTGAATTGTGATTCTGGAAATTCTTGAATTGTGGTTTTCACAACTCTTGAATTGTGATTTTCACCATTCTGTGCATTTACAGGCGTTCCGCCCTGTTTTTCCCTTCTTTCCTTGTCCTCTGTCTGCCGGATAATGAAATTTTTCACGTATATGACATTCGGCTTTCCAAGTCCCAGACGTTTCTTTTCAATCAGTCCGATTCCTTTATCTGCATCCAGTTCTTTTAAAAGCCTGACTGCTTTTTGTGTGCCACAATTAATAAGCTCTGCAATTTCTTCCACCGTAAAAATAATATACACCCGATCTTCTTCGTCAAACCAACGGTTCTTTATGCTAAGGCTCATACGGTCTAATAAAAGACCGTATAAAACCTTTGCTTCACAGGAGAGGGACTTAAAGCATTCTGCAGTGAACAAAACTTTTGGAATCCGGTAGAACGTGTACTGCTCCGCTTCCATACCCCGATAATAATCAAACTGTAATTCCTGCATCTTTCGTCCCTCCCTCCTTCTGCTTCCATTCTTCCAGAAGCGTATAGATCACATCCTCAATCTGCTCTTTGGAATATCCTGTCGGGAAATAATTACGGATTTTCTTTGCGGAGATCGTCACATTGACATTTTCCTTCTCTTTCCGCACTAAAACCGCATATACCTTTCCTTCCGTCAATTCCCCTGCCTCACTGCCTGCTTTTAACTGCTCTGCCTGCGCCTTTGATGGGAATATGCCGCTGTTGCCGATGGCATCCACAACCCATGCCTGTTCTTCCGTTTTCAGGTAAGACAATTTCTCCCCAGCCACCATAGGGATTTTATTTTCATCCACATAATCCATCAGTTCTTCCACCAGTTCCGACAGCCGGATATAACGCTGCACTGTCCTCCCGCTGTCCCCGGCAGCTTCCCCGATGGCGTCTGCAGTATATTTCTCCCCCTTGCTGCCCTGGTGCTTCATTGCCTCATATTTCATCCGGTATGCCTTTGCCTTCTCACTTGGCAGGATGTCCTCTCTTTGGATATTCGTATCCACCATTAGCACTACCGCCGTATCATCATCCATTTCCCGGATAATCACAGGCATTTCCGTAAGCCCTGCAAGCTCACAGGCCCGCCACCTTCTATGCCCTGCAATGACCTCATAGCCGCCTTCTGGATATGGGCGCACAATCCCCGGCATCAACACGCCATACTTTTTCACGCTTTCCACCGTTTCCTGCATCTTTTCATCATCCAATACCCGGAACGGATGGCCTTTGAACGTATGCAGCTCACTCAGGGGAACGGAAGTGACCGTTTCCCCCGCTTCATCTATGCCAAACAAATCATCAAAGCTGTTCAGCTTTACCTTCTCTGCGCTCTTACTCTTCATCCGCAAGCACCTCCTGTGTCAGTGAATGGTAGCCGCCTGCCACAATCCCCTTCGGGTCGTGGAGATAGATGCTTTTCCCTTCTGCCGTGGTTTCCGCAGCCTTTACGGATAATGGGATGCAGTTCTCAAAGATATGTACCCGGTTCCCATATACCTCCCGGATCTGCGCTGAAATATCCCTTGCGAAGTTTGTCCTCCGGCCTACCTTTGTCAGCAGAATCCCCATGATGTTAAGCGCCGGATTCAGCTTTCTATGAACCCGTCCAATCGTCTTTATAAGCTGCTGAAGCCCTTTGACCGGGAGATACGCCGCCTCCACCGGAATCAGTACGCTGTCTGCCGCTACAAGGGCGTTTATCGTGATCATTCCAAGCGAGGGCATACAATCAATGATCACAAAGTCATACTCCCTCTTTACGCTGTTCAGATACTGGCGCAGTATCGTTTCCCTGCTCATAACATTTACCAGAGCCGTTTCCAATCCTGCCAGTTCGATATTTGCGGGGATAAAATTAATCCCCTCCTCATGGCGGATAATCCCCTCGCCAGGCTCTACGTCCTCGTCGTTGATCACTTTTTCCATAATATTCACTAACGTCACATCCAGCTCATCCGGCTCCGCAATCCCCAGACTCACCGCCATGCTGCCCTGTGCGTCTGCCTCCACCAGCAATACTTTCTTGCCTGCCCTTGCAAGCCCGATCCCCAAATTCACACACGTCGTTGTCTTGCCCACTCCGCCTTTCTGGTTTGCCACTGCGATCACTCTGCACATATATACTTTCCTCCTGATTCTCTGATCTATTTTTCTGTTCTCTCCACTTCCGCATAAACACGGAAATATTTATTTGTCCCTTTGTTTGCAAACGGTTCCGATACCGACTTCACATCCACATCCCCCTGCCGTTCCAGAAGCCGCCGGAACCAGTACAGGTCTTTCTTTGTCCCCTGCATCCTGATTTTTAGCATTTCAACCCTCCAAACTTAAAAACAGTATTCCGGATAGCGGAGCCTGACTGCCTCCCAAAAGTATCTTGCATAGCCGCAGCAGAATAAATCTTCCACCGTATAACAACGGCGCTCCTTTAACTGATCCTCTGCAGCTTCTGTGTCATCAACGCTTGGCGTTCCATTGCAGTAAAGGTTAAATGCCATCCTGACAATCCTTGCGCTTCCGCTGGTCTGCCACCCTTCATGCAGGCACTCCGTTTTTACACATCCTGTTCTAAAGTCATAAATCCTGTCTACATTTACCCTTGTATCCCGGTCAATTCCAATGCAATACACCAATGCCTTATGGTATACATCCTGGTATCTGCATTTCTGCAGATTCACTTTATAAAAATCTCTATGTTCCTTGTTTTTGAAAGTAATTGTGGGAGTGCCTTTCTTTTCTGCGCCTACCGCTGTATTTGCTGCCATAGCTTGTCCTCCATTTTTGAAATACTTGGGAGCTACACTCCCAAACCCTTGTGGAATCCGTGCTGCCAGTTACCCAAAAAGCGGCTAACTGCCAACCCGGATTTTGTCTCTGTCCCAGAAAGAAGTTGTTTCCTCCCTCTCTAAGACTATGCTGCTTATATAACCTGTGAAATTTAATTATGAAGTAAGATGATTTCAAAAACTCTGATGACTTGAGTAAACTTCGCTGAAGATTGCGGATACTCATTTTACTCAACTTGCGACCCCCGTAATACTCAATTTGAAGTGATTTTAGACGGTGTTTGGCGGTGTTCAGCGGTACTTGAACGATTGCCCTTCCATGAATGAAAAAGGCTCCAAAAACCTTATAACCACTAGAAAGTACAGTGTTTACAAGGCTCCTGGAGCCTATAAATACTTTAATTAAATTTGAATTGAAAAATTCGCTTATTTGCCCATCTGCGCCGCAACCTCAGCCGCAAAGTCCTCCTGCTTCTTCTCCAGCCCTTCTCCTGTTTCAAAGCGTACAAACCGTTTCACAGAAACAGCTGCGCCAACTTCTTTTGAAACAGCTTCCAGATATTTCCCAACAGACTGCTTGCCGTCTTCTGCTTTTACATACACTTGGTCTACCAAGCAGATTTCTTTCAGCTCTTTGTTGACACGGCCTTCAATCATGCCGTTGATGACTTTCTCCGGCTTCTGGGATTCCTTCGGGTCATTCATTATCTGTGCCAGAAGGATCTCTTTTTCATGGGCAATGTAATCTTCGCTGATTTCATCCCTAGAAACATATTTCGGGGAAAGGGCTGCAATCTGCATTGCAAGGTTTGTAAGGGCTTCTTTTACGGTATCATTGACAACGGAAGTTTCTGCTTCTACGATAACGCCAATCCTGCCGCCGCCATGGATATAGGAAACCACGCAGCCGTTTTCTGCAGTGACTTTCTCAAACCGGCGGATATTCAGGTTCTCGCCGATGACTGCAATCTTTTCTACCAGCGCGTCCTTGACAGTCTTGCTGGAATCTTCTTTCCATGCTTCTGCCAAAAATGCATCTAAGTCTGCTGCGTCAGAATCTACGGCCTGCGCTGCAACTGCTTCTACGAAAGATTTAAATGTGTCATTCTTTGCAACAAAGTCCGTTTCGGAATTCACTTCTACTACGGCTGCTGTCTTGTCATCTTTCACTACAACGGTACAGAGACCTTCTGCTGCAATCCTGCCTGCCTTCTTCTCCGCCTTTGCCTGTCCATTTTTCCTTAAAAATTCTACAGCGGCATCCATGTCGCCGTTTGTTTCATTTAAAGCCTTCTTGCAGTCCATCATGCCTGCACCGGTCATTTCCCTTAATTCTTTTACCATTGCTGCTGTAATAGCCATTTTTTGTCCCTCCATTATATTCTGGCACGCTTTTGCTGCTATGCATCCAAAAATATCTGTCCAAAACTGTGCCCATTTTCCATCTATCCATTTATTAGCTGCCTGTAATATTATAGCAAACCACTTACTTATTCCTAGCTGCTGAAATATTATGGCAAACCACTTACTTATTCCTAGCTGCCTGAAATATTATGGCAAACCACTTACTTATTGCCTAGCTGCCTGTAATATTGCAGCAGGCTTCTTATCCACAATTGAGGACAGGCAATACTGTCTGTCCTCCCATTGCAAAATCCCGTATCATGAAATTACCTATCTGCATTGCAAAAAGGCAGATAACACCCGTTACAGCTTCTGCAATGCAATATTATTATAGTTCTTCCCTAATTCAGAAACAAATCTTTCCAGACTATTCTTCTGCTGCTTCTTCCGCCATCTCTTCTGGTGTTTCTTCTTCTACTGTCCCTTGGTTTGCTTCTACAACTGCATCAGCCATTTTAGAAACGATTAATTTCACTGCCCGGATGGCGTCGTCATTGCCGGGGATGACATAATCCAATTCCTCTGGGTCACAGTTTGTATCGCAAATGCCAATCAGGGGGATTCCCAGTGTATGGGCTTCCTGCACGCAGATTCTTTCTTTCTTGGGGTCAACGATAAAGATTGCATCTGGAATCCGCTTCATCTCTTTGATTCCGCCGAGGTTCTTCTCTAATTTTTCCCACTCTTTTTTCAGTGCGATTACTTCTTTTTTGGGGAGCACGTCGAATGTGCCGTCCTCTGCCATGGTTTCAATGGCTTTAAGCCTTGCAATACGGCTCTGGATGGTCTTAAAGTTGGTAAGCATGCCGCCTAACCATCTCTCATTTACATAGAACATGCCGCAACGTTCTGCTTCTGCCTTGATGGCGTCCTGCGCCTGTTTCTTCGTCCCTACGAACAGGATGGTGCCGCCTTCTGCTGTAATGTCGGCAACTGCCTTGTAAGCTTCATCTACTTTCCCTACGGATTTCTGCAGGTCAATAATATAAATCCCGTTTCTTTCTGTGTAGATGTAAGGAGCCATCTTAGGGTTCCATCTTCTTGTCTGATGCCCGAAATGGACACCTGCCTCTAATAACTGTTTCATTGAAATAACGCCCATTTTTTACCTCCATTGGTTAGAATCTTCCATATGCTTCCTCTCCTGAAGCTACCGATAGGGCACCGGCCCCAGAATCCGCATATGTGTTTTTTATCTGCTATCTCCGCCATTATAGCACAGGAAAAATTTGCTTGCAAGTCCTATTACAATTTTTATTCATAATTTTTACTTGAAAAACAGAAAAACAAAGTGGGCAAGCCCACTTCAACTTCAACTCCCCTATCCCCTCAATCTTGAAGGGTTTGCCTCCTACACTCCGTTTCGGCCCGTCCTGAACAAGCGCCACTGGCGCTTAGGATCTTTGCGCGCCGGGCACGGTCGCCTCGGCGACAGAATACCCTTCGTGCGAGTGCGCAGGGTCTGCCCCAGCGAAGCGAGGGCACCATTGCCCGAAGGGTTTTTATTTCATAGGACGCACTTTCCTATAAAATAAAAACATAGGCATCCTCGGATGCCTAATGCCCTATTGGGGTGTCCCCTCCAAAATATCTATAATTTCATCCGCTGAGGCGCCCATGGGTATCAGGTGCGTGCCAATCCGCAGGGAATCGTCCGCCCCTTTCTGGGTCATATAAGCGTTGAATTTGTCTGCATCTGGGATTAGCCCGGCTTGGAACAGTTTCCTGCTGACAACATCGGAAAATTCCCCTTCTTTGATCTCAAATTTTACCACATCCCCACTGCTGCCGGATGGCTGCTGCACCCCGTCCCCGGAGTCCGGCGGATTGCTTTCTGCCTTGTCCGGTCCTGGGCTGCTGCTGGATTCCCCGCCATCCTCCCCGCTTTCTTCTTTGCCTTCTTCCCCGCTGCCGCTGTTCCCTTCATCTTGGCCCGTTTCCCCTTCCGGCGCTGTGCCGGGTTCCTGCCCTTCTAGGTTTTCCTGTTCTGGGTCTTTTTTATCCGGGCCTAATTCCCCTTCCATTTCCATGCCAAGGAGCCTGGCCCGCTCTATGATTTCTGCATCTGAGAGGGTTTCTTTTTTTCCGGACAGGGCAATCCCCATCACGATGGCTGTGCCTATGATCCCGATTCCTAATCCACGCAAATAATATTTCAGTTTCATAAATTACAAATCTTCCTCCCTGAATAAACCGATTACCAGTTTTACTTCGCCCACTCCCAAGCCCAGTTCCTTGGCAATGTCCACGGCGCTTTTCCCTTTCCGGTACAACTCCAGGATTCTCTGGTTGCTGCTGCCCCTGTCATCTTCCGGCTTCTCTGGGGGCGCCGGCTCCTCAGCCTTAGGCGCCGGCATTGGCTTGGGCGGCTCTGGCGCTTTTGCCGCCGCAGGTTTCGCAGACGCAGCAGATACTGCGGCTGACTTCTGGACAGTGTCTAAAATCGCGTCTGACTGCTCCACCGTATTCTGGATATTTTCTTCCAGTTCTTCCAAATGGATGGCAAGCTGCGCTAGGTTCCCTGCATATTTTGTAAGTTCTGAATGTTTGTCATTGAGCATGCTGTACAGGAACATGACTTCGTTATGGGTTTTATGGATGGATTCCAATACAGTGTCTGAGTACTCCGTAATTGCCCTCATTTTCTCATTGGTTTCTTTGTCCAGCGCCCGTTCCACGACTTCCATGGATTTTTCAATGGAGTGGTCAATGACTTGGTCTACCATATTGTCCACCTTCACTTGGGCATCTGTCAGGCTCCGTTCCAAGATGCGCTGCATTTCCTCTGTGCTTAGCTCTGCAACCTTATCCAAATCTTGGTTCGACAGCTTTTCCGTAACAAAAAAACTTGCCACCATCATCACAAGGCCGATGATTATTAAAACAATTTCTAGTGTTGTCATACTGTACCTACCTATATTTTCATATCAAAACCACCTGTGGTTTTAACGCTTACCTTTCCGCTGTTTTTTTCCTCCGCCTTCTTTTTCCGGTTCCGGCGGTCTTCATACTCATTGCTGCCCTTCTCACGGGCGTCAAACTTCTTCTGCGCATTGTCTGAGTCATTGGCATGGTTCACTTGATGCATATGGTGGGCCGTGTCTTTCGAGAACTGGGTCTGGACATTCTGCTGCTGGAGCATGGATTTATTATCCTCCTGCTGCTTCACCGTGCTCACATCTTGGCTCCTCTGGACAACCCCGCTGAATTCTACTGGCCTAATTGACATTTTTCCACACTCCTTTACAGCGAACGGACAACAATCTCGCCATGTTCCTTAATGAACTTCGAGAAAGCCCTTTCCGACTTAATGTTCATGCTTACTTCAGAAATATTCACGGAAACCCCCGGATATATGCTGCCCTTTACCTTGATTTTGGCGCTATGGGACATCTGGATCTGCTCATGGATGTCCTTGAGCTCCTTGCGCTGGGCATTTAATACCTGCTGTTTTTCCTTAAATGACCGGGCTACGGATTGAACCTGCTGGACCCGCTCCACGCTTAAGGGCTCTTTTTTCTGCATTTTCTCATTGAAATTCACAAGGATTGGGCGAAGCTGCTCTAACTCCTTGCTGACTTGGATAATGCTCTTCTGAAGTTCCCCATAACGCTCCTTGATTTCCGGGTCTACCCCTACCTCAACCCTTGTAAGGGTCCCCATGGATGACCCTATGGTCTGGGCTTCTACAAGGTTGCCTGCCCGGATGACGCCGCCGTTGACAAACCCCTTCTTGCCCCCTACACGGATATCATTCCCCGCAGACACCTGGCTATGCAGGATAGATTCCGTTTCTATATACCCGCCGGAAATTACCGTGGCATTTTCGATAAATTTCGTGATAATATTGTCCTTGGCCTGGACCCTGCCTTTCCCCATGCCATGGATGCCCCGCTTTACAATAATCTGGCCCCCTGCATTGAGGAACGCAGCCTCCACCACGCCTTCGATTACAATGTCCCCTTTGGCTGTGACGGAAAACCCGCTTTTCACATTCCCTTTGATGGTAACATTCCCGTCATACACAATATTGCCCGTAGAGGTGTCCACATCCGCCGGGACTTCAAACACATCCTCCACAAATACCTTGCCGTTGACTAAGCTGGCATGGCCTGTCACGCCGGAATAGATTTCCGTCATGTCCTCTGACAAGGTAATATTGTTCCCAAACTCCAGCTTCATGGTTTTTTCCTGCCGGGCCTGAATATCGCCGCCGAATACGTCCTTCCCGGGCTTGCCCGGCACTTCCTTGTGGAGCTTTGCCAATACCTGGCCCTTCTCCACACGGCTGATGGTGTTCAGCTCATGGTAATTTACGGAACCATCCTCATTTTTCTTAGGCTTTAAGTTATGGTTCGTGTTAAAGAAATATTCAATTTTGGCATCCTTGCCATTGATGGGCGGAATTCCTTTCGCCATAATATAATTGGTACAATAGTGGCGTTCCTTTAAAAACTTCTGGATTTCTTCCCGGTTTATCCCAACGGAAACCTTCTGGAATTCCAAATCCTTTAGGATTTCGTCCTCGGACATCAGCTTCCCATGGTTGGAAGGTGGATAAAACCGGCAGAATACCAGCATCTTGTCAATGGATACCGTTACTACCATCTGCTCATTCTCTTCCAGGCCGTTCCACATGCCAAGGAAAACTTCCCTTGGCTCGCCTTGGGCAGCCAATGCGCTGTTCAACTCCCTAGGGTCAAGCACCGCATATCCCTTCCCTTCCAAGTAGGAAGTCACTTCTTTATATTCCACTGGTTTCCCGCCTTCCGGGGGATACACCACGAGGTATACGTTCCCATCTCTGATATCCAGCTTAAAATATCCATTTTTGCTCTCCATAGCATCAACCACCTAATCCGTTAAAATATTCATGTAGGGTCCCATTGTCTTTTTCATCTTCATCAGCGCTTTTGTGTGAAGCTGTGATATACGGGATTCCGACACCTCCAATACGTTGCTGATTTCCTTTAAGGTCAAATCCTCGTAGTAATACAAGGTAATTACTTTCCGTTCCTTCTCTGTAAGCGTCCCTAGGGACTGCTCCAGCACTTTCTTCAATTCTTCCTCTGCAATGGCGTCCTCTGGCTGGATAAAATGGGAGTTGCCCCTTGCATCCATCATGGGCTCCATCCCCTGCTCCACATACTCATTCAGGGAAACCATGTTCGTCACTTTCAGCTGGGACTGCCAGTTCAGCAGCTCTTCCCCGCTGACTTCCAGTTCCTTTGCAATCTCTTCATCCAGCGCAGCCCTTCCAGTCCTTGTTTCTATGCTCTTAATTGCCTCGTCAATTTTCTTCTGCTTCTGGCGCACTGTCCTAGGGATCCAGTCCATTTTCCGGATTTGGTCCAGAATGGAGCCACGTATCCTAAGGCTGGCATACGTTTCAAACTTTACGTCTTTCTTTACATCAAATTTATCAATGGCGTCAATTAAGCCAAAAATTCCATATCCTACCAGATCGTCATACTCCACATTGTACCCAAGGTACATTCTTAAGCGCCCTGCCACGATTTTGACAAGGGGTGCGTATGATACTATAATCTGTTCTCTCAGTTCCGGCGTAGGCCGTTTTACAAATTCTGCCCACAATCGTTCTTTTTCTGCTGCGTTCATCCAAAGCCCCCAAGACTACAGGAACCGCCCTGCGGCTGCCTGCTTATTTTTCCTCTTCATCTGCGGAGTTACCAAGGTTCCCAAGGTCGGCTTCCTTCTCTCCGCCTTCCCCTTCTTCCCCTTCGCTTTCCGCTGCCTCATCCGTGGCTCCTTCTATCTCTTCTTCCTTGAAATTTTTGTCCAGCAGCAGTTTCGCAATACACCCTAGGATGTAAAAGGATACTAAAACAATGGCCCACGTCTTTACAAACTGTGCTGTTTCCATCCGCGTCACAAACCCGATAATGCAAATTGTAAGCCCTGCAACCAATGTAATTATGATTGGAACCTGTTTCGTTTTCATATCCTGCCACCCTTTAAATTGATCTGATTGTTTTCCCTACTGCCTTAATGCGGAACTCCCCGGTTTCTGGGTACAGTTCCACGGTCCGGCCATAATTCAGCCCTGTGTCCTCTGCCAGCAGGGGAATCCCAAGCTGCTTCAGCTTCGCCCTGGAAGCCTGCGCATTGCGTTCCCCTACGTTCCCAACTGTGGAAAGGCCGCTGACTTGGAACATTTTTGCCCCTCCGGCAATTTTTGCAACAAGGCGCCTCTTATTTGCACCTGCCATTACTACTCTCTTTACCAGTTCCTCTATCCCTGTATCTGCAAATTTGGCAATATTTGAATTATTCCTCATCTGTGTGCTGTCAGGGAGCATGATATGCGCAAGCCCCCCTATTTTCAAAACCGGGTCATAGACCGCAATCCCAATGCATGACCCTAATCCCAGAGTAGTAATCATATCCGGCGCTTTACAGATATTCAAATCTGCCATTCCAACTTTAACTGTAGCCATAACTCTGCTCCTCTTATAGTGCAATCCCCAATGAAGTTAAAATCTTGTCATAGGAATCTACATCTGGCATTAAAATAAAAAATCCCTGAATTTTTACGTCATCCCCAAATTCTGTCTGGATCAAAAGCGCATTGTCCCCATACTGGCCAAACTGGACGGCCGGCACGCTTAAAATTGCTGCGGCCATGTCGATGGCAAGGTACGGCACTGAGGATGTGATTACCATGTTTGTCATAGAAGACAGCGCGGATAGGTAAGAACCGGAAATAATGTTCCCGATTTCCTTAATGGCTGACAGGTCCATCTCGTCAAACTCCGCCGCATAGTCGTCCGGCCTGCCCATCAGATGGTTGACTAAGTATTGGGCGGATTCCATTTTCAGCAGGAACATCATGCTGCCGCCAATATCGCTCTCCACTTCTAGGTAAATGCCTACGACGGTTTCTTCCTCTGCAGAGATTGCAGTGGGAAGCTCTTGGAAGGTCAGGAATTCAATTTTCGGCACTTCCATATCCACCCTCATATTCAGCATGTTGGAGATTGCCGTGGTAGCATTCCCAGCGCCAATATTCCCAATCTCCTTGAGGACGTCAAAATACATTTCATTTACCTGATCCAAATTAAATTTAGCCATTGGTCACTTTCTCCATTTCTTTCATTGCGAACAGGCTGTTGCCAAAATTGCCCTGTGCCGCAACAGCCCCATTCCATCTAATCTATACATTTTCCGTTTCATCTATGATGCTGTTGGTATCAAAGAGGGAAATCAGTTCCTCCCCATGCTTGCCAACCCCGTTGATAAAATTACTTTTGCTATTCTTCGCATCATAAGCCACTTTATCAATTTCATCCGGGCCAAGCGTCACAACTTCTTTCACTTCATCTACAATAACCCCAAGGACGCCATGCTCCTCAAGCTTCAGGATGATAATCCTTGTGACATCCGTAAATACATCCGGCTCTAAGTCCATCTTCGTGCGGATGCTCATGACTGGCACAATTTCCCCGCGCAGGTTGATAATCCCTTTAAAATAAGCCTGTGCCTTCGGCACCCTTGTAATCTTCTGCATGCGCACGATATTGTCCACATAGCTGATGTCTATCCCATACTGCTCACTGCCGATTTTCACTACGATAAACTGTTTCCTGCCGTCCTCTGCCACAGATATATTTCCCGCCATGGTAACACCCCCTAAAATAATGTATTAACATCCAGGATCAATGCCACTTCGCCATCTCCGAGGACGGTCGCGCCGCTGATAATCTTGGTGCTGTTGCTAATGTATTTGCCTAAGGACTTGATAACGATTTCCTGCTGGCCGTTGAGTTCATCTACGATAAGCCCGGCAAATTTATCGCCCTTGCGGACAATAATCACGGTAAGGCTCTCTTTTTCCGCATCTACCGGCTCGCAGTCCAGTAACTGGTCCAGGCGGATTAAAGGCACTACCATGCCGCGGATATGTATGACTTCTTTTGCTTGGACAAATTTAATCTCATCTGCCATAATTTCCTCGATGGTTTCAATGGAACCTAAGGAAATCGCATATTTTTCATTCCGGACCTCTACCATGAGGGCTTGGATAATTGCCAGTGTCAATGGCAGGCGCACCGTGAACTTGGAGCCTTCCCCAAGGACGCTCTTTACCTCCACGTCGCCGCCCAATGCTTCGATATTGGATTTTACCACGTCCAAGCCAACGCCGCGGCCGGACACGTCGGAAATCTGCTTTGCCATGGAAAAGCTGGGCATGAACAGGAAATCAATGATTTCTTTCTGGCTTAATGCCGCCCCCTGCTCTGGGGTAATCAGCCCCCGCTCAATGGCCTTATTTTTCACGTTCTCTGTGTCAATCCCGTTCCCGTCGTCGCTGACTTCAATAATGACGTTGTTCCCTTCCTGAAATGCATTCAGGTGGATGGAGCCCGTTTCCGGCTTGCCCCGTTTCTTACGGAGTTCTGCATTTTCAAGGCCATGGTCCGCAGAATTGCGCAGCAAATGCTGCAAGGGGTCGCCAATCTGGTCTACCACAGTCCGGTCCAGCTCCGTGTCTTCCCCTGTCATGTACAGTTCCATTTTCTTATCCAGCTTTTTGGAAAGGTCGCGTATCATCCGGGGGAACTTCTGCACGACGCTCTCAATGGGCACCATGCGGACTTTCATGACAGACTCATGGAGCCCTGTGGTAATCCGCTCTAAATATTCAATCTGCTCATGGAAGGCCTGTGAATTGGAACCCATGCCGCCGTCAGAGGTGGACCCGATGGAAACTAAGGAGTTCTTGGCAATAATCAGCTCGCTGACTTGGTTCATCAATGCATCCAGCTTCTCAATGTCCACACGGACCGTCCGGTTCGTCACCGGCTTGCCGCCGTTCTGCTTCTTATTGGCCTGTGCCTGCGCTTGGGGCTGCTTTGCCTGCGGGGCCGCCTGTGCCTGTACTGCGACTGCGTTTTCTTCCCGCTGGGCTTTCTCTGCTTCCCTTGCTGCGGCTGCCTCCTCTTCTTCCTTCTTGGCTGCGGCTGCCGTCAGCTCTTTATAAAGGACTTTTTCCCCTACCACTTCCTCAATCTCGGAAACTGCCTTGGAAACTTCTATGATCCTATCCAGCTCTGCTTCACTGGCTACGTAAAAGCTGAAATCAAAGCCGAACTTCTCATCTTCAATGTCTTGGGAGCTGGGGTTATATACGACAATATTCCCAAAATCCTCCACTGCCTTAAATACAAGGAATGCCCGGGCTGCTTTCAGGAGGCAGTCCTCCTGGATATATACGGTCATGCCATAAAGCTTCATGCCCTTCTCTTCGGATTCCCGCAGCTCTTCCTTTTCCTTCTCGGATAAGTCCATGTCATGGTATTTCCGCTGGAACCTGCCGTCGGAAGGCTCTTTCGGCTTTTCTTCCTTCTCCGCCGGCTTTTCTGCTGGCTGGGGGCTGCTGCCGGTCCCTGCTGCCAAAATATCGTTCAGTTCCTGGATAATTGCCTCATTATCATCTGTGCCCTCGTCAGAACTTTCCTTTACGTTTTCCAGATACGCGTCAATGGCATCCAAGCACTGGAACAGCACATCCACTAAGCCGCTGGTAACATTCATGTTGCCGCTGCGGACTTCTTGGAATACATTCTCCATGTCATGGGTCAGCCGCTGCATCCGCTTAAAGCCCATGGTCCCTGCCATCCCTTTTAAGGAGTGGGCTGCCCGGAAAATCTCGTTGATGGTATCCATATTCTCCGGGTCTTTCTCAAGGCTCATAATGCAATCTGACAAGTTCTGCAAATGCCCATTTGTTTCATCAATAAAAATTTCAAGGTATTGGCTTACATCCATACTACTGTACCCCCACATTCTTTATTATCGTTTGTGCAACTTCTGTCAAGGGAACTACTTCGTCTACAGCGCCAGCCTCGGCAATTGCCTTCGGCATCCCATATACCACGCAGGACTGTGCATCCTGTGCAATCACATGGATTTTCTTCCTCTGCTTCAGGGAAAGGATCCCTCCTGTCCCATCTGCGCCCATCCCGGTAAGCACCACGCAGATAATCTCGTCATACCCGCTGGTGCGCAACGACTCATATGTCACATTGGCACAGGGGCGCAGCCCCCCAATTGCTGGGGCATCGTTTAGGCGGACAACATGCCTGCCGTCCGGCCGCCTCTGGATTTCCATGTGTTTCCCGCCGGGGGCTACATAGACGCAGCCTTTCTCCAGCGCGTCACCGTCTGCCGCCTCCTTCACGGTAATCTTGCTGACTTCGTTCAGCCGGTCAGCCATGGACTTGGTGAACCCCACCGGCATATGCTGGACTAATACCATGGGGGCGTCCATATTGGCCGGGAGGTAGGGGATGACGCTCTGGAGCGCCTTCGGCCCTCCTGTAGAACATGCAAGGGCAACCAAAAGGTTCCTGCCGCCCTTCCCCGCTGGCCGCTTCGGCGGCTGGATAGGCTTCACTGCTGCTGGCTTCGCTGCCGGCCTGCTGGGGCTAAGGATATTCTTGGCATTGTCCGAACGGACAACTGCCTTAAGGACCCGAAGCAGGCTGCCCTTGAAGTCCTCGCCCTTTGCCTCAATGATATTGCCGGGCTTAGTGACAAAATCAATGGCGCCTAATTCCATAGCGCGGATGGTGACATCTGCATCCTTGACGGTCAGGGTACTTACCATGATGATGGTGGCTTTTATATTTTCCTGCTGTAATTTTCCCAGTAATTCCAAGCCGTCCATCCGGGGCATATTCACATCAAGTACTACCGCGTCATAGCTGGTTTTCTTTAATCTTTCATATGCTTCAAGGCCATCCTTACAGACATCCGTTGCCTGAAATGTACTATCTGTGTTGATTATATCACAAATAAGCCTTCTCATAAGTGCAGAATCATCAACTACTAAAATATTTTTTTTCATAACATCACCTTTTTTGTCTATTTATGCGTTCCTGCTCAAAAATATATTTAATAATAATTTCCCGCTCCTTTTGGTTCCTCATAAGGAAATTTGCGCGGTATTCATATTTTTTTTCCTTTTTCACAGCTTCTACCTTCTGGCAGAGGACGGTTTTCCCTACTGCCTCTAACAGGTAGTCCATGGATTTATTTTTCAGCCTGAGGGAAATGAAAAGGTACGCATCCTTATCCCCGGGCTGGTCCCCCACAAAGCGGATGCCCCCGCCGCTGATGTCCACTGCCACGGCATGTAAGGGCTTATCCTCCGGGAAGGCCAGCCTGTGGTGTTCCTTCAGCTCTGCCATGTCCCCAATCCCGGCCTCTTCCTCCGTAATGGCGAAATATTCCATGTCCATCACGCAGCCAAACCGGTAATATTCCCTCCGCTGGAATTTTTCCAAAGGGGTTTTTGGCTCCACAAGCACCACCGGCAAGTTCTCCCGCATATACCGGTCCTTCATATGGGCAGCGCAGCGGTACATCCCTGCCCGTGTATAAAATACAAATTCCAGCCTGACGCCGCTGGGCGGTATGTCTGTTTTCCCCTCCCGCGTGGGTACGGATACTTCCAACAGCCCATCTTCCCGGATATCCTGCACCATGCTGCAATACGCCGGGGGCAGTTCCCCCAGCATCCTCCCTTGCTCTAATTGCTGCATTACCCGGATTTCAACCTTATCCCCCGGCCTGATAATATTGGACCCCATACGAACCTCCATATATCCCATGCCCTGCCATTGGCTGGGCCAATATAAGTGACTTAGCTTCTTCTGTAAATGAAACGCGAAAACAACTGCATAATCCCTTTTTTCCCATGCAAAGGGACAACATTCCCTTCCAGCAGGTTGCAGGTCAAGGCTTCAAATGCCTTTGTGGCCTTGGACTCCGGGTACAGTATGCTCACTGGCTGCTGCTGGCGGATGGCCTTTTCCACTGCTATGTCTTGGGGAATCATGCCAAGGTATTCCAAGTCGCCTTTTAAAAATTGCCCTACCACGGCATTCAGCTTCTCAAATACCCCGTCCCCCTCTTCTTCCGAAGCAACACGGTTAGAAATTACTTTTATTTTCGTCTGGGACTGGCGGAATTCCGGGTTCCGGTGCAGCGCCTTTAAAAGGGAATAGGCATCTGTCAGGGAACTTGGCTCCGGAGTAGCTAACAGGAGCACTTCCGGGCTTGCCATGACAAATTCCAGCACATGGTCTGAAATCCCTGCCCCCGTGTCTATCAGCACAATGTCTGCCAGCTCATCTAATTCGTTTAAGTTGCGCACCAAGAACTTTAGCTGTTCCTTGGAGAGGTTGTTTACCCCCGTAATGCCGGAGCCGCCGGAAATAAACCCAATGTCAAGGGGCCCTGCGGTAATAATCTCCTGCACGGTTTTCCCCCGGTAAATCAAATCACTTAAATTATATTTCGGGATGGCGCCAAACATGATTTCCACATTTGCAAGCCCTAGGTCCGCATCAAAAATAATTACTTTCTTCCCCTGCCGCTGCATCTGGACGGCAAGGTTTACCACTACGTTTGACTTGCCTACGCCGCCTTTCCCGCTGGTGACAGTAAAAATGCGGGCCTTGCGCGCAGGTCTTTGGTTCTTTTTTACAATATTCCTCAATTGTTCTGCCTGGTCCATACTCATTTTCCTCCAAGCAGAAGCTTTACAATTTTCTGTGTATCAAAGATTTCAATATCCTCGGGGACATTCTGCCCATACGTTGAATAAGACAGGTCTGCCCCAGTATAAAGCTTCATATTCAGTATATTCCCAAAACAACTGGTTTCATCTAACTTGGTAAATATCAGCTTAAACTGGAAATTTTTCCTGTAAATGTCTGCAATGTCCAGCAAGTCACGGTATTTCGTGGTTGCGCTCAGCACAAGGTATACTTCCTTCTGATATTCCCCCGGAACCTGGTCAATCAGTTCTTTTGTTTCATTCCTCTGTTCCTCATTTTTGTGGGAAAACCCAGCCGTGTCCACAAGGACAAGGTCGTACTCCTCTGACTTACGCAGTTCTTCGTTCAGTTCCTCCGAAGAATACACAATGTCCAGGGGGGTGTCCAAAATATTGGCATAGGTCCTAAGCTGCTCCGCTGCCGCAATGCGGTAGGTATCGGCAGTAAATAAGGCTACTTTCTTGCCTTTCTCCACTTTAAACCGGGATGCAATCTTTGCAATGGTCGTAGTTTTCCCTACCCCGGTAGGCCCGATAAAAAAGACTACCTTGGGCTTGCGCTCCGACAGCTCAATGGGCTGCGGCTGCCCGAACTTTAAGACCATTTTCTGGTAAATGCTGGACAGGATCAGGTCTACGCTTGCCCCTCCTTTCATCACCTTCTCCACTTCGTCCATAATCTGGTTCACATACTTCTCATCTACTTCATTATCCAAAAGGATGCTGTAAATCATTTTAATAAACTTGAAATTTTCATCTACCGGGGCTTCCTTGGGAAGTTCCTCCGGCTGCTGGGGCGCCAGCTTTTTCTCCAAAAGGGACTGGAGGCTTTCTAATTTTTCTTCCAGATTATTCTCCAGCACATTTTCCTTTTTCTTTTCCTCCGGGCCTTTTGGGGGCATGGAGGACGCCCATGTATTCTCCACGGATGCAAACATTTCCTTCACTGGCTCTGGCTTTGGTATGGAAATCGGCTCGTCCGCCGCCATATTGATGTTCCCTGTTAAAGGGGGCAGCGGGGCTGGGGCTGGCACCCTTGCGGCTGGCTGCTCCGACTCCTCAACGGCTGCCGTCACCTCGAAGGTGGATGCCTTAAAGGAACGCAGAAGTCCCTTCGGCTTGATTTCTTTTACATTCATAATCACCGTCTGGGGGCCGAATTCCTCCCGGGCCCTTGCAGTGGCTTCTTCTTCTGTCCTACCCTGAAATTTTTTGATTGTCATGAAAGGCTCACCATCCCTACTGATTGTAATTCGATATTAGAGTCAACTTCATTGTAAGAAACCACAATTAAGTCCTTGAAATAATCCTCCGTCAGTTTCTTAAAATACATGCGCACAATGGGCGATGTAATGATAATGGCATTTTTCCCAAGGTTCTCCAGCTTCTGGATTTCCGTTTCCAAGGATGCCATGATTGCTTTCGTCTTTTCCGGGTCCAAGGTCAGGTATGCACCCTGCTCGGTCTGCTTTACGGAGCCCATGATGTCCTGCTCTACTTTGGGATCCAAGGTAATGACGCTTGTCACCTCGTTTGCAGGGAAATACTTGCTGGAAATGGCCCGCTTCAGGCTCTGCCTTGCATATTCCGTCAGCACGTCCGTATCCCGGGTAGTTGCCGCATGGTCTGCCATGGTTTCAAAAATAGTAAGCAAATCCCGGATGGAAATGCCTTCCCGGAGCAAGTTCTGCAATACCTTCTGGACTTCGCCAATCCCTAAGAGCTTTGGCACCAGCTCGTCCACAAGGGTGGGGTTCGTTTCCTTGATATTGTTGACAAGGTTCTGGACATCCTGCCGGGACAGGAGCTCGTCAATATGCAGCCGGATGACTTCCGTCAAGTGGGTTGCAATAATGGAGGGCGGGTCTACTACCGTATACCCAAGGCTCTCCGCCCGCTCCCTCTGGCTCTCGGTAATCCACAGGGCCGGCAGGTGGAAGGAGGGCTCAAAGGTTGGGATGCCGGAAATTTCCTCCTCCACAAACCCCGGGTTCATGGCCATATAGTGGTCAAAGAGGATTTCCCCTTCCGTCACTTGGATTCCCTTTATTTTAATAATATATTGGTTGGGGTTTAGCTGTATGTTGTCCCGGAGGCGGATAATGGGCACGACGGTACCAAGTTCCAAAGCAATCTGGCGCCGTATCATAACCACCCGGTCCAAAAGGTCCCCGCCTTGGTTGACGTCCGCAAGGGGGATAATCCCATAGCCAAATTCCAGCTCAATGGGGTCAACCTGCAGAAGGGACACCACATTCTCCGGCCGGCGGATCTCTTCGGCCTGTTCCTCGGCCATGTCCACTTCCTCCTCAATGGCCTCCACCCCAAGGCTGGTTTCCATGCTCCGGCCGGCAGCCAGGAAAGCAATGCCCAAAGGAACGAACAGCCTCCAGTCCAAAGGCGTTGCAAGGCCTAAGAAAATCAGCACTGCGCCTACGATATACAGCACTTTGGGAAGGCCGAACAGCTGATGGATTAAGGTATCCCCAAAATCTGCTTCCTTGGAAGCCTTAGTGACAAGGATACCAGTCGCCAAGGAAATCAGCAGGGAGGGGATCTGGCTTACCAGTCCGTCGCCGATGGTAAGGATCCCGTACTGGTTCAGCGCATCCCCCACAGACAGGCCCTGCCTCGTCATGCCCATGGCAATCCCGCCTACCAAGTTAATGAGGGTGACTACAATCCCGACGGTCGCATCCCCCTTGACATACTTGGTAGCACCGTCCATGGCCCCAAAGAAGCTGGATTCCTGCTGTATCTTGTCACGCCGTTCCCGCGCCTGTTTCTCATTGATTGTCCCTGTGTTCAGGTCCGCATCAATTGCCATCTGTTTCCCGGGCATGGCGTCCAAGGTAAACCTTGCCGTTACTTCCGACACACGCTCGGAACCCTTATTGATTACGATTAACTGGATTAAAATCATAACCACGAAGATAATGGCGCCGATAATAATGTCATTCCCGCCTACGAAGCTCCCGAACGTACGCACCACATTTCCCGGGTCACCGGTATACAGGATCAAACGGGTAGAAGATACGTTCAGTGAGATACGGAAAATGGTGGTGAACAAAAGCAGGGTTGGAAAAAAGGACATATCCAGCACTTCTTTTACAAACAGGGCATTCATCAATATCACCAATGCAATGGATATGTTAAATGCCAGCATGATATCCAATAATATAGCAGGGATTGGGACAATAAAGAATATAATCGCTGCCAGTAAATACAGGGCAATTCCTATATCCGCCTTCTTCATGCTGCTTTCTCCTTTCGTCGCTGCTTACTGCAAATTATCTATTTTCCTTCAGGCTGTAAACAAAGGCGAGCACCTCCGCCACTGCCTGATACAATTCCGGCGGGACTTCCTCGCCAACATCCACGTTGGCATAGAGCATCCGCGCCAGAGGCTTATTTTCCACAATTTCTATCTGGTGTTCCTTCGCTGCCTCCCGGATTTTCATGGCAAGGTAATTTTCCCCTTTTGCCACGACAATGGGGGCAGAAAACTGGCTGGCGTCATACCGGATTGCCACTGCATAATGGGTCGGGTTGGTAATGACTACATCTGCATTGGGCAAATCCTGCATCATGCGCCGCTGGGAAGCCTCCCGCATCTTGGAACGCTGGCGTCCCTTGATTTCCGGGTTCCCTTCTGTATTTTTATATTCATCCTTGACTTCCTGCTTCGTCATCTTCATGTCTTCTTTAAATTTATGCTTCTGGTAAAACCAATCTGCAATCCCCACCAGCATGTACACAAGGCTGATGTTGAGCCCCGCGCTGATTACAATGTCCCCTACCAGCAGGATTACTTGCAGCAGCGGGATGTCGTACAGCAAAAACAGTTCATCCCGATGATCGCTGATGGCGCTGTAGGCCACATAGAGGATTAACCCAATCTTTGCAATGGACTTTACCAGTTCGAACATGGAGTCCTTGGAAAAAATCCGTTTGAACCCATTTAGTGGGTTCAGCTTGCTGAACTTGGGTTTCATGGGCTTGGTTGTCACCTTCCATCCCACTTGCAGGATGTTGGACAGCAGGGCAACCAGAAAGCCAATTACCAATACCGGCGCTAAAATCTTTAAGATTGTCACAATCGTATTATTAATGACTAAGGTAGCCATGCGTATGGGCATCCCGCCAATGCTTTCATCAATAATATCAGGGATTTTCCTGTAATTTGCCGCAAAGTTATAGAATAAGTTCTCCCCAATATAGGAAATAAATATCTTTAAGATAAGGAACAGCGCAATCAGGCTGATGGCATAGTTCAGTTCCTGGCTCTTAGCTACCTGCCCTTCGTTCCTTGCATCTTGGAGCTTCTTGGAGGTGGCAGGCTCTGTCTTCTCCCCGCCGGCCCCTTCTTTTGCAAACCACTGGAGCTCATATTCCATAAAAAAGTAAGGCTTTTCTCTCAATGTCAATACATTCCTTCAATTACGGAAACAATCATTTTCCGCATTTCTCTAAAAATCATATTTGCAACATCGGGGAGCAGTACGATGGTTAAAAATATAATGGAAAACCCAATCAGGATTTTCAGCTGCATCCCCACGGCAAACATGTTCATCTGGGGGGCAACCTTTGCCATAATCCCCAAAATGCAGTTCAATATCATGCTGGTTGCAAAAATCGGCAGGACAATCCGAAACCCCAATACCATCAGGTCCGTAATGAACATCACCATGGTCCCCATCAGGTGCTCCCAGTCAAAAACTGCCCCATTGACAGGGATCAGCTGGTATGTATCAATGAGCGCCCGCAGGATATAATGGTGCATGTCCGTAATGACAAGCAGCAGCATGATAAAATAATTGTACATGGTCCCAGTCAGGCCGGACTGGGTGTTTGTGGTAGGGTCGTAAATATTTGCCATGGCAAGGCCGATTTCCATGTCTATGACTTTGCCTGAAAACACAATAATGGAATTACAAATATTTGCTGCAAACCCGATGAGCAACCCTGTAATTCCTTCTCTCAGCACGATGATGGCAAATTCGATTACCCCAGAATATTCCAATACCTCTTTCGGCAGCAGCACCTGATACAAAATCAGCGCAAGAAATGCCGAAAGCCCGACTTTTACCCGGTTCGGGACAGTGTTCATCCCAAAAAAAGGAGCAACAGAAACAAAGGACGCTACCCTTACCAATATCATCAGAAAATATTCAAATGTATATAACGAAAACCCATAATTTACCATACTGTCAACCACGCAGGTACAGGCTGAAATTACTCCATAAATCCGTTATGAAGCCTGTCAGGTTCTCCAGCATCCAGCCGCCTAGCAGCATCATGCCAATAAAAACAACCAGTATCTTCGGCACAAAGGTCAGCGTCTGCTCCTGAATGGACGTAATGGTCTGGAAAATGCTGACAATTAAGCCGATTACCAGAGAAATCAGCAGCAAGGGCGCAGAAACCTTGATAATCAAAAACAGCGCCTCCCTTGCTATGTCCATAACCTGCCCTTCTGTAATCATATGCTGTCACCTTCCCTTTCCGTTCTGCAACCACTTGCTTCCACAAGTGGTTGGAATCCACATTTGCCGCCCTGCCCGCAAAACCCAAGCCTTGCTCAGTAAAAGGTCTTCACAAGGTTGCTGATTACCAAATTCCATCCGTCTGCAAGCACGAAAAGCAGTATCTTAAACGGCATGGAAATCGTAGTAGGCGGCAGCATCATCATGCCCATGGACATCAGCACTGAAGCGACCACCATGTCAATCACTATAAATGGGATGTAAATCAAAAACCCAATGATAAATGCCGTGCGCAGTTCGCTGATAATAAAAGCCGGGATCACCACATTCATGGGGATGGGCTCTAAGGTTTCCGGCTCGCTTAAATCCATGCCAGCCATGTCAATTTCAGCGATGTCACAAAAAAGCTTTAAGTCCTTCCGCTGCATTTCCTTGTACATAAACCGGCGGATGGGGGCTTCTATCCGTTCCATTGCCTCTTCCTGATTAATCTCATTGGCTTCTAAGGGCTGGATTGCTGTTTCATTAATCTCAGAAAATACTGGGTTCATGATGAACAGCGTCAAGAACAGTGCAAGGCCCACCATCACTTGGTTCGGCGGGACCGTCTGGGTACCTACAGCAGTCCTGACAAAATGCAGCACTACAACAATCCTCGTAAATGACGTAAGCATAATCAGGATAGCCGGCGCCAAAGAAATTACCGTCAGCACCAAAAGGATCCTGATATTCCCTGCCAAGTTCCCCTCGCCATTATTCCAGCTAACGGAAATGCCGTTGGTATTCCCACGGTCTGCCGGCTGGTTATTCTGCGGGGTCAGCGCACCTGCCTCCTGCCGCCTCTCATCCGTGAGCTGCTGGTTGCCATCCGTGGCTTCTGTTGCATACGCACTTTGCCCAAAACATAAAAACAATGCCAAAAGCAGCGTTGCCGTCCCAAAGGCAAAGGAAAAACCGCAACATATTTTTTTCAGCTTTCTCATAGTGCTTTTCCTACTTCCTAGGGATTTTTTTCTTCAGGTTTTCCAGTATTTCCTGAAAGCTCCCATTGATTGGGGATTCCTTCTTTTCTTCCATGGAAGGCAGCCAGGTAAGCTGCTCTTCGGTCAGTTCCGCCAAGACATTCATGCTGTCCTTACAGACAGAAACAGCCAGATATTTTTTCCCAACCTGAATAATCTGGATAAACTTATTATTGCTTACCCGGAAGGTTTCAACCACATGTATATTTTTATCTGCCGTAACTCCCTGCTGGTACTCTGCAATCCACTTGGTAACCGCATACGTGATTGCCAGCACAAGGATAAACACCAGCAATATGCCAATCAGTTGGAAAAAGCTCTCCCATCCTGAGGAAATTTCCAGTAAAACCATATTATCCAACTACTTTTTTCACTGCTTCTAACACACGTTCCGCTTGGAAAGGCTTTACGATGAAGTCCTTTGCCCCAGACTGGATGGCTTCAATAACCATTGCCTGCTGGCCCATTGCGGAGCACATGATAACACATGCGGAAGGGTCTGCTGCCTTAATCTGCTTCAATGCCTGGATCCCATCCATTTCCGGCATGGTAATGTCCATCAGCACTAAGTCTGGCTTTGTTTCATTGTACTTTTCCACTGCTTTTAAGCCATTCTCAGCTTCCCCTGCAATATTGTAGCCATTCTTTGTAAGGATGTCCTTAATCATCATTCTCATAAACGCTGCATCATCACAAATTAAAATATTCTTTGCCATGTCTTCTTCTCCTTGAACTCACTTTGAATTATTTTTAGTTATTTATAATTTCGGTAATACGCACGCCAAAGCTTTCTTCCAGTACTACGACTTCGCCCTTGGCTACATATTTACCATTAACTAACACATCAATTGGCTCCCCTGCAATCTTATTCAGCTCAATAATCGTGCCGGGGGCAAACTCTAAAATATCATGGATGGACTTGCTGGTCCGCCCAAGCTCTACGGTGACATCCAGCGGCACATCCATAATCAGCCCGATGTTTTCCTGCTGGGTAATGGGGTTAAAGTCCCCGGAAAATGCTTGGAACTGGGCTGGCTGCACATTGACAGGCTGCTGGGCATACATCTGGGACATATCCCCCATGGGCATCCCCATCATTGGCTGGCCCATCATCGGCATCCCCATCATTGGCTGCTGGGGCATCGCCTGTTGGGGCATTGCCTGCTGCGGCATTGGCTGGGGCGCTGGCGCCGGCGCAGGTGCTGGCTGTGGTGCCGGCGCTGCCTCCTGTGCTGCAGAATTGTCCGCCTCCATATTGGATGCTACGCCAGAACACATCTCCTTTGCAAAGGAGAATGGGTACAGCTGCATAATTTCACTGTTCACCAAATCGCCGATTTCCATTTTAAAGGAAATCTTTACAAACCGGCTGGCTAAGAATTCATCAATCTCTTCCCCATTCAAGGTGTCCTTCAAGTCCACCAAATCAGCCGATGGGGGGCTGATGTCAATCATTTTGTTCAGCATGGAGGAGAGGGACGTTGCTGCGCTTCCCATCATCTGGTTCATGGCTTCGCTGATTGCGCTTAAATGCAGTTCCCCAAGCTCACCGTCCAAGTTCGTGCCGTCGCCGCCCATCATCAAGTCTGTAATGATCTTAACGTCATGTTCCTTCAATACCAAAAGGTTGCTCCCGTCCAATCCGACGGTATAAGCAATCCGGATGAATACGCAGGGCCGCTCGTATGCCTCTACAATGTCATCCCATGTAGCAAATGTAACTACCGGCGTAGAAATGTCTACTTTTCGGTTGACAAGGGAAAATAACGTGGTTGCTGCTGTTCCCATGCTGATATTGGAAATCTCACCGATTGCGTCAATCTCTTCCGGGGTAAGCTGCTCAAGCCCTTCCGCATCAGTGACTGCATCCATACTGGAATCATCATTCAACAGAGCGCTAATTTCCTCTTGTGATAAAACTCCATCCATAATCTCATTGCTCCTCTCTGACTACTGATGTAACCCTTACTGCATACTGTTCGCCAGATGCACCGGGCAAAGCAGTAAACTTTTTAATATTTCCCACATAGATATCCAGTTCATCTTCCACTTTCCTGTCCAAGCGGATAATATCCCCTACCTGAAGGTTGATAAAATCGCTTACGGAAATCACGCTTTTGCCTAACACTGCTTTTACCGGCATGGGGGCTTTATGGAGGATTGACTCAATCACATCCGTATATTCCTGTTCCCCGCGGGCCTGCATGGTAGAAAACCAGTACTTGGTATTCAGCTTATCCATCACGTCTTCCAGCGTCATATAAGGAAGGCAGATATTCATAAGCCCTTCCACGTCACCAATCTTAATATTGATGGTAATAATTGCAATCATCTCACTGGGTGAAATAAACTGGGCAAATTGTGAATTTGTTTCAATCCGTTCCAGCCGGGGGTGTATCTCTTCCACATTCTCCCAAGGCTCCCGGAGCAGGTTGATGCATACATTCATAATACGCTCAATAATCAAAAGCTCAATTTCCGAAAAATCACGGGTACGCTCCAATGGCACGCCCGCGCCGCCTAACATCCGGTCCACCATGGCATATCCCAGATTAGAAGCCAAATCTATAATAATGCTGCCCGGCATCGGCGCAAAGTTCACAATCCCTAAAAGCACTGGGTTAGACATGGAATTGGAAAACTCCGAATATGTAACTGCCTCTGAATTCATGACTTCAACCTGTATCGTCTTCCGCAAATAAGCCGGAAGGTTGGTAGACAGCAGCCTGCCGTAATGCTCGAATATAATCTCCATTGTCCGAAGATGCTCTTTGGAAAATTTCGCAGGCCTTGCAAAATCGTAATCCTTAACCTGCTTTTCCCCGGAGTCCTTAATCTCATCTGCATCCAACTCCCCGTTACTCAAGGCACTCAGCAGACTGTCTATCTCATTTTGCGATAAGACCTCGCTCATTCTCACTCACCACCTGACATTTATCCTGTATTCCTACTTTATCCTGTATATCCCTACCGGCTTCCCTGCCCTGTATGGAACTTCTGCCAGCCAAAAGAATCCTGAATCCCAAGCAGATGCTTACTGCCCTAGGCCGGCTTATTCATAATTATAAGTCGGGAATGCTACGCTTACAATGAAATCAGATTCAAACATCCTGCGCAGGCGGGTCAGGATGGCATCCTGTGCCTTTGTCTGGTCTTTTTTCATTTCCTCATAAGTATACCCAGACACAATTTTAATGACTTCGTCCTTGATAATGGCATCTTTTGCGGTAATGCCTTCCAAGCCATATTCCTTATACCCATCGCTCTTTTTATCAAGGGCCAGCGCTACGGAGATTACCGCATGGTGGGGTTTCCCGTCCTCCCCATCCTTTAAGTTAATGGTAATGCTTGCGCCTTCTGCAATTTGGATGGTATCCACTTGGCTCATTGGGAGGTTCAGGGCAGAATTATCCTTCCCGCCTTCCAGTTCCAAGTCGATGGCAGAACATACCTTTGTCACCAGCTCATTGGCTTTCTTGGTCTGGGGCACGACGGAAATCATCAGGATTGCCGTGAGCACCAAGTTTGCAACTACCAGCGCCAGGATTAAAACACTCATTAGATTCTTTTTCATTGCTGTCTTTCCTTTCTAATTTGAATTATACGAATTGTATATCTTAATCTCCACCCTCCGGTTCCTTGCCCGGCCTTCCGGCGTGGCATTATCTGCGACTGGGCTGTATTCCCCGCATCCGGTGGCGTTGATCTTCCCTGCCTCCAGCGCGGTTTTCCCTAAGACATAATCTTTCACTGCGAAAGCCCGGTAGGCAGACAATACATCATTATTTTCGTACCGTTCATTGCGAATGGGGACGTTGTCCGTATGCCCCTCTATATCAATCAGGCTGCTGCCGTAATTTTCTAAAATTAATGATAGCTTATCCACCAGCGGAAGGGCATCTTCCCGTATCTGGGACTGCCCGGAGTCAAACAGCAATGCGCCATTTAAGGTGAGGCGCACAAATTGGGCGTTGGAATCCACTTCCACTTGGTCGGCAATCCTCTGCTCTTCTAACAATTTCTCAATCTGCTCTGCCATTTCCTCAGATTCTTTTAAGCCAGCTTCTGCCATCTCTTCCTTCAATGCCTGCTCTGGGTTATCTTCTTCTGCCTCGTTGTCTTCCCCTTCTTCCGTGCTGGAAGAATTGGCCGCCTCCTTATAAAACTGGTCTAGGAGCTGGAGCTGGTTGACGCCAGCCGCCACCATCTGCCCATCCCCAATGGAAGAGCCGCCTTGGGGCAGGATGCTGAAGCTGTGCTCCAAGGACTGGACCAAGGCTTCAAACTTATCTGCATCCACAGAAGACATAGAGAACAATAACACGAAAAAGCACAGCAAAAGGTTCATCAAATCTGCGAAGGTATTCATCCAGCTGGCTGCGCCTCCGCCGGAATCCTTTTTCTTCTTCTTTGCCACTATTCTTCACCTCCACCCTGTTCCGCCATGCTGTCACGCATCTTCGGAGACAGGAAGGATTTCAGTTTTTCTTCAATTACACGGGGGTTCTCGCCCGCCTGAATGGATAACAATCCTTCCACGGTAATTTCCTTAATCCTGATTTCTTCGTCATTATTCACTTTCAGCTTTGCTGCTGTAGGGTTACAGAGCCAGTTCGCAATCAGTGAACCATATAATGTCGTAACCAGCGCAACCGACATGGAAGGCCCTACCGTTGAGGGGTCGTCCAGCTTCGCCAACATGTTAATCAAGCCAATCAGGGTACCAATCATACCCCATGCAGGGCCTAAGCCCTCCCATGCTTTCCAGAACCCGATATTCACATTGTGGCGTTCCTCCACGCTGATTAAGTCAGCCTCCATAATCCCCCGGACTAATTCCGGGTCCGTGCCGTCAACGACAAGCATAACGCCTTTTTTCAGGAATTCATCCTCAATGCCGTTGGCCGCCTCTTCCAATGCCAGAAGGCCTTCCTTCCTTGCAATGTTCGATAAATCAATAATGTTCTTAATTACTTCACTTACATCTGACTTGGTATCCTTAAATGTCAGTGTAATGGACTTAAGCCCATTGATAAAGTCTGGAAGCTTGTGGGATGCAAGCACACCAACCATGGAACCCCCAATCGTGATGATTACCGAAGGGACATCCCAGAAGTCCCTGACAAGGTTACCTCCACCCTGTATAACTCCAAACACAAACAATACAATTCCAAGTATAATTCCCAATATAGACGCTATATCCACTTTAGCCACCTGCCCTTTTCATCCATGAAATATATTCTATCCGTAATTCATGCTTATGGAATAAGATTTCATAAGCTATTCTTTCTCCAACCAGGGAAGACCGGTCGTTACAAATTCTCTCTTGTATAATATTACTAAATTTTTTATCTCTTGTCTACTTTCTTTTACAATTAATTTCTTCCCTGTTACAAAAGAAAGGACAGTATCTGGTGTTTCCTCTACGCTTTCAATCAGTTCTGCGTTGACTAACACTGTGGAACCATTCAGTTTCGTTACTTCTACCATGGCCGCACCACCTTATCTTTCCTGCGCCTTCTGCCGCCGCAGGGATCCCGCCCTGCTTTCCTGCATACCGGCCCATGCTGCACTGCTAAAAACCACATTCCTAATGCCAAACCACATATCGGGGAACATGCATGGTTCCCCGATATATGTATTCCCAGCCGCTGGCTGCCCAACAGGCTTTGGTCCCTTACAAAGAGGGAGCCGCCATTGCTTACCGCTTCAGGTTTACAAGTTCTTCCAGCAAAGTATCGGAAGTCGTGATAATCCGGGAGTTTGCCTGGAACCCTCTCTGGGTGGTAATCATTTCCGTAAATTCCGTGGACAGGTCTACGTTAGACATTTCCAGCACGCCGCTTGTCATCTTGCCGCCGTCTGCGGTGATGTCCTGCCCAATCCCGTCGAACTCGCCGGAGTTCAGCGTCGTCCGGTAGCAGTTGTCCCCTAATTTTTCCAAGCCGGAGGGGTTGGCGAAGTTTGCTACTGCAATCTGGCCTAACAATGTGGTATTGCCGTTGTCATAGCTGCCGAAAATCTTCCCGTCTTCCTGTACCTGCAAGCCAGTCAGCGCGCCTAATTTCTTCCCGGTCCCATTGATTTTCTGCTCGTCGCCCTTTAACAGGTCCAGCGTACAGTTATCCCCGTTCTCATAGCAGGTGGACTTGCTGAAATCCATGGTGATGTTCTGGAATTCAGTGCCTATCTCAGACATGTTCAATGCGATGCTGGTGCTTCCCGGCGTCCCGATATAATTGAAGGTACCGGGGTTTAAGCCGTCTTCATTGTAATCCAAGATGCATCCTGTCACAGTGTCATCGAATGTAAAAATAGCGGAAGTCCCCTGTTGGGTAATGTTCGCCGTCCCATTAAAAGAAGCTAATGCTTCGCCGGTTATGCCGAATACATCCGTAACGGTATAGGATGTACCGTCTGCATTTTCGTACACCTTTGACCCATCTGGCTTCTCTGCATAAGTCAGCGCAACCCCTTTGCTGTCCGTAACCGTGCCGTTGTTATATGTGAAGGCTGCGTTCATCCTATAATTCCTTGTTACCTGCGTGTTCTGCGCGCCGAACAGGGCAGCCTTTGCAGCCTCCAAGTCCCCATTGAACTCTGCCCGCGAAGCAAATTCATTCAGGATGGAACGCCCTGTAGAATCTGTGATGTCCGTCAGTTCCACCGTGTAATTCTTATCGTCCACATTTACTGCTTTCACCGCGAACTTTGCGTTATAGCTATAGCCCAATGCATCATAGAAATTCAGGCTTAAGACATACCCGGAATCAGAATTCACCTGCTTGTTCTTGATGTCCAGCACGCCGCTGCAGGTTGCCAGCGTCGTTGCTTCCGGCGGGGAAGTCTGGTTTTTCTCATTCATGATATTTAAGACGGAAACGGTATCTTTACGGATATCCCCTGTATCCGGGTCTACCTGCCAGCCCATGACATTGTAGCCGTTTGCCTTGGTGGCAAGGTTGCCTGCGCCGTCAATATAGAATGCCCCTGCTTTGGTGAACAGGTTCTCAGAACCATTGTTTACAATAAAGAAGCTGTTCCCGGTAATCCTTAAGTCCCAGCCGTCCCCGGTGGTCTGTGTTGCGCCCGGGGAAGTGATGTTGATAGAGGTAGAACCGGTGGTAACGCCAAGGCCTATCTGCTTGGCGTTGACGCCGCCCTTATTTGCAGTTGCGCCGGATGCGCCAGACATGTTCTGGTACATAATTTCACTGAACGCGGTGCTGGATGACTTAAATGCAACTGTATTTACGTTTGCAATATTATTACCGATAACGTCCATCTTGGTCTGGTGTGTTTTCAGCCCTGACACGCCAGAATATAATGCTCTCATCATAACGAAATGACCTCCTAATCCTTATTGGATACCGCTTCGCCCCTTCTGTCAGTCCGGGGCTTACTGCCTCCTCTGTGGGTCCGGCTAGATAATTACGGCTCCATCTATATTGGTGTATACGTTTTCTCCTGATTCCGTATGGTCCATTGCTGTTACCACGGTCTTGTTGGGCACATTCACAATAAACGAATAGGAATCTACAATGACAAGGGATTCTTTCATTCCCTTTGCCTCTGCCTTTTCTGCGCCTGTTTCCAAGCGTTCCTTCTGTTCGGTAGAAAGCTCAATATTCCTGCTCTGCAGCCGCATGGATGCATGCTTGGAAAACCTCAGTACCGGGCTTTCCCCTACCGACTGTTTCTGTTTTAAAATATCGCCAAATGACAATTCCCCTTCCATGGCGGCCATGCCTTGGCTGTTCTGTTTCAGGTATTGGTCTGTTACCTGTTCAATGGAAGAGAATTGGTTTGAAATTTTATTCATGATATCTCTCCGTTCTCAGCATCCCTGCTTTTAGGGAACCTTGCCCTCACTGGGCTTCTCCCTGCCCTGCGCTTATACGGTCTTGGCGCTTTCCGTCCCTTCCGCATCCCCGCCTGAAGAACTGCCGCTGCCGCCGGAACCTTCGGTTGTATTGCCGCCTTCCGTTTTATCGCCTTCCTCTGGCTTTTCCGTTTCTTCTGGGGCTAATTGCTTCATCCGTTCCACAAGCGCTTCAAATTTTTCGTATTCTGTCTTGTAGTACTTCTTTATGTAATTCTGCTGGTAAGCGGTAAGGCTGTTATAAGCTGCGGTAATCGCCGCCAATGTCTTCTGGCTTGCAATTGTCAGCTTCTTGGGGTCTGGCATTTTGTCGATTTCCTTTTTGAAGTCCTCGCCAATCAGCGTTGCCTCCATGTAGTCGTCGTCTACTACCGTGTCAAGGTCGTCAAGGTTATACCAAGAGCCGTCAATGGACAGGTACGTCTTGCTGCCCTCCTTGCGGACCTGCTCTACCCGCCCGGAAACATAATTGGTTTCCCCGTTGGTTTCAACGCCCATGATGACCGTCTTGCCGACTAAGCTTGTAGCCTGCGTGGATTCTAAGGACGCCCGCATGTTCTGCATTTCTTCCAAGGATGAAAAGGTTGCAAGCTGGGAAATATACTCTGTGTTAGAGGTCGGCTCCAAGGGGTCTTGGTATTTCATCTGGGCCACCAAGAGCTGCAGGAATGCTTCTTTGCCCAGCGCGCCGCCGCTCCGCTCCTGTTTCTTTTCTTCCGCTTCTTTCTTGGGGTCATAGCCATTTACTATCTCACCGTTTTTTACTGGTACTTCTATTGCCATACTTTCACCATTCCTTTCTAGGCATAAATAAGACATTTTCCGGAACACTTATGCCGCAGTTTTCTATATCCTTTTGGCATAAAAACATTCATTTCCTTCTGGCGTAACTATTTTATGCTGTCAGGTCCATGGTATTCCCTTGTTCTGACATAATTTTTGCCGCAAGGCTTTCTTCTTCCGTCCGCTCCCCTTCCAATCCTTCCGGGCTATTCAGGTTGATATTCCTTCTGGAAGACTTCTGGGCTTCTGCCTCCTGCTGCTCCCCGGCCAAGCTCTGTTGGTTCTGCTCAAGGTTCTGCTCAAATTCATGGCTTGCGATTGTCACTTCAATGGCTTCTACCTTAATGCCCTGCTGGTTCATATTTTCCTTCAATATGGCTACTTGGTTTTCCAAAGCTTCTTTCACAGCTTCATTCTGGGCTGCAAGCTGGGCGGTAATCACGCCTTCCCGTGAAACAACCTGCAGATACACTTTGCCTAAATTTGCGGGATTCAGCTGCATTTCAATGGACGATTCTGCCTGTGTTACCATAACCCTCGTCATCTGGCTGACTTGGCGCATAATGTCTTCCACGTCAATCCTTGTCTGGACAATGGTCTGCGTCACTTCCACTGCCTGTCCTTGGTTCACCGTCTGGGCTGTAGTCTGGTATGCCACATGGCTCTGGGGGCTTTCTGCCTTCTCGGAATGTTTGGGGCCTTCTTGGGTTTCCTGCAAGGGTTTCCCTTCTGTGCCTTCCTCAAGGCCCTCTTCTGGGGTTTCCTGCCCTTCTGCTTCTGTTGCTGCTTGGACAGGCTTAGCCTCCTGCACCTCCCCATCTTCTGGTTCTGCTGCACGGTCCACATTCCCTGCCTGTTCCCGTACTGGCTGGCCTTTTACTTCCTGCCCTTTTGCTTGGGCTGCTGCGGCTGTGCCTGCGGTTTCTTGTGCTTCAAGGGTTTCTGGCGCCTCAACGCTCCCTTCTGTGCCTTGGGCTGGCAATTTTTCTTGTGTTTCTGGCTGCGGCCCTTCCTGCACAGGCGCTTCTGCCGGTGTTTCCTCTGGCTGTTGTGCCGCCATTGCTTCTAGCTGCTCCTTAAACTGAGGCAGTTCTTCCGGCGTCAGTTCCAGCTGGGCCAGAAGTTCTTGGGACAATTCCCCAATTTCCCCTAATATCTGCTGGAAATCTTCGCTGATTAAGAGGGAACCAATGTCCTCGCTCCCAGTCAGTTCCATCACAAGCCCTGCCAGCTTGGAAGGCTCCATCAAATCCAGCACCGTAAGCCCAAGGGCTTCCATGGCCTCCTTGACTTCCTCTTCTGTTACCCCTAATTCCTCTGCCACTGCTTCTGTGGCTTTGTCCCCAAATTCCTTGATTTTCCCTGGGGCGTCTTCCGGCAGTTTTTCTTGGATGTCCGTGTTCCCTGCCTGATTGACTGGGCTGCCCCGGTAAGCGGAACTGGACGATTCTTTTTCAAAAGCTGCTTGGTTCGGCAGTTCTGCCTTGGGCGCTTTTAACCCGTCCCAAGCAAATCCATCCTGTTTCCCGCCGCTTGGGGCTTGGTTCAGCAATGCCCCGAATACCGGGCCGTTTTCCTGCTGCCCATTCTTCTGGGTACTTGCTACCAGCTCCTGGCCCCTCATTATGGCCGCAAGCTGGGAGATTTTGCTGCTTGTCATGCCGCATCCTCCTTCCTTTCAGATTATTTATTATATGATTCCTTCCGGAACCCTATAACCGGTACTTGTTTGGCTCCTGTTTCCCTTCCCCTCCCTTAAGGGGGATACGCCTAACATTACGGCTCCATCATCTTGGTAATCCTCGCCGCCACCTCGGAATCCATAGCCGCAAGGATTTTGCTCCTTGCATCTGTTTCCATGTTCTGGAGGATTTTCACCACCAGCTTTAAGTTGTCCTGCATTGCCTCCATAATGGCTGCCGCCTGCTTGGGCTTCATCTCGGAATAAGTCTTGGAATATTCCTCTACTTCGGCGTCTGCCTCCTGCTGCTGTACCACCTGTTTGTACAGGACTTCTGCATTTGCTGGGTCAATGCTCTCATAATATGCCTTATATTCGGATATATCGGGCGCGTTCTCATTGAACACAACCTCTTTATAAAAATTGGTCTTTTCTTCCTCAAAAGCAGACTGCTCATTTTCAAATTGCTTCAGCCTTTCCACCTCTGCCTCTAGCTGCGCCACATTGTCGGAAGTCCCTTTGGACTGTGTCTGTGAATCGGAAAGCTCCTGTTCCAGTTCCTTAATCCGGGCGATTGCCTCTTCTAAGGTTGTATAGGGGTACTGGGCATCCACCACGGGCTCCTCTGCGCTTTCCGGCAGAATCTTGTTGATGACTGGGACGTCCTTTAAAATCGGCTGCAGCACTGTGGAGCCAAACCCGCCGATATCCATCTTTACAATCAGCGCAAGGATTGCCAGCCAGATGGCGATAAACGCCACTGTCGCTAAGGCAACTGCTATCTTGCTGCCGCCGCTTTCTTCCTCATCCTCCGGCGTTTCCCCGGCTGCCTGCTTCTTTTCTAATTTTTTCTGTTTCTTTTCCTCTTTCTTGCGGGCCTTTTCTGCTTTCTTCTGGGCTTTTTTATCCAAAGCGCCTGTTTCCCCGTCCGCTTGGCCTAATACGTCTTCTGCCATACTGTCCACCACCTCTATGCTTCTCTGGCATGGTTATGGGTGAAGCTCACCAGCTCATCCACGGCCTTGCTCTCTTCTTTTTCCAATTCCTTCTTAAATTCATCAAAGGCTTTGTCCTTCAGGATTTCATGGGTCTTACGCTCTGTCATCACGCCCTGTAAGCGGAGCCTTGCATTTTCCAAGTTGCGCTCTGCCACGTGGACGGCAACTACTTGGTTCTGGATTGCCCCCTTCGTGGTTTCTATCGCAATCCGGTTCACCTTTATCTCCTGAAAATCCAGTTTATCTGCAACCAGCTCCTTGGCCCTGCCCTCATAGGCCCTCCTGCGCTGGTGGAGCCCCTCTAGCTTTTCCTCCTCCTGGTTCAGCTTTGCAGCCGCAAGGGAAAAGGAGGTCTTGGCCTGGCTCTCTAATTTATACTTCACATCCAAGATGTTCTGCATTTTGTATGTAAACTTCGCCATAATTAAAACAGCCCTTCCATCATCTCCATGATTTCCTCAAAGGTAAATTTATCATGGGTTTCCTGCAGCAAAAATTCATTGACTGCATCTATTTTCTCAATGGCATAATCAATATTCTTATTGGAGCCGGACTTGTAGGCACCAATATTGATTAAATCCTCGGCCTCCTGATAAGTCGCCATGACGTTCTTAAGCTTCCCGGCTGCCTCCTTATGTTCCTTGCTTGCAATGGAGCTCATGACACGGGAAATGCTCTGCAAGACGTCAATGGCTGGGTAGTGGTTCTTATGGGCCAGCTTCCTATCTAACATAATATGCCCATCTAGGATGCTGCGTGCAGTGTCCGTAATCGGTTCGTTGAAATCATCCCCATCCACCAATACGGTGTACAGCCCGGTGATAGAGCCCTTATCGGAATTCCCTGCCCGCTCAAGGAGCTTAGGCATCTCGGAGTACACGCTGGGGGGATATCCACGGGTCACTGGCGGCTCCCCGGATGCAAGGCCGATTTCCCGCTGTGCCATGGAAAAACGCGTCAGGGAGTCCATCATCAGCAGCACATCCTTGCCTTGGTCACGGAAATATTCTGCAATGGCGGTGGCTGTCTTTGCTGCGTTCCTGCGCAAAAGCGCCGGGCGGTCAGAAGTGGCCACAATCACCACGGAACGGCGCATGCCTTCTTCCCCCATGTCCCGCTCAATAAATTCCCGGACTTCCCTGCCCCGCTCGCCAATCAGCGCAATCACGTTGATGTCTGCCCGGGTATTCCTTGCAAACATCCCAAGGAGGGTGCTCTTCCCTACGCCGGATCCTGCAAAAATGCCAATCCTCTGCCCTTTGCCCACGGTAATCAGGCCATCCACGGCCTTCACCCCAAGGGGCAGCACTTCATTGATAATGACACGTTCCATAGGGTCTGGGGGCGGCGCGTCCACGGGGTATTCTTCCCGCAGGGCCAATTCCCCTACATCGGTCGGCCTTCCCATGCCGTCTAAAGTGTGCCCTAACATCTCATCGCCTACATAAACAGATAAAGGATGTCCCGTATTCTCTACGATACACCCTACGCCTAATCCGTCCACGCTTTCATAAGGCATAAGAAGCAGTCTTTTATCCCGGAAACCTACTACCTCTGCCATAATAGAAATACCCTTGTTCTTATCCACAATAATCCGGCACAAGTCGCTGAGTTTGGCATTCGGCCCCACAGATTCAATTGTAAGCCCTACAATCTTTACTACTTTCCCTAAATGTCTGTAATAAGTTTTATCTGCTAATTGCGTATATTTTTCTAACTGATATGTCACGGTATCTTTCCTCACAAACTTAATGACCGCAGCGCCTTAATCAAGTTGTCAAGCTGGACGTCTGAGCCGCAGTCAAATACGCCCGAATCTGTTTCTATCATGCACTGCCGCTCCTTTAAGCTGGCATCCGCCATGATTTCCACATTGACAGCTTCCCCTACCCGCTCTGTGATTTCTTTTTTGTGATTCTCCATAAACTCATAATCTTTTAAGCTCACCCGCACTTGGAAATCCTTGGTCCCTTCTGTGCTTAAAATAGCCTGTTGGATGAGGTAAATTAAAATTTCTTTCTTATCGTCAAACTGCACATGGAATACTTTCTCAAACACATCTGCCACAATATCCACAAGATACGGCTCCAATTCCTCAATCTTCTGCCGGTATTCCTCTTTAATCTGCGCCTGCTCTGCCTCTAGCTTGCCCCGCAAAGCGGCAAGCTCTGCTTCGGCCTTCTGGTTCCCTTCCGAAAGCCCATTCCCATAGCCAGCCTCATACCCAGATTCCTCCGCCTGTTTCTTGAGGGTTACCGCCTGTTCCTTGGCTTGTGCAAGGATGGCGTCGGCCTGCCCCCTTGCTTCTGCAAGGATAGCATCCGATTCCTTCTGTGCCTGTTCCAAAAGCTCTGCCGGGGAAACTTCCTGTTCCTTGGGGACTGCCTCTACCAATTCCATGGGCAGCCCTTCCACGAACCCGTCCTTGGACTGCTCTAACAGGGCGCTTTTGGCTAATTCTTTCCGCAATTCCTGCATCCGTTCTTCTATGCGGCTGTTGGAATTGATAATCCTTGTATTGTTGTTATTGGCAACGATATAACGCTGCTTATACAGATTAGACAACGATCTCGTCACCTCCGCCCCTGGAGATTACAATTTCTGCGGAATCTTCCAGTTTACGTATAATACCTACAATCTTCTGCTGTGCTTCTTCTACGTCCTTCATACGCACAGGCCCCATGAATTCCATATCTTCCTTAATCATGGTAGCAAGGCGCTTGGACATATTCTTGAAGATGACATTCTGCACATCTTCATTGGCTGCCTTAAGGGCAACGCCCAGTTCGTTATTATCCACATCCCGGAGCACACGCTGGATGGCACGGTCGTCCAACAGGAGGATGTCTTCGAATACGAACATCTTCTTGCGGATTTCATCTGCCAATTCAGGCTCTTCAATTTCAAGGGTTTCCATAATGTGCTTCTCGGTAGAGCGGTCTACGGTGTTCAAAATAGAAACAATCGCATCTACGCCGCCCACAATTGTGTAATCCTGGTTTACCAAAGTAGAAAGTTTCCGTTCCAACACGCGCTCCACTTCCTTAATGACATCCGGCGACGTCCTGTCCATCAATGCAATACGCTTTGCCACGTCTGCCTGCTTCTCCGGTACGAGGGAGCCGATAATCATGGCCGACTGCCCTGCGGACAAATAGGAAAGGATCATGGCAATTGTCTGGGGGTGCTCATCCTGTATAAAGTTCAAAAGCTGGGCTGGGTCTGTCTTACGCACAAACTCGAAGGGGCGCACTTGCAGGGACGCAGTAAGCTTTGATATAACGCCCTGTGCCTTTTCTTCCCCCAAAGCCTTTTCCAGCAGTTCCTTGGCATAGCCGATGCCGCCTTCTGCAATATACTGCTGCGCCAGACAAACCTGATAAAACTCATTCAATACATCCTCTTTTGTCTGGGGAGATATACTTCTGGTATTGGCAATTTCCAAGGTTAATTCCTCGATTTCCTCCTCTTTCAGGTGCTTGAAGATGGAGGCTGATTTTTCCGGCCCCAATGCAATCAGCAGGATTGCCGCCTTTTGGACGCCATTATATTCTTCTGAATTTGCCATAACTCTATTCCCACTCCTCGTTTAACCAATTTCGCAGCAGGGATGCTACTGCTTCTGGATTCTCATCCACAAATTTTTCTATTAAGATACGTGTTTCTGACTTATCTGAGAACCCAATATCCTCAAGCCCATCTTCTTCTGCTTCTTTGGTGGTTGCCAACAGGCTTTCTACGGAAAGCTCCGGCTCCACTACTGCTGCCTGTTCCCTTCTGGTGCTGCGGAATACCACATACCCAAGCATTGCCATAATAATTAAGGCAATTGCCACTGGCAGGTAATCCACAATGCCCCGGCCGCTACTGTCAGAATATTCAAAGAAGGGCACTTCATACCCCACAACCATGACATTTTCTTCCGGGAACCCGGTAGCCCTTGCTACCATCTGTACATATTCCGGATCCAAATCCATCCTGACCCGCTCACGGTTCGCTGCCACAAACTCATCGAAAGTCATGTCGTCCAGCTGGCCGCTGGCCCTTAAAGAATCCTCATTGTAATTCTGGTACTGGCTGGCTACAACGGTAATGGAAGAATTCTCATAGTCAATTTCCCCTGCGCCGCCGGTTGTTTCCGTAATCTGCTCGCTGGTAGCATACTGCTCATTGGTTTCTGCAATGGTCGAGCTAGAGTTTGCCCCGTCGTCCAACACATACCCGGTATCATCGTCGTTCGGGTCTGTCCCGGGGACGCCGCCTGTGCCGCCAGTCGTTTCCTGTTCATATGTCCTCCGGCTGGTGACTGGCCCATGCTCGGAGCCATCCTCTGTATACTGCCTATGTATGGTGTCCTTGGTGTCCCGGAAACTTACGTTTAAGTTCAGCCCAACGGAAACATTATTGAAGACATTCGTCCCCATCATAATATCCTTCACTTGGTTCTTGACTGCATTCTCTGCCTTAGCCTTATAAGCAAGCTGGGTATTGGCAGTCCCCATTGCAGTGGCAGAATCGCCGCCGGAAAAAAGCATGTTCCCCGTGCTGTCCATAATCGTAATGTCGTCTGTCCCCTTATTCCCGATTGCAGTGGCAATCCACCTTGCCAGCCCTGCCGCTGTTTCTTCATCCATCTCCCCGGACAAGGTTAAAGTAACGGCTGCATAAGAATCTTCCTGCAATGCCAGCACCGTCCCGTCATCGGTCGGTATGCTTAAATTCACCGTAGCTGAACTGACAGACTCCAGCTGCTGTAAGTCTTCCTCAAGCTGGCTTTCCATATAAAGCTGGTAGCGCTTGCTCTTATCGGATTCTGTCTGGCTAAAGCCTCCCTCAAACACATTGTTCAAATCGTAAGAAGAAGCTGGGATCCCGTTCTGCCCAAGCAGGATTGCCGCATTTGCCTGATCCTGTGACTTCACCTGAAAATTCAGGCCGTCGTCCGAAACCTCATAGTAAATATCCTGCCCCTCTAACAGTTCCTTTACCTGCGCTGCTTCTTTGGTGTTCTCGCAGCTTCGGATTGTTACCATGGTAGGCGTTGTCAGCACCTTCGCCACAAACGCCAACCCTATGATGACTGCAACTGCGATACTTGCAATCAGAGTCTTCTGTTTGACAGAAAACTTATTCCACCATTCAAGGATTCTCTTTGGAACCTCTTTCACTCTTTCCTGCATGTGACTATCCACCCATCCATTCTAAATGACTTACTCCTAAATCTGCATATTCATAATTTCTTTATAAGATTCAATCATCCGGTCCCTGACTGCTATCGTATAGTTCAGGGCAATATCTGCCTTCTCCTGTATTGCCTGCAAATCATGGGTGTTGGTGGCGTAGCCCAGCATAAACTGCACTTCTGCTTCTTCTGCTTGGTTCTGTAAATCGCTTGCTTCGTTTACCATGCCCATAGCCGACTTCAGCAAGCTGTCAAACCCGTTGTCTTTTCCCGTAAGCTTGCCGCTCTCCATGGCCGCATTCTTTATGTACTCTGAACTGACATTGCTCAGCACTGATATGTCCATTCCGAAAACCTCCCTAACCGCTTATTATTTGCCAAGTTCCAATCCCTTGAGGGCAATCGCCTTGCTGGTTTCAAACGCCGTAAGGTTCGCCTCATAGGAGCGGCTGGCGTCTATCATATTCGTCATCTCCGTGATGATGTTCACATTGGGGTAAGACACATACCCATTCTCGTCCGCATCTGGATGGGAAGGGTCATACTTCATCACATATTCGCTCTCCGTGTCCTCAGAAACCTTAGAAACCTTCACGCCGTTCCCTAAATATGCTTCCCTCGTATTGCTTAATACCTTGCTGAAAGGCGTCACGTTCTTCTCCCGGAAGGTGACAATCTTACGGGTATAAGGGGTTCCGTCCTCGGTCCTTGTCGTCGTTACGTTCGCAACATTTTCAGAAATCACATCCATGCGGAACCGTTGTGCAGTCAATGCAGATGTATTAATATCAAAAGACTGAAATAGCGACATACTTTTTCCTCCTGTTTCTTCTTATTTGAATTCTTAATTCTACTTAATTACGCTCTTGATCCTCTGGAATTCCTTTGTCATGCTGTCTATCAGGGCATTATACTGAATCCTAGTGGACGCCAGTTCTGCATATTCCTGCTCCGGGTCTACGTTATTCTTATCCAGGCGGTAAGAATAATTCTCCGCATCTGTATAAATCTGCGCGTCCAAATGATCCATATGCCCTTTGTTCAGGTCGCTCATTTTCTCGTCCAAGGAAACATATTTCATTTTTCCAAGCTCCCGCTGGAACACGCCTTCAAAATCCACATCCTGCCGCTTGTACCCCGGGGTATCGCCGTTGGAAATATTGTTGCTAATGGCAGTTTCCCTCAGCCATGCGGCATCTGCTGCCTTATTCATAACATCAATATAGTCATAAATCCCACTGCTTAACATTCCATTCTCCTTCCCTTCATTCTCCTGATATCTACCCTAGTAACCCACATTTCACACTCTACCATTTATATTATAATTTTCCCTACCATATTGCAAGCACTTTTTGTAGTTTTTTTCGCATAAATTACATGATATTGCGCTTAACTGCGAATGTAGGCACTATTTCCAGTATCTGCTGCCGTATCTTTGGTAAATTCTGTTAACCGTTCCCTACCTATTAAATATTGTTCTATTTTCCTAAAAAAGATTTTACGCGCAAAAAGGGACTTCCAGCCTAAGCTAAGCCTACAAATCCCTTTTCTCCCTAAATAACCAAATCCGTTTAGTTATGTTTTGTATTCTGTTTTTTTATCTGCTCTAGTTCTTCAAACACTACATCGTTGAGTACCTTGATGTAAGTGCCCTTCATCCCGGAAGAGCGGGATTCAATGACTCCCGCGCTTTCAAACTTCCTTAACGCATTGACAATCACGCTTCTGGTTATGCCTACCCGGTCGGCAATCTTGCTTGCTACCAATATGCCTTCCTTCCCTTCCATCTCGTCAAAGATATGGGTGATGGCCTCCAGTTCTGAGAAGGAAAGCGTCCCGATGGCCGACTTCACAATCTGCACCTTCCGGTTCTCCTCTGCATTCTCTTCGTTGACGGAACGCATCATCTCAAGCCCCACGACGGTAGTCCCATATTCGCTTAAAATAATGTCGTCTATGTTGTATTGCTTCTCCATGCGGTACACAAACAGCGTCCCCAGCCGCTCCCCTGCAATGTCAATGGGGGTTATGATTGCTTGGTACCTTCTCACGTCCCCGGATACAAACCCGAGGGTTTCCAAGTTGACATTCTCCTTGGTGGATAAAATGCCCAGCAGGCGTTCATTCAGCAGCGGGTCAATGAACCCGCCCACCTCATCTGCAATCAGTTCTGTAATCTCCTCTGTCTTCTCCTCGTGGCTGGCCCCCAGCACCTTCCCTTTCCTGCTGATTACCAGTATATTGGATTCCAGAATCTCTGTCAGCACGCCGCATATGTCGCTGAAGATTACTTTTGAGGAATTGTTGTTATGCAGTAACTTATTGATTTTCCTTGTCTTGTCTAAAAGCTGGACACTCATAGGACCCCTCCCACATTCGAAACGTAACACTTGCTGTATTATTTAGAATTTTACCACGGTTTTTGACAAATTTCAATAAGTTTCTTCGGATTCCTGCACTTTTTTCGTTATTATTTTAATTTTCTAACTATTTTTTCCTTTCTTTGACATACCCGCATTGTGGTTCTGCACAAACCAGCTTGTTCCCTTTCTCTACCATATAGCCGCCGCAGTCCGGGCATTTTTCCTTGGAGGGCTTCTGCCAGCTCATGAAATCGCAGTCCGGGTTATCCTCGCAGCCATAGTATTTCCTGCCCTTTTTCGTCTTTTTCATCACAATTTCTTTCCCGCATTTTGGGCAGGCTACGCCTATCTTTTCTAAATACGGCTTGGTGCTGCGGCAGTCCGGGAACCCGGGGCAGGCTAAGAACCTTCCATGGGGGCCGTATTTCACCACCATGTTCCTTCCGCATAAATCACAGGGCACGTCTGTCACTTCGTCCTCAATCTTAATTTTTTCCAAATCTTTCTCTGCAGCTTTGACCGCTTCTTCCAGATCCGGGTAAAAATTGCTGACAACCGCTTTCCAGCCGACGGCCCCTTCTGCTACCTTGTCCAGCAGGGATTCCATGTTGGCCGTAAACCGCTCATCCACAATGGTGGGGAAAGCCTCTTTCATGATAGAGTTCACCACTTCCCCCAGCTCTGTAATATAAAGGTTCTTATTTTCCTTTACCACATACCGCCTGCCCAGCAAGGTAGTGATTGTGGGGGCATAAGTGCTGGGCCGCCCAATCCCCTGCTCCTCCAAGGATTTTACCAAGGAGGCTTCTGTAAAATGTGCCGGGGGCTGGGTAAAATGCTGCTTTTCCTCCAGCGTTTTCAGCCCCAGCTTTGTATCCCTGTCCACAGACTTTAACAGCACATTGTTCTCTCCTTTTTCATCCTCATCGCTGGTGTAGACTGACATAAAGCCTTCAAACACCACCTTGGAGGCAGACACATGGAACCGGTAATCCCCTGCGCCGATGGTAATGGAGGTGGTTTCATAAACTGCGCTGTCCATGCGGCTTGCCGCAAAACGCCGCCAAATCAGCTGGTACAGCCGGAACTGGTCCCGGCTTAAGGATTCTTTTATCATAGCCGGGGTCCTTGTGATGTCCGAAGGCCGGATGGCTTCATGGGCGTCCTGTATCTTCCCGGAGCCTTTCCGCTCCTGCCCGCCCTTTGCCAGATATTTTTCGCCGTAAGCAGACTGGATGTATTCCCTTGCCGCCTGTTCTGCTTCCTCGGACACACGCACGGAGTCTGTCCTTAAGTAAGTAATGACCCCGACGGTCCCCTGCCCCTTCACGTCTACCCCTTCGTAAAGCTGCTGGGCTAAGCGCATGGTTTTCTGGGTGGAAAAATTCAGGACTTTCGCCGCCTCTTGCTGCAGGGTGCTGGTAGTAAAGGGCAGGGGCGCTTTCCTTGTGCGCTCCCCTTTCTTTACATCTAAGACCTGATACGTTTCTTTTTCCAGCTCCTTTAAGACGTTGTCCATTTCCTCCCTTGAGGAAATTGCCATTTTCCCATTTTTGTCCCCATAAAATTTGGCCGCCAAGGGCTTCTTTTCCCCGGGGATGGAAAATTCTGCGTCCAAGGACCAGTATTCCTCCGGGATAAATGCATTGATTTCCTCTTCCCGGTCGCAAATCATGCGCAGGGCCACGGACTGCACCCGGCCTGCGCTTAAGCCGCGCTTTACCTTCGCCCACAGCAGGGGGCTGATGCGGTAGCCCACCATGCGGTCCAGCATCCGCCTTGCCTGCTGGGCGTCCACTAAGTTCATGTCAATTTTCCTTGCCTGTTTCAAGGAGGCTTTTACTGCATTTTTGGTAATCTCATTGAAGCTAATCCGGTAGATATTTTTATCTTCCAGCTTCAGCGCCTTGGACAGATGCCAAGAAATTGCCTCCCCTTCCCGGTCAGGGTCCGTTGCCAGATAGACTTTTTCTGCTTTCTTCACCTCCTTGCGGAGATTGGCTAGGATGTCCCCCTTCCCCCGGATGGTGATATATTTCGGCTCATAACCGTGTTCTACGTCAATCCCAAGCTGGCTTTTGGGCAAATCCCTCACATGCCCGTTCGATGCCGCAACCTCATAATTCTTCCCAAGAAATTTTTTAATTGTTTTCACCTTTGCCGGTGATTCCACGATAACCAGATACTTCGCCATGGGTCCTTGCTCCTTTGCTTTATGCAAAGCCAGAAATTTCCAGCCTGATATAGTAATTCTTATATACTTCCAGTATACATCCTTTCTCCCTGAGAGATTCCAAAATTTCCATCAGTTCCCCGAAAGGGAGGGATGTTTCTGCCAAAAGCCCCTCTATGCTTTTTGGACTTAAATCCACACAACTATACACCAACTTTTCTGATTTTTCAAGGGAAAGTTTCTGGTTTTTGGCAGAATATCCTACAAAATCTGCAAAAATCCCCATTTCTTTCAAAAAATCCCCAATGGACAAAAAAATTCCTGCTCCCTGCCGGATGAGCCGGTTTGCCCCTTCGCTTAACGGGTCCCCTGCCCGCCCGGGCACGGCATAGACCTCCCTGCCCTGCTCTAAGGCAAAATCTGCCGTAATCAGCGCGCCGCTCTTCTCCCTTGCCTCCACCACGATAACAGCGTCGGAAAGGCCGCTGATAATCCGGTTCCGCTGGGGGAAAAACATGGCAAGGGGCTTTGTGCGGGGCTGGTATTCGGAAACCAGCCCGCCCCGGGCTGGGATGGCCTCATACAGTTCCCGGTGGCTGGCCGGGTAACAGACGTCCACGCCGCAGCCAAATATGCCGTACGTCCTGCCATGGGCTTTCAGCGCCCCCTGATGCCCTGCGCCGTCTATGCCCAAGGCCATGCCGCTGATAACGGAAATCCCTTGGCTGGCAAGACCCCAGCCAATTTCCCCCGCCATCTGCACCCCATAAGCAGAGCAGGACCTTGCCCCTACGATGGCAACGGACGGGGCATCCTCCGGCGGCAGGCTCCCCCGGTAATAGAGGCCGTAGGGCGGGTTGTAGATATCCCGCAGGCGTTTGGGGTACTTGGCGTCCTGCCATGTGGCAAGCTGGATCTGCTCCTTAGCACAGCAGCAGACACCGGCATCCAGCTTGGGTTCCGGGATTTGCTGGGCGGCGGCAATGGCGGCTTTTTCCTTTTCCGTAAGCCACGGGGCTTTCTGGAGCTGCCCCTTTGGGAGGCGGTAGAGTTCCTCCGGGTCTGGGAATTGGGCTTTCAGCTGGATTTTCTTTTTTCCTGAAACAGACGGGATGCCGGCAAGCCAATATTCAAATTTCTGGATGGAACCTTTTTCTTCCCCCTTGGTTCCTATGCTGTCCCTTCTGTTTTCTGTCATCCCAACCCTACCCATGCTTTCCTGTCGATTTCCCGGTACATGAGGCTTTCCATCATATGTACCCGGCGGATTTGCCTAGAGCCTTCTATATCTGCAATGGTTCGGGCTACCCGGATTGCCCGGTAATAGCCCCTTGCGCTTAGTCCCAGCCGTTCAAATGAGCCTTGCAGAAGCTTTTTGGCATCTTGTCCCATGGGGCAGAATTCTTCTATATTGGCGGCAGGTATCTGGCTGTTACAGGAAATTGCGCTCCCGGCAAAACGTTTTTTCTGCACCTCTTTTACGGCCTGTACCCGGTTTTGTATGGTTTCTGAGGTTTCTTCCCTTTCCCCGCTGATTATTTCAGCCAAGGGCAGCCGCCTTACTTCCACGGTAAGGTCAATCCGGTCTAGCAAGGGGCGGCTTAATTTCCCAAGATGGCGGCTTACCACCGACGGGGAGCAGGCACATTTCCTGCGGTCGGGGTAGTATCCGCAGCCACAGGGGTTCATGGCCCCAATCAGCATGACGTCCGCGGGGAAACAGAAACTGCCGCTGCTCCTTGCTATCCTGATGGACTTTTCCTCCAAGGGCTGGCGCAGCACCTCCAAGGCTTCCCTTTTAAATTCTGTCAGCTCGTCCAAAAACAGCACCCCCTTATGGGCAAGGCTCAGCTCCCCGGGCTTTGGGACTGTGCCGCCCCCGGCCAGCCCGGCCACGCTGATGGTATGGTGGGGGTTGCGGAATGGCCTTGCAAAAAACTGTCCTTGGCGCTGCCCAAACCTTCCGCTGACACTGTAAATCCGGGCAATTTCCAAGGCTTCTTCCTCACTCAGTGCAGGCAGGATGGTGGCTGTGGCCCTTGCCGCCATGGTTTTCCCTGCTCCCGGCGGGCCTACCAGCAGCATGTTGTGCCTGCCCGCTGCTGCTACCTCACAGGCGCGCTTCAAGATTTTCTGCCCATGGATCCCGGCAAAATCACAGCCCTCTGCCATGCACTGCCCTGTTCTTGGGGGAACCTTGGAGGTTTGGAATTTTTCAGGGTCCTGATGGAATTCCTCTACAACCCCTGCCACTTGGCTGAGGGTTTCTGCTGGCAGCACGGCCATCCCTTTTACCAGTTCTGCCTCCCCTAAGTTCCCTTTTGGGATGCAGACGGTGTGTTTCCCGGCCTCCTTGGCGGCAAGCACCATGGGGAGGATGCCAGCCGTCGGCCGGATTTCCCCATTCAGGCTGATTTCCCCGGCAAACAGGATGCCTTCTAAGTGTTTTCCCGGCACCTTGCCATATGCCGCCAGTATTGCTAAGGCAATGGGCAGGTCAAAGCCTGTGCCTGTTTTACGGATATCTGCTGGGTAAATGTTTACTGTGATTTTTTTCGGCGCAAGGCGGATGCCGCTGTTGCGGAATGCTGCCCGCACCCGTTCCTTTGCCTCCTTTACCTCGGAGGAGAGGGCGCCCACCATTTCAAATGCGGGCATGCCGTCGCTCACGTCTGCCTCCACTTGTACAAGGACGCTCTGGATGCCGCAGACGGTTGCTGTGGAAACAATACTATACAAAGTTACCTCCCTTTGTGCTGGTTGGGAATACGGGCAGATACGCCCTTTGAAAAAAGATAGCTATATCATACCATGTTCCTGCCCATTATGCAATGGGTACAGGAATTTTTATTCAAAACATCCCTTTAATTTTTCCAGCGCCCGCTTCTCAATCCGGCTGACATAGGAACGGGATATCCCCAGTTTATCCGCAATCTCCCGCTGGGTCACAGGCTTGCGGTTATATAGGCCGTACCGCCATTCGATGATTTCCTGCTCCCGGCTGTTTAGGACTTTGGGGATTGCCTCATAGACCTTCCTTGTGTTCCCTTTCAGCTCAATGATTTCAAAAATATCCCGGTCTGTGCTTTCCACTACATCCATCAGGTTAATCTGGTTCCCTTCTTTATCCGTGCCGATTGGCTCGTAGAGGGACACTTCCCGGGAGGTTTTTTTCTTTCCCCGGAAATACATCAGAAGTTCGTTATCTATGCAGCGGGCGGCGTAGGTTGCAAGGCGGTTGCCGCGCTCGTAGTTGAATGTCCCGATGGCTTTGATAAGGCCGATGGTCCCGATGGAGATTAAGTCTTCCATGTCTTCTTCCCCGTTTTGGTATTTTCTGGAAATATGCGCTACCAGCCTTAGGTTCCGTTCAATTAGGGTGTTCTTCGCTTCAAGGCTGCCCTCTTTCATTTTTTCCAGATAATATTTTTCTTCGTCGGCGTTTAGCGGCATTAAAAATGTTTTCAAAAAAAGCACCTCTAAGCTGATTTATTACATTCTATGAAAAATTGGGCGGGGAAGTGCCTTTCCAAATGGAAAAAAGGTTGGGTGGGGAGGGGTGGGGGTTAAGAGAGGTTTGGAAGGAAAGGGATTTTTGGGGGATGGAGGTCAGGGTAATGGAGGCCAAGAGTAGTTTAGGAGGAGGGGGATTTGGGGGCGGATGCAGTCTGGGAGGGGGATTTGGGGGTTGGGGGGGCGGACGCAGCCCGGGACAGGAACCCTCCCCCTGCAAACGGGACAACATTCCGGTGAACTAACTGCTAACTGCAACTAAGGGATTTCGGGAAAGCCCTCATCCCTAAGTTTCCGTAAGCAGTGGATTTCACCTCCATTAAGGGCGTCCCTGAATGGTTTGCAGGGGGAGGGTTCCTGTCCCGGGCTGCTGGGGCTGGGTTCCCGGAATTTGGATGGCTGCTAAAAAATAACTGTGGGGTAAAGGTGGAATACTGTGAAAAATAAGTTTTTCACTGGTATTTGTGCCTAAGTGGAATGAAAGGAATGGGTGATTATAAGGGCTGTGAAAGGAAATCTGGATGATTTTGGGTGGTTTTTAGGGATTGGGATGTTTATGGAGGAAATCTTGGGAACTGTAATGGTATAGGTAGTTTCGTTAAAAAAACGTTCTTGCAATTTATGGGAAAAGCTACTATACTATGACTGGCTCTTATAGAAATGCAGTTGGAGAAAAACCCCTATTTTATGAAGTGGGCAGATGCTGCTATTTTGTAATGCCATGGTACATTTCGGTTATGGCAACCAATTTTATGAAATGGGCGGATACTGCTTTTTATAATCCCATGGTACATTTCGGTTATGGCAACCAACTTTATGAAATAGGCAGATACTGTTTCTTATAATAGGAAACGGAAGATATTTGGGGCTATTTCTTCCTTATAATAAGGACGGGCATCCCTGCCAAGCTGTACAATGGGATAACATTAAGTAATAACTGGAAAAAATAAAAGTTCTCTTTAATTTATGCAAAACAGCACGAAAGGAATGGAACACTATCATGAATATACCAAAAGACCCTGTAATTTTACTAAGTTTTATCAACACGCACTTGAGGGACCGCTACCCTTCCTTAGAGGAACTCTGCAAAAGCTGCGACATCCCCATGGATGAATTAATCCGTTCCCTAGCCTCCATCGACTACCACTACCACCCTGACAAAAACCAGTTCTTATGAAAAATTCCACAGCAAGCCTCTCGGATACCTCCTCAAGAAATTCTGTAGTAAGCTTCTAGGGCATTTTTTCAACACGCTCTAAGATACCTTCCCAGAAAAATCTCGCAGCAGGCTACTAAAAGCCTTACCCAAAAAATCCCCGGCCTCCCTTATTCCTTAATTTCAGCCAATACCCAGCAGTTGTGGCGAGGGGCCTGCCCCCTGCAAACAATTCAGGGACGCCCTTAATGGAGGTGAAATCCACTGCTTA
>CAJTWA010000030.1 GCA_910580195.1 uncultured Lachnospiraceae bacterium
TATCCTTTTATTCTCTACCCAAAACCCAACGGATAACTTTTAATTATCCATCAAATAAAAACCAAAAATTTCTTTTTTAAATCGTACCACACCTCTCCTCATTTTTCACCATAATTCCCAAAATTTCCCATTTCTTAGCACTTTCTTAGCACATACAAAACAATTTTCCCTTTCTCACTTACCACAACCTCCCCCCCTTACATTTCTCCACAAAAAAAAGCCACCGACAAGCTCTTCCCCAGCTTCACATACCGAGAAATTCCCTATCCGTGGCTAACCTCTCCCTCCATTCCCCTTATCCTTTACTCACTCCCTCCACTCCCCCCTGTTCCGTCCCCCTTCTACAATTCCTCACTCCCCCAAAGCCATCCTATAAATCTCCAGCATATCCCCTTCCTCTAACACCTTCGCAGACCCTTTCTTCCCTCCTGCTGCAACGCTGCACATATGCGCCATCGTCCTTAACTCTTCCTCTGAAGGCGCAATCCCCAATTCCTTCATATTCGTAGGCATCTTGATGCTTCGGAAAAATTCTTCCATAGCTGCAATCCCTTCCAAGGCTGCCTCTTTTTCCGTACCCCCGTCCGCAATGCCCATCACCTTCCTTGCAAACCGGGCAAACCGCGGGGTGCAGCTTTCCAGCACGTACCTTGCCCAGCTGCCCCAGATGGCTGCAAGCCCGGCCCCATGGGCTACGTCGAACATGCCGCCCATCTCGTGTTCCAGCCCGTGGGTGGCAAAGTCGCCGCCGTCGGTGCCGCATCCGGTCAGGCCGTTGTGGGACAGGCTGCCAGCCCACATGACTTCTGCCCTTGCGTTATAATTCTGCGGGTCATCCCGGAGGATTATGGCCTGCTCCATCACGGTGTGCATCAGGCCTTCGGCAATGGCGTCTGTCAGTTCCATATTCCCGCCATTGGTAAAATAGCGTTCCATGGTATGCATGAGGATGTCGGTGCACCCACAGGCTGTCTGGTACGCGGGCAGCGTCATTGTCAGCTCTGGATCCATAATGGCAAATACTGGGCGGCAGAAATCGCTTTTATAGCTGCGCTTTGCTTTTTGATCCTCTTTCGTAATGACGGAACTTCCGCTCATTTCACTCCCGGCTGCTGCAATGGTGAGCACCACGCCTATGGGCAGGCACCCATTGGCACTACGGGAATGCTCATAGAAATCCCAGACATCCCCTTCATTTGCTACCCCATAGCCTATGGCTTTTGCGGAGTCAATGACGCTCCCGCCGCCTATGGCTAAGATAAAGTCTACCTGCTCCTTTTTGCACAGTTCAATCCCCTGGTATACAAGGGAAAGCCTTGGGTTTGGGACAACGCCGCCTAATTCCACAAAGGAAATCCCTTGTTCCCCAAGGGAGGATTTTATCCGGGCAAGGAGCCCGGAACGCAGGACGCTCCCGCCGCCGTAATGGAGCAATGCTTTCTTGCAATGGGCGGATGCAACCAACTCCCCAACTTTCCCTTCTGTCCCTTTCCCGAACACTACCCTTGTCGGTGCATAATACTGAAAACCAAACATATTGCCCTCCTAACTTCCATACTTTGTAAAAATGAACCACCCCACAGCAAGCTGCGGAGCATCAGACCCGTGAACGAATAAATTTCCCCGCAACAGAGCTGCGGGGTATTAACCCCAACCTCGCTCTGCTTGGTAAAACTCTGACCGCAGCAAGCTGCGGGATATCAGACCCGTGAACGAATGAAAACAAACGCGCACTTCGCACGCCCCTGCGCCATGCTAACTCTGACAAGCGCAGCTTCCAGCACGCTCCCGCACCATGCTAACCTTGGCAAGCGCAGCTTCCCAGCACGTACCTTGCCCATCTGCCCCGGATGGCTGCAAGCCCGGCTCTATGGGGAAACCGGGCAAGCCGCCTATTTCGTGTTCCAGAATACGGCAAAGGGATGGGGTTACACCAATATCTTATCCAGCGTATCAAAGAGCACCTTCACGTCAATCGGCTTCGCCAGATGCCCATTCATCCCAGCCCGCAGGGCTTCCTGCCGGTCCTCCTCGAAGGCGTTAGCTGTCATGGCTAAGATGGGGATGGAGGCCAGGTCTTTGTTTTCCAAGCTGCGGATAGCCTTGGTGGCTTCGTAGCCGTCCATTTCCGGCATACGCACGTCCATCAGCACAAGCTGGTAATAGCCCGGCTCGGAATCTTTGAGCATTTCCACGGCGACCTTCCCATTCCCGGCAACCTCCGTGGTAAACCCGGCATCCCCCAGTATTACCCTTGCAATTTCTTGGTTCAGCTCATTGTCCTCTGCCAAGAGGATGCGGCCGGTATACTGCTTTCCGGATTTCCCTGCGGATTCCTGCCGCCGCTCCCCGTCCTCTACCTCTACAATGGAATTGAGGCAGCTGCGCAGCTCTGAGAGGAACAGGGGCTTGCTGCAAAATGCTGTAATCCCGGCTTCTTTTGCCTCCTCCTCAATATCCAGCCAGTCATAGGCGGTCAGGAGGATAATGGGCACCTCCTCGCCCATTTCCTTGCGGATCCTGCGGGTAACTTCAATGCCGTTCATATCCGGCAGCATCCAGTCAATGACGTACACCGTATAGATGTCGTTGCGCATGACGGCCTGATGGGTCCGAAGCAACGCTTCTTTCCCAGAAAGGGTCCATTCTGCCCGCATCCCAATCTGCCCCAGCATATACGTCACGCTGTCGCAGGTGTTGAAATCATCGTCTACCACCAGCGCCCTGCAGTTTTTCAGCGCCGGGATATCCTGCGGCTCCCTTGTTTCGGCATGGAGGCGGAAGGTAAAGGAAAGGCTGACTTCCGTACCGGTGCCCTGCTCGCTCTTTACCTCAATGGTGCCGTTCATCATATCCACGATATTTTTCGTAATAGCCATCCCTAGGCCGGTGCCTTGGATCCCGCTGTTGGTACTGCTCCGCTCCCGCTCAAAAGGCTCAAAAATGCGGGCGACGAATTCCTCGCTCATGCCAATCCCAGTATCTTTTATCGTAAATTCATAATTCCCATACCCGCTGGGCGCGCCGGATTTTTCCGTTACCCGCATGCTGATGATGCCGCCTGTGCCTGTATATTTTACAGCGTTGCTTAAAAGGTTAAGGAGCACTTGGTTTAAGCGCAGCTTGTCGCAGTAAATTTCCTCGTCCAGCACGTCCACGGCGTCGATATAAAGTTCTAGCTGCTTGGCATGGACGTCTGCCTGTAAAATATTGCGGAGCCCATGGAGGATATCCGGCAGGCGGCAAGGATTTTCGTCCAAATGCATTTTCCCGCTCTCAATCCTGCTCATATCCAGCACGTCGTTAATCAGGCTTAAAAGATGGTTCCCGGAGGTCATGATTTTTTTCAGATATTCCTCCACCTGCTCCCGGTAGTCAATGTGGGTGATGGCAAGTGTAGTAAAGCCCACAATGGCGTTCATGGGCGTGCGGATGTCGTGGGACATATTGGAAAGGAAAATGCTTTTCGCCTTGTTTGCCTGATTGGCCTGCCGCAGGGCATTTTCCAGCGTACTCTTTTTCTCCATTTCCCTGCGGGTTTCCTCGTCTACGCTGCGGAACCCCAAAACAATGCCATGCTGCCTGCCCCACTCCCCAATGCGCACTGCCTTAATCTGGAAATATTTCAGTTCCCCTTTGGCAAAAATGCGGTAGTTGGCATGGTAAACTTTCCGGCCTGCCATTTCTTTTTTCAGGTTTTCCGCGGAAGAGAACTGCCGCAGCATTTCCCTGTCTTCCTCGTAGACAAATTCCTGTATGTAGTGCTCCATGCCGTCCTCAAAAGAAATTTTCCCATCCGGCCCCGGGACAAAGGCAACCCCGTCCTTCTCATGGTTGCGCAGGGGGATGCCAGTCCCTGTTTTTAAGTCAAAATAACAGATAATGCTGTAATCAATGCCAAGGGCCTGGATCAGCTCTTCGTGCCACCGCTCATTTTCCTTTTCTTCCAGCTTCCTTGCCGTGCAGTCTAAAAGGAACCGCTGGTAAAACTGTGTTCCATTTTCCTCTAAAAGTTTCACATTCCCCATCACATGCAGGATTTCCCCATCCCTGCGCTTCACCCGGTATTCGGTGCTAATGCTGTCCCCGGGCTTTTCCAGCGTTTTTATCGCGTCCTTAAGTTTTGCCTTGTCCTCCTCGTGGACGCTGCCCGCCACCAAGTCAAAGCCGTCCGCTGCCATTTCCGCCTGGGAACGGTATCCTAAGATATCCAGCGCCGCCCGGTTGATGCTAAGGATTTGGGAGCCATCAAGGGTATGGCGGACCACCCCGCAGTCAATGGTGGTGAAAATCTTTTCCAGCGTTTCATTTTTACGGACGATTTCCTGCTCATACGCCCGTTCCTGCGTCACGTCGATGCCGATGCCCGCCGTCCCCATGACGCTGCCGTCTAGGTCATAGAGGGGGGATTTGTATGTCATCAATGTCCTAGGCCCTGCCCCAGTCTTTATGATTTCCTCAGACACGCAGGTTTTCCCCGTTTCCATCACCTCGCGTTCCGATTCTATGCAGGCAGGGTCGTCATGCTCCACATCCCAGATATAGGCGTGCCCCCGCCCCTCTACCTGCTGCTTTGCCTTATTCACGGTCCTGCAGAAGCTGTCGTTGACTTTCTCATGGATGCCTTCTTTATCTTTATACCAAATCAGGCTGGGGAAGCTGTTTAATGTGGTTTCCAGATACTGGCTTTCCTGCCAGAAATCTTTTTCCATCTGGATACGCTGCTGCAGCCGCAGGAACCGAAACCGCAGCTCCCCTTCTGCCATAGGGCAGATCCAAAGGTCTGTGATTCCTGAAAAATCCTCCGGCAGATGCCCCCGCTGCCCCTGCTCCATAAGCAGCACCAGCCCTGCCCCTTCCTTTTTTGACGCAGCAAGGGCCTTTATTTCCCTGTCCCCTTCTTTCCCCCGCAAATCCGCCAAAACCAGATCTGCCTTTGCTGCCAGCTCTTCCTGTAGCTCCCCGCTTTCTAGGAATGTATGGGTAAAAGCCTCAAGGGGCTCCATCCCTTTCACCGTTTCAAACATGCGGCATGGCTGGCCCAGCAGATAAACCTGCAAATGGCAATGATACATACCGTTCCCTCCTATTCTTTCCCATCCCAGCAATAAGTGCAAAGCTTGCATTTTTCCAGCCCGGTTGCTTCTAACATGTCGTCGAGCCGGTTAAACCGCAGGGAGGTAAATTTCTGTTCCTTGCGCATTTCTTCTACCATATTCCCATAACGTTCCGTTTCAGGGTCTGCGTATTCTGCCAAAATTTCCTTTGTGGCGCTGCCGTTTTCTAACTTATCAATGACACGGCGGGAAAATAAATCCATGTCCGAGGTGGAACGGGAGAAATTCAGGTACTTGCAGCCATACAGAATCGGCGGGCAGGCTGGGCGGACATGGATCTCCGTCGCCCCGCTCTGGTATAAGAATTCCACCGTTTCCCGAAGCTGGGTCCCCCGCACAATGGAGTCGTCAATTAAAATCATGCTTTTGCCCTGAATCAAATCTTTCACAGCCAGAAGCTTCATTTTGGCAATCAGGTCCCGTTTGCTCTGGATTGTGGGCATAAATGACCGGGGCCAAGTGGGGGTATATTTGATAAAGGGCCGGGTAAATGGGATGCCTGATTCGTTGGCATATCCAATGGCGTGGGGGACGCCGGAATCTGGGACGCCTGCCACAATGTCCGGCTTTACGTCGTCCCGCTGGGCCATTTTCCTCCCGCAGTTGTAGCGCATCTGCTCCACGTTCATCCCTTCATAGGAACTGGCCGGGTAGCCGTAATACACCCAGAGGAAGGTGCAGATTTTCATTTCTTTCCCGGGATCCAGCAAGGTGACGCAGCCTTTGTCCGTCACCAGCGCAATCTCCCCGGGCCCTAATTCTTTATAGTCGGCATATCCTAAGTTATGGTACGCAAAATTTTCTACGGAAATGCAGTAGGAATCTTCTTTTTTCCCGATTGTGACGGGAGTCCTGCCGTACTTGTCCCGGGCAGCGTAAAGCCCCGCCTTGTTCATCAGGATCAGGGACAGGGAACCCTCCACCGCCTCTAGGGCGTAGTGGATGCCTTCGATTAAATTTTCCTTCTGGTTAATCAGCGCCGCTACCAATTCCGTGGCGTTGATTTCCCCGCCGCTCTGCTCCATAAAATGGGAATGGCCGCAGTCAAAGAGCTGCTGCAAGAGCTGTTCGCTGTTATTTATTTTCCCTACTGTCGTTATTGCATAGGTCCCATGGTGTGACCGTATCATAAGGGGCTGGGGTTCATAGTCGGAAATGCATCCAATCCCGAACCATCCCTTCATCTCACTGACGTCCTTATCAAATTTCGTCCGAAACGGTGCATTTTCTATATTGTGGATTGCCCGGTTAAAGCCCTTTTCCCCGAAGACTGCCATGCCGCCGCGCCTTGTGCCAAGGTGGGAGTGGTAGTCTACCCCGAAAAACAAATCAAATACGCAATCCTGCTGTGATGCCACGCCAAAAAAACCGCCCATTCTTCTATCCTCTTTTCTTCTTTCTTGCTGCCTGCTGTGCCTTGCAGGCGGGAACTGTTGCTGTTTGTATTCCAAAACATATTATACATGGTTGTTGGGGGGTTGCGCAATGATTTGGGGAGATTTTTTGGAAAAACAGCAACAAAACCTGTATTATAGGCGATTGCTGTTGAATTTCACGGCAGTTTGGGGTATACTTGCCATAGAAAGGAGCCAAACTATATGCCAAATATAAAACCTATTTCTGATTTACGCAATTACAATGAAGTATTGCATGATGTGGCGGTAGATGCCCCCGTTTTCCTGACGAAAAATGGGCAGGAACGGTATGCAATTATGGATATGCAGGATTATGAAAAAACACAAGCAACGCTCCGGCTGCTGGATGAACTTGCAAAAGGCCGGAAATCCGGGGAAGAGAAAGGCTGGCTGACACTTGAAGCCGTGGAGGAAAACCTCGGGCTCTCCCATGAATAACCTGTATGTTTCTGAAGAAGCACAAAATGATTTATTGGAAATCAAAAGATATATCTCAGAAGAACTTGAAAACCCAGCAGCAGCCCATGCTACTATAAGCAAGATTACCAAAAAAATCCGCATTTTAGAAAAATATGCTTCTGCAGGAGCCCCATTATCCTCAATTGCAGCTACAAAAAGCGATTACCGCTTTCTTGTAAGCGGTAATTACCTTATTTTCTACCGGGCTTGTGGGAAAGATATCTACATAGACCGTATTCTATACAGCCGCCGCGATTATCTGCGTATCCTGTTTGGGAGTGTGCAGACAGACCATCCAAATAGATAACTTGCTTTCCCTATCTTCCTGTAACGTAAATCTTCTGCCTAACCGGAAAATTCTGCATCAATATCAAGAATAATATATGTCCAAAACCTGCCTGCTTTCCTTGCCATCCAAGCGCCATACCGAAATTTTCCCAAACAAATATTCTTATCCCCCTGTACAAACCGCAACATTCCGGCTATAATAAGTACAGCCCAAAAAGGAGGTATCAGCAACACCATGTACCAACAAATCGCAGAATATTTTCAGGCGAACAGCGGCCGGTTCCTCACCATGCTGTCCGCCCATTTACGGATTAGCCTGTGCGCCCTGCTCCTTGCCATCCTGATTGGGGTGCCTGCCGGGTTCCTCTGTGTCCAGTACCGCCGCCTGCAGCGGCCGGCCACCACGCTTTTTGGCATTTTGCGGATTATCCCAAGCCTTGCCATCCTGCTCCTGATGCTGCCGGTGCTGGGCACTGGTGCAGCCCCGGCTACCGTTGCGCTGGTGCTTTTGGCCGTGCCGCCTATTTTGGAAAACACCATCGCAGGCCTGGACGGCGTCCCGCCTTTTTTGATGGAAACGGCAGAAGGGCTTGGGATGGAACCTAGGCAAGCCTTTGCAAAAGTCCGGCTCCCCCTTGCGCTGCCGCTGGCGCTTACCGGGATGAAAACCGCCGCAGTGGAAATTATTGCCAGCGCGACGCTGGCTGCGCGGATTGGCGCCGGAGGGCTTGGGGACCTTATTTTTACGGGCATCGGCCTGTTCCGGACAGATTTGCTCCTGATTGGCGGCGGCTCCGTGGCCCTTTTGTCCCTTTCCACTGGATTTTTCTTTTCCTTACTGGAAACAATACTATTAAAATACAAAAGAATTTAAAGGAGATACCAGTTATGAAAACAAAAAAATGGATTGCCTCCCTGCTCACGTTATCTTTCCTGTGCACCCTGGTGCTTGCCGTCCCCGGCTGCGGGGATTCCGGCAAAGGCACAATCCGGGTGGGCTCTAAGGATTTTACGGAAAGCCTGATTGTAGGGGAAATCTACGCGCTGGCCTTGGAGGATGCCGGCTACAAGGTAGACCGCAAAATGAACGTGGCCGGCTCCCTTGTGCACACTGCCATCACCGGGGACGACTTTGACCTTTACCCGGAGTACACGGGGACGGCGCTGCTTTCTGTCCTGCAGATGGAAATGGACAGCGACCCGGACTCTGTCTATAATACGGTAAAAGAGGAATACGCCAAGCAATTTGGCCTGACATGGCTGGATTCCACACAGGTGAACGACAGGAACGGCATTGCTATCCGCACCGAGGCTGCCGAACAATATGGGATTTCCACCATGTCGGACCTGCAGGAACATGCGGACAAGCTGAAACTTTGCTCCCAAGGGGAATTCGAGCAGCGGGAGGACGGCCTGCCCGGCCTTGCCAAGGTCTATGGGGAATTTAATTTTGCATCCATCAACCTGTATGACAGCGGCCTGAAATACCAAGTGTTAGAAACCGGGGAGGCAGACGTATGCCCGGCCTACTCCACGGACGCCCAGCTTGTCAACGCGGATAAGTTTACCTATTTAGAGGATGACAAGAAATTCTGGCCGCCTTACTATATGGCTCCTGTTGTACGGGACGATGCGCTGGAAAAGTATCCTGAAATTGCGGAAATCTTGAACAGTGTCAGTGCAAAGCTGGACACTGAAACGATGATTTCCTTAAATGCAAAAGTTGATATTGACAAGCAGGAATATGATGATGTGGCGAAAGAATTTTTTGAAGGGAACTGTAAATAGGATTGGGCGGTATGCCCTCATGTTAGATGGCACTGCATTGAACAACTTGAGGGAGAAATTTTTGGGGGGCGGACGGCAATTTGGGGCAGCCCTTCCCCACGCAAACTGGGCAACGTTCCGGCGAACTAACTGCGGCTAAGGGATTTCGGGATAGCCCTCATCCCTAAGCCTTCGTAAGCAGTGGATTTCGCCTCCACTAAGGACGCCCATGAAGTGTTTGCTTAGGGGAAGGGCTGCCCCAAATTGCCTGTGTAATGAAATTTTCCGCAGCAAAGGCTCATGGGCTTGGTTCCTAAGTTAACTTGCTGGGATATTTTTTTAAAGCTATGGCTTAAGTTAAAAACAGGTAATTTTACGCAAAAGCAGTATTATTTTCAGCAAAAATTTAGGAGGTTTTCCAGTGGTACACGCAATTGAATTCAAAGATGTGTCAAAAACATTCCGGGGCTCTGCCCGGAACGCAGTCGACCATGTGGCTTTTACGGTAGAAGAAGGGGAGTTTGTTACTATCCTCGGCTCTTCGGGCTGCGGGAAAACAACTCTCTTAAAAATGGTAAACCGCCTCTATGAGCCGGACAGCGGGAGCATCGCCCTGTTTGGCGAGGATATCAGCAGGGCGGATGTGGTAACGCTCCGGCGGCGGATTGGCTATGTTATCCAGCAGGTTGGGTTATTTCCCCACATCACCGTGGGCGGCAATATCGCCATGGTGCCGAACCTCTTAAAATGGGACAAGGCCAAAACAGAGGCACGCACCGAGGAGCTCCTTGCGCTGGTGGGCTTAGACCCTTCGGAATATATGGGCAGGTACCCGGCGCAGCTTTCTGGCGGGCAGCAGCAGCGGGTGGGGCTGGCACGGGCATTGGCTGCTGACCCCAAAATCATGCTGATGGACGAGCCCTTCGGCGCCATCGACTCCATCACCCGCACCCGGCTTCAGGATGAGCTCCTTGCATTGCACCGGGGGATGGGGAAAACTTGCCTGTTTGTGACACATGACATTGAAGAGGCTTTTAAAATGGGGACAAAAGTCGTGATTATGGATCAAGGGAAGCTCCTCCAATACGGCACGCCAGAGGAAATTATCCTCCACCCGGCCGATGGGTTCGTATCTTCCCTTGTGGAATCCGCAAGGGCAAAAGAAGAATTCTGGAACAGGTATAAACCATGAACTACAGGATTTTCATGCTGCCCATAAAATTAGTGCGGGTGATACTAGGAATTAATACGCAGGAACACACAGGAGAATTTCAAATGATAGAATATTTGGCAAAACATTATGACGATTTGATAAGGGCAACCTTGGAACATCTGCAGCTTGTCCTGCTTGCGCTGGCAATTTCCCTTGTGGCTGCAGGGCTTTTCACCATACTTTGCAGCTATTCCAAAAGGGCTTCTGGCATCATCCTCGGGCTGCTTTCCATGGTGTATTCCATCCCCAGCCTTGCCATGTTTGCCATGATGATTCCCCTCACCGGGCTTGGGCAGGCTACTGCAGTCATTGTGCTTGTCATTTACAACCAATACCTCCTGCTGCGGAACTTCCTCGCAGGGCTGGAAGGCGTAGACCGGGGCATTGTAGAAGCCGCCGTAGGCATCGGCATGACACCCATGCAGGTGCTGGTTAAAATCAAGCTCCCCCTCGCCAAAGGGGCTTTCCTTGCCGGAATCCGCATTGCCATGGTAGCCACCGTAAGCATAGCCACCATTGCCGCCTCCATCAACGCCGGGGGCTTGGGGATTATCCTCTTTGACGGGCTGCGCACCATGAATTATGCAAAAATCCTATGGGGCAGCATCCTGTCCGCACTGCTGGCAATCTTCATTGACCGCCTCCTTGGCTTCTTTGAAAAATCCTTCCGCAAATAACGCTGCAGCTCCCCAGCCATGTGCTGGGCGCACTGGCAGCCTTTCCATGCCTAGGCAATCCCGGGCTGCCTTCTCCCCAAACCAGCTACAGCGCCACCTCTGCCACGTAACTCCCCTCCCCCGGCAGATGCCCCGCTGCCTCCGTCACGCACCCTCCCCCGGCAGATGCACTCCGCCTCTGTCACGTAACTCCTCTCCCCCCGGCAGATGCACCGCCGCCTCCGCCACGTCCCCTTCCTCCGGCAGATACAGCACCACTTCCGTTACAAACCTCCCCTCCTCCGCTTCAAAATAGGCTTCCCCGCCATACCGGGACGCGGCCTTCCTAATACTCCCAACCCCAAGGCCGCTCCCTTTGTCCGACTTGGGCAGCCCTTTTTTGAACTCCACTTTTTTCGTATTCGTATTGGAAAAACGGATTGCTACCTTTTCCCCTTTTTCCGCAATATAAATACCGATTTCCTTTTTTTCCAGGCTGGAACCTTCACAGCCATGTATGGCATTTTCAAAGATATTCGCAAGGATTGCCACCCAGTCAATGTCCCGGATTTTAAGGCCTTCCCGCACCTTCACATCCATTTTCACATGGATCCCCTTGCCCCTTGCCTTCTTCGCATAGGCCGACAAGATGCTGTTGACTGCCCGGTTCCCGCAGATATAGGCTATTTTCTTATTTTCCACATCTGCGCCGTACTGGGTTAAATACTCCATCAGTTCCCCGTATTCCTCTTTTCTGGCATACTCCTGTAACAGCAGCATATGGTGGCGCACGTCATGGTAAATCCGCGCCGCCTCCTTTTCCGACTCCTGCATCAGTTCCATCTGCCCATGGAGCAGCTTTTCATTCATTTCCAAAAGCTCTTTTTCCGACTGGTAATAATGCTCATAGCCCAGATGGATGTAGAGGTGCAGGATTGCGTATTGGAGCACCCCCGCCATAAACAGGGTGACAAAGGCGCGCACCATGTTGAATATGGAAAAGCCCTGCAAATTCGGCCAGTACGCCACCACCGTCCCAATCATGATGGAAACGAGAAGTGTCATGGCGCTGAACATATCCATCTCTTCCATCAGGAAATCTATGCCGCCTAAGAATTGTTTCCGGAGCTTTTTCCATGTAAAAAACAAAATTACCACAACACAGGCCGCCCTTACCAGAATATCCACCCACATGTTCCCGCCATACCACCAGCGCGCCACGTCCACGCCGCAGAAGACGCACAGGGAAAGCAGGTAAAATGCCATCCCCATCTTATACAGGGTCAGGTAAAGGACATCCCTGCTCATCAGCCCGCAAAACACCCCAACCACCAGCAAGGACGACAGCCCGGAATACCGCACAAAACTGGCAGTTTCCAACAGATACCAAAGGCTGTAGCCAGCAATCATGCTGCCGCCGCAAGCCACATAGCAGCCGATGGCTTTCCTCATGGGACATCTAGGACGGTCCAGCATCAGGAAAAAGGCCATCATCAGCCCTATGCTCATGGTGTTCCGCAGCAGTGCAACCCAAAAAGAACCTCCCAGCATATTTCATCCCTCCTGAAAAAATTGCTAAATATGTGCCGTTCTGTACATATTTTGTACCAATATATCATATTATGCAGTTTTTTCAATATTTCTGGGATGGTTTGCAGTTTTTGGGGTACGGTTTGCAACGCCTTTTCCCAGATTTTTATTGGATTTCCTTCCCCTGTAAATCTGAAATGTCCGCAAAGGGGATAAAGCGGCCTGCCACTTGTATCCCCCGCGCTGTTTCATCTATCTTGGACACTTCCCCTGTCACCTGCACATATGCCCCATCCTGGAAATACTCTGCCGTTATGACGTCCTTCCTGTGGATTTGCCGCAGCTTGGCGTCCAACTCCTCTTTCCTGTCTTCGGAAAGGATTTTCCTTGGGATATGGGGACATTCCTGCTCCAGAAGGGCTTCCCGGAAGCCTTTTAAGGCGTCGAAGGGCATGAACTGCTTGGCGCGGTGGACCCTATCCATTTTAGGATATCTGTCATTCCCCACTCCTATGCCCTCCAATCTGCCGGTTGCGCTCCATGGCTGTGGCTGCCTCCAGCAGGTCCATCCCCCGGACAATGGCATTTTTCCCATATTTCTGCTTAATGCCAAGGACTGCCTGCTGCAGCTTCTGTTCCCGTTCTTCGGCTTTGCCGTCCTCAAACAGATGGTACTGCTGATATCCTTCCTGCGGGGCAATGCTTAAGGAGGCCGTTACCTTGCGGATGGGCTTGCCTTTTTGCACAATACGGCTGTAAAGGCCAAGGGCATACGGCAGGATGGTGCGGTAGCTGCCGGTTGCCTCCGGCATGGAAATGCTCCCGGAATCTGGCTTTAGGCCTGTTCCATGGGAATAGCCCACCCCAAGGGACAAAGACTGGGCTTTGGCGCCTTGGGCTGCCATGTCAAGGCAGAGGCTGTCCAGCATTTCTTTTACCAGCAGGATGCCCTCTTCAAAATTATAGTCCCGGAACAGGGCCTGGCTGCTGGAGAGGGAATGGCGTTTGGGCGCATAGGCTTTGATGTCTGCCAGCGTCGTGCTTTCCCTGCCCCATGCATGGTCGATCAGAAGCTCTGCATCTACGCCGAACATCCGGTAGAGCATGGCCTCATCCGCATGGGCAACCTCCCCCATCGTATGGATGCCCACGCTGGCAAGGCGTTTCTCTATGCCTTCCCCTATCCGCCAGAAATCTGTCAGCGGCCTGTGCCCCCACAAGGTTTCCCGGTACAATGTTTCATCCAAGCACCCGATATTGCCCTTTACATGCTTTGCCGTAATGTCCAAAGCTACTTTTGCAAGGTACAGGTTCGTCCCGGTACCAGCGGCTGCAGGAATCCCTGTGGTTTCCCGGATGTCTGCCATAATCTTCGCCGCCAGCTCCCGGGCGGTAAGCTGGTAGAGGGAGCGGTACGGCTGCATGTCCATAAACGCTTCGTCAATGGAATACATATGGATATCCTCTTTGGCAAAATATTTTAAATAGATGCCATAAATAGCGGCAGAATATTGGATATACAGCTTCATCCGGGGCGGGGCCATGATATATTTGACATGCTTTGGGATTTGGTAGACGCGGCAGCGGTTTTTGACGCCCATGGCCTTCATGGCAGGGGAAACGGCAAGGCATACCGTCCCCTGCCCGCGGGCCGGGTCTGCTACGGCAAGGCGGGCCTCCATGGGGTCAAGGCCGCGCTCGGCACATTCCACGGAGGCATAAAAGGATTTTAAATCAATACACAGGTATCTGCTTTCTTCCATCTGAAAAATTTCTCCAATCCATCGTTCCCGGCAGGGCGGCGGGCGCCCTTTGGGGTATATGGGTTAGTATCTGTTTTTTCAAAATTATTATGTGCAAAGAAACATTGGCATGGGGCTGCCGGAATCCCTTGTCCCGGCAGCCCCATGCTTTAGACTAATTTCTTTTTATAAACGCCATTTTCTTTGGCAAACCCCATCTTAGCCAGATAAGATTTATGTGTTTCTGTTTCTTCTTCTGAATACCGGAGCGTATGGATTCCCTCTGCCGGCAGTTTTGAATACAGGTATGCCCCTACGGAACAGTCCCTGTATACCGGCATGGAATAGTCAACCACAACGTCCATGGCCCCTTCCCCATCCGTGTTCCCTAAGAGGATCCCCGCAGGGTTCCCATGGCAGCAGACCACGTATGCCCTGTCCAGCCCGGAAGAATTCCCTGCAAAGCCCGGGAAATATTTCTGGATGTCACTGCGGTAATAACCCAAAATATAATCCAGCAGCCGGCCTTCATTTCTGGCGTCCACCAAATCGTAGGCTTGGTCTTTTTTGCTTAGCTTCGCCAAATTATAAATGTTGATGGCAACGAGGCAAAAATTCATCAAAGCCGTAGGGTAAGAATGGATAATCAGCGCATATACGGCGAAAATCCCGCTCCCTGCCATGTTAATCACCCTCAACTTTATGACGGATGACATCAGCATGGATACTACGACTAAGATAGAACCCAAATACCCTACCATTTCAATTATCATTGCGCTTCCCATTCCCGTATTCTCCTTAATAGCCTGTGCCTGTATCCGTGTTCTTCATGATTTTTACCAGCCTGCTGGTACCGAGCCGGTCTGCGCCAAGGCGCATAAACTCCTCGGCGTCGCCAAAGGAAGAAATCCCTCCTGCCGCCTTTACCTTCACATTTTTCCCAATGTGCTCCTTCATAAGTTTTACATCCTCAAAGGTTGCTCCCCCAGTGGAAAAGCCTGTAGAGGTCTTAATGTATTCTGCCCCTGCCTCTGTGACAATTTCACACATTTTGATTTTTTCTTCTTCTGTCAGCAGGCATGTTTCAATGATTACCTTTAATACCTTTCCACCGCAGGCTTCATGGATTTGGCGGATTTCATCCGTGATTTCCTGATACCTCTTGTCTTTCAGGCGGCCGATATTGATTACCATGTCAATTTCCTCCGCCCCGTTTGCAATGGCATCTTTTGTTTCAAAAACCTTTACGGCCGTGGTGCTGTACCCATTGGGGAACCCAATGACAGTGCAGATTGGCAGCTTGCCTTCTACGTATTCTGCGGCCTGTTTTACATAAGACGCCGGAATGCATGCAGAAGCCGCCCCATAGTAGATTGCATCGTCAAGAATCCCCCGGATTTCCTCCCATGTGGCATCCTGCCCTAATAACGTGTGGTCAACAATTTTTAAAATCTCTTTCTTATCCATGTTCCATTTTCCTTTCTAAAATAAAATTTTCCGGTACGAAATCCCTGCAGGGCCAGAACCCAACTGGGCAGCCGGCATACAAGATGCCACGGCGGGCGGCCTAAAAAGATACAATGCTTACCAGCAATGCGCTCATAATGCTTACAAATACCCCGCCAATCATGGATTTGAATACAAGGCGGGAAATTGTGCCCCTCTTTTCCGGGCAAAGCACGCCAATGCCGCCCACGCACATCCCCATGCTGGAAAGGTTGGCAAAGCCGCAAAGGGAAATTGCACAAACCATCCCAGTCCTTGGGCCTAAATCCCCCAGCCTGCCTGCCAGTTCCCCAAATGCAATAAATTCATTGAGTATCAATTTATTCCCTAATAAAGAGCCTTCCATTAAAATCTGGCTTTTGTCCAATCCCATCAGGAACCCGAAGGGCGCAAATACATAGGAAAAAATCTGTGACAGGCTGATATTGGCAAACCCTAGGAACAAGTTGATAAGGGCAACAATCCCCACAAACCCCACAATAGAAGCCCCAATGGAAATCACCATCTGCATGCCTGTCGACGCGCCTTCCGCAAGGGCATCTATGGCATTTGAATTATTCCCCTTATTGTCCATCTTAACGTCTGTGATGGATTTTGCCTGTTCCGTCTGGGGATATATGATTTTTGAAACCATAATGCTGCCAATCGGGACCATTGCGCTTGCAATCAGCAGGTATTCCATGGGAATCCCCAGCGCATGGTAGCCGCCAAGGATTGAGGCCGACATGCTGCCCATCCCTGATACCAAGATGACAAATATTTCGCTCTCTGTCAAGTCTTTTAAGTATTTGCTCACCAAGATTGGGCTGTCCGTGTGCCCGAGGAACATATTGGCAACGGCTACGAAACTTTCCACTTCCGTCGTGCCCATAAGCTTCCCTACCCCTTTGCCAATCCATTTTACAATGAACCCAATCACCCCAAGGTAATACAGCACCCCTACCAAGGCGGATACAAAGATAATATTCCCTAGGCTCTGTACAATAAACACGCTCATTTTGGAACGGTCAAAGAGGTCGCCGAAGACGAATGTAAGCCCTTCGTTCCCACAGTTGATGACTGCCGTAAGCCCGTTGGATAAGATAGTGACAAGCTGCCGCCCCAAGGGTATTTTGACAATGATAAGCGCAATTACGAATTCTGCAAGGAACGCCCTTGCCACAGTTTTCCATGGGATGTTTTTCCTGTCCCATGAAATCAGCCAGCAGATTGCCAGCACCAACGCTATGCCGATGAAATTCAAAATAATCCTCATTGTTCTGTTCCCCTTTGCTTTTTATTGTAATTGCCCAAGGATTGACGTCCCGATTGTGCCCTCCGGCATCCCAAGACCGAAATTATCCGCTATGGTTGCGCCCACCAATGCAAAGTTTGGAGAATCATCAAGCCTCCCAAAGCCTTCCATGGAAGGGGAATATGCAAGGAACGGGACCCGCTCCCTTGTATGGTCCGTCCCGGTATGGGTTGGGTCGTTCCCATGGTCTGCCGTAATCATCAGCAAATCATCTTCCCTAAGGAGCCCCAGCAGCTCTCCCAGCTTTACATCGAATTTTTCCAGCTCTTTTGCATAGCCTTTTACGTCCCGGCGGTGCCCCCACAGGGCGTCGAAATCTACAAGGTTCACAAAGCACAGCCCTTCAAATTCCCGCTTTGCAATTTCAATGGCCTGCTCCATCCCATGTACGGAGCTTTTGGATTTGTTGGATTCCGTAAGCCCTTCCCCGTCGAAAATATCAAAAATCTTGCCTACCGATATGACGTCAAGCCCTGCATCCTTCAGCACGTTGAGCACCGTCCTGCCATAAGGCTTTAAAGCATAGTCATGGCGGTTGCTGGTCCTTTTGAACTCGCCTTTTTTCTTTCCCACATAGGGCCTTGCAATGACGCGGCCAACCTTCCATTCATCCTTCATGGTAATTTCACGGGCAATCTCGCAGCAGCGGTACAGCTCTTCCAGCCCAAAGGTTTCTTCGTTCCCGCAAATCTGGAGGACGGAATCTGCAGAGGTATATACAATCATGTGCCCCGTGGCAATCTCTTCCTCCGCCAGCTCCTCCAAAATCTCCGTCCCGCTGGCGCTCTTATTCCCAATAATGGTGCGGCCGGTCCTTTTTGACAATTCCTCCAAAAGCTCTTTTGGGAACCCGGTTTCTGTAAATGTCTGGAATGGCTTTGTGATATACAGCCCCATCATTTCCCAATGGCCGGTCATCGTGTCCTTCCCGGTGCTGGCCTCATTCAGATATGTATAGTACCCCATCGGGCGTTCCGCCGCCCCTACCTGCTTCAAGGGATGGAGGTTCGCCATGCCAAGTTTTTGCAGGTTCGGGATTTGGAACCCATCCACGCTCTGGGAAATATGGCCAAGGGTATCCGTCCCTGCGTCCCCATAATCTGCCGCATCGGGCAATGCCCCTGCCCCAAGGGAGTCCACAACCACCGTAAAGATACGTTTATATCTTTTCATTTTTTCATCCTTCCTTTCCATTTTATTATTCCTCCTGCTTTAAGCGCAGGTACTGTTCCTTTGAAAGCGTGACTTTCCCATTTTCATTGGAAATGAGATTTTCTTTTTCCAAGGCTGCAATGCTCCTTTGGACGCTCCTGACATTGAACCCGATACGGTCGGCCAATTCTGCCTGCGTTTTGGGAATCTTGCATTTCCCCCTGCTGTCCTTATTCCCGTTCTCGTATGCTTTTGCCAGATAGTGCACCAGCCTTTCCTTGCAGTTCATGAAAATATACTCCCGGTCAGAAATCCGCTCAGAAATAAGCATGGACATCATATTTTTCATCCTGAGGAACAAGGCATTTTCATCATGCTGCACCCAGCGCATATAGCTTTTTGCCGACACCTTTAAAAGCCCGCATTTCTTTGCCGCACAGATGGATACGCAATATTCCGGGAAATCCCCAAATGCTTCAAAATCCCCAACAATATACATTTTTGTAAAATCCATAAAGTAATAGGCGCGCCCCATTTTCTGGTAGTCCACCCCTGCAATCTGCCCCGACAGGATAATGTATACCGTATCGCTGGGCTCGCCTGCACAAAGGATATACTGGCCCCTTTCCACTTCTGCGTATGTCAATTCCGCCACAACCGCATCCGGGACAAACGCAAACAGCCCTTCGAAATATTCACGCCTGTCGTGTTCCGTTCCTGCTATGAATTCTAATAACTGCTGTTTTGATTTCATTTTATTTCCTGAAAATTTCCTTTCCGCCGATAAATTTGGCAACGGTATTCTGGTCCCCTGCAAGGTAAATGGCCCGTTCCAAGCGTTCCTTCACCGTCAATTCCTGCGGATGCCTGATGGCCGAATCATCCAGCACGACTGCATCAAATTCATACCCTTCTTCAAAGCTCCCTACTTTCCCGAAAAATTCCCCGCCGCCTTTTGTAGCCAGATAAAATGCTTCCTCGGCCGTCAGGGGGGCAACAGACTGGTCCAGCAGCCGCCACCGGAGCTTGAAGCATTGGACGGCCATAGCCATGGCCCGGAACACCGACAGGGAAGACCCTGCCGCAAGGTCCGTCCCTAGCCCAACCTTCATGCCTTTGGCAAGGTAGGTTTTCACCGGCGCAACCCTGGAGGACAGGTTCGCATTTCCATCAGCAGGAGCGTTGCCTGCGCATGGACGGTGCCGAAAATACACGCCCTTGTGGTGGCGCTGTTTTGGAGGTCTTGTGCAAAAATGCTGTATGCCTTCTGCGCATATTCCAAATCTGCATATTTTGCCTCTTCCGGGAAGGTATGGGTATCCAGCCAGCCAATCAGCTCCAAATCCATCCCTAGGCCGCGGAATGGGTATTGGGGCGCATGCACATGCAAATCCACCAGCCCCGGCAGGACCATGTGCCCCTCATAATTATAACATGGGAAAGACTCATATTCCTGCGGCAGGGCATCATAGGCGCCAGCGCAGCGGCCGTCCCGGCAGACCACATACCCGTTTTCCACCGTGCAAAGTTCCGTACTGGCCTTGCTATAGCAGATATCTCCTTTTATTACATAATTTTTCATCCCAGCTTCCCTTTTACATGCGCACCACAAGTTCCGCCACAAGCTCTTTGAAGGACTTGGCTACACGGTCAGCCGTTTCCTGCACTTCCTTATGGTTCAGCTCCTGTTTGGACAAACCGGCTGCTAAGTTGGTAATGCATGAAATCCCGCAGACTTCCATCCCCATGTGCCGGGCTGCCATGGCTTCGCACGCCGTGCTCATGCCTACCGCATCGCCGCCCCAGCTCCTTGCCAGCCTGACTTCGGCAGGGGTTTCATAATTCGGCCCGGTAAACTGCACATAGACCCCTTCTTTGAGGCTGATCCCGCACTTAGCTGCACATTCCCGGATGACTTCCTGCAGGCGCAGGCTGTACACTTCGCTCATGTCCGGGAACCTGGTCCCCAGCTCTTCGATGTTGGGCCCAATCAGCGGGCTTGGGACCCCAGTTGTGATATGGTCCGTAATCATCATGAAATCCCCGGGCTGGTAAGTTTCGTTCACGCCCCCGGCTGCATTTGTCAAGAGGATTTTCTTTGCCCCAAGCATCCCCATCAGGCGGGTGGGGAGGACTACATCCTGCATCTGGTAGCCTTCGTAATAATGTACCCGGCCCTGCATCACGACTACAGGGGTTTTCCCTACATACCCAAAGACGAACCGCCCTTTGTGCCCTTTGACGGTGGACACTGGGAAACCTTCAATCTGGGTATATTCGATGGTGTCTGCAATCTCAATCCCATCTGCAAAATCACCCAGCCCTGACCCTAAGATTAAGGCAACTTCTGGCTGAAAACTAACTTTTTCCCTTACGCTTGCGACACATGATTTTAATTTCTGATACATCATTTCATCTCCCTTTCTTTTTGTACAATGGATAAGAACTATGTTGTAAGTAAATTATACATATTTTTGCCCAGTTACAAAACGACACTTGTCATGATTGGTGGTTTTTTCAATATTTAGTCTATTTGCACAATTCATTATGTGCATTTTTAACTATATTCCACAAAAAAGGATGGCGTGCTGCCCACAAAGGCACAGCGCACCATCCTTTTACTTATTTTCTACTGTGTAAATACTGGAGCGGGAAACTAATATGCGGCATACCCACTTCGCTGCTTATCTTCCGGTATTCCCTACACCCCAGAATAAGCGGCAAACCCCGCATCAATGGGCAGCACCACCCCCGTGATGGCGCTTGCGGCCTTCTCGTCGCACAGGAAGAACACCCCGCCGAGCAGTTCTTCCCCGTCCACGAACCGCCCCATAGGCGTCCCGCTTAGAATCTTATGGGACCGGGCTGTGGGCGTGCCGTCCTCTTGGAAGAGCAGCTTCCGGTTCTGGTTGGACACGAGGAACCCCGGGGCAATAGCATTGCAGCGGATGCCCGTCCCTGCAAAATGGGTTGCCAGCCACTGGGTAAAGTTGGAAACCCCCGCCTTTGCTGCGGAATACGCCGGGATTTTTGTCAGGGGCGTGTAGGCGTTCATGGAGGAAATATTTAAGATGCACCCGGCTTTCCTCTCCGCCATTTCCTTTGCAAAAATCTGGGTGGGGATTAATGTCCCCTGAAAATTCAGCTTGAACACAAAATCCACCCCGTCCGGCTCCAAGTCAAAGAAGGTTTTCTGGCCTTCTGCTGCTTCGTGCTGGTATTCATTGTCCGTCGTGGCCTTGGGGTTATTGCCCCCTGCCCCGTTAATCAGGATGTCGCAGGGGCCTAAGTCCTGTAACACCTGCCCATGGACGCTTTTTAACATTTCAGCGTCCAGCACATTGGCCTTATAGCCTTCGCAGCAATAACCTTCTGCCCTGCACTCCTCTGCCAGCTTCTTCACGGCTTCTTCATTCAGGTCCAAGGCCGCCACCTTTGCCCCCGCCTGTGCGAACGCCCGCGCCATTGTCCCGCAGAGCACGCCGCCTGCGCCTGTCACTACTACTACCTTCCCTGTAAAATCAATCTTCAATGGTAAATCCATAATTCCTCTCCTTCCTGGATTTTAACATCCATGCTGCAATTATATTTCCAACTATTCCCCTTACTGCATCTTCCATATCCCCGTAACCGCACCTTCTGCCTTACACGCCAAACCCAAAAAATTCATTTGTATTGTGGAAACAGATGTCCTCCACCAGCTTCGCAAGCTGCTTCTTGTCATTGGGATACTGCCCGCTTTCCACCCATTCCCCGATTAATTCGCAGAGGATCCGGCGGAAATATTCATGCCTTGTGTAGCTTAAGAAGGAACGGGAATCGGTGAGCATCCCCACAAAGCACCCCAGCATCCCATTATTTGCCAATTCCGTAAGCTGCGCCCGCATCCCTGTGCGGTTGTCATTGAACCACCAGCCGCTGCCCTGCTGCACCCGGCCAACCATGCCGCCCCCTTGGAAACACCCGGCAATGGAAACCAGCGCCGTATTGTCGCAGGGGTTTAAAGAATAGAGGATGACCTTGGGCAAGCCTTGGTTTTCTGCAAATGCATTGAGCAACGGGGCCACATGCTCTGCCCCGGACTGGGGATTTACCGCATCGTACCCGGTATCTGGCCCTAGCTTTGCAAACTGGGGCTTGTTATTGTCCCGGAGGCACCCGAAATGGATCTGCATCACCCAGTTTTTCTCCGCATACTTCTTGGCGCATGCAACTGTCACCATGGTCTTGTAGGCGTCGGCTTCATCCCGTGCAGGGCGGTTCCCTTCCATCGCTTTTTGGAAGGCCTTGTCTGCTGCTGCCTTGTCCGGTTCTGCATACATGCAGTAATCCAGCCCGTGGTCGGCGCAAAGGCATCCATGGGAAGCAAAATAGTCAACCCGCTGGCACAATGCTGCGATTACATCCTCCGTGGAGCAGATTTCTTTGCCTGCCACCCCTGAAAGCCTGCAGATATAATCTGCAAACCCTTCTTTTTCAATATTTACCGCCTTATCCGGGCGGAAAGCCGGGAGGACTTTGATTTCCATTGTGGGGTCCGCAGCAATCTTTTCATGCCACACAAGGCTGTCGCAGGGGTCGTCCGTGGTGCAGGCGGCCTTCACATGGAATTTGCGCATCAACTCCCTTGCGGAGTACTGGGCAAGCGCCTCGTTGCACTTTTCATATACTTCATCCGCATTTTCCGGGGTTAAAGGCTCCTCAATGCCAAATACCCGTTTTAGCTCCAAATGGCTCCAATGGTACATGGGGTTGCCAATAAGCCTCGGCAGGACAGCGGCGAAAGCCCGGAATTTCTCCCGTGGGTCCCCGTCCCCGGTAATCAGCTCTTCCGGGATGCCCCCAAACCGCATCTGCCTCCATTTGTAGTGGTCCCCGCCCAGCCATACCTCGGAAATGTTGCTGAATTTCCGGTCTTCGGCAATTTCCTGCGGGTTGATGTGGCAGTGGTAATCTATGATTGGCATTTCTTCTGCAACTTCATGGTAGAGCCATTTGGCCGTAAGCGTCGGTAATAAAAAATTTTGGTCCATAAATTTTTCCATTTTCCTGTTCCACCTTCCTTTCATTTACTTTTTCATACTTTTGCATCGTAACTTCCTATCTGCCCATTCCAGACAGAGAAACCATTACTTCCATTGGATGAGGCAAAGCTGTAACCAGAGAAATTTATTCCCCTACTTTTCCCTCCGTTTTTTCCAGCATGTCCCAGCAGCCCCACAGGTACATAATGCCCAGCGCCCGGTCGTAGAGCCCATAGCCCGGCCTGCACTCCTCGCCCCAGATATGGCGCCCATGGTCCGGGCGGACATACCCGGTATAGCCGCAGTCGTGGTAGGCTTTCATGATATCCAAAATCCCGGTATCCCCGTCGCAGTCCCGGTGGGACGCCTCGGTAAAGTCCCCGTTGGGGTAATGGCGGACGTTGCGGATATGGGCAAATGCAATCCTGCCGCAATAAGTGCGAACGATATCTGCCACGTTGTTCTGCTGGTTCGCCCCCAGGGAGCCGGAGCACAGGCACAGGCAGTTGTATTCGTCATCCACCATATGGAGGAACCGCCCAATGGATTCTTTGTCGCACAGAAGGCGCGGAATCCCGAAAATGTCCCATGGCGGGTCGTCCTGATGGATGGCCATTTTAATCCCGGTTTCATGGCAGGTGGGCATAATGGCCTCAAGGAAATATTTCAGGTTTTCCCATAGTTTTTCCTTTGTCACCGGGCGGTAAGCCTCAAAAAGCTCGTCCAGCTTCGCCATACGCTCCGGTTCCCAGCCGGGGAAGGTCATCCCGTGCAGGTTATTTAAAATGTAGTCTGCCATCTCCTTGTAATCGTCCTGAATCTTGTTTTTTTCATAAAATAAGGCGGTAGAGCCGTCCTCCAGCGGGTGGAACAAGTCCGTCCTTGTCCAGTCGAAAATAGGCATGAAATTATAAGTCACAACCTTTACGCCGAATTTTGCAAGGTTTTTCAAGGTCGTTTTGTAATTTTCAATATACTTATCCCGGGTGGGCAGGCCAATCTTGATGTCGTCGTGGACGTTGACGCTCTCCACTACCTCCATATGGAACCCTGCCCCCTCAATCTGGCGCCTTGCTTCTTCAATTTCCTCCACTTCCCACACTTCCCCGGCCTGCTTATCATGCAGCGCCCATACAAGCCCGGTGACGCCCGGAATCTGCTTAATCATTTCCGGGGTAATGCTGTCGTTCCCTTCGCCGTACCAACGAAATGTCATCTGCATAAAATTTTCCTCCTTTGAAAAAATGTTAAATCAGCCCTGCGGCCATCGGCAGCCCAGTGCTTAAGAACGGGACATAAGTCACCAGCAAAAGCCCTGCCAGGATGGCGGCATAATACCACAGCATATATGGAATTGTTTTCTCCAATGTAGTATTCCCAACTTTAATCGCCACAAACAGCGTATTCCCCACCGGGGGCGTAATGTTCCCAATGCACAGGTTGTACACAAGGATCAGCCCAAAATGTACCGGGTGCATCCCAAAGGTCTGGACGATGGGCAGAAACAGCGGCGTGAAAATCAGGATTGCCGGGGTTACGTCCATAAATGTGCCTGCAACCAGCAGGATTACATTCATAATCAGCAAAATCAGCACATAATTATCGGTAAGCCCAAGCAGCGCCGCGGAAACTGCCTGCGGAATCTGCAAAAATGCCATGACCCAGCCCAGAATATTGGAAACGCCAATCAAAAATACCACCATGCCGCTCATTTTCGCGCTTTCCACCACGATGTTCCAGAAGGATTTCACCGTAATGTTCCGGTAAAAAATCCCCAGTACCAGCGCATATACCACCGCAACTGCGGAACCCTCCGTAGCGGTAAACACGCCGATGACAATCCCGCCGATGACTATGACAATCAAAGACAGGGCGGGCAGCGCCTGTAAGGTAGCCGTCCCAAGGTGTTTCCAGTCGTACTTCCCTTCGGTGCCTTTGTAGCCTTTGCGTTTTGCAAGGATGACGCCTACCACGATACAGCACAGCGCCCAGAGCACCCCGGGGATATACCCGCCTAAAAACAGCGCGGCTACGGAAGTACCGCCGGATGCCAAGGAATACGTAATCAGCGCATTGGAAGGGGGGATTAAGAGGCCGGAAGGCGCCGACGCCCCATTTGTGGCAGCGCAGAGGGCGGTATCATAGCCCTGCTCTTCTTCCCCTTCTTTTACCATGCTCCCCACTGCGGCAGCCGCTGCGGAGGCAGAACCGGAAATCGCCCCAAACAAGGCGTTTGCCCCTGCGTTCGTCACAAGCAGCGCGCCCGGCAGCTTCCCTAGGATTGCCATGACAAAGTCAACCAGCCGCTTTGCAATGCCCCCTTGGTTCATCAAGTTCCCTGCCAAGATAAAAAACGGGATTGCCGTCAGGCTGAACTTGCTCATGCCCACAAAGGTCCTCTGGGCTGCCGTCACCACGGACACGTCCAAGGGCACGGTCTGCAAAATTGCCACAAGCGCGGAAATGCCGATGGAATATGCAATCGGGACCCCAAAGACCAGCAGCGCCAGCAAGACAATGAGAATTAGGAACAATGATTGGATTGCCATTTATACCGCCTCCTTTTCTTCTTGGCTGCCCCGCAATATGTCCACCATATTCAGGACGGTATACACCATGTTCAGTACGCCGCACAAAGGCAGCACAATGTAAAAGATGCCGATGGGCACCCCCAGCGAGGACGTCATCTGCCCCATTGCCAAGGTAGTAATCTGCACCCCGCCGAACACAAGGATTACGGCGGAAAACAGGAAGGCAATCAGCTCCCCAAGGCAGAGCAGCCCCTTCTGTGCGCCTGCCCCAAACCGTTCCACAACAATCGGGATGTTCATATGCCCCCGCTCGCAGGTAACGATAGACGCCCCCAGCAGGCTCATCCATGCAAACAGGTAGCCCACCAGCTCCTCCGACCATGTGGAAGGGTTCTTAAGGACATACCTTGTAAAAACCTGCCAGCAGGTGAGGAGGACCATGGCAAGGAAGCTAATGCCCGCCAGCCCGTTTAAGATTTTCGTTATTCCATTGCGAAGTGCTTTCATCTTGCGATACCTCCTTATTCTTTTTCCGAAGGGTGCTGCCCGTTATGGTCCTGGATTTTATCGTAAATCGGCTCTAAATCCGGATAACGGCCCAGCATTTCTTGGTGCATTGCTTCGCAGGTTTCTTGGAAAGGCTTTGTGTCCGGGTACAGGAACGTAACGCCCTGCTCATGCTCCGCCTTGTCCTTTGCGGCCTCCACCGCCTTCACCCATTCTTCCCGCTCCACGCTGTTGACAAGCCGGAAGCCTTCTTCAAAAATTTCCCGTTCTTCTGCCGGCAGCCCGTCCAAGAACGCGCAGTTGCCAATCAGGATATCCGGGATCATCTGGTGCATGTCATAGGAATAATACTTGCAGACGTCCCCATGCCCGTTGGATGTTAAGGCCATTTCATTGTTTTCCGCCCCGTCGATGACCTTAGACTGCAAGGCCGTATACACATCCCCGAAGCCCATGGGCGTAGCGGAGCCGCCTAAAAGATCCATCATGCGGACGTTGGTGGGGGACTGCTGCACCCGGATTTTCAGCCCTTTTAAGTCCGCCGGGGACTCAATGGGGGTGGACACCGTGTAGAAATTCCGTGTCCCAGCGTCAATCCATGTAACAGCCTCAAAACCAGCCTTTTTTGTGGATTCAAAAATCGGCCCTACAATTTCCTCATCATCCATCGCCGCATGGTAGGCCTCTGCGGACGCAAAGAGGTACGGCAGGTTAAACAGGGTGTAGTTTTCGGAAAATGTTTCCAGAATGGAATTGCTCGCCACACAGAAATCCACCGCCCCTGTCTGGGTTAGCTGCACCATGTCCGTCTGGGAACCTAGAAGCTCGCTGGGGTAAATCTCAATCTCATACTTGTCCCCAAGCCTTTCCTCAATAAATTCCTCAAACTCCAAAAGCGCAACATTTGTCGGATGGTCTGTGGCTTGGTTGTGCCCAATGCGGACAATCTGCTTGCCCCCTGCATCCCCGCCGCAGCCGGATAGGACCATTGCCAGCATACCCACGCAGGCCATCACAGGAACTATTCTGCGATACTGTTTCATTAATTTTTACCTCCTTCTTGCAGGGCAGCACAGCGAACCCAGTTCCTTGGGACAGGGGCTGTGCAGCCCTGGTTTTAAATTTCTTGTACAGTACAAAACCGGCCTTGTTTCTGATATATGCAGTATACCAAAAAAACCCACCCAAGACGTGGTGGTTCAGGCTTGAAATATGGTGAATCTTGCTATATAATATTCCATATAACCTTTCTTTTTATGCACTTTTTCTTAAAATAGTAGGGAGTTTTTGTGGAATATGTATAAAGAAAAATTTAATCCTAGGCAGCATATGACAGAGCGGTACTTCGAATTTCACCATACCTATAATGAAACGCCCCCCATGGTGGAATTCCACCAGCACCCCTTTTACGAAATTTTTTTCTTCCTCTCCGGGAACGTGAATTACATTATCGAGGGGAAAAATTATAACCTGCGCCCGGGGGACGTGCTCTTAACCAGCAGCTCCGACATCCACCGGCCGGACATCCATCCCGGCAAGCCCTATGAGCGGGTTGTCATTTGGCTCTCAGACGATTTCTTTGGGCACCTGAGGGAATTTTACGGGGAGGATTTAACTACCTGCTTTACCGATTCCGCCTTAAAGGACTACCGGCTGATACGGCCGGACAGCCAGAATATCCTCCATTTAAAGAGGCTCTGCGGCAAGATTTCCGAGGCCAAGCACAGCCGGGAAATGGGGAGCTATGCCCTTGCCTCGGCCTACCTGACGGAATTCTTGGTACAGATCAGCCGGGCTTACTACGATGCGCCGGATTCCGTCAAATATGACGTAACGGAGAATGAAAAAGTAAACCAAATCCTGCAGTACATCAACGAACACCTGACGGAAGACTTATCCTTGGAACACTTGGCTGCGCGGCTTTACACCAGCAAATATTACTTGAGCCGGCAGTTCAAGCAGTTCACCGGCCTGTCCCTGTACCAATATATTATGAAAAAACGGCTGATTTTATCCCGGAATATGCTGCGGGCCGGAAGTTCCGTCATGGACGCCTGTTTCCAGTGCGGCTTTGGGGATTATTCGAATTTTTTGAAAGCCTTTAAGCGGGAGTTTGGGAAAACGCCCCGGGCATATACGAAAACGGTTTTGGAATTAAGCTGAAATGATTTCCCCCTGGACATCTTTCCCATTTCCTGTTATAATAGTCCATGTTTAAGGAGGAATGATTTATGCCTACATTTATAGACCTTTTTGCCGGAGCCGGAGGGTTCAGCGAAGGGTTCCTGCAAGCAGAGCACGAAGGGAAATATTTTGACTTCCTGCTTGCAAGCGACATCAACCCAACCTGCGAGGTGACCCACAGGATGCGTTATAACTACCAGCTTGGCCTGCCCACGGAATTCCTGACAAAAGATATTACAGACCCTGACTTCCTCGAAGTCCTGATCCATAAAATCCGCAAAATTTATGGCAGCACAGACATTGACGTCCTAGTGGGGGGGCCGCCCTGCCAGTCTTTCAGCCTTGCAGGCACAAGGAAGAAAAATGACCGGAAGGATGACCTTTTTTCCTATTATCTGGATGTCATTTCCTATATCCAGCCAAAGTATTTTGTGATGGAAAATGTCCACGGCATCCTGACAAAATACAATGGGAAAATCCGTGAACAGATACTAGGGGGCATTAATAGCATCGTGGATACAGATGCCTTAGGGGAATTTACCTCATTGGCAGAAGGGTATTTAAGCCGTATCAGCCAAGACGCCCAAGCATACCTCACCGGATTTTACAGCTGCCAAAAACTCCGCATTTTCCTAGCCCGCCAGCAAAGGGACCGTGCCGGCAGCCAAGCATACCTTTCCGTGTTAGAAGCTGTCCAAGCCAGCGATATCCCCACGGCCCAAAAAGAATATATTTCCCACGCAATCCTTCTAAAAAAGCAAGAAAAGGAACTGCCAGAACTGGACGCCTTGCTTGGCAAGCTGTGCAAAAAATTTGTAGACGCCTTCCGCAACAGCAAATCCGTAACAGAAGCAGAACGCAACGTCGTCCGGCAGGCATTAGCCCTAATGAAGCGGCAGCCCTCCATTTCCGCCATCCAAAAAATGGCAAAAAAGGAAATCAATGCCTGCCACCTCAACGACAGCCCTTTCAAATCAGAATTTGACAGGATAACCGACTCCTTAGAAGAGGAACACATTTTAGGGATACTGTTTTCTGCCTGCGAAAATGCGGAAAAGAAATCCGATACTGCTGCCGGGCGGGCTGCAGCCGCGGAAGTGAAGCTTGCAGCCGCCATCCTGTATGAAAATGTGTTAGACACCGTCAGCCATTTCGTATCGCTGTCCAAGGAATACTTAAGCCGCCAAGAGCTTGCAAAATTCCAAGAAATTGCCGGTTCCGTCCGGCTTTACCATATTAACAGCGAAATTGTCCTAAATGCCTCCGACTACGGCGTGCCCCAGAACAGGCAGCGCGTGGTCTTTATCGGATGCCGGAAAGACCAGCCTATGATTACAGAGATACCTCCCACGGTTGCCGGGGAGGAAAAAGTGACCGCAGCCGAGGCCTTGGACGACCTGCTTTTTATACAGAATAATTCCACCGCCACGGACTATGATAAAGCAACTTACCTCCACGCAAATGCAGGCAAGCCGCTGCGCACCGTGCTCGGGCAGGCAAGCCCCGCCTGCAAAGGCAAAAGGCAGACATACATTGACTGGGCAAAACAAGGCCGCCTAAGCCCAAAGCGGTTCCCTGACATAAAAATGCCTACCTATACACCCTCAAATTTCTGGCCTGAAACTGACAGTTCCACCTTCCAGGCAATGCCGCTGCCCAACCACCAAACGTCAAACCAAAATGATTTGGTGCGGGAACGCTACCGCCTGATGCGCCAATACGGAAGCTGGGCCGCAGTCCGGGAGGCTAACCCCAGCCATCCTGCCGTCCAGACAAATAAACGGAATTATACCTGCCTGCAGGCAGACGCCCAAGCCCCTACCATCATGACCCTTGGGGATGACTATGCCCATTACGGTGACAACCGCTCGCTGACGGTACGGGAAATGGCACGGCTGCAGTCCTTTGACGACAGTTTCGTATTTCAGGGGAAACGTACCACTGGCGGGGACCGCCGGAAACTGGAAACCCCCCAATTTACCCAAGTCGGCAACGCTGTGCCGCCCCTGATGGCCCATGCAATTGCCCTTGAAATCCTCCGGCATATGCGCTAAAGCGTGTTTGAAAAATGCTTTCTGGCAGATGGCGGAAATGAATTTTCAAATACGCCCTAGTACTCTACCTTTTCCAATTCGCCAAACAGTTGCGCCCTTGCATCGGGCTTAATCCTCCATGCATTGCCATGGTTTTTGCCGCTGTACTTCCCTTCCTTGGTTGTATACCCCCGCCAGCCATAGGTAATATCCCCAGATACAATCAAGGACAGGAATGTGGAAAACTGCGGGGAACGGGAAAATTCAATTTCCTTGTATTTGAATTGGCCCATGCCGTCCGCCACACGGCTTTCCGCTTTCACCCACAAAGTAGACGGATGCTTTTCGTACAGCCGTTCCCTTAAATCGTCAAATTCCCAAAACCCTACAACCTCATGCCGCCCTGTATCAGGGTTTTGCCGGATAATCTTTACTTTGCTGTCCTCTTCATCTACCAGAAGGCAAAAGCCTTGGTTATTTTGGGGCGCTTCACTAGAGCCAATAGTAATATAGAGGCTCTGGCAGCCCGGATGTGCATCCGATTCATAGCCATACAGCCTTGTAAATGCAGATACACGTTTTTTATCCTTCGGCTCATAATAGGATACCTCAGTCCCTTCGAACCTTGGCCTTAACGTGAACAATGTATCTAACGTCTTGCTTTCGCCTTTCGATTTTACTTCAATCAGCCCGCCGCAGTCCGCACCGCTCCGGTTATTGGCCTTAATGCCAAGCAAACTTTCCAGCGTGTCGCCTACATCCTTCGGCGCAATAGGTCCAAGGCCCTTGGAATTATCATAGTAGCCTCCCTCAATAATTTCGCGCAGCTTTGGTTTTAAAGAAAGAAAAAGCCCTGCCGTTGCATCTATGCCGATTTTCTCAAAAAGTTCTTGTTGGGACGGCGTATTGCGGGTCAGATTGATAAAGTAAACCTGCCTTTCTCCCGCCTGATTCTGGAAAACCGAAAAATAGAGAAGGTCGCCTACATTAATTTCCCCCGCACGCATCCGTTTTTTCAGGGACTGGATAGAAAACCTGCGGTCGCCCCGGGCATTTGCTACCCGGTAAAATTTGAGCCTGACGGATTCCGCCTTCCCCTTTTGGATAAAAAGGGCGTCATGCTTTACCCCATTTTCCCCGCCATGCCCTATCAAATCATAATCCGCAATCCCATAGGCAGAAAGCAAGTCCCGCAAAATGCCATTGGCATCCAAATTATTCTTATCTATCATCGTGTAGGTCATCCGCAGGAGCGCATAATCCTCCGAACGGTACTTATGGATTTGGCGAATCTTTTCGCTTTCATCATAATTTGGTACAAAAATCAAAAAATCCCTCCCTTTTCTGCAAGCGTGAAAATAAACTGGCCTATTTGCTGTTTGATGTAAAAACTGTTATACACAAAACCGCTTGCCTACATGCATTACTTTCTTTTCTTCCATTTGCATTATAGCATAATAGGATTAATTTCCACACAATATCTTTTTCCATATAGCCAATAAGCCTTATCTGTACCACCATACGCTGAAATATGATTGCCAAAAAGAAGCTGCCGCACCCTTCCACTGTGCAGCAGCCCCTTCCTTATCCTTATTTGGTTTTCATCCATGCCAAAGCATAGAAACAGCCCCGAAAGTCAGAACTTCCCGCCTCCCCCGCCATGGGTTTCGCCGGACGAGGACGTATGGGTCCTTGAGCCGCCAGACGGCGCGCCCGTGCTGCCTGAATTGTTTTCCTTCGGCTTTTCCCTGCGGTCCACATGGCTGTACAGGAATAGGTCATCCTTTCTCGTCAGGCGCATACTCCCTTCCTTAAGGTAGCTGTCTGCTGACGTCTGGCTGCGCACGGACTTCAGCTTGCCCCGCATAATCCCTGTAGCGATTAGCGATATCAAAAATGCAATCAAAAATGAAATCACTAAGTTCCCCAAAATCCCAAAAGGCTCTTCTGGAAGGTGGTCCACATCATAAGGCTCCCCTGTCCTTGCCTGCGTGATAAAATCATCGCACAGCTCTGCAAACGTCGTAAATGCTGCTGCATATTCCCCATCGCTTAAGTCCCCAAGGAACTGTTCCGCCATATATTCCCGGCCTGCGTCGGTGACTGCCGTAATCCCAAAGCCCGTAGTTGATATGTACCAATCCCTCTCTTCCATGCTGATAAGGAACAGTATGCCGTCCTTGCCAGCCCCGAACCCATAGCCGTTATAATCATAATAATCATCGGCATATTCCATGGGTGTACTCCCATCAAGGGTATGGACCACGGCCACCACAATGTCTACCTGCTGCCTTTCGCTGATTTCATCCAGCTTGTCCATCAATTCCGTTTCTTCGTCGTCTGTGAGTAAATCATCTTCATCTAAAAGCCTTAACACATTGCTTTCGGCAAATGCTGGAAATGCCGGGATTGCCAAGAGGAGCAGTGCAAAAATCACTGGAAATAATTTCTTTTTCATCCGGATCACTCATTCCTTTCCTTCCACTTCCGTAAAATATCCGTAAACGTACCTGCCTTGCACTGCACCCCTATAGCATCCACAGCAGGTAAGAGGCGGCAAACAGCGCCGTGCCAACCACGCCTGTCAGGCCAAACAGCCATCTTCTATACGCAGCCTTATCTAAGGGCAAATCCCCAACCATTTTCCCATTCTCCCCATTCATGGCAAACAGGTAATTCTTCCCCTCCCATCTGGTATTCAAAATCCAGACTGGGAAAAGGGCATATTTCACCTTCCCGCCCTTAAGCTGGATGCTGCCTGTTTCCTTCGTGACCGATGAGTAGCCTTTCACTGTCGCGTCAAAGGCCTTTTCTGTGCTCTTCCTAATCCGCTCATTGGCACGCCCGGCGCTTTGCCCCGCATCCACATCGTATTTGTCTGCGAAAAAGCCTGAAAGGTATGCCGTCTGGAAATCCACCGCCTTTGAGAAATCAAAAGGCTCCAAAGATTCCATCAGGCTATCCGGCATCTTAGAGGAACCATCCACGGGCACCCGCTCAAATGCAACGGTCCCACCCCTGCTTACTGCAAAGTACCTAGTTTCTGTATAATTGTATTTACTGTCGCTCCATGACCGGGTCCTCGTTGCTTTATAACGCATATTGACGTCTGCGCTGGCATCGAAAAGCCAAAATGGGACATATACCCCCTTCACCCCGTCAATGTGGTTCTGGCTCTTAAATGCCTTCGGGAGCAGGCGTTTCCCTTCGTAATGCTCCTTGAGGGCAGCTTTTGCGGCTTTCTTATCCACTTGGAAAGGAACCACATAATCTGGCTTCAGCGCCCCGGAAAACTGCCCCATCAGTACAACAGGGTTCCCGCAGAAGGGGCAGGAAGCTGCCGCTGTGTTTTCATCACAGGCAATTTCCCCGCCGCAGGACCTGCACGCATAGGAACGCAGCCTGCTTGCCCCATCCCCCTGCCACCCTTCCACAAAATTGGCCTCCCACCGCATGTCGTCGGGCTGGTCTTCTTTTAGCACATTGTCATAGCTTGCCAATGTTTCCATTTCAAATTCCGTACCGCAGAACGGGCATTTCATTTTCTGCCTTGTGCTGTCAAAAACGATTTCCCCGCCGCAGCATGGGCATTTATACTCTTGTGTCGCTGCCATAAGCCCCATAATGATAACTCCTTCCTGTCCAACCAATTTTTGCCAGTTACTGGCAGCCCCTTCCTGCCCAGCAATTTTTGCCAGTTACTGGCAGCTCCTTCCTGCCCAACCATTTTTTGCCAAACACTGAAATTCCCTCTTACTTTTCCCCAACGGCCTGCTTTGGCAGCACGTGCCGCTCCATAAAAAGTGTACCGTATCTGGCTGCAAACATGGATATCCCGTCACGGATTGTCCAAAAACTGCATTGAATCGACAATTTCCTCACAACACCAATCGCAAAATAAACGTGCCATCCTGAAGGGAAAAATCATAGATACCCCCATACTGCGCCACAATGGCGCAAATGCTCTGCACGCCCAACCCATGCCCCGGCTTGTCTGTGGCAGGCACCCCGCGGGCAAAGGCCACGTCCCCGTCGCAGGAATTGGTAAACTGCAAAAATAACCTTTTGTTTTCTACATATGCAGTAACCTCAGCCTGCCCGGGCAGCCCTTTCTCCCTTAAAGTTTGGCAGGCGTGCAGCGCATTTTCCAGCGCATTGGACAAGAGCACACACAAATCGCTCTCAGATACCGGGATTTCCTGCGGTATTTTTGCCCTGATTCCCAAATGTGCCCCACACCCCTCCATACGCCCGGCAAATGCAGAAAAAATCAGGTTTGCTGCCTCGTTTTCACAAAAAGCCTCGACCTTATTCTTTTCCATTTCCAAGCAAATCCCATGGATATACGAAAGCGCCTGCCCATAACGCCCATGTTCTATGCAGGAGGAAAGGTAGTTCATGTGATGGCGCAAGTCATGGCGGCAGATACTGTTTTTTTTCTGTACTTCCCGCAAAACCTCAATTTCCTGAACGGCCTGCGCAACCTGCATATCCAAAATTCCCTGCGCCTGTTCCAGACGGCTGCGGGCCTGCCCTTCCGCCGAAGCATGCAGCACAAATGCGAGATATGCCGCGCTGCATACAAAGGGCATAAATTCCACCACAACCATGCTGCCTTCCGTAAGCAGGCTGGTATAAATGCGCGTCAGGTAATCGAAGCCATAATACAAAGCCGGGACTATGCAAAACTGCCATTGCACCGCCGCCGTACCATGCGAAATGGATTGCACCGACGGCGCAGCCACCCGCAGCAAAACAAGAAGCAGCGGTATTGTCAGGGCCAGCTCCGCTATATTCTGGTCTGCAAAGCCCGGAGCCACGGCAACAGCCAGCAATGCCAGCCACCGGCGCAGCTGGCAGCATAGATAGGCCGCCTGCACGGCAACCACCGGCCAGAGAAGCCGCCTGCTTAAAATGCACAGCACAGCAGCCAGCGGGATATGGGTAATCAATGGGTACAGGCGCCCCACAATAGCAGGGCTGGCCCCAAAAAGGACTAGCCCCTGCAAGGACAGGATTGCAGCCATGCTCCCTATCAGGGCCAGGCGCTTTCCCCTTGTCCAGCGGATCCCGCAAAACGCTGCAGACAAAACGAAGCCAAACACAGCCACAGAAATGCTGTTTATTAAGTACCAGCTTTTCATAACACCACAAACTGCTCTCTGCGAAAGGCATATGCAAGGTATTTCTGTTTCATCTCAGAGCACTTTCCATGGGGGATAGGGATTTCTGCGCCGCTCTCAAGCAACGCTGCCTGATAGGAAATATGCCGGATATACTCCATATTTACCAGATAAGAACGGTGCAGCCGCAGAAAATTATCATACTGCACAAGCTTTTTGCACAATCCGTCAAGGCTCCCGATGTTTTCTAAAACCGCCCCATTTTCCATATGGAACGCCAACGTACGCCCGATTACTTCACAATATTCCAATTTCCCTAAATCAATTCTTGTAATGCCGCTTTTGCAGCGCAGGACCAGGCTGCATTGCTGCGCTTTTTCACATTCCGAGATGGCCGCATCCATCAGCCGGAAAAAACGCCCCTCCTCCCCTATGGGCTTTAGCTGGTAAAAATATGCGCTGACTGCATAAGATTCTACTGCAAATTCCGAAGAGGAGGTCAAAAAAATAATTTTCACGGCGCTGTCATATTGGCGGATTTCTTTTGCCACGCTGATCCCATTTTCCCCCGGCATAATGATATCCAGAAATAAAATATCCCAGCGCATCCCTTTTTCCATCCCAGCCAGCAATTCCAAAGGGCTGTGGAACCCCGTATATGCCAATTCCTGCCTGCGCAATGCACAATATCTCCCAAGCAGCCCATTGATTTCATCCAGCACAGACAAATCATCATCGCAAAAAGCTATTTTTATCATGGTAGCACCACACCCTTTCTGTTTTTCAGGCACAAGACGGCCGCAAAACTTATCCCCCAATTCTGGGACATCACGCGGCAAATCATTCCTGCGTTTGCCGTGCGGAACATCATGGCAAGGCTTGACATGGGACCAAGCCCTGATTAAAATGAAATATACCGTGGGCAATCCCGCCTCAATTCCCGCAATCCCCGGAGAGTTACGCCTTGCGCGCCAGGCACAGCCTAAGCGGCATAGCACCCTTATTATTCTACTGCATAATCAGATACAAAAACCGCCCTTGGCGCAAAATGCTGCCGAAACTGCGCGAATAGCAGCCAGTATCCGGGCAGGGGCAGCGCCGTATGGAATGGGAAAAATGAAGGACATAAGAAAACAGCACCCAGAAGGCACATTTTTCCATATTTTGTGCCGAAACGGAAGGAATGGAACTACCTATGAAAATACAGCAAAAACTTACCGCAGCCCTCGCTGCCCTGATACTGATATCCAGCTGCTTGCCCGCCAAAGCCATGGATAACACAGCAGCCACAGCCGGACCGCAGCAGCTATCTTCCAACGGCTTGCCCAACAAAGCCATGGATAACACAGCAGTTCCCGCCGGGCAGCAGCAGCTGTGCCCCAACGGCTTGCCCAGCAGAGCCATGGATACCGGGAACCTGCCGGAACACGCCATAACCCCCATGGACAGCGCCCCGCCCCCTGAAGAAACGCCTCTGCAGGAACTGGCAATTGCAACGCCAGAAGAGCCCGCTGCCCCAGCCCCTGAAGAAGCCCCCATGTTCCGCGCGTACCTTGAATATACGCCCCATGGGTACAGCGTCAAAGGCATTTGTACTAAAATCCCCCCTGATACCAGCCAAATCCAGACGTTATGCTCCCTAGACGGGGAAACTTATCCCTTCTATGGCACAGATTGGGATTTGGGCTTTCTGGAAACGGAAGATGCAGGCAGCTTAACATATACGAAGAAACAGACCTGCCTCTATTTTTCCGATGAACCGCTGAAAAGCTACCTTGAAGGAAACTCAGGCAGTTTCTGGGTAAAGCTGCGCCTTACCAAGACAAATGGGGTTACATACGAAACTCAGGCAGCAGCCATCAGCCGCGGGACGCCAAAGCCTGTCCCTGCAGGCATTACCCCCATCGCGGACTTTGCCCCGAACTTGTCTGTCCGGGAATTCCGGCCATACCGGCACTATGGCAAATACCAGCTTACCATACGGGAGGATACCTCCCCCGAGGAAATTTCTTCCTTGCTGCCGGATACGCTCCCCATCCAGATCCAGTTCCAGCTCCGCCCGCAGGACTATCTTTCTACGGCAACCGGAACCATAGACTGCCCCGTCACATGGAAACCTTTTTCCCTGCCCCAGCTTACTGCCGGCAAAACCATAACCATCCTAGACGCTGTGGAAAAAATCGTGGTTCCAGACGGCGCTTTGCTGGACACGCCAATGGGCATTTTCCAATTGGATGGGACATTGGATATGGATCAGTCTAGGATTGAAGATGAAGTCCGGCTGGCTTTCAATGTGATAGGCAAGAATGATTCCCCCGCCGGGGTATTGTCAATTGCAAACGACGGCCTGCACCTTGCCTTCTCCCTTAAGCCTACCGGGGCAACTGCCATCCGAGCCTATGCGTGCCCGGACGGAGGGTCCCAATGGGCAGCCCTCCCCGCCGTTTCCCTGCAAGAAGCAGCCAACGCCCAGCCTTCCACTGCAAACAGCGACTATGCCCTTGTGATAGCCAATAGCTGCGAGCCGTACCATTCTTACCTTGCCGCGCAGCATGCAGGGGCTGATCCAACCCCCTTTTTTATCGGGCTGCGCATTGAAGGCGGCATTTATGATGGGCAAACGCTTATCCTATCATGGCCCGGCACTTACAGCCTTCCCCCGAACCTGCCAACCTTAAGCGGTTCCGGCGGGAACGAAGGCAATGCCGGCGCTGGCAGCAAGGATGACAGCACGCCGGAAGGGCAGCGCCCGGGCCTGCCGCAGGAACCGGAGGATAACACGCAAAACAAGCCGTCAGACGCCGATAATAAGGCCGAACAGAAGCCAAGCAGCAAGCCGCAGGATACCAATAATAAAACGGAACAAAAACCAGGCAGCAAGCCGCAAGGCACCGAAAATAAAACGGAAGCCCATCCACAGGGCAAGCCAGAAAAAAATTTGCAGGATAACACGCAAAACACTGAAAATGGCTTCAATACGCTGCCGGACAGCACGCAGGGCACTGGAAATGCCTTCAATAGCACTCTGCCAAACAGCACACAGGGCACTGGAAATAATTCCAACCATACGCTGCCGGACAGCACGCAAAGCACTGGAAACATTCCCAACAACACGCTGCCGGGCAACACGCAGGGTACTGGGAGCAGTCCCAATAACACGCTGCCGGACAGCACGCAGGGTACTGGGAACAGTTCCAACAGTACGCAGGATACTGGAAATGCCCCAAATAGCACACTGCCAAACAGCACACAAGCCCCAGAACAAAAATCAGGCATCTGCCTTCCGGGCACACGCCAAAACACGGAACATGCACCAGAAAACCAAAAGCCAGAGAAACAGCCCCAAGCAAAAATACCGGCCACGGAAACCAGCCCAAACAGCCTTGGCAATGAAAGCCAGCAATCCCCAGCAAACAGCCCCCTAACCGGCAGTTTTGGAACATCTGCCCAGCTCCCTGCCCTGCTGCAAGGCAAAAACACCGCAGATATTAATGGCAGTAAAGCAGGCACATACCCAGCAGCATTTCCCTCCGCAAACGCAGGGACTGGCGCGCCATCCAAAACCGCACTGCCGGAGGGCAGCCCTAAAAGCAGCCAAAAACCCTCCCATTCTGCCCCTGCCACCCCGGCAGGGCAAACAGAAAGCGGCCCAAATGCCAGACACCGCCACGCTCCCCCTGCCCTTGCAGCAATTCTCGCCATCACCTGCACCGCCGCCTGCATTGCCATAGCCGCCAAAAAGAAACACTGACCTCCCATGGCCGCCAAAAAGAAACGCTAATCTCCCATGGCCGCCAAAAAGAAACGCTGATCTCCCATGGCCGCCAAAAAGAAACGCTGGCCTGCCAACGGCAGGCCAAACGTTTCCCATCCCCACGGCCATCCCCATCCATTCCATACCATCTGGGAATATCTGTGCAAGATTTCTCCCGCCTGCACAGAAATTCCCGCTCAAGCCCTTCCTGCCGTGTCTTCCGGCAATTCCATGGTAAATTTCGTCCCTTCCCCCACGGCAGACTGGACACGGATGGTCCCTCCTAGCTCTGCCACAATGCTGTTTACAATATACAGCCCCAGCCCAGTGCCAACCCCCTTACTGTTTTCCCCCACAAAAAACCGCTGGAACACAAAAGGCAGCTCCTCTTTTGGGATGCCGCAGCCCGTATCCTCCACTGTGATACAGATTTTCCCACCCACCGCCTTGGCGGATATTGTAATGCTCCCATTGCAGGGCGTCACCCTTAAGGCATTATAGATAAGGTTTTCAAACAGCAGGTTCAGTTTCTCCGGCTGGGCTTTCAGGAACACATCCTCTTCTGGAGGCTCCACAAAGAAATACACTGCTTGGACTTTCGCCTCCTCACGGTAAATCGCTAAAATCTCCGAAAGCATCCCCTGCACAGAAACCCTTTCCCATTCCCCTTCCATTTTATCCAGCGCATTAATGGCAGAAAGCCCCTGCAGCCGCCTAGCCAGTTCCCACTGCTTGGCCTCTGCCTGTTCCAGATAACCCTGAAGCTCCAAGTCCACCCCCACGCCGCTTTTTCGGATAGCCTTGATAAAAGACTGGGTAGCAAACACCGGCGCTTTTAAATCATGGGCCATATCAGAAAAGAACGCCTTGCGCTCCTCCAAAAGCTGGGTGACTTCTTGGGTCCTCTTTTTCACCTGCTCCTCCAAATGGTTCGTAAGGGCGTCATTTTCCCGCAGGATATGGCGGCTGCGCGACACCATCATTGCCCCAAACAAAAGCACCAGAAAAAGGCCGCACCATTCAAACTGCCAGAAAAAACGGATTGGCTCAAAAAGGTTAGAAAAAAAGAGGTTCACCAGCAGCCCTTCGCCAAATACAGCGCAGCCTGCCAGCGTAAAACGGCTCCCCCAGCCCTGCGGCCAAGGCTTTCCCAAGGCAAAATAAGCCGTGCCGCCAAACACAAGCATATAATAAACATCTGTCAGCCTCCCATGGGCAGCCACCGCCCACGGCAGCGCTGGGATCAGCAGGGATAACGGCAGCAGCACAGCCGGAAAAGCCAAAAGTGCAGCCCTCCCCCGCCGCCACGCCCTGCCTCCCGCAGCGCCACCAGCCAAAACCGTTAGCTGCACCGCGCAAAAGCACAGCCCATACAGCCCAAGCCCCTGCGCCAAGAACCAATACTGCGCCGCAGGCAGGGAGAACAGGAAGACAAAATACCGGGACATATAGAACGCATAGCAGCAGCACAGCAGCCCAAACCAGCGGCTTACCTCCCCGCCCGACCGCCACAGGAACAGCGTAAATGCCGCCAACACCAACGGCAGCAGGAAAGCCAGCGTATAGGCAAGCATCTGGATATCCCCCAACTGCCGGATGGCTTCAGCCGTACCAAGGGCAGGCGGAAAATACATCCCGCTGTAATACCCAAGCTTAGACGAGGTTTCCACCGCCAAGGCATGGCGGCCCTCCTCCAGCAAAAACGTAACCTGCCCATTCCCCGACCCTTCGGCAAGCTGCACCCCATCCAGAAAAATAGCATACTGGAAAGAAAGCTGCGGGAAATCCACAGACACAATTTTAGGTTCCCCCTCATAGCACAGATCCAATTGATAATATGCCCGCCCATGGGGGGACGAAAGCAAATCCCCCCGCTGAAGGTTGGAAAACTCACCAATATAAGTAGGCTTCTTTCTTACCTTCCCATCCGAAAGCAGCCACCCGTCAATCAGGAAAATTGGGTCCTTTCTCCCAAAATCCTCTTCCCGGAGGGATATGGCGCCGGACTTCCCATAAGGAGGCGGCGCCTGGTACTTATTGTCCCCATAGAACAGCAATGCAAAAAAAGCCCCCAATACAGCCAAAACAGCCATCATCTGCCGCCAAGCCCTTCTTGTCCCCATATCCGCGCCTCCTTCCCCCTTATCAAGGGACAAACCGGTAGCCCTGCCCCCATACTGTTTCAATAAAATGATGCCCTCCCCATGCCTGCTCCAGCTTGCGCCTAAGCCGCGACATGTGCACCTGCACCATCTGCCCGCCGTCCCAAGGCTGGCCCCCAAAGACCATCCCAAAGATTTCCTCCGGCGTAAAAACACGGCCTGCATGTTCTGAAAGCCGCCAAAGCATATCAAACTCAGCCGGCGCAAGGAACAGCTCTTCCCCTGCAACCACCGCCCTGCGCCTTGCCAGGTCCAGGCAAAGCGGCCCATATTGGAACTGGGTGCGGGCTGATGCAGACAATTTGATGCGGGCCTCCACCTTTGCCCAGAAAAGTTCCTCCGAGGTATCTTTGGTGATATAGTCTATCCCGCCAGCTGCAAACCCCTCCACCTGCTTGTCCGGCTCAGCCACGCAGCTTAAGAAAATTACTGGGATTTGCGCCGCCTGCCTGCGGATTTTTTCACAGATGGCAAACCCATCCTCACCGGGAATCATCACGTCCAGCAGCACGCAGTCGAAATGCCCGCCCTTCACCATGCAAAGGGCATCCTCCCCATTCCCTGCCACTTCTGCCATGCAGCCGTGGCGCCGCAAAATGCCTGCCCACACTGCACACGCAGCAGCATCGTCATCCACCAGCAGGACTCTCCATGGGACGTCCCCTTCCTGATTTCCTAAAGATACCGCTGCCTTCACATCCGGCACGGAAAGCTGCCCTGCCCGTTGCACAAAATGCAGGTAAGCCTCCTGTACTTGGCTGCGCCTTTGCCGGGATACCGGGATGTTATGCCCATTTTCCGTAATCAGGCAATGGCTGCCCATGGTCTGCACATAGCTTAAATTCACAAGATACGCCCGGTGGCTCTTGACAAACTCCGGCCGGGCCAAAAACTTCCCCTCAAAATCCGAAAGGGCAGCCGTCGCCTTGCGGACCGCCCCGTCAACCAAATGGAAAAACACCGTCTTATTTACAACCTCCACATATTCAATCCTTGCAAAAAAGATCCGGCTGACGCCCTTTTTGCCCTTCAGCACAAATCCCTGCCCCTCCTGCAAGGACAGTTCACGCCCTGCCCTGTCCAACAGCTGGAACAGCGAAGCGGCATCTGCCGGCTTATGCAGGTGCCAATGCATCCCAGTCCCATCCCCCTCCATGGGGTCCTCTGGCAAATCGGACATAAAAACAATCCTCACGTTCCCATCCAATTCCCGCAGTTCCCGGGCAGCCTGCGCCCCATCCATCCCCATCATATGCGCACCCAGCAGCACAAGGTCATATTCCCCGCCCTCCATATCACACAAGAAATCTGTCCCATTGCGGAACATACGCAAGCTGCAGCCAACCCCGCGGCTTAACTGGTACTCCCCAACAAGCCCAGAAAGGCGGGCAAGCTCCTGCCCATCATCATCGCAAATTGCAATCCGCATAGCCAAACCTCCTTGCAAAAATCTCCATGCCTATCATACCATCCCACTGCATTTTACTCAATTTAAATTTCATGGAACTACTAGCATCTATTGACAGATTTATAATCCCCACTTATAATAAAACCATCATCCACTTATGCCGCCCCATTTGCAGGAGGCGTCTTTGGGCATTTATGCATGGACGGCTGGATGAAAATGACGTAATGATACGCGAAACCAACCGGATAAACCATTACCGGCTTTTGCCGCCCCATCCGCAGGAGGTGCCTATGGACATCAACTATGAATTGTACAAAGTATTCTACCATGTAGCATCTTCCCTCAGCTTTTCCGAGGCATCCCGGAAACTGTTTATCTCCCAGTCAGCCGTCAGCCAGTCCATCAAGACGCTGGAGCGGAAACTGGAACAGCCCCTGTTCATCCGCAGCACTAAGAAAGTACAGATGACCCCCGCCGGGGAACTGCTGTTAAAGCACATTGAGCCTGCCATCTGCCTGATTGAGCGGGGCGAACGGCAGCTTACGGAATCAGGCACGCTGGGGTTAGGGCAGCTCCATATCGGTGCAAGCGACACCATCTGCCGCTATTTTCTAGTCCCTTACATAAAAGAATTCCATGAAAAATTCCCCCAAGTCCCCATCAAAGTCACCAACGCCACCTCGCTGGGCTGCGTGGATTTGCTGGCGCAGGGCAAGGTGGATTTGATTGTGACAAACTACCCCAACTCCCGGATGGACAATTCCTACATCCAGAAGCGGGTAGCCTCATTCCGGGACGTGTTCCTTGCAAACCCAGCCTATTTTCCCCTTGGGCAGCAAGAAATTTCCTTTTCCGCCCTGCAGCAGTACCCAATCCTGATGCTGGATAGGAAAAGCACCACCAGCGAATTTTTGCACCACCAATTCCTGCAGCACCAGCTGGAACTAGTTCCCGAAGCGGAACTAAGCAGCAACGATTTGCTGATTGATTTGGCAAAAATCGGTATTGGCATTGCCTTTATCCCCGACTACTGCCTGCGGGAAGATACCAAGGGCCTGTCCATCTTAAAGACCGTGGAGCAGATGCCAAGGCGCCAGATTGTAGCCGCCGCCAACCCGGGGCTTGTGCCTTCGCCTTCCGCGGACGAATTTTTGAAGCTGCTCCCAGATTTAAACGAGGGCAGCAATGGGACATGCGCCCCTTAAGGGCAATGCCCACGCCTATCCCTTTATTTTACGGCGGAAACCGCTATGCCAAAGCATGGCACATAAGAAACATTTATTTTGTAATTTTTTAACCGGCAGCAACTACCATGCCGCCTATGCGCAACAGCGCACAACTATTTTACCCCACAAGGAGGATCCACCATGAAATTTAAAATGTTCCACGAAAATTACAACGTACAGGACTTGCAGAAATCCATGGATTTCTACCAAGAAGCCTTCGGCCTTACCGAGGTGCGCCGCAAGGAGGCAGCAGACGGCAGCTACATTATCGTATACCTTTCCAACGAAGAAAGCGATTTCTGCCTAGAGCTGACTTGGCTGAAAGAAAAAGAAGGGCCTTACGACTTAGGGGAATGTGAATTCCATCTGGCATTTGAAACCGACGACTACGAAGGGGCGCATGCAAAGCATGAAGCCATGGGGTGCATCTGCTTTGAAAACCCAGCCATGGGCATCTATTTTGTCACAGACCCAGACGGGTATTGGCTGGAAGTAGTCCCCGCCAAAAAGTAGAGAAGCTGCGCATCTTCCCGGAGGGTTCCTTATAGGAAATCCATGGGCTTCATCACTTCACAGCGGCACGGTATTTCCTATAAGACAAAAAAGGAGGGGTACTTCCCCCTCCTACTTTTTCAGCGATTCCTCCTGCAGCCTGTCAAATTCCGCCATACATTCCTCCACGGTAGCCCCATTCAGGAGTTCCCGCACAATCAGGCAGATATTCCCCCACTGCTCCACTTTCATATTGGCATTTGCCCCAAGGACATAGACGTTTTCCTCAATCCTGTCATTCAAAGGCTTCAGGGCAGGGATACAGTCCACCTCCACATTCTTGGAAGGGGAAATCACTTTATTTGTTTCCGTATAAACCTGAAGGGCTTCATCAGAAAGCATGGTATCCAGCGTACGCAGGGCATCCTGCGCATGTTCCGCTTCTGCGCCAATGGCAAACCCTGTCATGGGCATGACGGGCATCTGCCCCCGGCTGCTTGGGAACCCAATGACCTGCATGTTAAAATCTGGTTTCCCATAAGCTGTTTCTGTATTTGCCGCACCCCAGTAAGCCATGACAATGGGCGTTTTTTGGGCTAAGAAATCCGGCCCTTCCCCTTCGATGGCTTCGCTGGTATAAGCCTTCTTGGCGTCAATATAGCCGCAGTTTATCATTTCCTGCAGGAACTCAAACCCCGGGCGCATATAGTCGCTGTATTTGCTTTCCCCGCTGTTTAAGGCTGCAATCTCTGCATCCGTGTTCCCGCCGTTATACAAATCCGCATATGCTTGGGCAAGGACGAAGGTTTCCAGCCACCAGCGGTTTGCGCCCACCGGGGTTTCTACGCCATTTTCCTTAAATACCTTGCAGCACTCCAAGAATTCCTCCGGCGTTTCCGGCAGCTTTAGCTTGTATTCGTCAAACATATCCTTGTTGACAAACAATCCATAGGCTACCACTTCCTGCGGGATTGCCACTAATTTCCCATCTATCGTATTTGCAGTCTTTATCACGTCCCTTAAGTTCTCTGCGCAGCCAAGGCCAGACAGGTCCATCAAAAGCCCCTCCTCCCCCAAAGCCTGTATCACGTCCGGGTTCAGCAGGTAGATGTCGTCCATATTGTTCTGGGCACGGTCCATGGCTACCTCGTCGTATGTTTTGTCTTGGTAATTTTCCGCCGTATAGGTGATATATTCCACCTTCACCCCATGCTCTTCCTCCGCCATGGCGACAGTCAGGTCCGCTGCCGTCCTCGCCACGTTATCCACTTCCGGGTCTGTTTTTTCCATGGGGCTGAACATGTTCACCACATGTTCATTCTCTTCCTCAGGCTTTGCTAAATTCTTGCTTGGGTCTTCCTCCCCGCAGGCTGCCATGGCAGCAGCAGCCAGCCCTAGGAAGCAGAAGGCGGCTATTTTGAAAAGCCCTGCTTTCTTTTTTCTGTCTTCCATCCCTTATCCCTTTCTTTCCTGCTCTTTGTTCCGGGTACATTCCCAAATTACCTTCCGCAGCAAATCTACGTCAATAGGCTTTGCCAAATGCACATCCATCCCTGCATCCAACGCCTCTTTCTCATCTTCTGCAAAGGCATTTGCCGTCATGGCTATGATAGGGATTTCCTTTGCATCCTCCCGATCCATGGCCCGGATTGCCCGGGTGGCGTCATAGCCGTTCATCACCGGCATCTGCACGTCCATTAAAATCGCATGGAACTTCCCTGCCGGGGCATTGGCAAAACATTCTGCCGCCTGCTGGCCGTTCCCTGCAACCTCACAGGTCGCCCCTTCAATGGCTAAGACTTCCTTGAGGATTTCCGCATTGATTTCATTGTCCTCCGCAGCAAGGAAATGCATGCCTTCCAGATGTTCCGCTTTTTCCTCCCCAGCAGGCCCTTCCCCGCAAAGGCCTGCCTGCATCTCTAAAATCTTTTCTTTCAGTGCAGAAATGAAAAACGGCTTCATCAGGATTCCGGTATTCCCAGCAGGAAGGCTCCCTTCTGCCCATTCCTCGCCATAAGACGCCAAAACCAGCAGGAGGGATTGGGGCAGGAGTTCCCGCACCTGCCCTGCCGCCTCCTTTGCCTCCATGCCCAAATGGGAGGCATCCAGCAGTACCAATTGGAAGGCGTCCCCTCCTTTTACTATGCCGCTGGCTTCCTCTGGGCTGGCGGCTGTTTCCAGCAAGGCCCCTGCGCCCTCCATTAATGATTTTATGGTTCCAAGGGATTCTGGGCTGCCGCCTATCGCCAAGGCCCTGGAAATCCCATGCTCTTCCCAGAATTTCCTGTCTGGCTGTTCCTCTGGGATACGCAGTTCCAGTTCCACACGGAAAATGCTGCCCTTCCCAACTTCGCTGGCTACCTCTATGGTCCCGCCCATCAATTCTACAATGTTTTTCGTAATTGCCATGCCAAGGCCTGTGCCCTGCACTTTATTGGTGGTGCTGTTTTCCGCCCGGGTAAATGCATCGAAAATTGTTTCCAGATATTCCGGCGTCATCCCGTACCCGTCATCCTCCACCTCAATCCGGATATGCCCATACTGCACCGAACGCTGCTTAAGGCCCACAATGCGGAACCAGATATTCCCGCCCTCTTGGGTATATTTCACCGCATTGGACAAAAGGTTTATCAAAATCTGGTTGATCCTCGTTTCATCCCCCATCAGGTACTCATGGGCAATGCCTTCCACTTCCACATGGAAATTCTGGTTTTTCCCTTTTGCCATGGGCCGGATGATGGCATCCACGGAGGACACCAGGTCATTCAGGGTAAACTCTTCAAAATTAAGCACAACCTTCCCGCTTTCAATCTTAGACACATCCAAAATGTCATTGATTAAGCTGAGCAGGTGCTGGCCGGAGGCTGTGATTTTCTTGGTATATTCCCTTACCTTGCCGGGATTTTCCGCATCCCGCGCCAGCAGCGTAGTAAACCCGAGGACGGCGTTCATGGGGGTACGGATATCGTGGGACATATTGGAAAGGAACATGGTCTTTGAATTGCTTGCAATCTGGGCTGCCTGCAATGCCTCCGCAAGCTGCCGGCTGTGTACCTCCCGCTCCCGTTCCTGCTCCTTCCTCAGCCGGTTCTGCTGCCGGTGGTTGAAATAATAAAGCATACAGCACAGGAAAAATGTAACCAGCATCACTGTGACTACCACTAGGATATTATGGTTCACTGTCCGCCCTTCCTGCTGGATGGCCTCCACCGGAACATACCCTACCAGATAAGCGCTCCCGCCGTTTACCGCCCACATGTAATTCAAAGCCCGTTTTCCCCGGATGTCATGGTAAAACAGGTAATCCTCCCCTGCCTCCAAGCACCTTTCCACTTCTTTCCTAAGGCTCTTGTCCTTAATGTCATTCGCCCGGTAAAAATCCTCCAAGTTCAGGTGGCCGGCGCTCCGCTTGCCCATCCCTTTCGGCTTTAGCACAAACCGGCTGCTCTCTGCATCCATAATATAGAGCATCGCCCTCTTATTATAAAACCCATCTGGGAGGGATTCATCAAGGGCATCATAAATGTATTCGATATAGAGCGTCCCAAGCTCCCGCCCTCCCTGCTCCACCGGGCATTTCATGGTATAGGCCCATGCCCCCATATAGTTCACATAGGACTGGGAAATTGGAAGGCCGTTCACCAAATTCCCGCCTGAAAAATCCAAGCCTTCCTCCGTAAACACCCCTTCCTCATTGGAAATGCCCTCTGTTTCCCCTTCTGGTATCAGCGATACTTTTACCATAGTCTTGTTTTTCTGATAAGAACGGATATATTTCCCCGGCTCCTCTGCCATTGCAATTTCCTGGGCCATCAGCTTCTGGAACTCCGCCTCATTTTTTAAGATTGCCTCAATGGTGCACTCAATTAAGTCCAGGCTCTCGCTCAGGTTCTGGATGGCCGACGCGGACATTTCCTTGGAAATCTTCTGTGCCACGGAAAATACGGTTGCCCCCAAGATACAAAATACGATGATAATAGAAAGAAGCAGAGGGAACCCTTTCTCTTTTCTGCTTCTTTTCTGCTTCTTTGCCTTACTCTCCATATATTCCTTCGTTTCCTAACTGCCTAACGGCGGCTATAGATTACTGTTCCTGATATAAAATATGCAGCGCACAGAGAGATAGTCACTGCCGCGGCCTTCTGTGCGCACTATATTTCCCATTAACAGCCATAATTACTCCATAACCAACTATGGCTACCCTTACCGCCCTGTTTCGCTCTGGACAGGGCGTAACCACGCTATGGCTAGCTATGGCTGCCCTTGCTACCCTGTTTCGCTCTGGACAAGGCATAACCACGCTATGGTTAGCTATGGCTGCCCTTGCCACTCTGTTTTACTTTGGGCGGTACAATTATTCAATATTATACCACATTTCCATCAAAATGAGATATGGGAAATTGTTCCTATCCCAGTCCCGGAACCCCCTGCGCTGCCGGTATCCCGGCAGAATTTCCCGCCGGCCGGCTTCCTAGCCTTAAGCCTGCTCCCAGAACCGTTCCACTTCCCTGCGCACGCTGCCTACGGTTACTTGCCCGTAATCCTGCCACTCCCGTGGGAACATCCGCTGGTACCCTTCCTCAAGGAACCGCTCATCCAGCAATAAAATAATCCCCCGGTCCTCCCCTGTGCGGATGACCCGGCCTGCCGCCTGCAGCACCTTGTTCATCCCCGGGTAGCGGAAGGCATATTCAAAGCCAAGCCCTTCCCTCTGCTGGTAAAACTGCTTTAAAATTTCCCGCTCGTTGCTGATTTGCGGCAGCCCGGTCCCTACGATGAGGACGCCAACCAAAGATTCCCCCTTTAAGTCAACGCCTTCTGCAAAAATCCCGCCCATCACGCAAAAACCCACCAATGTTTTCTCCCTGTGCCCCGAAAAGGCCTGTAAAAACTCCTCCCGTTCCTGCTCCCCCATGCCGCTCTCTTGGCAAATACAGTCCATTTCCTCCAAAATCCCCCCAATGGCAAGGAATTTTTCCCGCACCTGCCCCATCATTTTATAGGAAGGGAAAAATACGATATAGTTCCCCTTCCTGCCCTGTGCGGCCTGATGGATGTAATCTGCAATTTTCTGGAATTCCCGTTCCGTCCGCCTTGCATATTTGCTGCTGACATCGATCCCAACTGCCAGAAACCGCTGTTTTTCCTCAAACACCGTCTGGGCGTACACCGCATAGTTGTCCTCCCGGGCGCTTAAAAGCTTCTTATAATATTGGATGGGCAGCAAGGTCGCTGAAAAAAAGATGGCGCTCCTGCCCTTGTCCAGACATTCCTGTAAATTTACCGCCGGGCTGACGCAGAACAGTTTCAGCTTAAAGGACTGTCCCGTTTCATGCTCCGTGTAAACCACATAATTTTCATCCAGCCGTTCATGCATATTTAAGAAATGCCGAAGCTCCAGATAAAATTCCTGCACGTCCTTTTTTTCCGGGAAATTAATTTCCTTCTGGAAAAATTCCTCCATGGCGGAGCACAGCCGCATCAAGTCTAAAGCCAGCCCGCCAATGCCTTCCAAAACCGCATACGTTTCACATTCCCGCTTCATGCCCAGCAAATGCTTGTTGCAGGCGCCTAAAGCCTGCGCGCATTTCCTGCTGTAATCCTTCATTATTTTTTTCATCCGCAGGAAATCCTCTTTGTAAAGGGTGGCGCTGTACATCTCCCGGGCACGGTCCACAAGGTTATGTGCTTCATCCACCAAAAACACGTGCTCTCCCTTCGCCCCCTCGGCAAAAAAGCGTTTCAGGTATACGTTTGGGTCAAAGACATAATTGTAATCGCAAATAATGACATCTGCCCACAAGGCGGCATCCAAGCACATCTCAAAGGGGCAGACCTGGAACCGTTTTGCCTGCTCTTGCAAAACTTCCCTTTCCATGGCATACTCCCGGCTGATAAGGTCAAATACTGCGTCATTCACCCGGTCATAATGGCCTTTTGCATACATGCAGTGCACGGGGTTGCAGTCCATCTCCCCGCAGAGGCACAGCTTTTCCTTCGCCGTGATGGTGATGACGCGGCCTTTATAGCCTTGGCAGCCCAGCAAGCCAAAGGCTTCTTTTGCCACAGTCCTTGTGATGGTCTTTGCCGTCAAGTAGAAAATCTTATCTGCCAGCCCCTGCCCCACAGCCATCACCGCCGGGAACACGGTGGTAATGGTCTTCCCGGTGCCGGTGGGGGCTTGGATGAACAGGATTTTTTCCCGCTGGATGGTCCGGTACACATCCCCGGCCAGCTTCCGCTGCCCAGCCCGGTAGGGGAAGGGGAAGGAAAGCCCTGCAATGGAAGCATCCCGCTCTGCCTTTGCTTCATATTGGAACTTCGCCCATTTCTCATAGGAATGGAGGAGAGAATAAAACCACCCCTGAATCTCCTCAAACATGTAATTTTCCCGGAACCTGCGGATTTCCTCGGTATCCAGATTGCAGTATGTCATCTGGACGGCTATCTTGGGAAGGCAGTTCTGGGAGGCATACATGTAAGCGTAGCACTTGGCCTGTGCCAGATGGACCGCCGCAGGGCTTTCCAGCAATTTTACGTCTTGGTAAATGCCTTTGATTTCGTCAATGGTTACCTCCTCCCCTTCCACAATCACGCCGTCCGCCCGGCCTTCGAGCGCCAAGGTATACGCCCCAAGCCCTATTTCCATTTTCAGGGGCACTTCCGGCTGGTAAGAAGCGCCCATCCTCCTTTGGATTTTCCGGTGTATCCGGCTGCCTTCCTGCATGGCCTCCTTCTGGGCCGCCTTCCCGTACCGGTTGTCAATGTCGCCGGAACGGAGGATGAATTCCACAAGGTTCCTGACAGAAATCTTAATCTGTTCCATAATTAATGACTGCCTTTCTTTCACTCTTTCCCTATCAGATAAAACCGCACTTTTTTGTATACCAAAAAAGATGCATAACTTATTATGCATCTTTTCGGGACATTTGTCTATTCTGTTGTAGCATTATGCGATTGCATATTTGTTCAGCACGTTTTCGAAGGTGAGGTTTTCCCCGCCGTACTTCACGGTCAGGTCCTTGCGGATGCCTAAGCCCATCACCCCTAAAATTGATTTCGCATCAATTACCATGCGCTGGTCATAAATATCTATATCGAAATCACACATGCCAGCAGCACGAACAAAATCACATACTTCCTCAACATCTGCTAATCTGATTACTTTCTCATTCATCTTTGCTACCATCCTTTCTTGTTGGATTGATTTTAAAGCCCTTCCCTGCACTTTTTGGGTTAGCTTTGAAGTCCTTCCCTGCACTTCTTGGGTTGGCTTTGAAGTTCTTCCCTGAACTTGTGGCAAATTATGCCACTGTTTTCCTCTTTTGTCAACCTTCCCATTTTTTCCGGATTTTATGCAAAACCCGCAAAACCAACAGTATTTTCCAAAAAATCAGCCTTGTTTCTGCGTGAAAATAACGAATACTAAGTACTATATTCCTAATTCTTTTTCTGGCCCTTTGTAGGACCATCCATGTTTTTTCCATTTTTTTGCAAAATATCTGTGTATTTTGCCATATTTTAATAATTTTCCAAAGTTTCCCGGCAGCCTTGCCATTACTTACCCATAAACAAAATTTCTTTCTGGTTTCTGGGATAGCCTAAGCCTTCTTGACTATTTTGCGATAAAATTCTATAATTATCCTATCCTGTACAATATATGTCAGAAAATAAAAAATGATATTTTAGGAGGCTGTTATGGAATCCAAGCATATGTTATCTATTTTGCAGCAGGTAAAGGATGGTTCCCTCGGCATCCACGAGGCTTATGGGAAATTGAAAATCAGCCCCTTTGAGGACCTTGGTTATGCGAAAATCGACCACCACCGGAAAATACGCCAAGGCGCGCCGGAAGTCATCTACGGCGCAGGGAAAACTGCGGAACAGATGGAAGGCATCCTTACTTCCCTCCTGTCCCACTGCCCGGAAAATATCTTGATTACCCGGCTTTCAGAAGAATCTGCCGCTTACCTGTCCCAAAGGTTTGCCCTTACCTATGACAAGCTTTCCCGGGTTGGGATTGTAAACCAAAAGGAACGGGTAACTGCATTTGGCACAGTCTTAGTTGCCACCGGGGGCACCAGCGACATCCCAGTTGCCCAAGAAGCTGCCCTTACCGCAGAAACCCTTGGCAACCGCGTGGAACGCCTCTATGACGTGGGGGTAGCCGGCATCCACCGGCTTTTGTCCCATGCAGACAGCATTTCCAAGGCCACCGTGATTGTGGCGGTGGCCGGCATGGAAGGCGCCCTTGCCAGCGTCATCGGGGGCTTAAGCGACTGCCCGGTGATTGCAGTCCCCACCAGCGTTGGGTACGGGGCGAATTTCCACGGGCTGTCTGCGCTGCTTTCCATGCTGAATTCCTGCGCCAGCGGGGTCAGCGTGGTAAATATTGACAATGGGTTTGGGGCTGGCTACCTTGCCAGCATGATTAACCATATAGGAGGTAATGAACCATGAAAACACTTTTTTTAGAATGTAACATGGGGGCTGCCGGCGATATGATGATGGGCGCCCTCTACGAATTGCTGCCAGAACCGGAACAGAAGCAGTTCCTAGATACTATGAACCGCCTGTTCCCAGACCAGATTATGGTAAAAGCCTCCCCTGCCGAAAAATGCGGCATCTGGGGGACGAAAATGGATGTGGTAATCTTAGGGCAGACAGAGTTGGGAGATTCCCCGGAAAATGGCTATACGCACCATGCACAGGGCATAGATCCAGCGGACGGGAACCATCCTGCACAGGGCACAGAAGCTGCGGGCGGGAGCCATCCTGCACATTCCCATGGCGCAGGAGCTGCAGATGATGGGCATATGCACCTCCACACCAGCTATCCGGAAATGCTTAACCGCATCGGCAGCCTGCCCATTTCCGCTTCTGCCAAGGAACATGCCAAGGACGTCTACACCCTGATTGGAAATGCAGAAAGCCATGCCCACCACACGGACATTTCCCAAATCCATTTCCATGAAGTAGGGACGCTGGACGCATTGATGGACGTGGTGGGATGCTGCATATTGCTGGAACTGTTAGGGCCAGAGCAAATTATCGCCTCCCCAGTCCATGTAGGGAGCGGGAGCGTGCGCTGCGCCCACGGCATCCTTCCGGTGCCCGCCCCAGCCACGGCGGAAATCCTGCGGGACGTGCCCATTTACTGCGGTACTGTAGACGGGGAACTCTGCACCCCAACCGGGGCTGCGCTCTTAAAGCATTTTGCCAGCCAGTTTACCGCCATGCCCCCCATGGCCGTGGAAAAAACAGGTTACGGCATGGGCACAAGGGACTTCCCTACAGCCAACTGCCTGCGGGCTTTTTGGGGCAATATGAGCATCCTCCCTGTCCCTTCCCCCCGGCAGCTCCCCGGCTCCTACATGGGGTATCCCTTGGCGAACATCCGTGAGGAGGAAACCCACCCAGACTTCTACACCGAACAGTTCCACAGCTTAGACCAGATTCTGGAACTTTCCTGTAATTTGGACGATATGACGCCGGAGGCCGTTTCCTATGCAGTCAACCTCCTGATGGAGGCAGGCGCGCTGGACGTATTCACCATTTCTGTCCACATGAAGAAAAACCGCCCCGGCCTGCTCCTCACCTGCCTGTGCGACCTTGAGGAAGAAAGCCGTTTCAGCCGCCTGATCCTGACTCACACCACCACCCGGGGCATCCGCATCCACCCCTGCTACCGCAGGACCTTAGACGCCCAATACCGGAAGGTGCGCACCCCTTACGGCGAGATTACGGTAAAAATCAGCAGCGGGTACGGCATCTGCAAATATAAGCCGGAATATGAAGATGTGGCTGCAGCAGCAAGGACATGCAAAGTGCCCTTTGCCAAGGTGCAGGAAGCTGCTATGGAGGCCTGCAGGCGGCTCCAATAAAAATAAACTTCCCCGCTGCAAGCTGCAGGGCATTAGGCCCGTGAACGGATAAAATCTGCTGCAAACTGCGGGGCATTAAGCCTGTGAACAAATAAAAAAGTGGTTCCCCAAATTGGGAAACCGCTTTTTTATTTCAATATATGTAGGGCTGCTGCTGGGCTGTTGGCAATGCAGGCGCAGCTTTTGGCCACATTCCCGCACTTTTCCAATCAGGCCAATCCTGCCTCCTACTGTGCTGCGTCTGTTACTGCCTCTGAATCAAAGAGGAGCAATTCCAGATTGTAAAGGTCATCTTCGTTCGGCGTCCATACTTTGTCCTTTAATTCAATGCGGACAGTTGTGCTCTCTTCGTCACCGTAGGTTACGCTGCCCATAGCGCCTTTGATGGCGTCTTTCAGCATGCTGTAAACCTTCTCGTTGATTTCCTCTTCGGATGGGGTATCTTCCCCGCTTGCTGCTTTCTCAGTCATTTCTGCTACATATGCTTCGGAATCTGCCTGAAATGTTTCCATTGCAGGTGCAAATACGTTCATTTTCTGATATTTCACTTCTACTTCGTAAGCATCGTCTTTCTTGGTTGCATCGCCGACGGTGTATTTTACGTTCTTAAATACGTCCTTGAGCACGTCCCGGAACTCACCCTGCAGCTCCTCAGAAAGCTGTACGCCTGTAGTAATGCCGGACATTTCTGTGTCAATGCCTTCTTCGTACAATTTCTCTGCCTGCTCTTTGGTGCCGACCTCCTGCTCCACAAATGCGCTGGAATCTCCCTTATAGGAATTATCCATCAATGCTTTCACGTATGCGCTGGCGTCAAATGAACCGCCGCATCCGCCCAGTACTGCCGCTGCAAGGGCTGCCACAAGCAACAGCGCTACTTTTCTCATCCTCTTCATAACAGTTACTCCTTTTCATAAATTTAATTGCCTATATTATACTACCCCCTTTTTCCTTTCCAGTCAATCTTTTTTCCGCAAAAAATTCATAAAATCTCGGGAGTTTGACAGTTGAATAAGAGAAAAATACCTTGCAGGCCTTGTAATGCCTG
>CAJTWA010000031.1 GCA_910580195.1 uncultured Lachnospiraceae bacterium
CTAAGGGTTTATAGGTATCCCTCGAACAACCTAAATACATTATACAAGGAGAACAGAGCATGAAGAACCAGAAACGGGGAAAGCATTTCATGGCCTTGTTTTTAAGCGCCTTAATGCTGATCCAAGCCCCTGTAGCGTCGGCGGCAGGGCTATCCGGCGCCGAGCAGTTGGAAGGATTATCCGGCGGGGAACAGGCAGCAGGCGTAGGGGCGCAGGGTGGAGGCCAAGAAGAAGGGACGCCCAAGGCCCAAAGGGTTGCCACGGGCGGCGACAGCACGGTTAACGAAAAGGATTTTGTAGTAGATGCAAACGGCATCCTGACGGAGTACAAAGGGAAAGGCGGGGAAATTACCATCCCGGCTGTGGTAAAAGGTATTTCCGTAACAGGGATGAAAGATAAGATTTTCAGGGAAAATAGGTCGCTGACAAAAGTTACGATTTTGGCGGAAATAGAGGAGATTGACAGGGAGGTATTTGACACTTGCGTGAACCTGAAAGAAGTGGTATTCCCAAAATCAGTGAAGCATATCGGGTGGAGGGCTTTCTATGGCTGCAGCCAATTGGAGAAAGTAGTTTTCGAAGAAGGGCTGGAAACAATAGGGAATATTGCTTTTGCCGGATGTACCAGCTTAAAAAGCATCCATATCCCCTTAAGCGTAACGGATGTAAGCATGAGCGCCTTTGAATCCTGCACTGCTTTAGAAAGCCTTACCTTCCAGGAAGGGCAGCCAGCAGCGGAACGGAAGATTGGCGTGGGGGCTTTTCGCGGGTGTACCGGCCTGACAGAAGTTGTGCTCCCGGCAGGGATGAGAATGGAAGGAGGGGCTTTTGACGGCTGCACCGGCATAACGGAATTCAAGGTTCAGGAAGGGTCGCCCTACGAGGTGTTTGACAAATGCCTGTATGAGAAGGGGCGGGCAAAGTTGGTAGCCTGCCCGGTTGTGCAGGAAACGGTAACGCTCCCAAAAGAAATTACGGCCATTGGGGACCGTGCCTTCGACGGGTGCACCAAGATTACGGAGCTGGAAATCCCGGATACCGTAACAGAGATAGGAAACTACGCATTTGACGGGTGCAGCAGCCTTAAGAAAGCTGTCCTCCCGAAAAATATAAGCCAAATTAGCGACGGGCTGTTTCGGGATGCCGGGATTACTTCCATTGAGATCCCAGAAACAGTCACAAAGATTGGAAGCTTTGCTTTTTGGGGCTGCTATGGGTTAAAGGTTGTCACATTCCCGGGGACAGTCAAGTACCTTGACCAGTATGTATTTGGTTTCTGTGGGAATTTAGTGGGCATATACCTGCAAGAAGGGGTAGAACGTATCGGCGCAAGAGCCTTTGAGGGATGCACAAGCCTTAGGGTACTGGCTATTCCAAAATCTGTTACCGACATTGATAAAGAAGCTACCATTGATGGCGCGGAGTATTACAAAGACCTGATGGTATATGGCGAGACAGGCTCTGCGGCAGAAGCCTTTGCAGCCCAGAAGGGCTTTCCGTTTTCCGGCGGGCAGTGCCCCAGCGTGGACGATTTGAAAAAGGAGATTTATGATATCTCAAATGGGACGTTTACCATAACGCTGGAACAGGAAGAGTACGATTATGACGGCGCAGAAAAAAGGCCCGCTGTTACCGTGAAAAAAGGTGAAACAGAGCTGATGCCCGCCGCAGATTTTGCCGTCACCTATGAAAGTAATGTAAATCCCGGCACAGCTAAGGCGGTTGTGAAAGGGCGCGGGGAATACATCGGCGAAGTTGCCAAGGAATTTACCATCAAAGGGATTGACATTTCTGGCGCAGGCTTTACCGTAACCTTAAATGAAAGCACATTTACTTACGACGGAACAGAAAAAAAGCCAGCGGTAACTGTAATGAAAGGGACGGAAACACTCCCTAGCACTAATTATGCCGTGAAGTATGAAAACAATATTGACCCCGGTACAGCCAAGGCCATTGTCACCGGGACAGGGATTTATGCCGGGACAGTGGAGAGGGAATTCACCATTGAGCAAGCCCCATCAGGGCCGCAAGACCCATCAGGGCCGTCAGGGCCAACAGATCCAACAGGCCCGAAAGATCCGAAAGACATTTCCGGCGCGGGCTTTACCGTAACCTTAAGCGAAACTGTTTATACTTATGACGGGACCCCAAAGCAGCCAGCGGTAACGGTAATGGAAGGGGAAAAGAAACTGTCCGGTACCAGCTATACCGTGAAATATGAAAACAATACCGAGCCCGGGACAGCCAAAGCCATTGTCACAGGGGCAGGGAGCTACACCGGGACAGTAACGAAAACATTTACCATCAACCCGGCTTCAGGCGGCAAAGACACGCCCAGCCAAGAGAAAAAACCCATAGGCCTTACCTGCAAGAAAGTATTTGCAAAGAAATACGGGGACAAATCATTTTCCTTGCAGGCAAAAGCAGTGAAGGGTGCAAAAATCACTTACAAGTCCTCCGATAAGAAGGTGGCGGACGTAGATAAGAAAGGCAAAGTTACCATCAAGGGCACAGGGATTGCCACAATCACTGTCAAAGCCACCGTCTCCGGGTATGAGGCAAAATCCCTGAAGGTAACGGTAAAAGTCAGCCCATCCAAATGTTCTGCGCCGGCCTTAAAGGTATTAAAGGGCAGGAAATTAAAGGTGAGCTGGAAAAAAGACAAACGCGCTACAGGCTACCAAGTCCAGTACTGCACCAGCAAAGCCTTCAAAAAGGGCGTGAAAACGGTTACTGTCACCAAAAACAAAACGGTTACAAAGACTATACCGAGATTAGCGAAAGGGAAACGGTATTACGTGCGTGTGCGTGCTTATAAGAGTGCGAAGCTGAACAAGAAAACACAGAAGATTTATGGGCCTTGGAGCAGTGTGAAACGCAGTGGGAAAATCGGGAAATAGAAAGAAACCAAGGCGAATAATAGGGTAGAATGGTGGAATCTTTGATACCGGACGGCAATACCGGGCAGCCCGGTATTGCCTGTGTATTGGAAAGAAAGTTCGTTTTAAGAAAAGAAGAGAAAAGGGGCTGCTGCGCGAAAATGGCGCTGCAGCCCTCTTCTTTGCCTAAATCCAAATTCCAATATTAATCCTATGGCGCGCTAAAGCTAAATGGCGTCAGATATTTAAGCACATGGTATAAGCAGACCAGATGCAGCCCATCAGGTTCGAGGGCTTTTCTGCATCCCCGAGAAGATGTACGTTATCTGCTTTGATGGTATCGTATAATTCCCTGTTGGAAACATAGCCGACGGATACGACTATGGTGTCTGCATCTACTGGCTTTACGTCCCTATGGATGCCCTGCAGGCTCTGGTTGAAGGCCCTGTCGTTGATATTTGGCTCATTGTATGTGGTTGTTTCAATATATGCTTTTCCGTCTTCGTATTTTATAACCTTGGAATTCTTAAGGATGTCAACTTTGTAATAGTCCATCAGGTCCCGGAGGCAATTGTAATTAGAAGCGGATAAGCCTTCCACATTCAGGATGGTTGGGCAGGTTTCCACAAGGGTGACTTTTTTATTTTTCCTTGCTAGGTCATATGCCAGCTCACATCCAGTCAGGCCGGCGCCGACAATGACAACGTTCTGGTCCTGAATATTCTGGTTCTGCAGCACATCTACCGCATAACGGACAGACGGCTGGCCAAAGCCGGGCACAGGCAGTTTTCTTTCGTTGGCTCCTGTAGCAACGAAGATTTCGTCATAGCCTTCTTTGTCTTCTGGCTTAAATTCTGTCTGCAGCAGCACATGGACGCCCGTGTCCTTCATCTGTTTCCGGTACCATTCAATGAGGCGGCGGTCGTCGTCTTTAAAGTCAAAGGCTGCCGCTGCAATGAAGATGCCTCCCAGCACGTCCTTTTTCTCGTACAGGTCGACTTCATGGCCGCGCAATGCGCAGACCCGGGCTGCTTCCATTCCTGCGATTCCGCCGCCGACAACGGCAATCTTCTTTTTCGTGCCTGCCTTGGTGATATTGTAATGGTTCTCCATGCCGCACCTTGGGTTCAATGCGCAGGAGATGTCCTTCAGCGCCATTTTCTCATAATCAAATTGGACGATTCTGGCAAGGCACCCAAAATGGCAGGAAATGCACGGGCGGATATCGTCAAGCCGTTCCTCCCTAAACTTTATGGGCAGTTGTGGGTCTGCCAGTAAGGGGCGGCCCATGCCCATCATGTCAATCCTGCCTTCTGCAATGGAACGGTCTGCCAAATCAGGGTCGTCAAAACGGCCGGCACAGATGACGGGGATGTCCACTTCCTTTTTAATCAGGGCAACATCTTCTAAGTTGAGGGCTTTTGGCATATATACCGGCGGGTGCGGCCAATACCATGCGTCATAGGTCCCATTATCGCAGTCTAACATGTCATAGCCGGCATCCTGCAAGATTCTGGCGGCCTTTTTGCTTTCCTCGTAATCCCTTCCAAACTCTTCAAATTCCTCGCCCGGGACCGCTCCCCGGTTAAAGCCTTTTGTATAGCTTTTTACGGAATAGCGCAGCGAAACAGGGAAATCTTTTCCGCACCTATCCTTGACAGCCTGTACAGCCTCAACTGCAAAACGCAGGCGGTTCTCCAGCGGCCCGCCGTACTCGTCGGTACGTTTATTAAATGAGGAAATGGCAAACTGGTCCAGAAGGTACCCTTCATGGACTGCATGGATCTCCACGCCGTCCACGCCGGCGTCTTTGGCTGCTTTTGCCCCAATGGCAAACCATTCGATATACTGGCGGATTTCGTCTGCGGTCATTTCCCGCTGCAGTTCCTTTGGGTTCCATACATTCGGGAGGGCAGAAGGCGCAATGCCGCCGGGGGTGCCCGCCCTTCCGGACATAGCTGAAATCATAATAAATACTTTCGAGCCATATTTATGGACGCCGTCTGCCAGATATTTCGTATTCTCCGTATATGTAGCAGGGTTATTGACAATGGAAGGCAGGAATTCCCCCGGCGGGATGGGGGCTATCCCAGTAATAATCAGCCCAGTGCCGCCTTTTGCCCGCTCGATATAATAGTCTGCCCCGTCTTTTGTGTAGGATCCGTCCCGGTTCATCATGCGGGGAGAGAGTACGCCCATTGGCATCAGCGCAATTCTGTTGGGAATCTCCACGCTGCCAATTTTTATGGGTGAAAACAAGTGATTGTAAGCCATAAGTTACCTCCTTTACCTGATACGTTATCTGATATGGTAATTATAAGGTCAGGACCATATTTTGTCAAACAATTGGCAGGGAAAGGCTTTGCAAAAGGCGTAGGCGTATTCCGCAGCGGAACCGCAGCAGACAGCGCCTGAAATTTCTTTGCATTTTGATACAGTCATTTCTCTTACAGAAATTAATAAGTTGCAAAAACCTCCTTTTCGAAGTATGATAGAAAAGAAATTTCAATATTTTACCAAAGAGTAAGGATGTGTGATGAAGATGATGGTACGGGAATATCAGAAGGAGAATGTCTATGAAGCCCTTCAGGAAAGGTTCCATTTTATCTTTCAGGAATTTGACAACATTTATGTTTCCTTCAGCGGTGGCAAGGACAGCGGGGTGCTCTTAAACCTCCTGCTGGATTTTAAGCGGGAGCATTACCCCAAGCGGAGCATCGGGCTGTTCCATCAGGATTTTGAAGCCCAGTACACCGTGACGACGGAATATGTGGAACGGACGTTCCAGCGGCTGGAGCAGGAAATGGAACTCTACTGGGTCTGCCTGCCCATGGCGACCCGGACAGCCTTAAGCAGCTATGAGATGACTTGGTATCCTTGGGACGACATGAAAAAGGACATCTGGGTACGGCCTATGCCGAACCACCCCTATGTCATCAATCTGAGCAAGCCCTTTACCCACTACCGGTACCGGATGCCGCAGGAGGCTCTTGCTAAGCAATTCGGGCGGTTCTATAAGGAGCAGCATGGGAAACGGAAAACCGTCTGCCTCCTAGGGATGCGGGCAGAGGAGTCCATGCAGCGCTACAGCGGGTTTTTGAACCGGAAATACGGGTATGAGGGGCAGTGCTGGATTGCCAAGCAATTTAAGGATGTCTATAGCGCCTCCCCCTTGTATGACTGGACCAACAACGACGTGTGGGCGGCAAATTTCCAGTTTGGGTATGATTATAACAAGCTGTACGACTTATATTACATGGCGGGCCTAAAGCCAAGCCAGATGCGGGTAGCGTCCCCATTCAACGACTATGCCAAGGACAGCCTGAACCTGTACCGTGTCATTGACCCGGAAATCTGGGCAAAGCTGGTAGGCCGCGTCCGGGGCGTCAATTTCGGCTCAGTGTACGCAAGGACAAAGGCCATGGGCTACCGGAACATCAAGCTGCCGGAAGGCCACACATGGGAATCCTACACCAAGTTCCTGTTGGATACCCTGCCCGTGCGGATCCGGAACAATTATGTGAAAAAATTCCGGACGTCCATGAAATTCTGGCATGAAACCGGGGGCGGTCTTCCGGAAGAAACCATCCAAGAGCTGATTGACCGTGGATACCAAATCAAGCGGAACGGGGTTTCCAACTACACCGTCAAGAAAAATTCCAGAGTCATATTTTTGGAAAAAATCCCAGACCACACGGACGATATCAAGTCCACCAAGGATATCCCAAGCTGGAAACGCATGTGCTTCTGCATTTTGAAAAACGACCATATTTGCAGGTTCATGGGATTTGGGCTGTCTGCCAAGGAGCGGGAGCAGGTTCGTGAAATCAAGAAAAAATATGGGGAGTTTGCCAATAAGTAACCAAGGGGATTCCAAACACAGGGAGGACTTTGCCAATGAGCAGCAAAAATTTCAAAAGCCCGGCATATCAGGTAATACCAGTGCCGTTTGAAAAAATCGTAGCCAATGAATATAACCCAAACGCCGTTGCCCCGCCGGAAATGCGCCTGTTGTATGACAGCATCAAGGAGGACGGCTATACCATGCCGATTGTATGCTATTACGCGAAGGAAAAAGACGTCTATGTCATTGTAGACGGCTTCCACCGCTACCGCATCATGAAGGAGCATAAGGACATTTACGAGCGGGAAGGGGGCATGCTGCCCGTCACCGTCATTGAAAAATCCCTTTCCAACCGGATGGCAAGCACCATCCGCCATAACCGGGCAAGGGGGACCCATGACGTAGACCTAATGAGCAACATCGTCAAAGAGCTCCATGAAATTGGCCGTTCCGACAATTGGATTTCCAAGCATCTGGGCATGAGCAAGGACGAAATCCTAAGGCTTAAGCAGATTACAGGCCTTGCCGCATTGTTCCGGGACGTGAAGTTCGGGCAGGCGTGGAAACCGGTGGAACGGGAAGAACCGTGAATGGCTGGATTAAAAAAGCTATTTTGCATCCGGATGCAAAATAGCTTTTTCTGTCAGGGATTGCCGGGGCGTTCTGGGAGATGCCCCTCGGCTGCGCCTATCCCCTTCCCAACGATATGCCCTGCAACTGCAGCAAATTTCGTAATGTCCGCTTCGTGCAGCGTAGGGTAAAGGGATAACACCCGCCCAAAACCTAGCCCTTTTCCCGCTAAGTATGCAAAACTATCCCCTGTATACCACTGGTAATAAGCCAGCGCCCAGCCTGCCCAATATTCTGGGCTTTTTTCACCCCAGCCCACCGAGGGCTCCACAGTAGGCCGTTTTCCTTCCATCCGGTAAACCACCTCAATTGCCAGCTCCGGCCCGGAAAGCCCGGCAACATACTTAGGGTTTCCTCTTCCGAACCGTTCTGCAACCCCGGACGCAAGGAATTGGGGAAAAAACCGTTCCGGCTTATAACCAAGGTCGCAAATAGCATAGTCAAACATATCCCCAAGGTTATTCATGGCATCGTTGAGGTAAGTTTCGCCGTAAGCGTGGGTCATTTTCTTTCCACTCCTCCCTTAAAATATCAATCAGGTAAATGTCGCTGGATGCACGCCTGTTTTTGCGTTCCCGGCGGTATGTGTCCCGTGCCTCCATGTCCCGTGCCGATTTTTTGGGGAAATAGATTTCTTTTTCCGCAGCGACAGCTTCTTGGAAAGAAATATGCCTGAACGCCTTTTGGCTCTTTAACACAATTTGTTCCCCCAGCTTGCCAAGGTACATTGCCTTTTCAAGCTGCGTAAGGGACAGGGTATTGTTTAAGAAAGCATTTGCAAACGAAAAATAGGAATCGTCCGCCCGGTAGCCGATGATAATATCATAAAGCTGATAGTCCGGGAGGAACCGTTCCAGAAGGTAATCCCTGCCTTCCGCGGCAATATCGTTTGCTATCTTGAATACACGGTTTTGCAGCAGGATAGAAAGCCAATTCAGGATATGGTAATGTTCCCCAGACAGGTTTAGGACGGTAAGGCCTGACAAATCCAAGCGGTAAACATTTGCATATCCGCTGTTTTCTTCGTTACAGGCCCATTCTTTTGCTAGGGAGAGCTTTTCCGTGCAATAAAAGCCAAGCCCGTAATCGTTCCTTGGGTTGCCTTCCCCGAAGATAGGGGTGCGGATTATTTTTTGCGAACCATGGCAAATTGTCAATGGATGTTCCATGCTGTTACCTCCAATGTACCTATTATCCTGTTCTTAATATAGTTCAGCAAGGAAGCATAGCGGCTCCTTTATTCCCCAAGCCTCCCCATATCTTCAAAGAACCCGGGATAAGAAACCGTCACGCACCCTTCGTCGTCAAAGGAAGTTTCCCCATCCGCATTTACCCCTGCAACTGCAAAGGCCATCGCCACCCGGTGGTCCCCATATGTCTTTATGCGCGCCCCGTGCAGCGGCCGCCCGCCTCGGATTACCATTCCGTCCTCCGTGGGGGTAACGTCAGCCCCCATGGCTTTTAAGTTCTCCGTTACCGTGGCAATCCGGTCGGATTCCTTGACTTTTAACTCCTGCGCATCCTTAATTACCGTAGTGCCTTCTGCAAACGCTGCCATCACCGCAATCACAGGCAGCTCGTCAATCAGCGTAGGGATCATGCCCCCTTCCACGACAGTGCCGTGGAGGCTGCTGGAGGAGATGAGGATATCGGCCACAGGTTCCCCGGAAACCGTCCGCTGATCCAAAAGGGAAACCTTCCCCCCCATGGCGAGGGCAACTTTTAAAATGCCGCCCCTTGTAGGGTTCACCCCCACATTTTTCACAAGGATTTCCCCATGGGGGCAGATAAGCCCAAGGGCAATGAAATAGGCTGCAGAGGAAATGTCCCCGGGCACATGGATGGACTGCCCCTTAAGCCTTGGCTGGGGCCAGACGGCGGCTGTGGTGTCCGTGGAAAGGATGTCTGCGCCAAAGCCTGACAGCATCCGTTCCGTATGGTCCCGGGACAGGACGGGCTCCGTCACCTTCGTAATCCCATCCCCGTAAAGGCCGGCCAGCAGGACGGCGGACTTCACTTGGGCGGAGGCGATAGGCGGGTAGTAGTGGATGCGCTTTAAGGCTCCCCCTTGGATGGTAAAAGGCGCGCAGTCCGAGCTTGTTTTTTTCCGCTGCTCCGGGAAATGGCCGGGGTCCCAGCATTGGAACCGGGCGCCCATTTCAGACAGGGGGGTGAAAATGCGCTTCATGGGGCGTTTCCGTATGGATGCGTCCCCGCATAAGGTAGTCTGGAATTTCTGCCCGGCCAAAATGCCGGAAATCAGCCGCAGGGTTGTCCCGCTGTTGCCTACGTCCAGAATCTGGCTGGGGGCGGACAGCCCGTGGAGCCCCTTGCCATGGACAAGGACCTTGGAACCGTCATTTTCAATGGAAATGCCAAGCTGGCGGAAACAGGAAATGGTAGAAAGGCAGTCCGCCCCTTGGAGGAAATTTGTAACTTCTGTCAGCCCATTGGAAATGGCGCCGAACATAATGCCCCGATGGGAAATGGATTTATCGCCGGGGACGGAGATTTCTCCCCGGAAAGCATGTTTTCTTGTAAGTTCCATGTGGTTTATACAATCCTTTCGTTTAGTCTGATATGTTACAAGGCTGGTTCATGCGTGATGCATTTTTTCCTTTTGCAGCAGGCAGGCGTGCCAGAGAGGTTACCGCACATATACGGTGTAGCGGTATTTCCGCAGCAGCCCCAAGGCCTCCTGCAATGATTTTTCTTCATAAAATTCAATGTGGAGCACCCCTTCTTGGAATTCCCGGTTGTGGATAATGCCGATATTCTTAATGCTGATCTGGTTGGTGGCAAGGATGGTGGCAAGGGTGGCAATGCCCCCGGCTTCGTCCACCATGTCGCAGTAAACGTCATAAATTTTCGGGAGCGGGCCGCTGCTTGCAATGGGCAGGGAGTCCCGGTAATCCTTGGCATTTTGGAAAAACCGGAATAAGTTTTCAGAAGAAGAGCCGGCAATGTCCCCACGGATCCTTCCAAGCTCTTCCAAAAACGCATCCAAAAGCCGCAGCACCTGTTCCCGGTTGGCAAGGCAGATTTGCTGCCACATCACCGGGGAGGAGGACGCAATCCTTGTGATGTCCTTAAAGCCCCCTGCGGCAATTTTTTTCATCATCCCGTCTTCGCCGTCCAAGCCTTCCACAAGGTTCACAAGGCTGGAGGCTAGGATATGGGGCAGATGGCTGACGGCTCCGGTGACAAAATCGTGCTCCTTGTAATCCAAGAGGATGGGGATAGCCCCAAGGGACTGGACCAACTGCTGGAACCGCCCCACAGCCTCCGGGCTTGTTTCCCCGGAGGGGGTGATAATATAATAGGCATTTTCCAGAAGGTAAGGGGTGGCGTGGGCATACCCGCTTTTTTCAGAGCCGGCCATGGGGTGCCCGCCGATAAAATAGGGCGCGAGGGGGGTATGCGCAATTTCCTCATGGATGGCAGATTTTACGCTGCCCACGTCGGTGATGATGCATTGCTCCCCTGCAAATTCCGATAATTTTTCCAAAAATTCCGCATTTTTCTGCACCGGGGCGCAGAGGAAAATATACTGGCACCCTGCAAACCCGCCGTCTAGCCCCCCGAGGGCGGCGTCAATCGTATGCTCCTCCAACGCAAGGGACAAGGACTCCTTGTCCACGTCGTAGGCAACCAATGTGATGCCCGGCTGGAGCCGCCGGATGGTCTTTGCAATGGAGCCGCCGATGAGCCCAAGGCCGATAAAGCCAATTTTTTCAACTTCCATTATGTACAAATCCTTTCTGGCACAATTCTTTTCCAATCTTAATTTATCATAAAGGAAACCATGGGAAAAGTCAATGATTTCACACGTTGAAGCGGGAAAGCAGAAAAGTTTTTTCTTAATAATAGTTAATATTGAATAAAAAGGTTGTAAAATTCCAAAAATTTTAGTAGAATATATACATCATTAAAATACTTGTATTGGAGGAATTCATATGAACGTTTATACAACTGACAAGATAAGGAACGTAGCGCTTCTGGGGCACGGCGGCAGCGGGAAGACAACTTTAGCAGAAGCGATGGCATACTTGGCCGGCCTGACGAAGCGCATGGGCAAAGTCAGTGACGGGAACACCATCAGCGACTATGACAAGGAAGAAACAAAGCGCAAATTTTCCGTAAATACATCTATCATCCCAATCCCGTGGGAGGACACCAAGATCAACGTGCTGGATACCCCGGGCTATTTTGGCTTTGTCGGGGAAGTGGAAGAGGCAGTCAGCGTGGCAGACGCAGCCATTATCGTGGTTTCCGGCAAGAACGGGATTGAAGTAGGGACCCAGAAGTCATGGGACATCTGTGAGAAATACAAAATCCCAAGGATGGTATTTGTGACAGAAATGGATGACGACAATGCAAGTTTCCGCCAAGTGGTGGCAGATTTACAGGAGATGTATGGGAAACGGATTGCGCCTTTCCACCTCCCAATCCGTGAAAATGAGAAGTTCGTAGGCTACGTCAACGTAGTGGCACAGACAGGGAACCGCTGGGACGACAAGGGCAAGGTAGTGGAAACGGATATCCCGGATTATTCCAAGGCCAATCTGGACCTTTGCCGGGAGGCATTGATGGAGGCAGTGGCAGAAACCAGCGAAGAATTCATGGACCGCTATTTTGCCGGGGAAGAATTCTCCGAATTTGAAATCCGCTCCGCCCTGCGCACCAATGTGGCAGACGGCAGCATCGTGCCGGTTTCCATGGGATCAAGCACGCTGGTACAGGGGGTTTACACCCTTTTGGACGATATTGTCAAATACCTGCCAAGCCCGGAAAAACGCCCCTGCAAAGGCGTGAACATGAAGACCAACGAAGTATTTGACGGGGATTATGATATTGCAAAATCCAAGAGCGCATACATTTTCAAGACCATTGCAGACCCATTTATCGGGAAATACTCCCTGATAAAAGTAAACTCCGGCGTGCTCAAGACAGATGACGTGCTGTTTAATTCCGAGAAGAACATGGATGACAAAATCGGCAAGATTTATGTGATGCGCGGGAATAAGCCAGAGGAAGTCCCAGAGCTCCATGCCGGGGACATCGGCGCATTGGCGAAGCTTACCAAGGTTTCCACAAGGGATACGCTGTCCACGAAGGCAGTCCCGGTAGTATACGGCAAGACCCAGATTTCCACCCCTTATACATATATGCGCTACAAGGCAAAGAACAAAGGGGATGAAGATAAGATTTCACAGGCGCTGCAGAAGTTAATGCAGGAAGACTTAACCCTGCGGACAGAAAATGACAGCGCCAACGGCCAGACCTTGATTTACGGCATCGGCGACCAGCATCTGGAAGTGGCAGTCAGCAAGCTGGCGGACCGCTATAAAGTAGGGATTGAGTTAAGCAGGCCTAAGATTGCCTTCCGGGAAACCATCCGCAAGAAATCCGACGTGGAATACAAGTATAAGAAGCAGTCCGGCGGCCACGGGCAGTACGGCCATGTAAAGATGACTTTCGAGCCCAGCGGGGACTTGGAAACTGCGTATACCTTCGAGCAGCAGGTAGTCGGCGGGGCAGTGCCCAAGAATTATTTCCCGGCCGTGGAAAAGGGCCTGCAGGAATCCGTGCTGAAAGGGCCTATGGCAGCATACCCGGTAGTTGGGGTGAAGGCGGTGCTTTACGACGGCTCCTACCATCCAGTGGATTCCTCCGAGATGGCATTCAAGATGGCAACCATCCAGGCATTTAAGAAGGGCATGATGGAAGCGTCCCCAGTCCTTTTAGAGCCCATTGCCTCCATGAAGGTGGTCGTGCCGGACAAGTATACCGGCGACGTTATGGGGGACTTAAACAAGCGCCGGGGCCGCGTCCTTGGCATGAACCCGGCAGAAGCCGGCAAGACGGAAATCGCTGCAGACGTGCCTTATATGGAGATTTATGGCTACATGACAGACCTCCGTTCCATGACAGGCGGGAGCGGGCTGTTCTCCTATGAATTTGCCCGTTATGAGCAGGCGCCCTCCGACATTCAGGAAAAAGAGGTTGCCGCAAGGGCAAACAAGCTTGAAAACGGCGAAGACTAAAACAGGCAAGCCATAGCTTTAGGAGCCGGAAAAAGAGGCTGCCGCAAGGGCGGAAGTTTGAAAACGGCGAAGGCTAAAACAGGCAAGGCATAGCCTTAGGGGCCGTAAGAAGGAAAAGGGAAAAAGAAAAGATTGCCAGGGGGCCGGGAAACCGGGAGATGGCAGAAAAGTGGGGATGAAACATCAGGCTGCCAGAAAGGCAGCCTGATGCCCAGTAAAGGGAAAGGAGAAGGGTACGGGAAGGGATTTCAGGGACAGAACGTGTGGAAGGAATTCAAATCGAATGGAAAGAAGGGTGGAACCGTATGAAAAAAATAAAAAAGGAACATACGGATAAGAAGAAAAGAAGTTTCAGCATACAGGAGTTTCAACGATTGTACCATGAAACTATGAAAGGGAGGATTACCATATCAGTCCTTGCGCTGATTATCATCCCCCTGCTGGTGCTGGGGGTTGTGAGCTGCGTCTTGAATAACCATAGCACCAATTCCACTCTGGAGCGGAATATGAAGGCTACAGCACAGGTGACTTCAGAGCGTGTAGAATGGGAAATAACGTCTTACTTAAATGTGGCAGAAGATTTAGGGGTCATGACGCGCCTTATCAGGAATGATGTGCCTTTGGAAGAAAAGCAGGAAGTTGTGGACGAACGTGTGAAAGCCAACGGGCTGACACGGGGGAACATTTTAAATACCGAAGGCATCAGCATTTTTACAGGGGAAGATTTCAGCGACAGGGATTATTTCAAAACGGCAATGGCTGGGGAATCTTGTGTTTCAGAGCCATTAATCAGCAAGACCACAGGAAAAATGAGCATTATTATCGCAGCGCCCATGTGGAAGAACGGAATCCTTGGGACGGAAGTCATAGGCGTGGTCTACATTGTGCCGGAAGAAACTTTCCTGAACGATATCATGGAGTCGATCAATGTAAGTAAAAATGGCTCTGCTTATATGATAAATAAGGAAGGGGCAGTCATTGCCCATGAAAATATGGATTTGGTGGTGAATAAGGAAAATTCCATCAAGGATGCAGAAACAGATTCCAAGCTAAAGGCTTTGGCAAATCTGGAAAAGAAAATGATTGCAGGTGAAAATGGTTTTGGGTCATACCGCTATGGCGGGACGAAAAAAATCATGGCGTTTGCGCCTGTAGAGAACACTGACGGCTGGAGCATTGCCATTACGGCGCCAATCTCTGATTTTAATGTGGAAACAATGGTGGGGATTGCTATTACGGCCCTGATTGTGCTGGCAGCGATTCTCCTTGCAGTTTCCAATGTCAGGAAGCTGGCGGACAGCATCAGCAGGCCGATCAAGGACTGTGCAGGCCGCCTTGTGGATTTGGCAAAAGGTGATTTACATTCTGAAATCCCGCAGATTGATTCCAAGGATGAAACCAAGGATTTGGCGGATGCCACCGGGGAAATTGTGCACGAAATCGGCGAGATGATTACGGATATCAAATATTTGCTGGGAGAGATGTCAGAAAATAATTTTGACGTCAAGTCAAGGGCAAGGGATTCCTATGTCGGGGATTTTGAGGAAATCCTGCTGGCCGTCCGCAGGATTAACCATTCCTTAAGCGGTACCTTAGGGCATATCAGGGAATCGGCAGACCAAGTAGGCCTTGGCTCGAACCAGATGGCAGAGAGCGGGCAGGCGCTGGCAGAAGGGGCTACCGACCAAGCGGCCTCCATTGAGGAATTGCTTGCCACCGTGAACAATCTGGCAGAGCAGGTGGAACAGAATACGAAAAATGCTGTTTCCACCAGCAAGAAAGCAGATGATATCGGGCAGCAGGCCGCTGCCAGCAACCAGCATATCATGGAAATGACTGAGGCCATGGCTAAGATCAGCGCCGCTTCCATGCAGATTGCCAATATCATAAAGACTATTGAAGAGATAGCAGACCAGACGAACCTCCTTTCCTTAAATGCATCCATTGAAGCGGCAAGGGCTGGGGAAGCCGGGCGGGGCTTTGCAGTGGTTGCCGGGGAAATCGGGCATCTTGCCAGCCAGAGTTCCGATGCGGTGGAAGATACCAGAAAGCTGATTGAAGACGCCGTCAATGAGGTAGAGAACGGGAGCCGGATTGCACAGGTGACTGCGGAGGCTTTGCAGTCTGTGATTGATGGGATTTCAGAGATTGTGCGGGCAGTAGAAGAGGTAGCAGAGAATTCCAACCAGCAGAATGGGGCAATGCAGCAGATTAACATTGCCATTGAGCAGATTTCAGAAGTGGTGCAGTCCAATTCTGCGGCAGCGGAGGAGAGCTCTGCCACAAGCCAGGAACTGTCAGCCCAAGCAGTAGAGCTGAACGACATGATTGAGATGTTTAAGCTGGCGGATATCTAAACAAGGGAGGCTGCTGCAAAACAAGGATTCCCTGCAGCATATGGCACGGATCTCAGCGGGCTGGCATAAAGCAGAATCTTTGATTCCTTACAGCATACGGCATGGATCTCAGCAGGCTGGCATAAAGCAGAATCCTTGCAAGTTCCAGCAGCCCCCCATTTACGGTTTTTATGGCTCGCTTAAACTTCTGAAATTGTCCCGCAGGCTATTTTTGCCCCAGCGTTCCCCGCAGGCTGGCTGGAAAAATCATCTACGCCGCTGTGGACAATCACGGTTTTCCCAATAATTTCTGGGATGGAAAAGCGGTCGGTAACATACATCATCCATGCAGAGCCGTTGTTCCCAAATAGTGGGGGCATATCCCCTCCATGGGCGGGATGGGGGCAGAGGGTGGGGTTAAAATGCATCCCTGCGTTGGCATAAGGGTCGCTGTCCGTCCCGGTGCAGGAGCGGCCTTCGTGGATGTGGAACCCGAAAATATCAAAGCCGCAAGGGTCCGGGTTTACTGGAAGGCCGTAAACTTCCGCATTGACAAGGACTTCTGCGCCAATTGGGTAGAACCGGACCATGCCGCTGATTTCTCCGGTCCCGGGATTTCCAGCCAGTTCCGCATAGGCTGCGGGCATCTGGGTCAGGGCGGTTTCCAGATACACCCTGCCGGGATTGTTGTATTCGTCGCAAAGCTCGTTCACGTTTTGGGTTTCTATATAAAAATTTCTCATGTAAATCTCCTGAATTGCTTTTTTATTATAATATGACAGTGGAAGGAAAATGGGAAACCGAAATGGGCCGCCCTGTGAAAAACCACTAGCCGTTCCTGCATAAAACAGCTTAAAATCCAGCCCTTTGCGGAAAGCAAACTTTCAATGGGCTGGATTCCGTAACAGCGAGGCCTTAGGCTGGGCTGTTACAAGGAAAAGCAGCAATCCAAGAAATTTCCTTGACAAATGCCCCCCGTGTGATAAAATTTTAAAAGCATGAGTATTTTAAGGAACGCTGGAATACCGAGATTTAGGAGGATATAAAATGGCAGTACCATACAATCACAGGGCTTTAGAAGCAAAATGGCAGAAGGTTTGGGATGAAGAAAAGGCGTTTGCCGCTACCGAGGACTATTCTAAGCCGAAATATTATGCATTGGTAGAATTCCCTTACCCCTCCGGGCAGGGGCTCCACGTGGGGCACCCCAGGCCCTATACCGCCCTTGACATTGTGGCAAGGAAGCGGAGGATGCAGGGCTATAACGTGCTCTATCCCATGGGCTGGGACGCGTTTGGGCTCCCCACGGAGAACTACGCAATTAAGAATAAAATCCACCCGAAAGTGGTGACGGAGAACAACGTGGAACGGTTCAAGGGGCAGCTCCATGCCTTGGGCTATTCCTTTGACTGGGACAGGGAAGTGAACACCACAGACCCGGATTATTACCATTGGACCCAGTGGATTTTCCTGAAATTGTTCCAAGAAGGGCTTGCCTATAAGACGGAAATGCCCATCAACTGGTGCACCTCCTGCAAGGTGGGCCTTGCCAATGAGGAAGTGGTGAACGGGGCCTGCGAGCGGTGCGGCGCCCCGGTGGTGCGCAAGGTTAAGAGCCAGTGGATGCTGAAAATCACCGAGTATGCGGAAAAATTGCTCGAGGGCTTAAATGACGTGGATTATATTGAACGGGTGAAGGTTTCCCAGCGGAACTGGATTGGCAAGAGCCAGGGGGCGGAAGTGGATTTCCCCATTGCAGGGAAAGAGGACAAGCTTACGGTGTACACCACAAGGCCGGATACCTTGTTTGGGGCCACATACATGGTAGTTTCCCCCGAGCACCCCATATTGGAAAAGTATAAGGGCGAGATTAAAAATTGGGAGGAAATTGCAGCTTACAAGGAGCAGGCGGCAAGGAAATCGGACTTTGAGCGTTCGGAATTGGCAAAGGAAAAGACAGGGGTGGAAATTGACGGGATCCGTGCCATCGACCCAGTCAATGAGAAGGAAATCCCTATCTGGGTTTCCGACTACGTGCTGATGAGCTATGGGACAGGGGCCATCATGGCAGTCCCAGCCCACGATACCCGCGACTGGGAATTTGCAAAGAAATTCGGCCTTCCCATTATCGAGGTAGTCGCAGGGGGCAGCAACGTGCAGGAAGAAGCCTACACAGACGTTGCGACAGGGAAATTAGTGAATTCCGGGTTTTTGGACGGGCTGGAAGTGGCAGAAGCCAAGAAGAAAATCATCGCATATTTAGAGGAAAAAAAGATTGGGAAAGGGAAAACCAATTTCAAATTAAGGGACTGGGTATTTTCCCGCCAGCGTTACTGGGGGGAGCCAATCCCCATTGTAAACTGTGAAAAATGCGGCTATGTGGCATTGCCGGAAAGCGAACTCCCCTTGCAGCTTCCGGAAGTGGAAAGCTATATGCCTACGGACAACGGGGAATCCCCCCTTGCAGCCATGGAGGATTGGGTAAATACCACATGCCCCTGCTGCGGCGGGCCGGCGAAGCGGGAAACGGACACCATGCCCCAGTGGGCAGGCTCTTCTTGGTATTTCCTGCGCTACACAGACCCCAAGAACAAAGAAGCCTTGGCAAGCAAGGAAGCGTTAAAATACTGGCTCCCGGTGGACTGGTACAACGGCGGGATGGAGCACACCACCCTGCACCTTCTCTACTCCCGGTTCTGGCATAAGTTCCTCTATGACAAAGGCATTGTGCCCACCCCGGAGCCTTACCAGAAGCGGACCTCCCACGGCATGATCCTTGGGGAAAACGGGGAGAAAATGTCAAAATCCCGGGGGAACGTGGTAAACCCGGACGACATTGTCATGGATTACGGGGCAGATACCCTGCGTACCTATGAAATGTTCATCGGGGCTTTCGACTTAAGCGCCTCATGGTCGGAAAACGGCGTGAAGGGCTGCCGCAGGTTCTTGGAGCGGGTGTGGAAACTGCAGGACATTTTGGTGGACGGGGAAGGGTACCGGCCAGAATTTGAAACAAAAATGCACCAGCTCATCAAGAAGGTAAGCTTGGATTATGAGAACCTCAAATACAACACAGCCATCGCAGCCATGATGTCCATGCTCAATGAGTTCTCCAAGGCAGGCAGCGTCAGCAGGGGGGAATTTGGGACGTTCTTAACCCTCTTAAACCCGGTAGCCCCCCATATTACGGAGGAAATCTGGGAAGCCTGCGGGTATACAGGAAGGGTATACCAGTGCGCATGGCCGGAATATGACGAAGCCAAGACCATAGAAAATACCGTAGAGCTGGCCGTCCAGATCAATGGCAAAACAAGGGCAACCGTCACCCTGCCGGTGGACGTGGACAAAGATACCGCCATTGCAGCTGGGAAAGAAGCCTTGGGCAGCAAACTTTCCGGCAGCGTTGTCAAAGAAATCTATGTGCCGGGGCGGATTATCAATATCGTGATGAAGTAAGGCAGAATTCAAATATTTTGTAATACCAGCAGAAAAATAGCGTAGGCGGCAAAATGGCCTGCGCTACTTTTTGTTTCAGATCCAATGTGGGGAGTGGATGATAAGGAAACTAAAACAGGATTTACAGGGAAAAGGTGAATATGGTATAATAGCAACAGCTATGATACGCGCCGAAGTGCGCATCGTTTTACCATACCATGATGCGGAGCATATGGTATAATAGCGGCAGCTATGATACGCGCCGAAGTGCGCATAGTTTCGCCATACCATGGACAATTAAGCAATAGGGAAGGGGGCAGGTTCGTGGAAAAAAATAAATATGCAGAATTTTTGGCGGAAGATTGTATCCCAGTTTCTTCTGAAACACTCCAATATAGTTATCATGCCCAAAATGAATATCAGCCGTGTGGAAACAAAGGCCAGAACACATATCATAAAAGCAGGGAAAATAAAATTTTATTATTAAAAGACAGGCCTGTGGATTATCAGGAAATTGAACAGTATTTTGGCTGGGCGGCAGAGAAATTCCACGCAGTCCAGATAGATGGGAAAAAATTAAGCGGCATGCCGGCAATCCGGAATACTAGGATACCTGTGAGCCTTATCGTTGCCTGTTTTAAAGATGGGATGACTTCCAAAGAGATTTGCGAAGAATACCATCTGACCGAAAAAGAAATAGGGGAGGCGATGGAATATGTAATCAATGTATTAGATATTCCATATCAGGAAGAAGGATGAGGATACTGTTGGATGAAAATATTACCCAAAAGTCGATACCGGTTTTAAGAAGGTATGGGCATGATGCCATCCATGTGTTGGATAGGTTTTGTGCGGGCAAAAGTGATGAGGAGGTATTCCAATTAGCTTTGGAAGAACAGCGGGCCTTGGTTACAATAAATGGGAAAGATTTTATGGTTCTTATTCCGCCGCAAAGGGAACTTCCACTGCATTATGGCCTGATTTGGCTAAGGGGTTTCCAAGTAACAGCAAAAAGTTACGAAAAGGTGATGGAAACCATAGGGGAGTTCTTACAGTGCCAGGGCGATATTAAGAATACATATTATGCCATGAAGAAACAGGGTGTTTCTTATAAGATTGTCCAGCGGTTTCCTAAAACTATGTAGCGTTGGGGGAGGTTTTTTAGAACCCAGATAGGAGGGGGCAGGATGGGAATTTATTTAAATCCGGGGACGGAGGGGTTTGCAGAATCCCTCCGTTCAGAAATATATGTGGACAAAACAGGCCTGATTTCCTGCACCAACAAGGTGCTTGGGACCCGGCAGAAATACGTCTGCGTCAGCCGCCCAAGGCGGTTTGGCAAGTCCATGGTGGGGAAATGCTGGCCGCATATTATGGCAGGGGATGTGATTCCAAAGAATTGTTCCAAGGGAAAGACGACGTGCTGACTTTGCTGGTCCATCTGGGCTACCTTGCCTATAGCATGGAGAAGAAAGAGGTTTTCATCCCGAACCAAGAAATAGAATATGAGTTTGCAACCGCCATCAAAGGGGCGGGCTGGGAAAAAGCGATTGCAGCCTCCGAAGAGCTGCTGGAGGCTACTTTGCAAAAGGATGCAGAGGCCGTGGCAAGGGGCCTGGAGGAAATCCATGGGGAGGCTTCCTCTATCTTAACCTATAACAATGAGAATTCTTTAAGCTGTGCCGTTTCCTTGGCCTATTTCAGCGCAAGGGCTTCCTATAAGATTGTCCGGGAACTGCCCGCTGGGAAAGGTTTTGCAGACCTTGTATTCCTGCCCCGGAAGAACCATCTGGATAAACCGGCTATTGTAGTGGAATTAAAATGGAATCAATCCGCGGAAGGGGCAATCAGCCAAATACTGGAAAAACAATATGCCAAATCGCTGGAAGGCTATGCCGGGAAAATCCTTCTGGTAGGCATTAATTATGATAAAGCTGCAAAAAGCCATCAGTGCATCATTCAGGAGGTTACAAAATAGCGCCATCTATCTACGCTTTGACGGATAGGCAAAAAGAATTCTTTGGGCCCGTGCAGCCTTTTTCGGCGGCTCCAAAGAATTCTTTTTCCATTTTCAGCCAAAATGCAGGGAAGTTATTTCCGCATTGTTTTCATCATCTGCATCAGCAGTTCTACCTTTTTCTGTTCTTGGGGCGGCATGCCCTGTTTCAATACTTCGATAATCAAGTCCCGTTCGGCAGAGGAAAAATCCATCCCTTGCTGTTTCGCATTTTCCGAAGCATTTTTCAAAGATTCCGCCATCGCCTGCGGAGAGGAAGTGTTTGGGGAAGTGCTGTTGGCAAGCTCCATGAAAAGCTTTAGCTTTTCGGGGGAGATATTCTGCTGCAGCTGCGGGTTGTTCAATAAATCCTGTGGGTTCATATCTGTCCTTTCTGTGCTGGGATTCAAGTGGCGCTGAATAAAGCCCCATAGGTGGAAAACATCTGGGCAAAATTAATCATGCTGTCAATCAGTTCTTTTTCCTTGTCCGTGCAGTATTCCCGTATGGCCGTAAGCATCTGTACCGGGTCTTCCCGCTCCTCTTCGGAGCACATTTTCAAGTCAGCCCCGGGGGTCTGGAACAAGGCCATGGTCCTTTGCAGTTCCATGCACTTTACCAGCATCGCCATATTTTTCTGCCGGGAATTGTCCAGATATGGGATAGCGGCTTTTATCATTTCAAGGTGCCTATCTTGAATCAGGGTGTCGATTGCTTCCATTGCGTTCACCTTTTTTATTTTAATCTATGTGGGGCAGGGCCGGGATATGACAAATGTTTTTCAAGGGGGCCTTTGAACCTCCGCGGCCCTAAAAGTATATAATAGTAAGGGCAGGGCGGGTGGGTGGGAATCTCTTTGTCCCAGTTCTGCCCGCGCTGAAATGAAGGGAAAGGAATGTGTGAGCATTATGGGAAAATTGATTATAGACGGCAACAGTGTCTATGAAATAGATGAAGCCTGCATCGAGAGGAAAGGGCGCCAGGAAAAAGAGCAGCAAGATAGGCAGGAAGGGCCAAAAAGGCGCCAGTACCCAGAGAGGAGCCGCAGGGGGATATAACCGCGCTGTTTTCGCAGGGCTTATCCCCAACAGCAGGCGGAACTACGTCTGGCAGGGAAGATATAACCGCGCTGTTTTCGCAGGGCTTATCCCCAGAGGGCAGTTAAGGGAAATGGGTGTCCCGTTTAGAGGGGAATGTACCCTGCCCGGGCTATGCCGCCCAAAGCCCGGGCAGGGAACCCAGTTTCCGTTTTGGGACGGGGAGGGTAAAATGAGCGGGTTTTTGCGAAAAGAAAAAGGGCTTTTCCTATTGAATGTTTTGTTAAGTGTGATATAATAATTCTGGAAAAAGCAATTCCATAAATTGGCCCAATTGTTTGCGGGCATGAAAAAGAGGATTGCATAAGTACAGGGAGAAAGGATGGATTGAGTAATGAATGAACAACAGGCGGGTATTGAGAAGCGGCTCACCAGATCTTTTGCAAAGATGTCAGCAATTACGGTGGCAGTGGCAGTATTGGGGCTGATAGCGTTGCTGGTGGTATCTAACAGGTATTCCTATGCATTACATAATTTTGGGTTTGCCCAAGGGGACATTGGGAAGGCAATGTTTGAATTTGCAGACGTAAGGTCATCCTTACGTGCCGCCATTGGGTACGACGACCCGGATGCCATTGCTGCAGTAGTGGAACAGCATGCAAACAGCAAGGCGGCATTTGAAGAAGATTTTGCGAAAATAGAAGAAACTATCGTATCAGAAGACGGCAGGAAAACGTATGATGAGATAAAAGCCGAACTCGAAACATATTGGGAACTGGATACGAAGATTATGGAAATAGGGGCAACCACTGACCGGGAGCTCTGTAAGCAGGCACAGGACATTGCCCTCGGGGAGTTGGCAGGCGTTTATAACAGCATTTACACGAAGCTGGAGGGGCTTTTGGACGTAAAAGTAAACGAGGGGAACTCGCTTTCCAATACCCTGAATGTGGTGGATTGGGTATTGGTGGCTGTGATTGTGGCGGTAGTCGCAGTAGCGATCCTGTTTTCCAACAGGATTGGGAAAGATATCGCAAAGAGGATTTCGGACCCCTTGGGGAAACTGGGGAGCCGGCTTAAGACCTTTGCATCCGGCGACCTTACCTCCCCCTTCCCGCTGGTAGAAACCGGGGATGAAGTGGAGCATATGGAAAAGGATGCGTCGGAAATGGCGGATAACCTGAATGTGATTATCCATGACATTGATGCCGTGCTGGGCGAGATGGCTGGGGGGAACTATGCAGTCCGCTCCAGTGTTTCGGAACGGTATACCGGGGATTTTGGGAAACTTTATGAATCCATGCGCGGGCTGAGGGACCAGATGACGCAGACCTTGATTTCCATTGGGGAGGCGTCCAACCATGTGTCCATTGGTTCCGGGGACCTGGCAACGGCGTCCCAGAACCTTGCAGAAGGCGCGACGGAACAGGCCCAGGCCGTGCAGGAGCTCCATGCAACCATTACGGATATTGCAGTGACGATGGAAAAGAGCGCGGAGAGCGCAGGGGAATCCTACTTGAAAGCCCAGCATTATGCCAATGAGGCGGATAACAGCCGGGAAGAAATGAATACCATGATGTCAGCCATGCAGCGGATCAATGACGCTTCTACAAGGATTGGGGACATCATTTCAGAAATCGAATCTATTGCAGCCCAGACCAACCTGCTTTCCTTAAATGCGTCCATTGAGGCAGCAAGGGCCGGGGAGTCCGGGCGGGGCTTTGCCGTTGTGGCAGACCAAATCCGGGAACTGGCAGACCAGAGCGCACAGGCGGCAGTGGATACAAGGGAACTGATTGAAGGCTCCATCCGGGAAGTGACGGAAGGGAACCGGGCAGCGGAGCGGGCTTCCAATGCCATTGAGTCCGTGGTGGACGGGATTAAGCAGATTGCGGATTTCTCCAAGAACCTGAAAGTGATGGTGGAAGACCAGACAGAGGCGATGCGCCAAGCAGAACTGGGCATCAACCAGATTTCAGAGGTGGTGCAGTCCAATGCGGCTACTGCGGAAGAGGCTTCTGCCACCAGCGAGGAGCTGTCGGCACAGGCAAATATTTTAGATGAGCTTGTAGGGCAGTTTGTGCTGGCGGAATAAGGGCGGTATGGGGACGCCTTTTGGCGCTGCCATGCATAAGCATAATCCAAGGGTGAGTTACTTTAGCAGCAAATGGATGGGAAAGAGGGCCCGCGCACTGCGCCAGCCCTCTTTTCACGTCTGCCCTGCAGCCTGCCGGATTGGCTTTTGCTGAAACGGGCCAGCCGTGTTGTTTTTCTTCATGCCTGCCCTGCAGCTTGCCGGATTGGCTTTTGCTGAAACGGGCCAGCCGTGTTGGTTCTTTTCATGCCAGCCAGCCTGCCAGATTGGCAGGCTGTGCCTCAGGCATTTACCGGGATGGATTAGCAGCAGAAGCCGCCGCCGAACCCATTGCCGTTCCCGCCGCCGCAGCAGCAGAGCAGAAGGATAATCCACAGGCAGCTATTCCCGCCGCCGCATCCGCAGCCTTCGTTCCCGCCGAAGAAACCGCCGTTCCCACATCCGCCGCCGCAGCAGCAAAGCAGGAGAATCAACCAGATAATAGAGGAGCATCCCCCATTGTTATTTCCTTCGCATCCGCATCCACAGTTTGTAGCAGCTAAATCACTCATGTTCAAATCCTCCAATATTTTGATTACAATGTATCATATGTGGGCAGCTTGTATGTGTTTCTCGTTGTTTTGAAAAAAATTTTGTAAAATTCCCTTCTGTCTGTTATAATCAGATGTGATGGGAAATGGGCTGGCAGTACTGAGGGAAGTTTTTTGGCCCATGAAGGGAGGAATGTTGTGGAACTTGTAGCTATATTAGATGATAACGTTAAAAATATTGAAGGGTACCGGCGGATGCTGGAGGCTTCCCGGGAAGAGATAGAATACCGGTTTTTCCAGCGGCCGGAGGATGTGGTGCGGTTTGTGGGGAATAACCCGGTAGCAGTGCTGGTAAGCGAGCTTGAGATGCCCCATATGTCAGGGAAAGAACTGTTTGACGTGGTAGGGATGGCATCCCCTTCCACTGTCAGGATAGGCATGGCGGAGGCAGGCGATATTGCAAGGACCTTGGAGATTTTTAACCAGGCATGGATGTACCGGCTGATTTTAAAGCCGTTTTTCCTGCCGGAGGACTTGGTAGGGCCAATCAAAGAAGGGCTTGCTCGTTACCGGGAGGTGCAGGAGGAAGAGAAGCGGAGGCAGGGGACAGCTAAGAAGCTTGCGGAAGAAAACCGCAGGATGGAGGCGGTTTTGGCACAGCTGGCGCGGAAAAAGCGGCGGCATGTGGGGATTTATAACGTAGCCCTTGGCATTGTCCGCGGCAACCTGAGCACGGAAACCAGCGGCCTTGGCCCAGAGTCAGCCAGCACCATGGAAGAACTGTGCAAGGAATTGACGGAGGATTTCATGCGCTGCTATATGTATGAAAATTATGGGTTCTTGCATTATAAAAAGGCAGTGCAGGAGCGGTTCCACCATCCAGGATCCGGGTGTATTTTGCAGGTGAAAAATAAAACAGGCCATGAAATCCCAGAGGAATTAATGCCAAAGATTGCCTTTGGGATGTTTTTGGGCGGCACTTTGTGCCAGAAGTTATTTGTGTCCTACCATCTGGCTATGCTTGTGGAGCAGGAGGGAAGGAATTATTTGCTCCGGATATTCTGCCAATACCCAGAGAAAGGGAATGTCTACCGGTCGAAGGATGTAAAAGCCCGCAGGCTGGTAGTAAATATGGTGAAGGAAATCGCCCGGGATCTTTCCGTGCATATGGCGCTTGGGACGAAAAACCGGGAGTTTGCAATGAAGCTGTATTTTGGAAAGGAGGAGGAATACCATGAACGCAATCATCATGGGCCTCTATGAAATAGAAGAACAGGCCGGGAAGCTCATGGAAGAAGCCGCCGCGCGCCGTGAGGAACTGTTAGAAGAAAACCGGAAAAAAATGGAAGACTCTGCCTTGGAATTAGAGCAGGAGATGGAAGGCCGGCTGTCTATCTTGAAGACCCAGCTGAAAGAGCAGACAGAAGAGGAAATCCGCCAGCTTGTGGAGAAAAACCAAGGGCAGGTTGCCCTCCTGAATGAAACGTATGGGGAACATTTGGAAGAGGTTGCCCAGAAGATTGTTGGGAAGATCACAGAGGTGTAGCCATGGCAGGAGAATTGCTTACGTACAGCGGGCTGGTTACCAAGACAAGGGCAATGCGCAGCCGGCTGCTGAAACAAGAGGATTTTGAGCGGATTACCGAATTCCAGACCGTGGAAGAAACCATCGGGTTCCTGCGGGAGCAGGAAAGCTATGGGAAGATTTACGGCGGCCGGGAAGAGATCCGGCACCGGGGCCAGGTGGAAGAGCTGATACACAATTCCATCCTTGAGGATTACCGGAAGCTGTACTTATTCGGGAACGGGCAGCAGCGGAAAGCCATGGAGCTGTACCATGCCCAGCTCCAATATGGGGATTCTGTCCCAAGGGTAGAAATTTCCTATTTTACAGATGTCTGGAAACAGATTGGGAAATTTTCCGGCAGCCAGATGAAAGAGGTGCTCCGTGAAGTGTTCGGGACCCAAATCGACTGGCTGAACATTATGTGGATGTACCGGGGCAAGCGGTTTTTTGGCCAAAAGCCGGGGGAACTGGCGAAGATGCTGATCCCGGTCCATTATAAGCTGAAACGGCGGGAATTGGAACAGCTTCTGGAAACAGGGCAGACGGGGGAATTCTGCAAGGTATTGGCGCTTACCGCGTATTTTAAGGGGCGGGAGGCATTGGTGGACATGCAGGACGAGGTTTCCTACCATAGGGTGATGGGGAACATGTACCAGCGGCTTTGCCAGAAATACCCGGCCTCCATGGCCCCGGTATTCTGCTATTTTTATGAAAAAGAGCAGGAGATTGAGCACTTAACGGCTGCCTTGGAGGGCATACGCTACCAAGTCCCGGCACGGGAAATCCGCAAGCTGATTTTAAATAGTTAAGGAACGGAGGGAACGCTTTGGTTGAGAAAATGAAGCTGTTGCATATTACCGGGCCAAAATATGACATTGACCGGGTGGTGAAGCTGTATTTGGGCAAATACGACATCCACTTTGAAAATGCAATGACTAGCCTGAACAATTTAAAAAATGTACGCCCTTTTGTGGAAACAAACCTGTATAAGGAAACGGCCCAGAAGGGGGAAGAGCTAAAGGAGTACTTAGAGCCCTTACATAAGACGGACCTTGAAGTAACGCAGGAGCAGGCGCAGGAAATTATCCTTGGGGCCTACGGGCAGCTAGAGGAGGTACTAAAGAAGAAGGAAGGGCTCAGCGGGGAAATCCGCCGGACGAAGGAATGGATGGCCCAGACAGCCCCGTTTATCGGGCTGGATTTTGAATTATGCAAGCTGAGGGATTTCCATTTTATTGATTACCGGTTCGGGCGGATTAAAGTGGAAAATTTCCATAAGATGGAGCAATATTTGTACCACAACCCCTACACGCTGTTTTACGAATGCAACAATGACAGCGAGTATGTATGGGGGGTCTATTTCGTGCCCCATACCCATCTGGAACGGGTGGAGGCCGTATATTCCTCCTTCCAGTTTGAGGAAATCCAAATCCCGGACGATTTGGAGGATACCCCCAAACAGGCATTTGCACGGGCGGAAAAGCTTTTGCGGGAGCAGGAACAGAAGTTAGAAGGGCTTAAGATGCAAGCGGCCGATCTGGTAAAGTCCAAGGAGCAGGAAATCCTTGCAGCCTGCGACTGCCTAGACAGCTATTGCAGCAACTTTGAAATCCGCAAATTCGCGGCGTGCACCAATACCCTCAACGAGGGGGAGGAACGCTACATCCTGTATGGATGGATGGCAAATAAGGACGCGGAAAAACTGCAGCGGGAAATTGCCATGGATGAGAAAATCAACTGCGTGGAGGAGGAGCCCGGGGACGACTTGGGCAGCAAGCCCCCGACGAAGCTGAAAAACCCCAAAATCTTAAAGCCTTTTGAGATGTTTGTGGAAATGTACGGCCTTCCCGGCTATAACGAGATGGACCCAACCTTGTTCATAGCCCTTACTTATACCTTTATGTTCGGCGTCATGTTCGGCGACGTGGGGCAGGGGGCATGCCTTGTCTTAGGCGGCGCGCTCCTGTATAAAATAAAAGGGATGCGCCTTGCAGGGATTGTTGCAGTGGGGGGCATCTGGTCGGTAATTTTCGGGTTCCTCTATGGCAGCTTTTTCGGGTTTGAGGAAACCATCCCGGCCTTGTGGATGAAGCCTATGGACAATATTATGACGACGCTGATGTTAGCCATTGGCTTTGGCGCAGGGCTGATCCTCTTAGCTATGGCCCTTAACATGGTAAATGCAGTCCGTGCCAAGGAATACGGAAGGCTGCTTTTTAACCAGAGCGGCTTGGCGGGGCTTATCTGCTATGGCTTCGTAGTAGCCTGCGCACTGCTGTTTGTGACGGGGCACGCTTTGCCGGCTACGGCGCTGATTGGGGCCATGGTAGGGATTCCCTTGGTTGCCATTTTGCTCAAAGAGCCCCTGGCCCATCTGGTGGAGAAAAAAGGCCATCTGTTCCCGGAAGGCAGCAAGGTAATGTTTTTCGTGGAGGCATTGGTGGAAGGGTTTGACGTGGTGCTAAGTTATGCCACCAACACGATTTCCTTTGTGCGCGTGGGGGCATTTGCACTGAGCCACGCAGGCATGATGGGGGTTGTCATGACCCTTGCCGGGCTGGAGCGGGGCAACCCCAACTGGGTGGTTATTATCTTGGGGAACGCCTTGGTAGCCGGGCTGGAAGGGCTGGTAGTAGGGATTCAGGTATTGCGCCTTGAGTACTATGAAATGTTCAGCCGTTTTTACACAGGAAATGGGAAACCTTTTGTTTCATTTAAAAATAGGAATCAGTAGGAGGAATGGAAAATGGTAACAAAAATGATATTAGTGGTAATTTTACTTTGCAGCATGATTATCCCAGTGGGCGGTTTCTTGTTAAGCAAGCGGAAAGAAGGGGGCTTTAAGGCCGCATTGGCAAGCAACCTGTTTTTCTTCTTCGGCACGGTATTGGTGGCGGATATCCTCTTGTTCAGCGGGAATGTACAGGCGGCAGGGGAGGCGGCAGAAGCTGCGGCTTCTAACGTAGAAGGCTGGCGTTACCTTGCAGCGGCCCTGTCTACTGGGCTTTCCTGTATCGGCGCGGGCATTGCAGTAGCAAGCGCGGCAAGCGCAGCCCTCGGGGCCTTGAGCGAGGATTCCAGCATTATGGGTAAGGCGCTGATTTTCGTGGCATTGGCAGAATCCATTGCATTGTACGGGCTTTTGATTTCCTTCTCTATTTTAGGGTAGCCGTTCATTTAGGAGGCAGTTATGAAAATGTACCTCATCAGTGACAATAAAGATACTTATACAGGCATGCGCCTTGCAGGCGTGGAAGGCGTCGTGGTCCATGAGCGCCAAGAACTGAAAGACGCGCTGGATGCAGTATTCCAAGACAAAGAAGTCGGGATTGTGCTGCTGACGGAAAAGTTCGGCAGGGAGTTCCCGGATTTGGTTGACGACGTGAAGCTGAACCGGCGGCTGCCCCTTCTGATTGAGATTCCGGACCGCCATGGGACTGGCCGGAAAGAAAATTTCATTACGGATTATGTCAGCGAAGCCATTGGGCTGAAACTTTAACTGCATGGATAGGCAGGGAAGGCCACTGCATGGCGGCTGGCGTATGCCAAGATCCATTTAGCCAGAGTTTTCGCTAGGTGGACAGGCAGGGAAGTTACATAGCAGGCTGTGGGCATTTTCCCTGCAAAAAGCAGGACAGGAGGGAACAGGATGCAGATAAAGGAAAAACTGGAGGTGTTCCAGAAGTTTACCATTGACGTGGCAAACAGCGAAAGCGAAGCCCTAATCAGGGAATATCAGGAATCTTGCGAAAAGGAGCTGGAAGAGTTCCAGAATTATAAGCAGACAGAAATGGAGCACAAGTTCCAGATCGAAGAAACCAAAATCCGCAGGCAGATGCGGCGGAAGGTGTCCGAGGAATCCGTCCGCCAGAAACGGCTGCTGGATAACTGCAAGAAAGAGTGGAAGGGGAAAGTCATGGAACAAGTGCGCCTTCTGCTGGAAGAATACCAAAAATCAGGCCAGTACCTAGAATATCTGGCCGCCAAAATCAAGATGGCAAAAGAGGTAGCCGGGACGGAAGATGTCACAATCTATATCAACCCCACGGATGCAGGGAAAAAGGAAGAATTGGAACACCGCACAGGCGCGGCGCTTACCGTAAGCGCCATGGATTTTGGCGGGGGGATCCGGGCTGTCATCCGCTCTAGGAATATTTTAATTGATGAATCCTTTGTGACGAAGTTAGAGCAGGAGGAAACGTACCTATGAATGTGACAGGCAACATATATGGAATCAACGGGCCGATTATCACCATCAAGGGCAACTTGGGCTTTAAGATGTCCGAGATGGTCTATGTGGGGGAACACCGCTTGGTAGGGGAAGTCATCGGCCTGACCAAGGAGCAGACGACCATCCAGGTCTTTGAGGAAACCACAGGCCTTAGGCCCGGGGAGCAGGTGGAAGGGGCTGGGCGCGCCCTCTGCGTGACCCTTGCGCCGGGGATTATCACAAATATTTTTGATGGGATTGAGCGGCCCTTGCAATTAATCGGGCAGCAGTCCGGGGCGTATATCCCAAGGGGCGTCAACGTGGACTTGCTGGACCGGGAGAAAAAGTGGGAAACGAGGATTACGGTAAAAGCAGGGGACATGGTAACAGGCGGCACGGTGATTGCCGAGGTGCCGGAAACCCCTGCCATCCTCCACAAAGTCATGGCGCCCCCAGATGTGGAAGGGACAATTGTGCGCACTGTGCAGGACGGCGCTTATACGATTGAAGAGCCGCTGGCCGTTGTCCGCACCCAATCCGGGGAAGAAAAAGAGCTCCGGATGGCTCAGCAGTGGCCTATCCGCATCCCAAGGCCAATCCAGAAACGCTACCCGGCAGACCGGCTTTTAGTGACAGGCCAGCGTATCCTAGATACGTTATTTCCCATTGCAAAAGGCGGCACGGCAGCCATCCCGGGCGGGTTCGGGACAGGCAAGACCATGACCCAGCACCAGCTTGCCAAGTGGTCTGACGCAGACATTATTATTTACATTGGCTGCGGGGAGCGGGGGAATGAGATGACGAACGTATTGGAGGAATTTTCCCAGTTGGTAGACCCTAAGACCGGGAACCTCCTGATGGACCGGACCACCTTGATTGCCAATACCTCGAATATGCCGGTGGCAGCCCGCGAGGCGAGCATTTACACAGGGCTGACTTTGGCGGAATATTACCGGGACATGGGATACCATGTGGCAATTATGGCAGACTCCACCTCCCGGTGGGCAGAGGCCTTGCGGGAGCTTTCCGGCCGTCTGGAGGAAATGCCCGCAGAGGAAGGGTTCCCTGCTTACTTAGCCAGCCGCCTGTCTGCTTTTTACGAGCGCGCCGGGTATGTGGAGAACTTAAACGGCACCGACGGGAGCGTCACCATTATCGGGGCGGTTTCCCCGCAGGGGGGCGATTTTTCCGAGCCCGTGACCCAGAATACGAAACGTTTCGTCCGCTGTTTCCTTGCGCTGGATAAGTCCTTGGCTTATGCAAGGCATTACCCGGCCATCAACTGGCTCACCAGCTACACAGAGTACTTAAACGACTTGGAGGACTGGTACGCAGCCAACGTGGGGGCGGATTACATCCCCTGCCGGAATGAGCTTTTGAATATCCTGACGACGGAAAGCCGGCTGAATGAGATTGTAAAATTAATCGGGAGCGACGTGCTCCCTGACGACCAGAAGCTGATTTTGGAAATTGCTAGGGTAATCCGGCTTGGGTTTTTGCAGCAGAATGCATTCCATGCAGAGGACACCTTCGTCCCATTGGAAAAGCAGCTGAAAATGATGAAAGTGATCCTCTACCTTTACGAGAGGTGCAAGGAACTGGTAGAAATGGGGATGCCCATGGCGCTGCTTCGGGAAAACAGGATTTTTGAAAAAATCATTGCCATCAAATACGACGTGGCAAATAAGGACCTGCAGAAATTTGAGGAATACTGGCAGATGATAGATGAATTCTACCACGGCCTTTTAGAAACCAATGCATAGGAGGGTGGATATGTCAATTGAATATTTAGGCTTAAGTGAGATTAACGGCCCTTTGATTGTGCTGGAAGGGGTAAAGAATGCCTTTTTTGAGGAAATGGTAGAGTTCGTGGTAGAAGGCGGACGGCGCAAAAAGGGAAGGATTATCGCAGTGGACGAGGACAAGGCAGTCATCCAAGTCTTTGACAACACCGATGAGATGTCCTTGAAAAATACCCACACAAGGCTCAGCGGCCATCCCATGGAAATCGGCCTCTCCCTTGATATTTTAGGGCGTACCTTTAACGGGCTGGGGGAGCCAATCGACGGCCTTGGGAACATCAAGCCGGAAGTGACGCTAGACGTCAACGGCCTGCCCTTAAACCCCTGCGTCCGGGAATACCCAAGGAATTATATCCAGACCGGGATTTCCGCCATTGACTGCCTGACAACCTTAATCCGGGGGCAGAAGCTGCCGATTTTTTCCGGCAACGGCCTGCCCCACGACCAGCTTGCCGCCCAGATTGTGGAGCAGGCGTCCTTAGGGGAAGGCTCTGACGAGGAATTTGGCATTGTGTTTGCAGCCATGGGGGTAAAATACGACGTGGCAGAGTTTTTCCGCCGGAAATTTGAGGACAGCGGCGTAAGCTCCCATGTAACCATGTTCTTAAACCTTTCCAACGACCCGGTGGCAGAACGGCTGATTACCCCGAAAGTGGCGCTGACTGCCGCAGAATACCTTGCTTTTGAGAAGGGTATGCATATTTTGGCAATTTTAACGGATATGACTTCCTATGCGGAGGCCATGCGGGAGGTGTCGGCCTCCAAGGGCGAAATCCCCAGCCGGAAGGGCTATCCGGGATATCTCTACAGCGAGCTGGCTACCCTGTATGAGCGTGCCGGGATTGTACGGGGCAGGAAAGGGAGCGTGACGCAAATCCCAATCCTTACCATGCCCAACGACGACATTACCCACCCAATCCCAGACTTGACCGGGTATATCACGGAAGGCCAGATTGTGCTGGAACGTTCCCTGCACCAGAAGAACGTCTATCCCCCCATCAATGTGCTGCCCTCCCTGTCCCGTTTAATGAAGGACGGCATCGGCGCGGAGTACACAAGGGAGGACCATCAGGACGTGGCAAACCAGCTCTTTTCCTCCTATGCCCGGGTGGGGGAGGCAAGGGACCTAGCAAGCGTCATCGGAGAGGACGAGCTTTCTGAAACCGACAAGAAGTACCTGAAGTTCGGGGTGCAGTTCGAGCAGGAATTTGTCGCCCAAGGGGACAGCGAGAACCGTACGATAGAGGAAACCTTAGATATCGGCTGGCGGCTTTTGCACATCCTGCCCAAAGAGGAATTAGACCGGATTGACACGAAGATTTTAGAGAAGCATTGGTAAAATTAGCAAAAAAGGGGTGAGTAAATGGATCCAAATACATTTCCAACAAAAGGCAATTTAATGCTTGCCAAGAATTCCCTTGCCCTGTCCCGTCAGGGCTATGAGCTGATGGACAAGAAGCGCAATATCTTAATCCGGGAACTGATGGACTTAATTGAGCAGGCAACGGACATCCAGCGGGAAATTGACGTGACTTTCACCAGTGCCTACCAAGCCCTCCAGAAAGCAAATATCCAAATGGGCATCCATGAGGTAGAAGCCTTAAGTTTAAGCGTCCCGGTGGAGAATTCCATTTCCATCAAACGCCGCAGCGTCATGGGCACGGAAATCCCCAAGGTGGAATACAGCCAGCAGGAATTAAAGCCTGCTTACCCCTTTTACGGCACGAAAATGTCCTTGGATGAAGCCTGCGAGAAGTTCCAGAAGGTGAAGGAGCTGGCAATCCGCCTTGCCCAGATTGAAACCAGCGCCTACCGCCTTGCCTACAATATCAAAAAGACCCAGAAACGGGCCAATGCCCTGCAGAATATCACCATCCCGAAATATGAAATGCTGACAAAGAGCATCCAAAGCGCGCTGGAGGAAAAGGAGCGGGAGGAATTCACAAGGCTTAAGGTGATAAAGAAAATGAAAGGAAAATGATTGGATGGGGGAAGGGAAGTATTCCGGGCAGTTCCCTGCCTATGAAATAATCAATGAAGTAAAGAAAGCGGTTATCGGGAAAGACGACTGTATTGTGAAGGCTGTAGCGGCCATCCTTGCGGGCGGGCATATCCTGTTAAACGATATTCCGGGGGTGGGGAAAACCACCCTCGCTATGGCTCTGTCTAAATCCATGTTGCTGCGGCAGAACCGGGTGCAGTTTACCCCGGACGTGCTGCCCTCGGATTTGACAGGGTTTTCTATTTACCAGAAAGAAACGGGGCAGTTTGTGTACCAGCCGGGGGCAGTCATGTGCAACCTGTTGCTTGCCGATGAAATCAACCGGACCTCCCCCAAGACCCAGTCTGCCCTTCTGGAAGTGATGGAGGAGCAGAAGGTTACGGTAGACGGCATCAGCCGGCCGGTGCCATCCCCGTTTATTGTCATTGCTACCCAGAATCCCGTCGGGAGCGCGGGGACATGGATGCTGCCGGAGGCGCAGCTTGACCGCTTTATGGTCTGCTTGCAGCTTGGGTATCCCAGCCCGGAGGATGAAATCAATATTTTAAAGGGATGCCATGTGCAGGAAGAGGTGCAGGCGGTGGTTTCTAGGGAGGAGCTGCAGGGGATGCAGCAGTTGGCTGGGCAGGTGTTTGTGCAGGAAGAGGTTTACCAGTATGTGGGGGAATTGGTGCAGGGGACCAGGAAGCATCCCATGGTGGAACTTGGCATCAGCCCGCGGGGAGCCGTCCACGTGCTGCAGATGGCGCGGGCGCTTGCGTTCCTGCGGCAGAGGGAGTATGTGCTGCCGGAGGATGTGGGGGATGTGTTTTTACCGGTTTGTGTGCATAGGATGGTGCTGAATTCTAAGGCTAGGGTGGCGCAGATGGATGCGGGGCGGATTTTGGGGGAAATATTAAAGGGGGTGAAGGTGCCGAAGGCGATGAAGGGAAGTAATGCACGTTGAGCGGAGAGGGGGCAGTGGTTGGGGATGGGTAATGTACGTTGAGCGGGGAGGACGCAGTTCTGGGCAGGAACCTGTCCCCTGCAAACGGGACAACATTCCGGTGAACTAACTGCTAACTCCGACTAAGGGATTTCAGGAAAGCCTTCATCCCTAAGTCTGCGTAAGCAGTGGATTTCACCTCCATTAAGGGCGTCCCTGAATTGTTTGCAGGGGACAGGTTCCTGCCCAGAACTGCTGGGTATAGGCTAAGCGAAGGGAATGTGTGGGTGGAACTCGTGTAAGTAATAGTCTGGATATTTTTATTGTCTGGTTCATTCCTATAACTTTAGGTGGAGCAATCCTGCTAAGGTAAGGGTTTCTGTTTTTATAGGATTTGGGCAATTTGAAAAGTTAAAGTTGCAGTCTGGATAATCTTCGTAGATTATATGACACTCTCTCTGAATAATTTTCACAGATTATATGGTGTATTCAGTAATTACTTTTCCATCTGCAAAAATGGCATCCTTTCCCAGTGCATAGCTATCCCCAGACAGCCTTTCCCAATATACGGCCACCCCCAGACAGTCTTTCCCAATACATAGCCGCTCCCGGACAGCCCTTCCCCCATATTTGCCCGCCAGACATGCCCGGGTTCCCCAATAGGGGTGCCACGTGAAGCCGGGAACAGTCCATATCTGCCCACCAGACATGTCCGGGTTCCCCAATAGCGGCATCACGTGAAGCTGGGAACAGTTCCATATCTGCCCACCAGACATGTCCGGGTTCCCCAATAGGGGCGCCACGTGAAGCCGGGAACAGTCCATATCTGCCCGCCAGACATGCCCGGGTTCCCCAATACACAGGCAATTCCGGGCGGCCCTTCCTCTAAGCAAACGGTTCATGGGCGCCCTTAGTGGAGGCGAAATCCACTGCTTACGCAGACTTAGGAAGGAGGGCGTTCCCGACTTCCTTAGTCGGAGTTAGCAGTTAGTTCGCCGGAACGTTGCCCAGTTTGTGTGAGGAAGGGCCGCCCGGAATTGCCGTCCGCAGCCAACCCCCCCCTTTTTTTTCAATTATGAGTTATCGCAAACTTTTACTAACACTGCCAAATCCACTATAATATGGAACCCCTACCCCAAATTGCCCTCTGCACCCAAAGTCTTGCCCCCATTTATCATCGCCAAGGAGATAAAAATCATGCGCAACCTACTTTTCTATATCCTCACCTGCACCGCCCTCGGCTATCTTGCAGTCCTCTACCGCAGCGACGCCTTTCTGGTACTGTCCCTGACTGCCGCCCTCCTGCCGCCCTTTTCCCTCTCTATGCTGTGGTCTGGCAGGAAACACCTCGCCTGCACCCTTACCCTTTCCCCTTATCCAAACGAAGCCGGGAAATACCAAGCCTGCCTAGAAGCCGCCAACAACAGCAAATTCTACCTAGCAGAACTTAAGGCAAAAATTGTCCTAAAAAACCTTGGAACCGGAAGGAACTGCAAAGTGAAGCTGTCCGGGAAAGCCGGCGCAGGCCAGATTGTAAAGCTGTCCGGGAAAGCAAAATATCTGGAATTTGGCCTGTGGCAGGCAGAGTGCCGCTCTGTGGCCTGTTATGACTGCCTTGGCCTGTTCCATGTAAAGAAAAAAATCATGTTAAGCCAGCAGGTCCTAGTCCTGCCTGCTTGCTATGAAACGAATGTCCGGGCAGGCATCCGCACGAAATTATCCTTCTCGGACGGGGAATGGCACCACCCGCAAATCAGCGGCGACGACCCCACAGAAACCTTAAAGCTGCGGGAGTACCGGGAAGGGGACCGGGTGAACCGGATTCACTGGAAACTTTCTGCCCGGATGGATGAGCTGGTGGTAGCGGAAATGAGCATGCCCATTGGGTGCAACGTGGTTTTTTTCCTAAATGCCAAGGCCGGGGCCATGGGCAGGGAGGCGGGGCGGGCTTACTGGGAGGTTGCCCACACCATTTCCCAAGGGCTGCTGGAAGAGGAGTGCTGCCACTTTCTGGTGTGGCGGGAAGGCGGGAATCTTAAGCGCAAGGGAATCCGTAAGGCAGAGGATTTGGCAGAATTCTGGGGCAGTATTTCCGTGGGCAGGATGGAGCGGGGCGCGTCCCAAGCGGAATATAGGCAGGAATTCCCCGGGGAGCCATATGTGTCCGCCATAGAATGGAACCAAGAGCTGGAACTGTACTGCAATGGCAGCCTTCAGGCAGAGATATCGCCGGGGCATGTCAAGGAACAGTTGCTGGGGCTTATGTTGGATGTGTAACGGTATTTTATTTTTTTAAAGGTATGGCCTAATAGCAACAGCTATGGCGCCCCGCGGAGCAGAGCACAGTAGCGGAGCAACCGCATAATGTGGAGCATGTGGCATAATTAACAGCTTACGGAGGGATAATAGGAAAAGAAAAAGATTAAAACTGGACATTTTATCGGAATTGATGTAAAATAAGCGGCATAATATGGTAAAATATATTGTAAAAATTGATAAACCATAGGGATTCTGCGAAAGAGGTTTTTGCCATGAAAGAAGAAATTTTAGTCAGGATATTGGAATCAGAATTGGAAAATTTTAAAAATGTGGAGTATGGCGATATCAGGTATGTCAATTATTCCAATGCCGAGTACCGGGCAGAATTAGGGGGAGCTGATATCAACGGGATCTATGGGCAGAATGGTTCTGGAAAGACGGCTATGATAGAGGCGCTTGATATTTTGCAGCGTATTATGGGCGGAAAGAGCATTTCCTATGAGGAATATGCAGGCATGTTTCCGGAAAGCAGGCTCATGAAGCTTTCTACGGTATTTTTCATTGCGTGTGGGGAAAAGAAATATAAAGCCAGATATGTGCTGTCTTTGAAAAAGGATGCAGAAGAAAGAAGGATACAAATTTATTCAGAAGAGATTGTGTATTGGCAAAGAGGCGTTTCATGGAAAAAAGAAAGAAATGCTTTATTTTGCAACCCTTTTTATGATACGCAGCTTATACTGGCCGACACGCCGGCACAGGTAGTATCGGAAGATAAAGGGGCAGCCGGGAAAATACGTTTCTTCCGTTCCGTGCAGAACCTTGCTGTATTTTGTGCCCAGAAAAATGTTTCCTTGTTTTTTAATGAAATCTTTTATAAGCCATTAAAAGCAGAGGGACAAAATGAAGAGGAAATGGCTTTTTCAGATGTGGTGAAAGCATTGTCCGTATTTGCAAGGATGAGGTTCCAAGTGGTGAAGGTAAACCAATTGGGGGCGAATTATTCCAATGCATTTATACCAGTAAATGTGCATGCAGAATCAGAAAATGAAATCCTGCAGGGCTGCATCCCGCTGTTTATGAATGGCAGAGGGGAGTTCCCTGAAGAGATTTTCACGAAATTAGAACATGTAGTAAAGGCAATTAATGTGGCTTTGAAGGCCATTATCCCAAATTTATCCATAGAATTGATAAAGACAAAAGAGGAAAAGGATAAGGAGGGCGCCACGGTTGTCCAAGCAGAAGTATATTCAAACAGGGATGGGAACAGGTTCCTTACAAAGTATGAGTCGGAAGGGATTAAAAGGATGGTGTCCTTATTAAATTATTTAATATCCTTGTACAATAACCCAAGCATATGCCTTGCAGTGGATGAATTGGATGCAGGTGTTTTTGAATATTTGCTGGGGGAACTGGTTGGCGTCTTGGCGGAAGAAGCAAAAGGCCAATTAATTTTTACTTCCCATAATTTGAGGATAATGGAAAAGCTGGATAAAAAAAATATTATTTGCTCTACCATTAACCCAAAGAACAGGTATATTTCCTTGAAAGGGATAGAAAAGACGAATAACCGGAGGGATTTTTATATCAGGGCAGTTGTTTTGGGCGGGCAGAAGGAACGGCTTTATGACGACACAGAGCTGCAGGATATTGGATATGCCTTCCAAAAAGCTGGCAATCCAGAAAGCAATGGCGTAGAGATTGATTTTTCTCCAGAATTTTTGGAACTGTTAAATAATGGTTAGTGCATGCAAAAAGGGGATGATGTGTTAGGGATGGATAAAGCAGTAATTTTTATTGTGGAAGGCGCTACCGACAAAAAAGCTTTAGAGAATATTTTTAAAAAGATATACAGGCATAAGGAAATACATTTTGAATTTACCCATGGCGACCTTACATCGGATGAAAAGATTGATAAAAGCAAGATTGAAGCCGAAATTTACAAATTTGTGGACAGTTATAGGAAAGACAAGAAATTAAGGGTGGGCGACATATGGCAAATTGTACAAATCTTTGATACGGATGGCGCCTATATTGATGATTCCTGTATTGTACAAGGTGAAAGTACAGGAATTGTTTATTCTGAAGAGCATATTTTATGCAAAAATCTACAAAAAGTAAAGAAACGGAATAAGCATAAGAAAGAACTGATGGATTACCTCCTTACCTGCAGCGACATAAAAGGGATCCCATACCGGTGCTACTATTTGTCAAGCAACTTAGACCATGCCTTGTACAACAAGCAAAATTTAAGCGATGGGTTAAAAAGAAAATATGCGGAAACTTTTTATTGGCAGTTTATGGGGAAAGAGCATTTTTTTATTAATTATCTGGATATGGAAGTTGTCAATGGGGTTCCAGATGGTTTTCTGGCATCTTGGAGGTATATAAGGGAGGAAATGCACTCGTTGCAAAGGCATACAAATTTAAATATTTATTTCAAAGAAAACCCTGTTCTGTAGCTGCCTGCATAAAGGAGGACACCCCCAATGTCAGGAAAAACATCACCCCAAACCTCAAAAAAAGAAAGGATCCTGCCCAAGCTGCAGCGGGAACTTAGCCTGTTCTTGCTGTTCCTTGGGTCTTTCCTGTGCCTGGAAGGATATTTTGCCCCCGGCCTTCCTGCCGCAGCATTGGCAGCCACAGCAGGCGCCTGCGCCATTGGGGCGGAGCTGATGCATTATGGGAAAATCCAGAAGCTTCTGGCTTTCCTGCTGTTTTGGCTGTTCTGGGGGATTTTGGCTTTAAAGAAGCAGCATTTGCTGGCAGACGGGGCAAAAGAGCTGGCAAACCGGGCGCTGTACCTTATCAACCGGTATTACCGCACAGATTACCTCTATTGGTATGTGGGGCAAGATGGGGAAGGGAAACAATGGCTTTTTTTGTTCTTCTGTTCCCTGCTGGGGTTTTTAGGCGGGCTTTTTTTGTCCTTGGCGAAGAAAAACAGGGGCAGGAACCTAGCTGCCCTTAGCGTGCCCTTAACGGCAGTGTTCGCGGGGCTTGCCCTTGGGCGGGTGCCTTCATTGGCAGGGATGCTCCTTGCCCTTGCAGGTTTTTTTGTGCTACAGCTTGATTTGCTGGCGCGGGGCACGTGGGTCATAGGGCTTTGCATGGGGCTGTCCTTGGGGGCGGCTGTTTTGGCGGCACGGGGCAGTTTTTTTCAGGGCTTGCTGGAAACATACCATGGGCCGTGGCTAAAGCGGCAGCTCCAGCTCGAGGACAGGATGCTGGATTTTGTGGGGCAGTTCAGCGGGATCCGGCTGTTTTCCGGAAAGAAGGCGCAGAAGGAATTTCCATTGGGGAATGGGAAACCCAAGCAGGAGGGGAAAGAAATCCTGCGGATTACCGTGGACAGGCGCCCAGAGCAGACGGTTTACCTTAGGGGGTTTGTAGGCGGGGATTATGGGGGCGGAAGCTGGGAAAGCGCGCCAAAGCAGGAATTTTCCGACTGGGCGCAGAAGCAGGGGCTTTCCGCCGGGGAATGTATGGAATTTGTGCAGAATTTCCCGTACCAGAAATTTCTGGGCATGGAGGAGGGAATGGGCGGGAGCGTCCCGCGGAAAGTAAAGATAGATTTAGCAGCGCCCACTTCCGGCTATACATTGATCCCTTATTTTACAAAAATCCCGGAAGGGCAGCCCATGGAGGGGGACGGCGCCCTGTCCCCCAGCGGAAAGAAAAATTTCCAGTGGGACAGCTTTTTGTATCAGGAGATGTTCCTGTCTTTGGGGGGATACCAGCAGGAGTATGAAGAAAAAGAGGCGGCTGGGGAAGAAGGGCTATGGGGGCTTTACACCAGTTATGCCCAGCAGGTATATACCCGCCTGCCAGAGCAGGGGCTGGAAAGGCTGCAGGCGTTAGCCGATGAGTATGGGAACCAATGGTTTGACGAAAGCCAGCTTGGGATGGAAGATGGGGCGGAGCCAGAAATTAGCCAGCCAGAAACAGGGACTGCAGAAGGGACGGAAGGCCAGCCAGAAACAGGGACTGCAGCGGAAACAGGAAACCAGCCGGCAGAGGAAGGCAGGGATTTGGCAGTTCGGGAAAGATGGGAAAAAATCCTCCATGTAATGGGGCTTCTGTGGGACAATGCAGCCTACAGCCAAGAACTGGGGCCTTTGCCGGAAGGGGAGGATTTTGCAGAATATTTCCTGTTGGGGCAGAAGAAAGGGTACTGCGTCCATTTTGCCACGGCTGGGACGCTGGCGCTTCGGATGTATGGGGTACCAGCCCGGTATGCTGCCGGGTATGTAGTATTCCCAGAAGACTTTAAGGAAAACAGCGACGGCACCTTTACCGCATCCGTGACGGACATGCGGGGGCACGCTTGGGCGGAAATATTTGAAGAAGGGGCAGGCTTCGTCCCCTTGGAACTGACCCCGCCTTCTTATTTTCCTGCGCTGCAGGAGTTAGGGGAGGGGGAAAGCATTGAGGATGCCGTCCGCAAACTGGAACATGGGGAGGATGGGGAAGGAGGCCGCGCAGAAAGGCAGGAAACAGAGCCAGCGCAGGAACGCCTCCCCAAAGAGGAAGAAGAGCCCCAGAAGGAGGGGGAAGAGGGGCAAAAGCCCCAAGCCACAGCCGGGGATGCGCAGAAAGGGCAGGAAAATGGCACGAAACCGGGAAAGGGGGAAGAAGGGATCCTGGCAGCCATCCAAGGGCGTTTTTCTGCTGCATTAAAAGGAATGCAGGGAGCGTTGGCAAAAATTCCATTGGCTGGAAAAATAGCCGGTTCCTGCTTGGCTGCATCAGCGGCGGTTTATTTGCTTTTTTACCGCAGGAAACGCCGGAAGACGCAACGGCAGCAAGCAAAATTTTTCCAGAAAGACCGCACCAAAGGGGCGCTGGCCCTAGGGGCTGCCATGGAGCCCATGCTGAAAAAACTGGGGCTTGTGCCAAAGCCGGGGCAGGGGGAGCAGGAATATGCCAAGTTTCTGGAAGAGGCGCTGCCCGGGATGGGCTGGGAGCGGACCATGTCCCTGCTGCAAAAGGCGGCATTTTCAGAGCATGGGGTGACGGAAGAGGAATTTCAGGAAATCGCAGGGGCATACCGCAAGCTGGAGAGGAAGGTGAGGGAATTCCAGAAAAGGAAACCCTGAAAAAATGGAATAAAAAACCTGCTAGAACGCCTATGGAGGCTGGCAAATTAAGGGTACATTTGGCAGAAAGCAATTTTCAGACACGCTCTAGTACAGCAGTTTCTTGGATTCCGCCCAAATTTGCCCGATAAGGGGTGTAATTTTACAAGTAGGCTGTTATGCTTACCATAAAAACTAAAAGGAGGGATTTATTTATGGACCATATTGCAACCGGAAATTTTATCGCTAAGAAACGGAAAGAACAAAATTTCACACAGCAGCAGCTTGCGGAACGGCTAGGCGCTTCAAATAAAACAATTTCAAAATGGGAAACGGGAGTTTCTCCAACAAAAGGATATTAAGAATTAACCTGTGTCTTCCTGCTTGCAATTTTTAATAGGGCAAATACTAAAAATTGATGACGCGAATAACTTTGGATGCTATAATGTATATCATTAGCAGGAAAGGAAGATAAAGAATGAAAAAACAATACTCGGAATTTTTAGATTTATTATTTCAGCTAAAAAATGAAAAAAAGAGCTTTAAGGTTTCTGGAAATGAGATAGAATCCTATATAAATTCTTTGTCAAAAGAAGATTTTATAGAGATTGTAAAAGAAATTGGCATGATACCTGAGAGTATAGAAGCAAGTTCTACGGAAGAAAAATTATACTCTAAGGCTTCTGACATTGTATTGGCAAGATGTTTTTCTGAAATTGGATTAAAAGCAAAAGCTGTATCTGAACGTGGGAACAGTGCTGATATTATTGCAGAAAGCGAACATGGTTATACATTAGTTGCAGATGCAAAAACTTTTAGATTAAGTAGAACAGCAAAGAACCAAAAAGATTTTAAAATATCTACATTAAGTAAGTGGAGGGGAATGGAACATGATTTTGCTATTTTAGTAGCACCATATTTCCAATTTCCTAATACAAACAGCCAGATTTATTCATCTTCTTTATCAGATAAAGTATGCTTATTATCTTGGGAACATATGTTGTTTTTGTTAAATATGCAAGTTGTTGAAGATATTTCTTTAAGCTTAGAACAAGTTTGGAATGCTCCGGCAAGGATAGAAAGAGATAGTAAAATTGCTTACGTAGATAGAATGAACTGTTTATTCCCTTATATAAATAAAATGGTATGTGATAGAATTTCAGCCACACTGGATGGTTTTGAAATGCAATTAAAGGAATGTAAGTCCTATATTTTGGAACGAAGTAATGATGAGATAGCCATATTAAAAACAGAAATACAAAATATTGAAGGATATACAAAAGAACAAGCGATTAAAGAATTGATTAAATCAAGAAAGCTTAATGAGAAGATATCAGCAATTATGTCTTATAAAAATTCTTTGTAAAATGGAGGGGATTACATGAAAACAAACTCCATTATTTGTGGTAATTCGATAGAAGAAATAAAAAATTTTAATAGCGGGTCAGTTCATTTAATTCTTTCTGATATACCATATGGCATATCTTTGGATACTTGGGATATATTACATAATAATACTAATTCATCACTTTTGGGAACAAGCCCTGCACAAAAAAAATCATCAGTATTTAAAAAAAGAGGGAAACCTTTAAATGGTTGGTCAGAAGCAGACAAAAATATGCCAATAGAATATTATAATTGGTGTTCATCTTGGGCGGAAGAATGGCTGAGAGTTTTAAAACCCGGAGCTAGTTGTTTTGTTTTTGCAGGAAGAAGATTTTCACATAGGTGCATTTGTGCTATGGAGGATGCCGGCTTTATTTTTAAAGATATGATTGCATGGGAAAAAGATGCAGCAGCACATAGGGCGCAAAATGTAAAAGTTGTTTTTGAAAGACGGGGAGATAATGAAAATGCTGCTAAATGGGCAGGGTGGAAATTAGGAAATTTACGGCCTTTATTTGAACCTATATTATGGTTTATGAAACCGTACCCAATCGGAGGAACATTAACTGATAATATTCGATTACATAATGTGGGCGGGTATAATGAAGAATATTTCAAGAATAATCCTTTAAATAATAGTGGGATAGAGGTTTGCTCTAATATTATTAAGTGCAAGGCTTCACAAGATGACAGAGGGCTTCATCCGGCTCAAAAGCCAGTAGCGCTTATGGAATTTCTGATAAATTTGACAACCGTAGAAGGGCAAGTCGTTTTAGATCCTTTTTGTGGTTGTGGCTCAACATTGGTAGCTGCTCAAAATTTAAATAGAGAATATATTGGTATCGAGTTGAATCCTGAATATTGTAAAATTGTTTCGGAAAGATTAGAAGAGAAAATAAAAAAATAGTTTTCTGTTAAGTAGCATTTTATAGGCACAGCTCTATACTGACGGAGTAATCCAGACACGACGGTGGGAAAATCTCTTAGTTTTTTCCGCCGTTTTTAAGTGTATGGCTCATTTTGGAAGAGGAATTTTATTTTGCGGAAACCATTGACTTTTATATCGTACTGCGATATACTATCTATATCGAAGTGCGATATATCGCACTGGAATGGATGGGAGGTATGGGAAATGGACCAGCATATAAAAAAAGTGTATGTCCCTATGACGGAAACTGCTTTTTTCATTTTATTGTGTTTGCGGAAACCGAATCATGGATATGGTATTGTCCAGATGGTTGAAAAATTGACAGATGGCGCCATCAGGCTTACGCCCGGCACGATGTACGGGAGCTTATCAAAAATGGAAAAAGACAAAGTAATTCATTTTATCCGTGAAGAGGATAAACGGAAAATCTATCAAATAACAGATTTAGGGTTAGAAGTTTTACGGATTGAACTCAAACGGATTGAACGCTTATATAAGATAGCTCAGGAGGAAATGTAGAATGGAAAAAAAACAATTCAAATGGTTTACAATATTTGAATACGAAAAAGAACAGGATTATCTGCGGGAAATGCACAAGTCAGGCTGGAGGTTTGTGAAAGTAACAGGCTTGGGAATGTATTATTTTGAAAAATGCCTCCCTCAAGATGTGGTCTATCAACTGGATTATAACAAAGACGGGCTTGCCCAGAAAGAGGAATATTTGAAAATGTTTCATGACTGCGGCTGGGAATACATACAGGATTTTTTTGGTTACAGTTATTTTAGGAAAGCTGTTTCTGACGATGGCATAGCAGAAGAAATTTTTTGCGATGAAGAATCAAGGCTTCAGATGATGCAGCGGGTATTAAAAGGAAGAATGTCGGCGCCGCTGATGATATTTTTTCTCGCACTGGTGCCGCAGTTCCTTACCAGCCTGTTTATCACGCACAATTATTTTATAGCTGCATTTGTTGGTGGTGTCTTAACCATGTACATTGCGATATCCGCTATATTCTTTGCGAAATATAGCCAGTATAAGAGCAACAGAAAATAATTTAAGCAAGAAGGCAGGGGGAAATATAAATGTATGAATTTTTCCAAGCGGCGCTTCCGTGGATTTTGTTGGGATTATTTGTGGCTGTTAGCTGTGCATTTTTCCATAACAGAAAGAAATAATCTAATGGGAAGTAATAACACCCTTCAAGAGGAGAAATCTTGAAGGGTGTTTTTTGATGGTTTGGTATTCCCACTCTGCAAGGCCACCAAGGCCACGGTTGCATTGCTCTAATCATCAGATTTCGCATATGGCGGAATTCTGCCATATCAATATCATAGGCTGCGACATTCCTGCCAGAAAAGCGACATTCCTGCCAGAAACTTGGTTTACCGGGAGAATGGATTTATAATACTAATTACTAAAATTTATAATTGGGGGTTTTTGCATTGATGGATAAGAAACGGAGAAAATGGAACTGCGCCCTTGCCTGCCTGCTTGCAGCCGCCCTATCGTGCCAAGCGTTGTGGGCAGACGGCGGGATGGCCTTTGCGGCAGGAATCCAAGAAATGGGGCAGGCGGCGTCCCCGCGTACTGCGAGGAAGATCCGTACCACAACTCTGGAACTTTCCGAGGAAGAACAGGAAAACCCAGAGGAAGGATGGAGCTGGAAAAAAGATCCAGAGGGATATGATAGCTATACCCTGACGCTGGACAGCGTAAACTTTGAAGTGCCGGATGGCTCTGCGGTAAGCCTTTCAAGGACAGGAGCCCTAACTGTTAACATTATCCTGTCTGGGAAAAACCGGATTACCAGCACGAACCAGACAGGGGAATGGTATGATGGCTGCGGCATCTATCTTTCTGGCGTGACAGTGTTAGACGCTAGCATTTCCGGTACGGGTTCCCTTTCTGTAAAGGGCGCGGAACACGGAATATACGTCAATAGCAGTCTGGAACTTTCTGGCGTCAGCGTAGACGCCCAGTCGGACGACGGGACAGATGCAATGGTGATAGACGGCGGTTCCATCGGTGGCAGCCTTTATGTGACAGGCGGCAGTATTTTGGAAACAACTACCTTAAGCCTAAGAGGGGCTAATTTATTTGTAACGGGCTCTTCCCTTTACCTGTCCATGGAAAGGGCGCTCCCGCAGGGGCAGGGCCTGATAGGGATAAAGGTCAATAGTATTAATAATCCTATATGTAACATAACAAATAGCAATCTGGTAATTTCAGGCCCAGAGAGCGCCCATCCGTATGCAGCCATTTCCATGAATGAGGGGACAATGGCCATTCAGGACAGTACCCTTGATATCCGGAATGTGGAACAGGGGATTTGTGTGGAAGATGCAAGCCAAGGCGCCATCCGTCTGAACCGTGTTACGGGCAAGCTGTTTTGTTCCGGGGTCGGCCAGAATTTACCGGGCGGCAGCCCAGCCCTTTCTGCTAGCAAAGTGGATGTATTGGGCTCCACCCTTTACGCCCAGACAGGGGACCATATTTTCACGTACGGCGACTGCTCCCTGCCGGAAGAAGTTAAAGTACTGGAGGTAACGGGGGGACTTACCATGGAAGAAGGGAAATCCTTTACCGTCGGGGAAGGGCAGGAGATGGAGTTTATCACGGGCGGCGCTGCAGTCAAAGGAGGGGAAAGCGCAAGGTTTGTCAATAATGGCACCGTGAAATTCCAAGGGGACAGCCCGGCCAGCGTGGAAACCTCCTTTGTGAACAACGGCGCGCTGTATGCCCCATATGGGATTTCCTGCAGCCACAGCCAGCTTACGGGTAATGGGACGTTCCATGGGGCGGTCAGGGAAGCGTCAGGCTCCATTTATTATTACGGGACAACGGCCCAAAATGGCGCCTGCCTGCTAGGGGGCAGCGGCGCAGAAACATGCCGGGTATCCCTTATGCCGGGGGCAGCCCTCGCCATCCCAGACGGGGCGTGCCTAGATGCCAGCGGGAATGGCATAACATGGGATAATTTAGGCAGTTTCCTCTCCATGGGGGAAGGGAGCCGGATTGTTGTGGAGGAAGGCGGGCAGCTCCTCCTGCCGTCTGGCAGTGCGGGGAACAAGCTCCACAGCCTGGCCCTGTCCGGGGGCGGGACGGTAAAGATAGGGGAGCAGGAATTGTTCCATGTGGAGTACAGGGACGGGGAAACTTTGCTCTCCAGCGGCTTTGCAGACGGGCAAAATATGGTAACTGAACCGGATGCCCCCGTAAAGGGAGGGTACACGTTCCGGGGCTGGTATCCCGCGCCGGAAGGCGGGGAGCCTTTTCGCTTTGGCAGCCCCGTAGCCGCTGATACCGTGCTGTATGCCCAGTGGGATAAGAATGTCATGGTAAGCGGGGGCGGCAGCGTTTCCGCAAAAGGCTCCATTACTTATGGGCAGCCCCTGTCAGAGCTGGGGTTTTGCCCTGCCAGCTTTGTGGAGGAAGGGTCTGGCGCCGGGGTAACAGGGACCCTTTCATGGAAAAACCCCGCGGACTGCCCAAAGGCAGGGACAGCGTCTGCAGAATGGGTATTCACGCCGGAGGGCAGCGGCTACAAGGCGCTGGAGGGGACGGCGGCCATCACTGTGGAAAAGGCGTCCCCACATATCCAAGCCCTCCCAGAAGCATCCCAGATTACCTATGGGGAGAGCCTTAGCCAGTCAGCCTTGGCAGGGGGCGCAGCTGCAGTGGCAGGGGGATTTTCATGGAAAGAAAGTTCTCTTAAGCCTACCGTAACCGACAGCGGGAAGACAGAATTTGCCATCGTTTTCACCCCAGACGACACGGAAAATTACAACAGCGTGGAAACAGCCATAACATTGCAGGTGCTGCCAGCAGAACAGGCCCCCAACATGCCGCCCGGGTCCATGGACGTGCCAAATAGCTGCCAAAAGGCCGGAGATGTTACGCTGCCGGAAGGCTGGCAATGGGAAAGCGCATCCATAGGCGCCGCCCTCCTGCCGGGAGTCCCTGTAAAAGCCACGGCTGTCTATGCCGGCCCAGACAAAGGCAATTATAAGAAAGAAACGGCCGAAATAACCATCACAAGGGCCGCCTGCCCACACGGGGCCACCAAAATCAGGGACGCCAAGGCAGCCACCTGCACGGAAGGGGGCTACACCGGGGACGTATACTGCACCGTCTGCGGCGCAGCCATAGAAACAGGGGAAGCAACCCCGCCGTCCGGCCACAGCCCCAAGGCCACTGTGGCAAAGGAGCCCACCAAGGAGGCCGCAGGCCTCAGGGAATACCGCTGCACCGTCTGCGGCGTATTGCTTAGGACAGAAACCATCCCAAAACTTTCAGGGGACGAGCCGGCCCAAAGCCCAGCCAAGCCCACAAAGGCCCAGAAAGAGAAAAACGCATACCAGCTAAGCGCGGGCTTAAAAGCTGCCCAGACAGGCAAGGCCATCACAGTCCAGTGGGGCAGGGTAAAAGGCGCCGACGGCTACGACGTCTACGTCCAGTACTGCGGGAAAAAATACACCGCAAAGTCCCGCCATACGGCCAAGGGCGGCAGGGCCACAAAGCTCACTATAAAGAAAACCGACGGAAAGAAGCTGGATTTGAAGAAGAATTATAAAATTTACGTCGCCGCCTACCAAGAAGCCAACGGCAAAAAAGTAACCCTCGGCAAAAGCATCACCGCCTACGTTGCCGCAAAAAACAGCAAGAAGTACACCAACGCCAAGGCGGTGAAAGCCCAAAAGGCCTCCTTCACCCTGAAAAAAGGGAAAACAGCCCAAATCAAGCCCAAGGCAACGCTTCAGGACAAGAAGAAAAAGCTCCTTCCCCAAAGCTACGCAAAGCGCTACCGCTACTTGAGCAGCAACGCAGCCATAGCATCCGTATCAAAAACCGGGAAAATCAAGGCCAAAAAGAAGGGCTCCTGCACCATCTGCGTATTTGCCCAGAATGGCTGCAAGAAAAAAATAAAAGTCAGGGTGAAATAAAAGCCAGAGTGAAATAAAAAAGCAGAATTGGCGTAACTATTCAGCCTTCGGCTTCATAGTTACGGAAGCCGTTACGCGTTCTTACAGACTTTGCAGCAAGTGCAAAGTTCTGGGCTGAATTGTTACGAATTGGCAGCAGAAAAGGGGCTTTACACTGTGCCAATCAGTTGCTATCATAAAACTACCATATCATTGGCACATAGAAAGCAGGTGATTGTATGCAAGGTGAACAAGAAATCAATGTGGGTCTTTTTGAACGGCTGGATTTATTGGACCGGCTAGAACGGGTGGCAAAAAAGGAAAATTGTGAGCCAGTGCTGCAGGAGATTGCATTTGAACGGAAATTGATTGAGCGCAAGCTTTACCAAAAGCCGCCGCTCATAGGCAGCCAGCAGTAACGGAAGGGCAAACAAACAGTAAGGTGCAAAGTCTTTGCGGAAAGAGGAAGGCTTTGCACCTTTTCACTTTGCAGGGAATTGCAAAGTACAGTTTCCCAAGCCTTGGCGTAGCTGCCGCTGCGCCTGCGTTTGGAAAGCAGCACTCCCCAAAAATATCCTGCGCCGAACGTTAAGGTATCCAGAATTAAGGAAATTCCCCCTTGACAGAAAAACCCATAAATGTATACAATGATGCAAGGATTACCCAGACACAGTAAAGCGTGCAAATGCAGGAGGAATCCCGCAGGCATATGGAACCCCTGCTGTTTGCGCCTAAGTGAAACGAAAGGAATGAGTAGATAAAATGGAAAAAATTAAAATGACAACGCCTTTGGTAGAAATGGACGGGGACGAAATGACCCGCATCCTCTGGAAAATGATTAAGGACGAGCTCATCTGCCCCTTTGTGGACTTAAAGACGGAATATTATGACTTAGGGCTGGAGCATCGGAACGAAACCGACGACCAAGTGACCTTCGATTCCGCCAATGCCACCAAGAAATACGGCGTAGCCGTAAAATGCGCCACCATCACCCCCAATGCAGCCCGCATGGAGGAATACGATTTAAAGCAGATGTGGAAAAGCCCGAACGGCACCATCCGCGCCATCTTAGACGGGACGGTATTCCGCGCCCCCATCACCGTAAAAGGCATTGAGCCATGCGTCAGGAACTGGAAAAAGCCCATCACCATTGCCCGCCACGCTTACGGGGACGTATACAAGGCCAGCGAGCTGAAAATCCCGGGGGCAGGGAAATGCGAATTGGTGTACACCGCCGAGGACGGGACCGAAACACGGGAATTAATCCACGATTTCACCGGGGCAGGCATTGTCCAAGGGCAGCATAACTTAAACGGCTCCATCGAAAGTTTTGCAAGGAGCTGCTTTAATTTTGCCTTGGACACCAAGCAGGATTTGTGGTTTGCCACCAAGGACACCATTTCCAAGAAATACGACCATACCTTCAAGGATATTTTCCAAGAAATCTACGATAAGGAATACGATGGGAAATTCAAGGAGGCAGGGATTGAATATTTCTATACCTTGATTGACGATGCGGTTGCCCGGATTATGAAAGCGGAGGGCGGCTTTATCTGGGCATGCAAAAATTATGACGGGGACGTAATGAGCGACATGGTAAGTTCTGCCTTTGGCTCCCTTGCCATGATGACCTCCGTTTTGGTATCGCCGGAAGGGTACTACGAATACGAAGCAGCCCACGGCACCGTGCAGCGGCATTATTACAAGCATTTGAAAGGGGAAGAAACCTCCACCAACTCCGTGGCAACGATTTTTGCATGGACAGGCGCCCTCCGTAAACGCGGGGAATTGGACAATCTTCCAGAGCTTAGCGCCTTTGCGGGCAAGCTGGAGCAGGCCTGCCTTTCCACCATTGAAGCTGGGAAAATGACAAAGGACTTAGCATTGATTACCACAATAGAGAACCCCACCGTATTGAACAGCGAAGGCTTTATCAAGGCCATCCGGGAAACGCTGGAAGGGTTAGGATAAGAGGAGGGGCGCGGAAGGAAGGCTGCACTGCGCAGCGCCTTCCATGCCTTGTTCTTTCATAGGAAAGTGCGTCCTATGAAAGAAAAGCCCTCCGGGCAGGAGGCGCACTCGCACGAAGGGTTTTATGTCGCTAAGGCGACCGTGCTCGGCGCGCAAAGTGAGCAAACCCCTCAAGATTGAGGGGATAGGGGAGTTGAAGTGGGCTTGCCCACTTTGTTCAATTTTAGAAAGGATTGGTGAAAACCATGGTTTTAGCCTGCCAAAACATTAGCAAGGCCTTTGGCACTGACGAAATCATCCAACATGCATCTTTCCATATTGAGGAACATGAGAAGGCGGCAATTGTAGGGATCAACGGGGCGGGGAAGACAACCCTGCTCCGGATTATTATGGGGGAACTGGAGGCGGACGGAGGGGAAGTGGTGCTTGCAAAGAACAAGACCATCGGCTACCTGCCCCAGAACCCGGACATTGCAGGGAACCGGACCATTTACGAGGAGGTGCTCTTGGCCCGGGAAGAACTGACTGCCATGCAGCAGGAGCTGGTTTCCATGGAGCAGGACATGAGCCGCTTCAAAGGGGAGGAACTGGAAAAATTAATGGATGCCTATAACCGCCGGAGCCTTGAATTTGAGCAGAAAGGCGGGCCTTCCTATAAAAGCGAGGTTGTAGGGGTCTTAAAGGGGCTTGGTTTTTCCGAGGAGGAATTCCAAAAGCATATGCAGGAGCTTTCCGGCGGCCAGCGCACAAGGGTATGCCTTGGCAAACTTCTGGTGACAAAGCCGGACGTGATCCTTTTAGACGAGCCCACCAACCATCTGGACATCGGATCCATCACATGGCTGGAAACCTTCCTCCTCAATTACCGGGGGGCTGTGGTAATCGTATGCCACGACCGCTATTTCCTAGACCGGGTAGTGCACAAGGTCATAGAACTGGATCGGACAAAGGTGTCCGTTTTTTCCGGGAATTACAGCGATTATGCGGTAAAAAGGGCGCAGGTCCGGGAGGCGCAGCTTAAGCAGTATTACAACCAGCAGCGGGAAATCAAGCATCAGGAGGAAGTCATTGCAAAATTAAAATCCTTCAACCGGGAGAAATCCATCCGCCGCGCCGAGAGCCGGGAAAAAATGCTGGATAAGATAGAACGGCTGGAAAAGCCCACCGAAGAAAACACGGACATCCACCTCAACTTAGAGCCGCGGATTGCAAGCGGCAACGACGTGCTTTCTGTAGAGCATTTATCAAAATCTTATCCCGGCCAGCAGCTTTTTGGGGATTTGTTTTTTGAAATTAAGCGGGGGGAGCGGGTTGCCCTCATCGGGGACAACGGCACTGGGAAAACGACGATTTTGAAAATCATCAACGATATGGTGCCAGCAGACGCCGGGACCGTAAAGCTTGGGGCAAACGTCCACATCGGCTATTACGACCAAGAGCATCAAGTGCTCCACAAGGAGAAAACCTTGGTGGAGGAAATCTCAGACGCTTACCCCAGCTTAACCAACACGGAAATCAGGAATGTGCTGGCAGCTTTCCTTTTTACCGGGGATGAGGTGTTTAAGCGGATTTCCGACTTGAGCGGCGGGGAGCGGGGGCGGGTGTCCTTGGCAAAGCTCATGCTTTCCGAGGCAAATTTCCTGATTTTGGACGAGCCTACCAACCATTTGGACATTACCTCCAAGGAAATCTTGGAACAGGCCTTAAACCGCTACACCGGGACAGTGCTGTTTGTGTCCCATGACCGGTATTTTATCAATAAAACTGCCACAAGGATTTTGGATCTGACAGGGGAAACCCTTGTGAATTATATCGGGAATTATGACTATTATCTGGAAAAATGCAAGGAACTGACTAAAATCTATGCGCCGGGGCAAGAAACCCGGCAAAGCCCCCAGCCTGCCAGCAGCGGCAAGGCGGGCTGGAAACAGAAAAAGGAAGAGCAGGCAAGGCAGCGGAAGCTCCAAAATGACCGGAAACGGACGGAGGACAGCATTGAGGAGGCGGAGGGGCGCATCAAGGAGCTGGAGGAGGCGTTTTCGGACAGTGAGGTTGCGACGAATTCTGCGAAATTGCAGGAGCTTCACCGGGAGTATGAGGAGAAGCAGCGGGAGCTGGAGGAATTGTATGGGAAGTGGGAGGAATTGATGGAGCTGGAGGAAGGGTAGTTTTTTTGGGGGGGGGTAGGAAGGAAAGCATTGGGGTGGGCAGCAATTTTTTGGGGATGCCTATTTGGAAAAAGGGTATTTTTGGGGAAAATGGCAACTCGGAAGAAATGCCTATCCGTAAAAAGGGGGCTTTGAGGGGAGGACGGCAATTCAGGGCTGCCCTCCCTCACACAAACTGGGTAACGTTCCGGCGAACTAACTGCTAACTGCAACTAAGGAACTCAGGAAAGCCTTCGTTCCTAAGTTTCCGTAAGCAGTGGATTTCGCCTACACTAAAAGCACCCATGAACCGTTTGCTTAGAGGGAGGGCAGCCCTGAATTGCCTGTGAATTGGCAAGGGCATGATGGCTGCACCTCGTCTTAGCATGGGGGAGGGCAGGCTGGATTGCCTGTGAATTGGCAAGGGCATGATGGCTGCACCTCGTCTTGGCATGGGGAGGGCAGCCCTGAATTGCCTGTATATTGGCAATGTGTGAGTTTTGTTTTTAAAGTAGGCAAGGTGGTTTTGGATTGCCTGTGTATTGGTAGCGTGTAAGTTTTGCTTTTATTGTTCTATTGGGATTTTTTTGGGAGAGTTTGGTGTTGCTATGATAATTCTTGGTTGGTGAAGTTTTTGTAAATGGTTCCTGATTGGATGCCTTTTAGGTCAATCACAATCCAGCTCCAAATATTTGGCCTATCGTCCAGCGTAAAATGAAAGTCTTTTTGGAGGTATTCATCGTTCACAACTTCCTCAAGGAATTGTTCTTCCCCATCATATTCGAGGAACATTTTTATTTCAAATAAATAGTCTGTTTCTGTTGTGAAATCATGGAGCATTTCATCAGGGACAGCAATTCCTTCCCCGCCAATGAGCCCGTCATAGCCGTGAAGTGCAAAATCGTACAGAAGGTATTCTGAATTGCAATTTGCGCAAACTGCTTTTACGGCCTGCCCATATCTGTCCTTATATTTATTGGCTGACATTTTGTGTTTACTGTAAAATTCCCCGAAACAACGGATTTTAAACGCCCTGCATCCGCACCGGCAGACGATTTCGCCTTCCAGCCCTTCTGTATCGGATGGACGGTAAATTTTTTCAAGATGCCTTGGCTTAACCATAATGTACGTTCCCTTCCTTCCATCTGGATTTCCCCAAAATTTTCAGGCATATGCAATCTTAATCCCACGTTCCAAACGGTGATACAATTTCCTTCTGTCGTCCCTTTTTCTCTTTAACATTCCCAAACTTCCCATACAATTATATCGGCCATATAAATATTTTCAATATCATAGCACAATTTAAACTTCAGAAATGGGAGATAGGATTTTCAAAAAGCATCATATACCCGGTATTCACTAGTCCCCATACAGCCCGGGAGTTTGACAGTTGAATAAGAGAAAAATACCTTGCAGGCCTTGTAATG
>CAJTWA010000032.1 GCA_910580195.1 uncultured Lachnospiraceae bacterium
ACAGGCTTTTCAAGGCCTGTAGCGATTTTTTTGATATTAGACTGTCAAACTCCCGGGCAGAAAACGGAAAATAAAAAGCAGTAGGAATCGGCGCAGTCTTTGTTGACATTTGGCTGTTGGGCTAATATGATGGAAGTATCTTATTTGCACGTGCCTGTTTATAGATTTTAACTAAAGTAGGATTACATGCCACAATTTTTTATCTTGTAATAGGAAGGGGAGTTCAGCATAATTTGCTGCAGCCTTTCACTGTTGGGCAACTGTATCAGGGCGCCATAGGATGGAGGATACTGCCAGAAACATTATAAAAATGTATATCGTTTCCATGGGCAGTACCTCTCTTGGATGCCGCCAAATATTTTTCAAAGAAAAGCAAAGGAGAAAAAGAACATGACAGAACGGGAAAAAATGCTGGCAGGCCAGCTATATGACTGCGGCGACAAGGAGCTTTTGGAGCAGTGGCACAAGGCCAAGGATTTGGTACGGGATTACAACCGGCTGGATTCCAAAGATGCAGAAGGGAAACAGCGGATTCTAAAAGGGCTTCTCGGCGGGATGGGGGAAAATTTGTGGATTACCGCCCCATTTTATGCAGATTATGGCAATAATATTTATTTCGGGGACCATTGTGAGGTCAATATGAACTGCACTTTTTTGGACGACAATAAAATTGTGGTTGGGGACCATGCCCTGATTGCCCCAAACGTCCAGATTTATACGGCTTTCCATCCCACCAATGCAGCGGAGCGGTTCGGCAAGCCCATGGCAGACGGTTCCTTTGAATTCTGCAAGACCCAGACTGCCCCGGTTACCATTGGGGATAACGTCTGGATTGGCGGCGGGGCAATCCTCCTGCCGGGCGTTACCATTGGGGATAATGTGGTAATCGGGGCAGGGAGCGTGGTGACGAAGGACATCCCAAGCAACACCATTGCTTATGGGAACCCTTGCCGGGTTGTGCGGGAAAATAAGTAACTGTGCACGGCATCATAGCAACAGCGGTTATACGTGCCGAAGTGCGCATGGTTTTGCCATGCCATAGCACGGAGCATATGGGATAATAGAGGCAGCAGTTATACGCGCCGAAGTGCGCATGGTTTTGCCATACCATAGCGCGGAGCATATGATATGGTATGCGCAAAGGAAAGAATGGGGGAACGTGATGAGGAAAGCTGTGTTATTTATCGCAATGAGCCTAGACGGCTATATTGCTGACAAGGACGGCGGCGTCGGCTGGCTTTTGGGGCAGGACGCCGGGGCAGAAAATGGAAATGCTTATTCGGAATTTGTAAAAGGCATTGATACGGTGATTATGGGGTGGGACACTTACCATCAAGTAGCAACAGAGCTTTCCCCCACAGAGTGGGTGTACCGTGAGTTTACCAGCTATGTGGTGACCCACCGGGAAGGGAAGCCTGCTGAAAACATCCATTTTACCCATGAATCCCCATGCAGCCTGGTAAAGCGGCTGAAAGGGCAGGAGGGGAAAGGGATCTGGGTCTGCGGCGGGGCGAAGGTTGTGCAGCAGCTTATGGCAGAAGGGCTGGTAGACAGGTTCCATATTTCCATTATCCCGACAATTTTAGGCGGCGGCATCCGGCTGTTTGGGCCGATGGATGCAGAAGTCCCGCTGCGCCTCATAAGGGCGGAAAGCTGCAATGGGATAACGGAACTAGTGTATGAAAAACGCCTGCCGTGCCTTGCAAACTGAGGAATACATCTGCCGGGACATACGCCTGATTTTCTAAATTATCATCTCTTGCTATAGTGCGGTTCTCAATCCGGGGCTGTTGCTGTTTGTAGACATTGCTGTAAAATTTTTGGATAATATAGAAAATATTGTTAGAAGTTATCAATAAAAAACAAAATAAATTTCAATGATAAGGGAAAAATATTCTATGTTTTCTTCTTTCCTTAAGCCTTATACTGTCCAATATCAACAAAGTGCGTGGACAGCGCAAGGAGGAAAGGAGATTTCATTATGAAAAAGAAATTTGTTTCGGTAACTTTGGCATTGGCCCTCGGGCTTTCCCTTGCAGCATGTGGCAACAGCGGGAGCAGCAATGCGCCTGCAGACAACACAGACAAAAAAGAGGATACCAATGAACCCGCAGCGGACGACGGTGCAGACGCAGCCGAAGACGCTGGCCCAGAAGGATCCTCTGCTGCCAATAAGGATAAGCCTCTGGTATGGTTCAACCGCCAGCCGTCCAACAGCTCCACAGGGGAATTGGACACGGCAGCCCTGAACTTCAATGCCAATACATATTATGTTGGGTTTGACGCAAACCAAGGGGCAGAGCTTCAGGGGACAATGGTAAAAGAATACATTGAAGCACACATTGATGAAATTGACCGCAACGGCGACGGCACAATCGGCTATGTGCTTGCCATCGGCGATATCGGCCACAATGATTCCATCGCACGTACAAGGGGTGTGCGCAAAGCCCTTGGGACTGGCGTAGACAAAGACGGCAGCATTAACAGCGATCCGGCCGGCACCAATACAGACGGCACGGCATCCATGGTACAGGATGGGGAAATTGAAGTTGGCGGCAAGAAATATGTTGTCCGCGAGCTTGCTTCCCAAGAAATGAAGAACTCCGCAGGGGCTACATGGGATGCAGCTACCGCAGGAAATGCAATCGGCACATGGTCCTCTTCTTTCGGCGAGCAGATTGACGTAGTAGTTTCCAATAACGACGGCATGGGCATGTCCATGTTCAATGCTTGGTCTAAGGAAAACAAGGTTCCTACCTTTGGGTATGATGCCAACAGCGATGCAGTTGCAGCGATTGCAGAAGGCTATGGCGGGACAATCAGCCAGCATGCAGACGTACAGGCATATTTGACGCTTAGGGTACTGCGCAATGCTTTGGACGGCGTAGACATTGACACAGGGATTGGCACGGCTGACGAAGCAGGCAATGTACTGACAGACGACGTATATGTATACAGGGAAGAAGAACGTTCCTATTATGCATTGAACGTAGCGGTTACTTCTGACAACTATCAGGATTTTACCGATTCCACTAAGATTTATGAGCCAGTATCCGCACAGCTTGACGAAGGCTCACATGCAGTAAAGAAAGTATGGCTGAATATCTACAATGCTTCTGACAACTTCTTAAGCTCTACTTACCAGCCATTGCTTCAGAATTACGACGATATCCTGAACCTTGAAGTTGAGTACATCGGCGGTGATGGGCAGACAGAGTCCAACGTTACAAACCGTCTTGGAAATCCAAGCCAGTATGATGCATTTGCAATCAACATGGTTAAGACAGATAATGCAGCTTCCTATACATCTTTGCTGAGCCAGTAATGATATTTAGCTGTTGAAAGCCGGGCTGCCAGGGAGGAATACTTTCTGGCAGCCCTTTTATCTTATAGGAAAGATTATAATGCTGTGATGTGTGAAAACCAGTGGCTTTCCTATGATATGGAAACTATCAATTATGCATACAGGAGTAACGAAAATGGCAGATAAGAAAGAGAATACCGTCTTATCGATACGGGGCATGAGCAAGTCCTTTGGCCGGAACCGGGTGCTGGACCACATCAACTTGGACATCAAGCGGGGGACGGTTATGGGGCTGATGGGTGAGAACGGCGCAGGGAAATCAACCATGATGAAATGCCTGTTCGGGACTTACCAGAAGGATGAAGGGAATATTTTCCTAGACGGCAAGGAAGTCAGCTTTTCAGGGCCGAAAGACGCCTTGGAAAACGGCATTGCCATGGTGCATCAGGAACTGAACCAGTGCTTGGAGCGGAATGTCATCGACAACTTGTTCCTTGGGCGCTATCCCGTGAATTCCATGGGGATTGTGGATGAGGGCAGGATGAAGAAAGAAGCCTCCGAGCTGTTCCGGAAACTGGGGATGACCGTGAACCTGACCCAGCCCATGCGCAACATGTCCGTATCCCAGCGGCAGATGTGTGAGATTGCAAAGGCAATTTCCTATAATTCAAAAGTAATTGTGTTAGATGAGCCGACCTCTTCCCTGACGGTGCAGGAAGTGGATAAGCTGTTTGAGATGATGCGGATGCTGAAAGGGCAGGGGATTTCCCTGATTTACATTTCCCATAAGATGGATGAGATTTTTGAAATATGCGATGAGATATCCGTGCTCCGCGACGGCAACCTCGTCATGACGAAAGCTGCGAAGGACACGGATATGAACGAGCTGATTGCAGCCATGGTAGGGCGGTCCCTTGAGAACCGGTTCCCGCCGGTGGACAATACGCCGAAGGATGTGATTTTATCCATCCAGAACCTGTCTACAAAGTTCGAGCCCCATCTTCAGGACATTACATTTGACGTCAAAGAAGGGGAAATCTTCGGGCTGTACGGCTTGGTAGGGGCCGGGCGTACGGAGCTTCTGGAAACGATTTTCGGCATCCGCACAAGGGCGGCAGGGCGCGTGTATTTTAACGGCCGCCTGATGAACTTCAACAGCGCCTTAGAGGCCATGGAGCATGGGTTTGCGCTGATTACCGAGGAGCGGAAGGCCAACGGCCTGTTTATCAAAGGGGACCTGATTTTCAATACCACCATTGCGAACCTGCCCCAGTACAAATCCGGCCTTGCATTGTCCGACCAGAAAATGTCGAAGGCAACTGCAAATGAGATTAAAGTCATGCATACGAAATGCATGGGCCCGGAGGATATGATAGCGAACCTTTCCGGCGGCAACCAGCAGAAGGTTATTTTCGGGAAATGGTTAGAGCGCGGCCCGCAGATTTTTATGATGGACGAACCCACGAGGGGGATAGACGTAGGCGCGAAATACGAGATTTATGAACTGATTATCAATATGGCAAAGCAGGGGAAGACCATTATCGTCGTTTCCTCTGAGATGCCGGAAATCCTTGGGATTACCAACCGGATTGGCGTAATGTCCAACGGGCACCTTTCTGGGATTGTCAACACGAAGGAAACGAATCAGGAAGAGCTTTTAAGGCTCAGCGCCAAATACCTATAGGGAGGCATGGATATGGATAATAAAATTCTTACGGCGGAACAGGAGCAGAAGCTGCGCCGCCCCATTGACGAACGTGTCGGGGCAATCCAAAAGGAGATTGACGGCCTGCGGGAAGACGGCACCAACAAGGTTCTTACAATCCAGAATGAGATTGACAGCATAAAGAGGGACCGGATTTATACAAAAGCAGAAAAAGAAGCAAAGATTGCCAAGTACCAGACAGAGCTGGAACAGGCAAAATCGGTGGAGGCAAAACATAAAGCCGAAATTGACAAACTGATTTCAGAAGCGGAAGGCTTCTTAAACGCGAATTATGACAAGGCTTACTTCCAGCCGGTAAAGGAAAGCTGCGAACGGGAAAAAGCGGAGGCAAAGGAGAAGTACAGCAAGGAAGTCGCACGCTTGGAAAAAGAGCATAAGGAAACATTGGCAAAGATTTCCGACCACAATGAAATCAAGGATGAGAAGTATGTCCATAAAAACAGGCTGTTTGCCGCTAAGATGGAACTGGAAAAAGACCTGCAGCAGGTAAAAGACAGGAAACATGCGGCATTTGCCCACAAGTACCATTTGCTTGACATGCTTCGGATGTCCAAGTTTTCCTTTATGGAGGCTAGGGCGCAGAAGTGGGAGAATTACAAGTACACCTTTAACCGCAGGTCCTTCCTTCTGCAGAACGGGCTTTATATCGTCATTGTATTGATTTTCGTGGCATTGTGCGCGATTACACCGATTGTGAAGAATACGCCGCTTTTGACATACAACAATGTCTTAAATATCCTCCAGCAGGCGTCCCCGCGTATGTTCCTTGCCCTTGGGGTGGCAGGGCTCATCCTGCTGACAGGCACGGATCTTTCCATTGGCCGTATGGTGGGCATGGGCATGACGACAGCCACCATCATTATGCACCAAGGCAAGAATACGGGCGGCGTGTTCGGGCATGTCTTTGACTTTACGGGAATCCCTGTAGGCGTGCGGGTCATTATGGCATTGGTAACATGTATTTTCCTATGTACCTGCTTTACTTCGCTGGCTGGCTTCTTTACGGCAAAGTTCAAGATGCACCCGTTTATTTCCACGATGGCAAACATGCTGATGATTTTCGGTATTATTACGTATGCCACCAAGGGCGTGTCCTTTGGCGCTATCGAGCCGGTAATCCCCAACATGATTATCCCCAAGGTCAATGGGTTCCCAACCATTATCCTCTGGGCAGTGGCAGCGATTGCAATTATCTGGTTTATCTGGAATAAGACTACGTTTGGCAAGAACCTGTATGCGGTAGGCGGGAACCCAGAGGCGGCTTCTGTTTCCGGTATCTCGGTATTTAAGGTGACAATGGGCGCATTCATGCTGGCAGGCGTCCTCTATGGGTTTGGCTCATGGCTGGAATGTGCAAGGATGGTAGGATCCGGTTCCGCAGCTTACGGGCAAGGCTGGGATATGGATGCCATTGCAGCCTGCGTGGTGGGCGGCGTTTCCTTTACCGGTGGTATCGGGAAGATTTCCGGCGTGGTAGTCGGGGTGCTGATTTTTACGGCCCTTACATACTCCCTTACCATTCTGGGGATTGACACGAACCTGCAGTTTGTATTTGAAGGGATCATTATTATTTCAGCAGTTACCTTGGACTGCCTGAAATATGTACAGAAAAAATAATAGGCAAAAGCTGCAAAGGCAGCGGGGCTAAGAGGGAAAAGAGCTAGGCGGCAGCCGGCTCTTTTCCCTCTTCTTTTTCCTTGCCGGAATAAGGATAGCGCCTGCCTGAATCTGGCGGGGAAGCTGCGCTGCCTGAAGGACGCATTGGCAGCTTAGCATGAAAAAATAGAATCCAGATTGCCTTGAGGGAGCAAACAGAAACTTAGGATCTGTGAAGCGCCAGGGCTGCCGTAAGAAGCGCGTCATTTACATTTCACTTTTCCTTTGCTATAATTAGGGAAACAAGCAATGTCAGGTTTGGGGGATGGTATTTCATGTATACAGTGCTATTAGTAGACGACGAAGAAGATGTGATACAAGTCATTATGCGCAAAATCAGCTGGGAAGAGCTGGGCTTTTCTGTCATTGGCTTTGCCAGCAACGGCGTGAAGGCTTTGGAATTGGTGGAAGAATTCCAGCCTGACGTGCTGGTAACGGACATTAAAATGCCCTATATGGACGGCATGGAGCTGTCCAACCGGGTAAAGGCAGAGTTCCCGGCTACGAAAATCCTGCTGTTTACGGGGTTTGACGAATTTGAATATGCCAAAGAAGCCATCCATCTGGAAGTGGAGGAGTATATTTTAAAGCCTGTGAATTCCATGGAGCTGACGGAGGTGTTTGCCCAGCTGAAACGGAAGCTGGACCTAGAAATCAGTGAAAAACGAAATGTGGAAACACTGCAGAACTATTATCTGGAATCCCTCCCCCTCCTGCAGGCTGATTTTTATTCCGGGCTGATTGAGGGCAGGGTCCACAAGGATGAAGTAGCCAAGTATTTGTCAGACTGCCGGATTTCCTTTTCGGGGCCTTTGTTTGGCTGCCTTGTCATCCATACTTCTTCCAGCCAAGGGGGCGCGGATATGGATCCGCTGCTGTTGGCTGCTTCTGTCCGGGAGCAGGCCAAGGAGCGGCTGGGGGAGCGGTGGAAGGCAAAGAGCTTTTCTTATCTGGGGAATACCGTATTCCTTGTGCAGATGGGGAGCAGGCGGGAAGCCTGGGAGCTGACGGACGAATGTGACCGGTTTTGCAGGTATGCAAGGCGGGTGCTGGGGGCAGTTGTCACCATAGGCGTTGGGCAGGCCTGCAAGGATATTTTGGAGCTGCCCCAGTCCTACCAAAGCGCAAGGGAGGCAGTTTCTTACCGGGCATTGTACGGCGCGTCCCGGGCAATCAATATCGAAGAAATCGTCCCCCAGAATATGGGAGGGCCGGTGCCTTCCGGTGAGGAGGAATTGTCTAAATTATTCCGCATGGTGCGGATAGGCTCTGAGGGCGAGGTGGAGGAGGCCGTGGAGCGGTACCTGAAACATACCCTGTTCCCGGAAAAATCCCTGCAGCAGCATCAGGCAGGCATTATGGAGCTCCTTACCCTGTTATTCCGGTTTTCGGCCAATAATGACATTGTAATGGAGGGGCAGGCGGAGGATATGGGCAGGCTTTATGGGAGCCTTCTGGACATGGAGCCGGATGCGCTGCACCGCTGGCTCCTTGCAGTCAGCCTTTCTTTCCGGGAGCAGCTCATAAGCGTCCGGAGCAGGTCTACGGAATCCCTTGTTTCAAAGGCCAAGGAATATGTGAAGAACCACTATGCAGAGGCGGAGCTTTCCTTAAACAGCGTCTGCGCGGCCCTCGGGGTGTCGAATTCTTATTTTTCTACGATATTTAAGAAAGAAACAGGGAATTCTTTTATTGGGTACTTGACGGATTTCCGCATGGAACGGGCAGCCCGGCTGCTGATTGAAACCAACGAGAAAAGCTACATCGTAGCAAACCAAGTGGGGTATTCCGACCCGAATTATTTCAGTTATGTATTTAAAAAGCAGTTTGGGGCGTCGCCTTCCAAATATAGAACGGAGCATGCAGGAAGTGGGAAAGAATAAGTACTTAAAATGGGGGATAAAACTGGAGCTTCGGGGAATCCAGTCTACAATTATGGCAGTGTTTTCCCTGATATCCTTTTCAGTTCTGCTGATTTTGGGGTTTACCATATATACTCGGTTTTCTGCCTCTGCCCGGCAGGAAATTATTTCGGGCACCCAGCGGCTGGCAGAGCAGTCGGGGGAATATCTGGAGGATTACCTGATGGATATGCGCAGGGTATCGGATTCCATTTATTATAATGTCATCAAGGAAAATGATTTTTCTACGCAGGCCAAGGATATCCAGCAGGGGATGAACCTTCTGTATGCCGCGAACCGGGAGAACCTGCGCAGCATTGCCGTGTACAATGAATATGGGAGCCTGATGGCGGCAGAGCCGGTGGTCCTCCAGAAGGAGGATCCCAATATCACCAAGCAGGGCTGGTATGAGAAGGCCATGGGGGAACTGGAAAATATGCATTTTTCCACGCCCCATATCCAGAACCTGTTTGATGATGGGGCGTCGCGCTATTACTGGGTGATTTCCCTGAGCAGGGCGGTGGAACTGACGAGCCATGGAGTTCCCCGGACCGGGGTGCTTTTGGTAGATATGGATTATTCCGGCATTGAACGCTTGATGCGCCAGATTAATGAGTCTGGCAATGGGCAGTATTTTTACCTTTGCGACAGCGATGGGCAGCTTATCTACCATTCCCGCCAGATCCAGATATACAACGGCATCGGCAGCGAGAACAGCAGGCAGGCCGCTGGGTACAAGGACGGGGTGTATGATGAATATTTTGCGGGGGAACGCCGGAAAGTAGTTGTGGCCACCGTCAGCTACACCGGGTGGAAGCTGGTGGGCGTTATCCCATATTCCGCCTTTACTTATGGGCTCTTTAACCTCCGGTATTTCTTCGGGATTTTCATGCTGCTGATGGCAATGATGCTGGTGTTTGTGAACCGGGTGGTGTCTGTCCGGATTTCCAGCCCAATCTTAAAGCTGAATGACTCTGTCATGTCATACGAGGCGGGGGAAACGCCGGAAATTTATATTGGGGGCCCGCGGGAAATCCGTCATTTGGGCTATTCCATACAGACTTCCTATGAGCAGATTGACGAGCTGATGAAAGAGATCGTCCGGGAGCAGAATGAGCGGAGGAAAAGCGAGCTGGATGCCCTCCAGAGCCAGATTAACCCGCATTTTCTGTACAATACGTTAGATTCCATTATCTGGATGGTGGAGGATGGGAGGAATGACGGCGCATCCTTCATGATTACCGAATTGGCAAGGTTTTTCCGTATCGGCCTGTCCAAAGGGCGCACCGTTATCACGGTGAAAGAGGAGCTCCAACATGCCAAAAGCTATATGAATATCCAGAAAATCCGTTATAAAAATGCATTTTCCGTTGTGTTTGACATTGACCCGGCCATCCATTCCTGCTGCACGGCAAAGCTGGTCTTGCAGCCCATCCTTGAGAATGCCATCAATTATGGGGTTTCCGGCATGGACGGCGCAGGGGAGATTAAGGTGGCAGGCCGGCTGGAAGAAGGGATTGTGCGCCTTGCGGTCCAGGATAACGGCATAGGGATGGTGGAGGAAGAAGCCAGCCTGATTTTAACGGACAGCAGCAGGAAACAGAAGCATGGTTCCGGGGTGGGGCTTGTGAATGTCAACAAGCGCATCCAGATCCTGTTTGGGAAGGAATACGGCCTTGCTGTTGCCAGTGAGCCGGACGAGGGGACAGAGGTTTCCATCCGCATCCCGGCAGTCCCCTATACAGAGGAAAACAGGAAGGTCCTCGAGGAAGGGAACCTGTTTGGGAAAGAAGAATTTTTAAGCCCCCATGGTTCTGGGGCAGGGGATGGGAGCCGATGGGGAAAGGATGGGCAGGGGCTATGAAAAACCAGAAAAAAATATTTGTGCTGGCGGAATCTGTGCTGGCAGCCCTTTTGCTCCTGCTGGTGGCCCGGATGTTCTGGGAAATGAATGGGGAAAGCCGCTACAAGGTTGCCATCGTTATCCAGAATTCGGACAGCAGCCAGTGGGCCTCGTTCCAGTATGGGCTGAAAATGGCAGCCCAGGACCAGAATATCGAGCTGTCCATCCCCAGTACCGGGGGCACGCTGACCGTGGAGGAAGAAAAAGATCTGATCGAAGCGGAACTTGCCAACGGGGCGGACGCCGTCATTGTACAGCCTGCCCCGGGGGAAGGGGCAGAAGAAATGTTGAAGCTGCTGGAAAAAAAAGCCCCCATCATGCTTGCCGTGTGCGGGGGCTGGCCAGAAGGGGGGATTTCCCAGCTGCCGGTGACAGGCCCTGACAATTATGGGCTTGGGAAGGCTTTGGCGGAGGAACTGCTCCGTGATTACGGCGGCAGCATGGAAGGGAAAACATTTGGGATACTTTCGGAACAAGGGAGCCTGCAAGGGACGGCAAGCCGGGAACGGGGGGTGCGTGAGGCCTTGGAGAAAAAAGGGGCGGCAGCCCGCTGGTCGGTTTCCGGTTTTTTTGCAGAGGATGGATCCCACTCCTTGAAGCTGCTGCCGGAGGTAGACGTAGTGGTTGCGCTGGACGACAGCAGCTTGGTGGCCGCAGGGGAATATGCAGCCTCCAAAGACCTGCACGGCGCATTGGTGTATGGCATAGGGCATTCTACCGAGGCTGCCTATTATCTGGATACTGATATGGTCCAATGCCTCGTGGTGCCGGATGGGTTCCAGATGGGCTACCAGTGCCTGACAGAACTGGCGGGAAGCCTTGGGCATTATTTCCGTGGGATTAAGGGGCAGGAGGTCCCATACACGGTTCTGCGCAGGGAAACTTTGTTTTCGGAAGAAAACCAAAAACTGCTCTTTACCATGAGCCAGTGAGGGCTGCACAAAAAACAGGAAGGTAAGAGGGATGTCCATGAATAGGAAAAAAAGTTTGGCAGCAGGGCTGTTGTTCTGCACATTTTTGCTGTCCTGCTGCGGCTGCGGGAAACAGCAGCCGGAGGATTCTGGAAAAATCCAAGTGGGGGTGGTTTTTTATGACCAGAGCGATACCTTCCTCGGGGAGCTGGTGGACTGTTTCAGGCAGCAGCTTGCAGCTTATGGGGACAGCGGCCTTGAGGTGACAATGATGGTCCGGGATGCGGCAGGCTCCCAGCGCACCCAAGACGACCAAGTAAAGGAGCTGATTGGCGCAGGATGCAATGTCCTCTGCGTCAATCTGGTAGACCGGGCAGACCCGTCGGAAATTATTGACCTTGCCCGGGAATGGGATGTGCCGATGATATTTTTCAACCGGGAGCCGGTAGCGGAAGACATGATGCAGTGGGACAGGCTCTATTATGTGGGAGCGGATGCCAGGCAGTCCGGGGAAATGCAGGGGGAGCTGGCGGCAGACCTCATCCTTAAGGACAGCCAGATAGACCGGAACCGGGATGGGAAAATCCAGTATGTGGCGCTGGAAGGGGAGCCCGGGCACCAAGATGCAATCATACGGACAGAAAGCGCGGCAGATACGTTGGAAAACAGCGGGATTGCCCTTGAAAAATTAGGGACGGGGATTGCAAATTGGGACCGGGCAGAGGCCCAGAACCGGATGCAGCAGCTGATCAGCCAATACCCCAACCAGATTGAGCTGGTCCTGGCAAACAATGACGCCATGGCCTTAGGGGCAATTGACGCCTACCAGAAACTGAATTATACGGATGCGGCATTGCCGGTATTTTTTGGCATTGACGGCACAAAGGCAGGGCTTGAAGCCGTCATAGACGGGGAATTGGCCGGTACGGTATACAATGATAAGGAAGGGCAGGCAAAAGCCATGGCAAGGATTGCCGTTGCTGCCGTTACGGGGGAAGGGATGGAAGAAATTGAATTTCAGGACGGACGCTACATTTACCTGCCTTATGAAAAGGTTACGGATGGGAATGTCCGGGAATTCCTGTTAAACGGCTCTGGGGAATCATCTCCCATCGCTTGATTTTCTAGCAGGATATGGTAAAATGCAGGGTATCAAAATCAAATTTTGGAGGAGAACAGATATGTTTGCAGATTATCATGTACATACAGAATTCAGCAATGATTCGGAATACCCAATGGAGCAGGTAATCAAAGACGCCATAGCCATGCAGATGGATGAAATCTGCTTTACGGAGCATGTGGATTACGGCGTGAAAAAAGACTGGGGCAGCGAAGGGCCTGTAAAATATTATGGGAGCGAGCCTTACCTGAATGTGGATTACCCCGCATACGCCGCAAGGGTAAAAAGCCTCCGGCTCAAGTATGGGGCGCAGATCAATATGAAAATGGGCATGGAATTCGGGGTGCAGGAGCATACCATCCCGCAATACGAAGCCCTTGCCCAAAATGCCCCCTTTGACACAAACCTCCTTGACTTTATCATCCTGTCGGTGCACCAAGTGGAGGACAAGGAATTTTGGACGCAGGAATTCCAGCAAGGGAGGAGCCAGAAGGAATATAACGAGCGGTATTATGAGGAACTGCTGCGCATTACAAAGGTTTATAAGGGCTACAGCGTGCTAGGGCATTTAGATTTGATTTCCCGGTACGACAAAGCAGGGGATTACCCTTTTGAAGCGGTAAAGCCAATGGTTTCTGAAATACTGAAAACAGCCATTGAGGATGGGAAAGGGATTGAGCTGAATACCTCGTACCACAGGTATGGGCTGAAGGATACCACACCGTCCGTAGAAATTTTAAAGCTCTACAAAAGCATGGGCGGGGAAATCCTCACAATCGGGAGCGACAGCCATGCCCCCGGGCATTTAGGGGCGTATATTGCAGAAGGGAAACAGCTTTTAGAAAGCCTAGGGTTCCAGTATTTCTGCACCTATGACGAGATGATCCCGATTTTCCATAAGCTGTAGGGGCAGGGGGCTGCCGTTTCCAGTGCCATGGGGCGGCGGCCTTTCTGTGCGCAAATTTTTGGGAAGAAAGGGTTTGAAATACTGCCTTTTTGTTGTATAATAGGTGCAGTTGCCTATTTTTATGTATTACTTAGAAAGGAAGGGAGCGGGGATTTCCCCGGAGGAGAAATGGAGAAAGAAAAAACAGACATTCATTTTCAGGTTCGGTTGGGTTTGTGCTTGCAGCGGCAGGCAGTGCAGTAGGGTTGGGGAATATCTGGCGGTTCCCATACCTTGCAGCAAAGGACGGGGGAGGGCTGTTTCTGGTTATTTACTTGATTTTGGCCCTCACCTTTGGGTTTACGCTGCTGACGACAGAAATCGCCATTGGCCGCAAGACAAAGCAGAGCCCCCTGACGGCTTATGGGAAACTGAAAGAAAAGTGGAAATTCCTTGGGGTGCTGGCCTGCCTTGTGCCAGTCATTATCATGCCCTACTACAGCGTAATCGGCGGATGGGTTGTGAAATATCTCATGGCCTATATCACCGGGGATGGAGCCAGTGCGTCGGCAGACGGGTATTTTACCGGGTTTATCACCGGGGAGGTGGAGCCGCTGATCTTCATGGTGGTATTCCTTCTGGTGGTGGCCGTGATTATTTTCCGGGGCGTAAACCAAGGGATTGAATCCTTTTCCAAGGTGCTGATGCCCCTGCTTTTGCTCATGGTGGTGGGGATTGCAGTATTTTCCTTAACCATCAGCTTTAAAGATGGCGCGGGGGTAACAAGGACAGGGATGGAGGGTTTTTGGATTTATGTCATCCCAAGTTTCAAAGGCCTGACTGTAAAAGGCTTTTTCACGGTCCTTTTAGACGCTATGGGGCAGCTATTTTTCAGCCTCAGCGTTGCCATGGGGATTATGATTGCCTATGGCTCCTATGTGAAGGATGATGCGAATTTAGTCCGTTCCATCAACCAGATTGAGATTTTTGACACAGCAGTTGCGTTCTTGGCAGGCGTCATGATTATCCCGGCCGTGTTCACCTTTATGGGCAGGGAAGGGATGGAGGCCTCCGGCCCAAGCCTGATGTTCGTATCCTTGCCGAAGGTATTTTCCTCTATGGGGAAAGTTGGGAACCTGATTGGCGCGCTGTTTTTTGCTATGGTGCTGTTTGCAGCCTTAACGAGCGCGGTATCCGTCATGGAGGCGGTGGTTTCCAGCTTTATGGACCAGTTCCGCATGTCCCGGACAAAGGCTACCATTTTGGAAACGGTGATTGCCCTTGCAGGGGGCGTGCTGGTGTGCCTTGGCTACAACAAGCTGTATTTTGACGTGGTGCTGCCCAACGGCGCCCATGCGCAGGTGCTGGACATTATGGACTATATCAGCAATAACTGCCTGATGCCTTTGGTGGCGATTGGGACCTGTATCCTCATTGGCTGGGTCGTGACGCCGAAAACTATCATTGGCGAGGTGGAAAAAACCGGGTGCAGGTTTGGGAGGAAGCAGCTTTATATTGTGATGGTGCGGTTTATTGCGCCTGTGCTCCTTGTGATACTGCTGCTGAAGTCGATTGGGATCCTGACTGTGATTTAAAGGGTGATGGGATTTGATGGCCCATGATGGCAAAGATAATGGAACTGCGGGAGAACTATGGCCTGCATAGGAAGGCGGGGCGGTATGTGCCTGACGAAAACGGTATTCCAGAACAAGACAGAGCCTATATCAATTGGGAATAATAAGCGGTTATTTGTTGTATAAAACCGATAGCTGCCGTTTGTTTTGCTGGATGCCTGATTGTTCCCACCCGGCCAGCCCGCCGCTTTTCTATGCCAATAGATAGGAGCGGCGGGTTGCCTTATTTATTGCCTATCCGATATTTAACCGTTCTTTCAATGCGTCCTGCAATACACGTGACAGGCTTAAGCCCGATTCAATTACCTTATCATCCATCCATTTTGGTATACTGACAGTGCGCTTTACGGCACGGCCGTCTTTAATCTCTGCACGGATTAGGTTAACAAATTCTTCGGGTGCGGTTTCAAGGCATTTCAGGCTGCTTGGGGATGGGATGGCCTGTTTTTTGTCTAAAAGGTATTCCATCCATTGCGTGAGGGCTGACTGCGCCATATACATAGCATTTCCCAGTGATTTCCCCTCGCTGATGCATCCCGGTAAATCGGGGTAAGTAATAGTGAAGGAACCATCTTCATTTGGGTGGAAAATAGCTGGATATACATATTCTGCCATAACTTAGTGCCTCCTTATAATTTTCTGGCGGCAGGGATTTTATTTTAGCCCCGCTGCTTTAAGGATTGATTTTGCGGTAATTTCGTTTATCTCCCGGTGCCTTGGGACTTGTACCGGACGGTTTCCTTCTTTTTCGTAAATGGTGTGCCCGCCATCCTCTCGGTCTATTTTATATCCGGCAGCTTCTAATTTTTTTATTAAGTCCCTCCGTTTCACAAAATCACCCCCTTTTTATGGTTTTATTATACTGCGTAAATTACGTAATATCAAGAAAAATAAGTAATTTACGTAATCTTTTTCGTAGAAGGATTATGAATGGCTAGGGACGGTTGTCCTTTTTCTGGTTCCTTGTTGTAAGAAGCAATTTTTTCAGGTGGATGGGCGCCAACTTGCCCCCTACGCTTCCCCCGTTTCAATAATTTTTTCCAGCACCTCCGCTACAGACCCCGTCATCCGGTCCGCATACTCTGCTACCCCCGGCGCAGCCGTGCTCATGGCATACCCAATTCCTGCATACCGCAGCATCTCAATATCATTATGCTGGTCCCCAAAGGCCACACCATCTTCTGCTGCAATCCCAAGCCGCCCAAGGAGCGTAGCCAGCGCTTTTCCCTTGTCCGCATCCGGCGCAAGGAAATCCACCCATTCCCTGCCCGCAGTCACCACCCGGATTCTGTCCGAAAACCGCTCTTTCATAAATGGATCCAGCCGGTCAGTGCCGGCAAAATCACAGGCCGCCAGCTTCAAAAAAGGTTCCTCCACCTGATGCAGGTTCTCCACTACCGCAATGTCATTGCGGAGCACATCCCGCATATGGTGGATAAAATCCCCGTTTTTCGAATCCGTATAATGCCGGGACTCACAGGAAAGCAGCATATGGCAGTCCCCATATTCCCGCCCTGCATCTATGATTTCAAGGCCAAGATCCCGCTGGATTAATCCCCGGGAAACCACTTCCCCTTCATGGATGCATAAGGAGCCATTCTCCGTAATATACGAAATCATGTCTTTCACCGGCTCAAACAAAAGCCGCATACTGTGGTACTGCCTCCCGCTTGCGGCGATAAACCGTATCCCCTTCTCCTTAAGCCTCACAACCAAATCAAAAACCTTAGGGTCCATGCGCTGTGCCCCATCTGCCAGCAGGGTTCCATCCAAGTCGCTTGCAATATACCGAACCATAAAAATCACCTATTCCTTTCTTAAGGCAAAAACTGCCAATAAGTTCTTATTTTTCAATTTCACATAGAAAAAATGGCAATGCTGATACTTACTATACACCTTAACGCTACAGTGGGCAATATGGTGTAGGGATCTTTGGGGCCGGACGGCAGTCCAGGCCAGCCCTTCTCCACGCAAACTGGGCAACGTTCCGGTGAACTAACTGCTAACTGCAACTAAAGAACTCAGGAAAGCCTTCGTTCTTAAGTTTCCGTAAGCAGTGGATTTCACCTCCACTAAGGGCGCCCATGAATGGTTTGCTTAGGGGAAGGGCTGGCCTGAACTGCCTGTGTATCGGAAAAAGTTTGCGGTAAGTATTAAAGTATGTTTTCAATTTATTTCTGCCATCTGTGCCTCCCGCAAACTTGGAGCAAAGCTGGCAGAAATAGTTTTAAGCCCATTTCCCTATTTAGCCAGTCCACAGGCAAAGTAATATGAAACCCTTAACCGAGCAACCCCTTCCCCTATTCAGCCGTCCACAGGCAAAATAATTTAAGACTTTTAACTGAGCAGCACATTATCCTAATCAGCCAGTACACGGGCAAAATGATTTTACACCTTCCAGCCAGTCCACAGGCAAAATGATTTTACACCCTCCACCCAGCAGCACATTATCCTAATCAGCCAGTACACAGGCAAATCAGGGCAGCCCTTCCCCTAAGCAAACCATCCATGGGCGCCCTTAGTGGAGGCGAAATCCACTGCTTACGAAGACTTAGGAATGAGGGCGCTCCCGAAATTCCTTAGTCGCAGTTAGCAGTTAGTTCGCCGGAACGTTGCCCAGTTTGCGTGGGGAAGGGCTGCCCTGATTTGCCGTCCGCCCCCAAAGTCCCCCCACCCTGCATGTAAAAAACCCCCCTGATTTGCCGTCCGCCCCTCCCTAAAAGAACCGCCTTTTATTACATTGCCCACCATAGCACAAACCTTTCCCACAGTGCACTAACCATCTATTATAAACGAAATCCCTCCCAATTGGAAGGACAGGAAAACCCATGCAAAAATCCCAAAATTTGAAAAACGTATAACATGCACAAAAATGCACCATTGTAACTGTAAATATAAGGAAAAACAGTAAAAGTGCAATTTTGCACATCAATGCATATGGGGAATTGTGCCCAATAGAACTTGGAAATTAGAAGATATAATAGTACAATTTTTATTGACAGGACATAGTAACACAAAAACAAAAGGAAAGGAGGGCGGTTATGAAGAAGGACATGATTGCAAAAGAACTGGTCCATTTAGACTTTGAAGTAAAAGACCAGGAAGAGTTTTTTGACAAAATGGCAGATGAGCTGTATCAGCTCGGCTATGTCAGGGAAACCTATAAAAGCGCACTGAAGGAACGTGAAGCGAATTACCCGACGGCGCTTCCGGTAGAACCTTACCCGGTAGCAATCCCCCATGCCGACGCACAGCATATCATCACCCCATTTATCGCACCGGTAAGATTAAAAGAACCTGTTGACTGGTGCGAAATGGCAAACAATGACGAGGTACATAAGGTGCGGTTCATTTTTGTCCTAGGGTTTATGAAATCCGATGAGCATATCGAATTGCTCCAGACGCTGGTAGATAATTTCCAGAGCCAAGAGCTGATGGACCAGCTGATTGCGGCAAAGACAGCGGATGAGTATTACGATTTGGTATGCAATATGCCGGGGATGGATTCCTAAAGGGAAGGAAAGTTTCCCAAAAACAAGATTTAGATATTCTAGGCCGCGCAAAAGCCGCAGGGCAGTGCGGGATTGGGAGGATTTGGAAACAAAGAAAAATAAGGAGGAGAAGAATTATGGCAACAAGAGTTATCGTAGCATGTGGGAGCGGTGTAGCAACGTCACAGACAGTAGCAAGCAAAGTAGCGAGGATGCTGAAAGACAAGAAAGTAGATGCAGAGGTACAGGTAATCAACCTGCGTGAAGTTGACCGTTATATTGACGGCAGCGCAGCTTACATTTCCATCGTAAAGAATTCCAAGGAATACCCAATCCCTGTCATCAACGGGCTGGCTTTCTTAACAGGCGTTGGGAAAGACAAGGAGTTTGAAAAACTGGTAAAGGCAATCCAAGATTACAAGCCAGTGTAAAGGAACCGTAGCGAGTACCGACACACTACCTGCCTTTTGGCGGCCTTTGGGCATCCGTTACCGCAAAATGGGCAGCGGCCCGGGAACGCAGCCGCTGGCAGCCTATCCTTGGGAAGCCCGTTGCTTAAACGTGCGGCAAGCAGCCCGGAACTGTTTCCGCCGGCAGCCGAAACATCCGGCAAGCAATCCGGAGCCGTTGCCAGAGGCAGCCTTTTGGCAGGCATTGCAGCTATCATAGTAGAACAGAAGAAAGGTGAAGGAGGAGCAAATGCAGATATTACAGAATGTTGTAAACTTTTTACTTGGCTTGGGAGCAGCGGTATTTGTGCCAATCATCATAATTATCGCAGGCTTGATTGTTAAAATGAAAGTAAAGGATGCAATTTCAGCGGGCATTACCCTTGGCGTAGCATTCTCTGGCATGTCAATGCTTATCAGCTACATGACAGGCGCCATTACCCCGGCTGCTGAAGCGATGGCAAAATCCACAGGGATCAGCCTTCCGATTACGGACGGCGGCTGGACTACAATGTCCACCATTTCCTGGTCTTGGCCATGGGCGTTCTTAATGTTCCCATTGGTAATCGGCATCAACATCGTTATGCTGATTATCAAGCAGACAGACACATTTAATGCAGACTTATGGAATGTTTGGGGCAAGATTTTCACGGCTGTAGGCGCTTACTACATTACAAAGAGCGTAGTAGTTGCATTTATCATTGCAGCAGTGCAGATTGTCCTTGAATTGAAAAACGCTGATTTCCATCAGCACCGCATCGAGAAGCTTTCCGGCATCCCGGGCGTAACCTGTACCCACAAGATGGCCTTTTTGGCAGCGCCGATGTACCCCATCGACTGCGTGCTCCGGAAAATCCCGGCGCTGAATAAATCTTTCGACGCAGATGATTTGAAAGAAAAAGTTGGTATTTTTGCAGAAAACCATATCCTTGGGTTTATCCTCGGCGTGATTTTCGGCATTATTGCAAGGTATGACGTGGCAGGCATCCTTACCCTTGGGATCCAGTGCTCCACAGCATTGACTTTGTTCCCAGTTATCTCCAAATACTTCATGCAGGCGTTAGAGCCCATTTCCAATGCGGTTTCTGAGTTCATGCAGGCGAAGTTCAACGACCGCGAGCTGTTCGTTGGTTTGGACTGGCCGTTCCTAGGCGGTTCCAATGAAATCTGGCTGGCAGTAATCTGGACAATCCCAGTAACCTTGGTAATGTCCTTCTTCCTGCCGGGCAATGAAATCCTTCCATTTGCAGGGATTATCAACATTGCCATCGCAGTGCCGGCATACTTTGTATGCAAGGGCAACATCATCCGCATGATTATCCAGTGTACGATTTTCGCACCGGTATTCCTGTGGGTAGGTACCGCATTTGCCCCATTTGTGACAGAGCTTGCCAATACCACAGGTGCAGTTGCGCTGGAATCTGGGCAGATGATTTCCAACTCCAGTATTGACGGCCCGATTATTACATATGCCTTAGCGCATATCGCGCAGGTTGTAGAAGGGAATTTCATCCCAGTTGCAATCTTTGCAGTTTGGTTCATTTGTTTTGTGTTCTATTCAAGGAGCCTTATCAAAGAAAAGAAAGCAGACATGGCTTCTGGAAACCAAGAATAATTTTAGCAGCATGTCATTGAAGATAATATGAAAATTGGAAAACGGTATTTTTTAATATTAAAAGAAATAGTAGAAAATAGCGATAATATCACCGGTAAAGAGCTGGAAAGCAAATTCCATCTGACAAGGAAACAGCTAAGCTATGGGATTGGGAAAATTAACGATTACCTAGAAAGCTGCGGATATGCAGAGATTACCCGGGCTTCCAATGGAAAAATCAATGTTCCGAAAGAGGTAGTTACTGAAATAGATTTGGCAGAACTGGAACGGGAGAATCAGGAGATTTGCTTCTCGAAGGAGGAGCGAATCGACATTCTCCACCTTATGCTATTAACCAGTAAGGAGGAATTGTCGCTTCAGCATTTTATTTCAGAATTGAAAGTCAGCAAGAATACAGTGCTTGCCGATTTGAAAAAATTAGACCATGCCCTGCCGCAGAACCAGCTAGGCCTTTCTTATGGGCGGCAGGACGGCTATACCTTAAGCGGCTCCGAATATGCCAAAAGGCAGCTTCTGATTACAACCCTTGGCAACATCATCATACAGTACAAGCATGCGCCCATTGTGGCGGAAATCTGCGGGCTTGGGAAAGCGGAGCTTACAGAGATGCGTGGGCTTTTGACAAATATTGAGGAGGCGCTAGGCATCCGTTTTGTAGGGGAGATGCTGGAAGCAAACAGCTATCTTTTTGCAATCCTGTTCCGCAGGATCCAAGAAGGGCTTACGCTGGACGAAGTCCCGGAGGACCTGCACCTTGTGGGCGAAACATGGGAGTATGACGTGGTAAAGGGATTGACGGAAAACAGGCAGATTGGCAGCGAGGACGAAATTATGTACCTGACTGCATATATCCAAGGCACGAAGCTGGAATCTGCCAGATGGGTGCGTGATGCGGTGAATGAGTTCCGCCTGCGGCGGGCAGTCAGGGAAACCATTGGCAATTATGAGAAATTTACGGGCATCACCATCAGTGATAAGGATGAACTGGAAAACCTCCTTGTCCATCACTGCGGGCCGGCGCTTTACCGGATTCGCTACGATTTTCATATTGGTCTGGATATTACAAAATACGTGCTTCCAGCATACCAGAGTTTCCATGAGCTGGTAAGGAAGTCCGCCGGCCCCCTAGAGGCGTTGGCGGGAAATAAGATTCCGGAAAAGGAATTGGTATATATTACGCTGATTATCGTTTCTTTTACCATGAAAGAAGGGATGTCAGTGGAAGATTTGCGGCCGAGGGCAATTGTGGTGTGCCAAAACGGCATAACAGTTTCCCGGGTGCTGCTGTCATTGCTCAAAGAGCTGTTCCCGGGCATCCGGTTTGTGAAATGTATGTCAGCCGGGCAGTTTGCAGGCTATCAGGAACCTTATGAGATGGTATTTTCTACCATTGCCCTGCCCACAGGGCAGAAGCTGTATGTCATTGACCCGCTGATGGATGAAAAGCAGAGGAAGAACCTGCGGGAGAAGGTCCTTAAGGATTTTCAGGATGGGAACGTTGCGGACTTAGGCCGCGACGAGGTAATTAAAATGGCCAATGGGTTTGTGGATGGGACAATGTACCCTGCAAGCCATAGCCAAAAACAGGAGCATGGAAAGCTGCATCTGAAGGATATCTTAAAAAGCAAGCACATCCGTGTCATGAAGGAGCCGTTGGAATGGCAGGAGGCAGTGGAATTTGCAGCAGTGCCCCTCCTTTACGACCATAGTATCCAGATACGGTATGTGAAAGCTGTCATAGACAATATTATTACAAACAGGCCTTACCTTGGGATTGCGGACGGCGTGGTAGTTGCCCATGCAGGGGTGAACGATGGGGTGAATGACGTAGGCATTTCCATTATGGTCCTGCCGGAAACCATCCCGGTCTTTGACTACCTTGAAGCAAAGGTAATTATTGTGCTGGCAACCCCGGATTACGAACGGCACCTGACAGCGCTGAACGAGCTGATTCTGATACTGGAAGATGATAAGAAACTAGGAAAAATAAAAGACGCAAAAAAACCAGAAGACATTCTGGGATTATTATAGGAGGTAAAACTATGTTAGAAACATTGAAAAAAGACGTTTGCCAGATTGCAAAACGGGCACAGAAAGACGGGCTTTGCAAGCACAAATCCGGGAATTTCAGCGCAAGGGATTTAGAAAGCGGCTATGTAGTAATTACGCCCACCAGCGTTGACCGGGAGCTTTTAACCCCAAGGGACATGATTGTCATGGACTTGGATGCAACCGTCATTGAGAACCTGTCCGGCTTAAAGCCCACCAGCGAATCCTTGATGCACCTGATGATTTACCGCCAGAGGCCGGAGGCAACGGCAATCGCACACACACATTCTGCGTATGCAACCACATTTGCCCTTCTTAACAAGCCCATCCCGGCCATTGTATACGAGGTTGCAAACCTTGGCCTTACCAAAGGCAGGGTTCCGGTTGCGCCTTATGGACGCCCGGGCACCACAGACTTGGCGGACAGCGTGATTGAGAGCTGCAAAGAGGCAGACTGCTTCTTATTGGAAAAACACGGCGCAGTTGCCCTTGATAACCGCGACATCTATGAAGCCTTCTTAAAGGCTGCTTACATAGAAGAGCTTGCAGAGCTTTACCACCATGCCCTGACAGCAAACAACTGCCAGGAGCCCCCTGCATTTGCACAGGAAGAACTCCAGAAATGGGAGTACCCGTCACAGATTAAGTTTAAAAACTAAGGAGATTGGGCTGTGAAAATATATTTAATCCGGCATGGGAGGCAGTGCGACAAACGGTGCAATGTGGACGTGGACCTGTCAGAGGAAGGCTTCCTGCAGGCAGACCTTGCCGGGCGCAGGATGAAGCACTGGGGCATACAGAAGGTATATTCCAGCGACATGGTACGCGCCCGCCAGACGGCAGAAACCGCCAACAAGCACTGGAATGTGGAGCATGAGGTGATCCCGGAATTTAGGGAACTATATTTCGGCGAGATGGAAGGCATGATGCCAGACCAAATCCCGGTGGTATACGCTGACTTCCAGAAGGAGCAGGACGCCATGGTAAAAGACTTAAAATACCCCGGCGGGGAGTCCCCCGGGGAAGTGGCGGACCGTGGCATGAAGGCCTTGGAGAAGGTAGTGGCAAGCGGCTTGGACTGTGTGGCAGTAGCTACCCACGGGGTCTGGATACGCGCCGTACTGTGCCGCATTTTAGGCCTTGACGTAGCAAAGTGGAAGCTGTTTGGCGTTACCTTTGAGAACTGCAGCATCACAGAATTAGGTTACGACCCAGCGAAAGGTTTTTTTACCGTGGAACGGTTTAACGACTATGCCCATCTGGAAAATTACCCAGAACTCTTACGGGAGGCATGGGGCGTAAAAGAAAGTTAAGAGAGAAAGGAACCGGTGGTTTTTATGAAAAAAATAATTAACAGTGCAGATACTTTTGTGCAGGACACCATGGAAGGCATTATCTGTGCTTACGGCGATAAAGTAAAGCTTTTAAACGATGATTTCCGGGTACTGTTATCCAACTACCCCACCCCGGACAACAAAGTAGGCATTGTAACGGCAGGCGGCAGCGGCCATCTCCCCGTATTTTTGGGTTATGTAGGCAAAGGCCTCTTGGACGGCTGCGCAGTAGGGGAAGTATTCGCTTCACCAGCTTCCGAAAAGATGGCAGACATGATCCGGGCATGCGACAGGGGCGCCGGCGTACTTTGCCTGTATGGCAATTACAACGGGGATAAATTCAATTTCCAGATGGCATGCGACGAAGTAGAATTTGACGACATCGCAACCAAGCATGTGCTGGTAAGGGACGACGTAGCAAGCTCCCCCAAGGAAAATGCAGACAAACGCCGGGGCGTTGCAGGGATGGTATATGCATTTAAGGTAGCAGGCGCAGCAGCAGACAAGATGATGAACTTGGAAGAAGTTGCAGCCGTTGCAGAAAAAGCATTGGAAAACATCCGCACCATGGGCGTAGCCCTCTCCCCCTGCATCGTGCCGAAGGTTGGCAAGCCCACCTTTACCATTGCAGAGGATGAAATTGAAGTAGGCATGGGCATCCACGGCGAAGCAGGCATTGAAGTCAAGAAAATGATGACTGCCGATGAAATCGCAGAAACCCTTGTAAGCACTATCGTAAAGGACATGCCCCTTGCAGACGGGGACGAAGTATCCGTAATGGTGAACGGCCTTGGCGGGACGCCGATGGAAGAGCAGCTTATCGTATACCGCAAGGTGCACCAGATCCTTTCCGGCATGGGCGTAAGCGTAGTTATGCCCCATATCGGCGAGTATGCAACTTCCATGGAAATGGCAGGCCTGTCCGTGACAATCTTTAAGCTGGACGCACAGCTTAAGGAACTGCTTCAGGCACCGGCAGAGTCCCCATTCTATACCAATGCAAATAAATAATGCAAGACGAACCGCATGGAGGAAGTAAATGAACAGAGAATCAGTAAAAGGGATTATTTCAGCAATCAGCGCTGAAATCAGCGAAAATAAAGACTATTTGGTAGAACTGGACCAAGTAAACGGCGACGGCGACTTAGGGATTTCCATGGACGACGGCTACAAAGCAGTGGTAAAATTCTTGGAAACGGCAGAGGAGCCAGATTTAGGGAAACTTATCATGGCCTGCGGCAAGACATTTAACGCAAGCGCGCCTTCTTCCCTCGGCACCATCACGGCCTTTGGCTTTACCGGCATGGCAAAAGCGCTGAAAGGCAAGGAAGAAGCTACTTTTGAGGAGGCCGCAAAGGCAGTCCTTGCAGGCGTAGAGAACATTATGGCAAAAGCAGAGTCCAAGGTAGGGGAGAAAACCATCGTAGACTCCTTATACCCGGGGGCAAAAGCCCTGGCTGACAACAGCGCCGACCCTGCAAAGGCAGTAGAAGAAGCGGCTAAGGCAGCCGAGGAAGGTTCCGAAGCTACCAAGCAGATGCGCGCCGTGCATGGCCGCGCAGCCTATTCCGCAGAACGCAGCATCGGCATTTTAGACGGCGGTTCCGTGGTAGGGAAACTGATTTTCAAGGGAATCAAGGAGTACTATCAGGCAAAATAAAACATACAGGAGGTTTTGGGAGATGGAAGCAGTATATGAGGCAAAGACCAAACACACCGATGAGATGATAAAGCAGTACGTGAAGTTTCAAAATAATGTAAATACCCCCACAAAAAAATTGCAATCTGTCCTGATTGCCATGTGCGTCCTTGCCCTTATGCTGCTCGTCCCCCAAAAAAACTTCCATGCCCTGTGCATTGCCATAACCGCACTGATCCTCCTAAACGCAATGCTTGGGGATTTCTTTACCGCCAGCTATTTAAAGCGGGAGGATGAAAATTATAAGCGGCAGAACGACATCCTTTACCATTTCGGGAACAGCGGTTTTTCCATGGAAAACCCAGCGGACAAGGAGTCCCTCCGCTTCACCTATCAGGACATCCGCGCCATGTACCAAGACGAAAAATTCTGGTATCTTTGCATGAAGGGCGGGGAGCTCCATATGGTAGGGAAAGGGGACGTGCTCAATTACGACGGCAGGTTCGGGATTTTCCTAGAAAAACAGTCCGGCCTGAAGCTGAAAAATGCAAAGACCACCGTCCTTGAACGGATACAGATTATGCAGGGGCGGAAGAAAAGTTTGGAAGAGGACAAGAAAAAACGTCCCCGGAAAGGGATTTTGCCTTGACCTGACCGCATATCTGGAAAAGAAAGCGTATTTTAAAGTTATCCCGGAAGGGAAGATTTTAAAATGCGCTTTTATTTATCTGATAGGAAAGCCCCTAAACGTCAGTTGCAAATTTCCGCTGCAAGAGTACTATATTGGTAAAAATGCAAATAGGAAAAAATATGCCGACAAACAGTGAAAAATTTGAAAACTTATTGAATTTAGCCCTAGACGCCACCGGGCGGGAACGGGAGAAATCCTTGCAGCTTGGGGTAGGATTTGAGCCAGAAGAAAAAAAGTGGGAACTCATTGTAAAATACTCCGGGGACATCAACCGGCTGTCCCTAGAAAACCCCCAGATACAAGTGATAGAATTGATGAACGAATATGCCATTTTGTATGTGCCGGAAGACGCCATGGGGCAGGTGGCCGCCGCGCCGGAGGTAGAGTATGTAGAAAAGCCCAAGCGGCTGTATTTTGCCGTGCAGGAAGGGAAACAGGCTTCTTGCATCACGCCTTTGCAGGGAGCCCGCTACCAGTTGACGGGGAAAGGCGTGATTGTCGCAATTTTAGATTCCGGCATTGACTACAGCCACCCCGATTTCCGCAATGAGGATGGGAGCACAAGGATTCTGGCCTTGTATGATGAAACGCTGGATAGGGAATTTAGTGCAGAGGAAATCAACCAAGCGTTAGAAGCCCCCAATGAGCAGGAGCGGTACCGGATTGTCCCAAGCCGTGACACTTCCGGCCACGGCACCCATGTGGCAGGGATTGCAGCAGGCAACGGCAGGGCGTCTGGCGGGGCGGAACGGGGCATTGCATATGAAAGCCCCCTTCTGGTAGTAAAGCTTGGCACGCAGGAGCCGGATGGGTTCCCAAGGACTACCCAGCTTATGCGCGCCTTAGATTATGTGGTAAAAAAATCCCTCGCATACCAAATGCCCATGGCAGTCAATATCAGCTTTGGCAATACGTACGGTTCCCACAGCGGAACGGCGTTATTGGAAAGCTATATCAATGATATTTCCAACTACTGGAAAACCAGCATTTCCATCGGCACTGGAAATGAAGGGGCAGCCCGGGGCCATACCTCCGGCATTTTGCGGCAGGGGGAAGAACGGGAAATTGAGCTGGGGGTGGGGGGATATGAAACCTCCATCAACCTCCAGCTCTGGAAATCTTATGTGGACCAGTACGACGTAACCTTAATCCACCCTTCCGGCGCCCGCATAGGCCCCATCCGCCAAATCCAAGGCCCCCAGCGGTTTGTCTTTGGGGAAACGGAACTTCTGGTATATTATGGGGAACCAAGCCCTTATAACATGTATCAGGAAATCTACATTGATTTCCTCCCAGCAAAGGATTACATCGACAGCGGCATCTGGAAAATCCTGCTGGTCCCAGAACGGATTGTCCAAGGTAGATATGACCTCTGGCTGCCCGGGCAGTCGGTGCTGAACCAAAGCACCGGTTTTTTGTACCCAACCGAGGAAACCACCCTGACAATCCCCTCTACGGCAGAAAAAGCGATTTCCGTAGGGGCTTACGATGCAAAGTACCAGCAGCTTGCCAGTTTTTCCGGCCGGGGCTTTACACGGCAGACCAATCAGGTGAAGCCCGACTTGGCCGCCCCCGGCGTGGGCATCCGATCGGCAGCCCCCGGGGGCGGCTACGCCGTCCGCAGCGGAACTTCCATGGCAACGCCCTTTGTGGCAGGGAGCGCGGCGCTTTTGATGCAGTGGGGGGAACGTGTCATTATATTGCCAAGTTAGCAAGAACCCAGTAAAAACAAAGGGTTCCGCTGATTTAGCCCTAAGGGAAAATTCCGGGATACAGTCACATATTGCTGGAACGGTATTCGCTTGGCGTCATGCCATAGGCCTTGCGGAAAACTTTTCCAAAGTAAGCGCTATCTGAAAAACCGCACTGCTGGCAGATATCGGTAATGGCCATGCCAGTTTCTAAAAGTAATTTTTTTGATTGGTTCAGACGGTACTTGATGAGATATCCCATAGGGCTTTGCCCTATGTTTTTCTTAAAGCAGCGGCTGGCTTCCCTTTCGCTGACGCCGGCTGTTTTTGCTATCTCTGCCAAGGTGATTCTTTCAGTATAATGCTGGTTGATATATGCAATCATGCTGCGCAGGCGGTTCGCCTGTTCCGTTCCTGCAATATTTTGGCTGCCAGGGTTCTCCTGAAGTTCCTGAATAAGAAGCATCCATGTTTCCGAGAGGGTATTTCGGGTTTGGAATTCCGAATCTGTTTCGTTTTGCAATTCCTTTAAGTGATACAGGTTTTTCAGTATCAAATTAGCGGTTGGATGCCCTCTGCGGATAATATGCACTTCAATCTGCCTGTTGTTAATGACTGGATTCAGATACTTTGTTTCAAAACGGCTCTTAAAATGCCCGCCTAAAAAAACCGGATGGAAGATGTGGTTTATTTCTATCGTTTTCACGCCCGAAGAACCATTCTGTTTCATGCACATGACGTTGCTGTTGACAAAGAACCCGTCACCTTGGCGGACTGTGTATTCGGCGCCGATGGTTACTATTTTGCTGGTACCCTCTTGGATATACCCTAATTCTAATTCTTCATGCCAATGCCACGGGACAATAAAATTTGTCAGGTCGCGTTTATGGAGGCAATAGGGATACTCTATTGTCATGCCTTCAATAATTTCCACCTGATTCCTGTCTGTTTCAAATGACTGCATACATTTACCTGCCTTGTCCTTATTATTAGTATAATTATAACATATCTGTCTTAATAATTCTATATTATGGCTCGAAAATTATATTTTTCTGGACGGACTATCCGTATAATATAAACATATAAACGAACCGCAGAATTCAGGGAGGAGAGGCTGCTATGAAGGGATAAAAGGATGTTTTAAAAGAATACAGTGCTTAGAAGAATAACGGAAATAACCATTTGAAGGAAAAATATTGATAGCGTAGAAAAACGGAGGAAAATACCATGGCAAACAATTTTGAATTTTATGCACCGACAAAAGTAATTTTTGGAAAAGGGGCTGAAAAAGAAACAGGAAAGCAGATAAAAGAATTTGGGGCATCCAGTGTTTTGGTTGTATATGGCGGCGGGAGCGTGAAACGTTCGGGGCTGCTGGAAAAAGTGGAAAATGCGCTTAGTGATGCGCAGGTTATGTTCAGCGAGCTGGGCGGGGTAGTTCCTAATCCGCATTTAGATAAGGTTTATGAGGGAATCCGTATCGGCAAATCAAAAAATGTTGATTTTCTTCTTGCTGTGGGAGGCGGCAGCGTGATTGATACGGCAAAAGCGATTGCGTATGGGCTGGCAGAACCGGAGAAAGATGTATGGGAGCTGTTTAGGCATACACGCAAGGCAAGAAAGTGTATCCCGGTTGCCAGTGTATTATCCATTGCTGCGGCAGGAAGCGAAACATCAAGAGGATGCGTCATCACAAATGAAAAGACAGGGGAAAAGCGTGCCTATGATGATAATCTTGCCCGTCCGAAATTTGCCATTATGAATCCGGAGTACACGGAATCCCTTCCAGATTACCAAACGGAGTCAGGATGTACGGATATCATGATGCACACGATGGAACGGTATTTTACCAATGGGGGCAATATGGAGATTACGGATGCCATTGCAGAAGGGCTGCTGCGTACCGTGATGGAAAACGCAGTGATCCTGCATCAGAATCCGGGAGATTATGATGCCCGTGCAGAAATTATGTGGGCAGGGAGCATTGCCCATAATGACCTTACCGGCTGCGGAAATGACGGAGGGGATTTTATGACCCACAAACTGGAGCACGAGCTGGGCGGCATGTTTGACGTGACGCATGGTGCTGGGCTTGCGGCTGTATGGCCAAGCTGGGCGAGATACGTCTGCGGGGAATGTCTGCACCGCTTTGTCCGTTATGCAAGGAATGTGATGGGTGTTTCCCTGAATGGCACGGATGAAGAAGTTGCCGAGGCTGGTATTTGCGCAATGGAGGAGTTCTACCGCAGTATCGGAATGCCTACGAACATGAAGGAACTTGGAATACAGCCGACGGACGCCCAGATAGAGGATATGGCAAAAGGGTGTATGGATGCGGCAGGAACGAGAACAGGCTCTGCAAAAAAACTGAACCGTGAGGATGTAATCCGGATTTACCAAAATGCCCGCGGCTAAAGCGGGGGCGCATCGGGCCCTGGGAATGGAGCTCGGCAGAGAATAAAACTTCAAGGTTAACAGCAATGTGCTTTGAATGAAAGAATAAAAGATTTTTCATGTTACAGATGATATTTTTCCGTTTCCGTGCAGCAGATAGCGGCAGCGCAGGATATGTGGCGTAGGCGGAAATAAAGAAAAGGAGAAGCGCTTGGCAAACCAGCCGGGGCTTCTCCTTTTTTATCTTATAGGAAATAGCGTGCTACTGTGAAGTGATGAAGTTCATGAATTTCCTATAAGATAAAACCCTCCAGGGGATGCGCACTCGCACGAAGGGTATTATGTCGCCAAGGCGACCGTGCTCGGCGCGCAAAGTGAACAAGCCCCGGGGGATTGAGGGGTTAGGGGAGTTGAAGTGGGCTTGCCCACTTTGTTCTGCCATTGAGGGAAAACACGTTAAATTTTCTGCGTTTCCTTTCAATGGCTTATTTCGGATAACCGCCGTTTGGTAATCTCAGCAATCCCTCCGGGAATATCTTTTCCGCTGTCGGTTGGGCGGAGGGCAAATCCCTTTGCCGTTCCCAACGCCGTTTCATTCCGCATTTCCTCTGGCATCCAGCACATCAATTATAAAGAATAGGACATACAATGTATAAAATATAATGTAATGCTGGAGGGATAGATATGTATTTGTCAAAGGAAGAATTACAGAGGATGGAACAGGCAGATATAAGGGCGGCTGTCCCAGAGAATTTGGTGGATATAAGCAACATGGAAATTGATATGGAAAAATCGGTTTCTGCTAGGGCAGAGGAGTATGTGCAGAAAGCCGGGAATCCGTTCCTTGTGCGGGTTGGAGAATATGTAGTGAAGATTGGCTATTCCGGCTGTGAAGAAACATTGAATGACAGGATGGAGCAGTATATCCGGAAAATCGCTGAAATAAAGTATTAGCAAAAGCCTTTACAGGAGGCAGGGGTTATGGGAATCGAAAAGCAGGATGAAACAGCGGAATCCTAGCTTTATGAAATAGGTACAAACCACGTAGGGCAGGTTTTGCTAATTGGAATCACAGGGTATGGAATGGAGTTAGGAGCTGAATAGAATGAAAGAGCATGTTTATTTTGTTGCCGCCTACCTTCGCCTGTCTAGGGATGATGAGGATATTGGCTGCAGCACAAAAGCAGAGGCGCCCTCCGGGCATGCCTCTATGCCATGCGGCAGGAAAGTGGAAAGCAACAGCATAAGCTCGCAGAGGGAATTGATTCGTTCTTATGTCAGGGAACATGAGGATATGGAATTGTTTGGCATCTATGCGGATGACGGCTATTCCGGAACCAATTTTGACAGGCCGGAATTTAAACGGATGATGGCCGACATTGAAGCGGGAAATGTGAATTGCGTAATAGTGAAAGATTTGTCCAGATTGGGACGAGATTATATTGAAGCCGGGCGGTTGATTCAAAAGACCTTCCCGGCTTTTCATGTGCGCTTTATTGCCATAACAGACCATTTTGACAGCCAGACAGCAGACATGAATACAAAATCCCTTGTCCTTCCCGTAAAAAACTTTATCAATGATTCTTACTGCAGGGATATTTCCGGGAAAGTAAAAAGCCATCAGCGGACAAAGCGTGAGCAGGGGAAATTTATAGGGGCTTTTGCCGTATATGGCTATCGGAAATCGGCAGAGGATAAATACAAACTTTGCCCGGATGATTATGCTGCGGAAATTGTAAGGAAGATATTTGCATGGAAGCGAGAAGGGATGAGTACGCAGGCAATTGCACAGAGATTAAATGAGTTGGGAATACTTTCGCCGTTGGAATATAAAAAATCTCTTGGTGAAAAGTTTTCGACGGGATTCCGTACTAATTTAACAGCAAAATGGTCGGCTGTGGCTGTAAAAAGAATATTGACGAACGAAATATATACAGGAGTTATGGTTCAGGGGAAATGTGAGAAAGTAAATTATAAGGTAAATAAGACGGTTGCAAAGCCGCAGGAAGAATGGGTCCGGGTGGAAGGGACCCATGAGGCGGTTATTTCCAGTGAGGATTTTCAAACAGTGCAGAATCTTTTAAAGGTGGATACGAAAGCAAAAGCAGGTTCGGCGTGTTCCCATCTTTTTTCAGGGCTTTTGTTCTGTGGGGACTGCAAAGAACCGATGAACCGGAGGGTGAACCGTTATAAAGGTATTTCCAAAGTTTATTTCATCTGTTCCACAAGGAATAAAGGGAAGGGGTGCACAAGGCACAGTATCTTGGAAGATGAATTGAAAGAGATTGTGTTCCAGGCCTTACAGGTACATGTATCCGTATTTTTGGATGTGTGCAGCCAATTGGGGCATATTCAGGAGATGGAGGTGAATTTTGAGGAAGTAGCCAGATTTGACAAGGAGATCGAAAGGCTCCATAAGGAACAGGAAAAATATATGGAACTTCGCGTGGGGCTGTATGAAGATTTAAAGTCAGGGCTGATTACGGAAACGGATTTTAGAAATTTCCGTGCAATCTATGAAAAGCAATATGGGGAAACAAAAAACGCTGTGGAAAAGCAGGAAGAAATGGTGAAGCAGCTCTTTCGTAACGGGATTGCCTCCGGCGTCAGATTGGAAAGGTTTAAAGAAGCTATGAAGCTGACAGCGCTTGATCGGGATACGCTTTTGTGTTTTGTGAGCAGGATAGAAGTATTCGAGGGGAAAAGGGTCTATGTGGAATTTCGGGGAAAAGAAGAATTCCATAAGATGTTAGTCTTGCAGGAACATAGCGGATCCAAAGCTGTAAAGCGGATTTAGCGGACTTCTAGAAGGAAAGGCGCATATCCTGCAGGGATGATAAGCTAACAGGGGAAAATGCAAAGTATTTTTCCGTGTTTTATAAGAACGGAAAGGACGTGAAGGTATAAATGGCAAGGACATCAAAAAAAATGGAGGAAACAAGGCCAGCAGGGTGTATCTGGAACGCCGGCATTTATGCTAGGTTATCCGTGGATAAACATGGCCGGAAAAATGAATCCATAGATACGCAGATTGAGATTGCAAAAGAGTATATCGGGAAATCGGAAAATATCGTGCTTGCAGAGTGCTATACGGACTTGGGAAAGACCGGGACCAATTTTGAACGTGAGGGATTTGAAAAGCTGATGGCCGACATCCGGCGGCATAAGATTAACTGTGTGGTTGTAAAAGATTTTTCAAGATTTGGACGTAATTATATAGAAACAGGAAACTACATGGAGAAAATTTTCCCCTTTTTTAACGTCAGGTTTATTTCTGTGTCTGATGGGTATGACAGCCACCGGACACAGGGGGAAAACGACGCCCTTGGGATTCATCTGAAAAATGTCGTGAACGAACTGTATGCCAGAGATTGTGCAGAAAAAGTCAGGGCAATGAAAAGGTCAAAGATGGAGCAGGGCTGCTACGTGGGAGGGGTTCCTTCCTATGGTTACCGTGGCAAGTGGATCAACGGGAAGAAGGTTCTTGTTCCAGAAGAAGGCGCAAGCGATGTTGTAAGGAAGATCTATCATCTGTTTGATGAAGGGAAAGGGATCAGGCAAATTATTTCATGGCTGTATGAGCAGCATGTTCACAGGCCGAGTGAATACAAAAGGGTTGGGCATGTATATAGTGAAGAAGGAGAATTGCTGAAACAATGGCCGGATCAGACCATAAGAACAATCCTCACAAACCCTGTGTATATCGGTACATTAGTGCAGATCCGGGCAGGTGATAAGATTTACCGCAACGGGGAAAGGCATCCTATTGAACCGGATGAAGTGGTTACGGTAGAGCATACCCATGAACCGATTATCAGTGAGGACTTATTTTACCGTGTTTCAACTAAGATGGAAGAAAAAAGGAAGGCCAAACGAAAGAAGAAAAAGCTGCCGGAAGATACTTTGCCGGAGGATATTTATAAGGATTTGATTTATTGCGGCGAGTGCGGTAGAAAACTGCGAAGAATATGCGGATTAAATAAGAAATCCTATCAGGTATCCGTAAGGCTATATTCTTATGGATGCCCGAACATACAGAGAATTGATGCGTTAAAATGCCGCAGCCATTTTATATCATTCCATGCGGTCAACCGGATTGTACTGGAAACGCTGCGGAAAGAATTTCATCTGTCAGGAGCCCGTATGAAAACATTGGTAGATTATAACCGGAAACAGGCAGGACAAAAAGAAAAAAATGCAGAAAAGAGAAAGGAGGATATTCAGGCGCATATTCAGGATTTGGATATTGAAATGAGTTCCATTTACATACAGTACAGAACAGGCAGAATAGGCAAGGAAACATTTCTGGACTTGAAAGCAAGCAAGGAAACAGAAAAAAGCAATCTGATACAGGAGCTGGCAAAACAGGAAATCCATGTGCAGCATATCCGAAAAGAAGCAGAAGAAATGAACCAGTTTATCCGCTGCCTGTGGAAAGGGAAGGATTGTACAGAACTTGACAGCCAAGCAGTGCGCTGCCTTGTGAAAAAGATTACCGTCTATAAAGACAGGCGTGTGGAGTTATTATTTAATTTCAGCAAAGAGCAGATAGAACGGTGCAGGCAGGAGGCGCATGGCGGATGAAACGTAAAACGGTGATTGCAATTTATATGCGTTTATCCCAAGATGACGGCGATCCTGATGCAGAGAGCAACAGCATTGTGAACCAAAGGCATTTGCTATATTCCTATGTAGAAAAGAATTTTAAGGATTATGAGCTTCTGGAATTTCAAGATGACGGATATACGGGAGCCAATTTTTCAAGGCCAGGCGTTTCAAAACTGTTAGAGAGAGTAAGGAATGGAGAAGTAGACTGTATTATCGTAAAAGATTTATCCAGATTTTCCAGAGATTATATTGAGATTGGCGCATATCTGGAGCAGATATTCCCATTTGCCGGGGTAAGGTTCATTGCGGTAAATGACAGGTATGACAGTAACTGGTCCAAGGGGGACGTGGCAGGGCTTGACATCTCCTTTCAGAACCTTATGAATGATTTATATTGCAAAGATATATCTGTAAAAGTGAAATCAGCGCTGAAAATGAAAAAAGAAAATGGAATCTATGCAAATGGGAGCTGTACCTTTGGCTACCGAAAAGACCCAAAGGACAGGCATAAGTTATTGGTTGACGAAGAGGAAGCCGTTATTGTAAGAAGAATATTCCAAATGGCTTTGGATGGCATATCTTCACATAAAATCGCACAGACATTCAACGCAGAAGGTGTAAAAACGCCGATAGAATATAAAATGGAACGGGGGATTGCGGCCATGGCGCCCAAGGGCAAAAGATTTGAGTGGAGCGGTCCTGCCATCTGCCGGATGCTTCGCAACGCTACTTATGCCGGTGATATGGTATATGATAAATATGAAACGCCAGAAGTCAGCGGAAAGCCAAAATTGAAGCCGCGGAGTGAATGGAAAATCTTTCGGAACCACCATGAAGCAATCATTGACAGGGATACGTTTGAGTATATCCAGAAAAGCAGGGGAGTGAAAAAGGCTGTGAAGCACGGGAGGCATCCCTTGGTTGGCAAGATGGAATGTGGGTATTGCCAGAAATCATTGAAAATCGAACACACGAAAAATCCATATTTCTTCTGCGGAAATAAATATGTGACACAGTATAAGGGATGTGTGGATCGGATCAATGTGCAGTTTTTGGAGGAGTATTTGTTATTCCGTCTGCAGGAAGAAGCAGGGCGGCAGGCAGATCTGTACGCTGTCTGCATGGAAGTAAAGAATAGGATGGGGCAGGAACTGGAAGTATTGTATGGGAGAAAAAGGCGGGAAGAGGAAAAGCTGAAAGATTTACAGGCAGCGCAGGCTTCTATATACGAACAATATGTATTTAAAGAGAAGAGCAGGGCTGATTATATCGAGGAAAAGAGAGAATTTGAGAAGCAGGAGGAGCAGTGCAGGGGCTTGTTAGATGATTTAGGGAAGCGTATAGGAACACTAAGAAAGAGGGTTTCTGAATCAGGGGCAGATGTATATGAATATCTGCAGGACCATAGTTTTACAGAGCTTACCCAGGAGGTGGTGGATAGATTTGTGAAAAGGATTATGGTTTATGATGAATGGAACTTAGAGGTAGAATGGAAATTTTCAGAAGAATTGCCGGAGGAAGTCCGAGAGTATCAGCTTGCACATCTGCAACACCAGATAAGAGGCAAACTTGGCAATACTGTAACACACACTGTATGAAATCGGGAGATTTTTACGAAAATGCGTCAGTTTGAATAAAAAAGTTAAAAAAACTTGCTTGCACACGCTTAACATGAAAGGGGATTGTGGAAGGGAATGATCCCTATCTGTATGGGGAGAAGGTGAAAGCCTACCTCCTGCGTGGCACAAAACACCTCCCCATTTTACAGGAATACCCCAACCCATCCTTAGGCTGGGGCGTCCTCTGCCTGCGGGACAGCCTGCCGGGATGAAAAATGTTACTTTTTATGGAGAGATGGGAAATTGTTGCTGTGTGAGGGAACACAGTGGATTTAATGCGAAAAAATAAAACTTGACATGCCGTCTGAAAAAGAATATACTGTATTTGGTTTATGGACAAAGACGTTCTGCGATGAGCAGGGCGTCTTTTGGCGTTCTGTGAAAGTATCTGGAAGGAGGAATTGCCATGGAACAGTTGGAATTATTAAAGCACGCAGATAAGATTAATGAACTGCTGGCACGCTATGGAGTGAAATTTGGAATCTATAAAAATAACGTCTTCAAAGAACAGTTATTTCCTTTTGATTCCATTCCAAGGATTATTGGACATGAGGAATTCAGCCATTTGGAAAAGGGGCTGAAACAGCGTGTCATGGCTTTGAATTTATTTTTAAAGGATATTTACGGTAAGAAACAGATTGTAAAGGATGGTATTGTTCCGGAGGATTTTATTTTTGCTTCCAGTGGATATATGGCAGAATGTGAGGGAGTAGTCCCTGCAAAAGATATTTATTCCCATATCTCCGGAATTGATTTGGTAAAGGGAAAGGACGGTAATTGGTACATACTGGAGGACAATTTAAGGGTGCCCTCCGGGGCATCATACCCTATGATTGCCAGAGATTTATGCAGAAGAAGTTCTCCTGGTACCTTTCATAATTATAGGCTGGAGGACAACCGTAATTATGCAGATTTACTCCGCAGGGCGATGGATTATGTGAATCCGGGAGGGCATACGGTAATTTTAACGCCGGGAAGATATAATGCCGCTTATTTTGAACATTCTTATTTGGCAGAAAAGACGGGGGCGCATTTGGCGACAGGTTCTGAGCTGGTTGCAGAAAATGATATATTGTACTATATATCTTCGGATGGAACAAGAGAAAGGGTAGGGGCTGTATACCGCAGGATATCTGATGAGTATCTGGATCCGATGGTTTTTAATCCGGAATCACTGATTGGTATTCCGCATATTTATGAGGTGTTCCGGAAAGGAAATGTGGCGCTCATCAATGCACCGGGAAATGGCGTGGCAGACGATAAGGGGATTTACTATTTTGTCCCTAAGATGATCCAGTATTATCTGGATGAGGAACCGATCCTTTGCAATGCGCCGACGTATCTGCCATTTTATGAGGAAGATATGAAATATGTCCTGTCACATTTTGATGATCTGGTATTAAAAGATGTAGCAGAGGCAGGGGGGTATGGCGTTGTATTTGGCAGCTCCATGACAAAACAGCAGAAACAGGATTTTATTGGCCTGTTACAGAGTGAGCCAAGAAGATTTATTGCGCAGGAAGTGATTGATTTTCAGGATCTGGATATCGTGGATCATGGAGAAATTGTACCAAGGAAGGCAGACCTGCGGGCATTTGTAGTGATGGCAGAGGAACCGTTCGTCTGGAAAAGCGGGCTGACGAGATTTTCCAGAAATACAGATTCATTTATTGTGAATTCATCACAGGGAGGAGGCTTTAAAGATACATGGGTATTATATCAGTAGAACAGGCAGGCCATTTATTTTGGCTGGGAAGATATACGGAGCGCGTATATACGACACTCCGTCTTTATTTCCCAAGTTTTGACAGCATGATTGATGAAACGGCTGACAGTTACCAGGCATTTTGTGAATCCATTGACATTCCGAATATTTATTCATCAAAAGAAGATTTTTTGAGGCGTTATCCTTTTGATGCGGATAATCCGGATTCTATCATCAGCAATCTTAACCGGGCATATGACAATGCTATTGTACTAAGGGAAAGTATTGGTTCAGAGGCTCTTTCTTACATACAGCTTGCTGTGTATGATATGAACAGGGCTGCGGTAAGCAAGTCGCCGCTGATAGAATTGCAGTATCTTGTTGACCATATTTTGTCATTCTGGGGGATTGCAGATGACCAGATTGACTCGGAGCAGGTACGGAATATGATTAAAGCCGGAAAACGGATTGAGCGTATTGACATGTATGCACGGCTGAAAGTATCGAGGGAGGAATTGATCAGGGAGGTATGCCGCATGATTCCAAGGGTAGAAAGAAGCGGGCTTATTTATGATAAGGTGCGGTTGGGACAGATGAAAAGCCTTGTAGAAAATCCTGATTTGGATTACTATAAAATTGTATCTAATGTGGAAGCAATTATATAGTAATAACCTGTTGCTATGGACAGTAACAGGTTACAGGTTAGGAGTGGTTTTGTGGCAGTACTGCACTTTGAGTATAAGATGGAAATACAGTATGAGGAACATGTCGGCAGGTGCTATTTCACAATTAAGTGTATCCCAAGGGAAAATGCAAGGCAGCATTTACTGGGAACAGAGCTTTCTATATTGCCTGAAACGGCATACTCCCAGGGGGAGGATTCATTTGGAAACAGGCAGATATATGGCTGTGAAACGGAGCCCCATAAGCGGTTTGTATTCCAGTCCACCGGGGATGTGGAAATCCTTCAGGCAGATTATGAGGAAACGGAAGATGAAATGACAGGCCTTTTCCGTGTTCCTCATGGAAAGTGCGTACCTAGTCCCGGGCTTTCGGAGTATTATCGGTCACAGAATTTTTCAAGCTGTAAAAACCATTTTGAAATATGCATGGAATTGATGCATAGGCTGTATCAGGATTTTTCTTATGTGCCCGGAATTACGCAGGTGGGTACTACAGCGGCTGAGGCCTGGGAGCTGGGCAGGGGCGTCTGTCAGGATTATGCGCATATTTACATTACGCTGCTTCGGATGGCGGGAATCCCTGCCCGCTATGTATGCGGGCTGATTATCGGCGAGGGTGCAAGCCATGCGTGGGCAGAGGCGCTTTGCGGTGGCCGGTGGGTAGCATTTGACCCAACAAATGACTGTCAGGTATTGGATCATTATATAAAGCTGGGACATGGGAGGGATGCGGCAGATTGTGCAATTAACCGTGGCTTGATGTGGAATGGCGGTGCGCAGTCGCAGAAAATATCTGTTTTGGTTGAAAAGCGTGAGTGAGAAAGGGAAAATAGCATGATAAAGACGATAGCAGCAGTGGGGCTGCCTGTGGATGAAGTATTGGAAATCAAGAAAAACCGCATTATGCCGGAGAATCCGGGGAGCAATCTGAAGCGCATCAGTGTTGTTACAGGTATCCATGGAGATGAACTGGAGGGGCAGTATGTATGCTTTGAACTGCAGCAGCGTATAGAAGAGAGAAAGGAATGCCTGACAGGAATTGTAGATATATATCCGGCAATGAATCCGTTAGGGATTGATTCCATTACCAGAGGGATTCCGGCATTTGATCTGGATATGAACCGTTTGTTTCCGGGGGATATTGACGGAGGCATGATGGAATATGTAGTCGCCAGGATTATGGAGGACGTGGCGGGATCTGCCTGTGTGCTTGATATCCATGCCAGCAATATTTACCTGACTGAAATACCGCAGATCCGTATTAATGAGCTGCATCAGGATATTCTTGTGCCAATGGCAAAAGAGGCCAATGTGGATTTTGTATGGGTGCATGGGGCAAGTACAGTGCTGGAATCCACATTTGCATACAGCCTGAACCATATTGGTACCCCTGTGCTGGTAGTAGAAATGGGGGTAGGGATGCGCATAACACAGGGATATGGGCAGCAGATGGTGGATGGGATTTTTCATCTGATGAAAAAGATGGGAATTTGGCAGGGAGAGGTAAAACCGGTGAGAAAACCAATTATTTCACGGAATCCGGAGGATGTCTGTTATCTCAATGCAAGTGTCGGAGGCGTGTTTATTCCGGCAGTGCAGCATGGTGCGAAATTAAAGAAAAATGAAACCATAGGACGGATTGTAGATCCGTTATGTGGAACGGTATTGGATGAGGTGCAGGCTCCGGAGGAGGGCATGTTGTTTACCATAAGGGATTATCCGGTTGTAGTGGAAGGGTCGCTTATGGGACGGCTGCTGAAAAAGGAGGTATGCGGTTATGAATAAAAGGGTAATTTATGAAATGAAGGGCTTGTACAGGGATGCATTCCGTGTGTCAGGATATGAATTTGGGACAGGAAAAAAATCAGTATGTATCGTAGGGAGTTCCCGGGGAAATGAAGTGCAGCAATTGTATTGCTGTTCCAGGCTGGTAAAAAAAATGAAGCAGCTTGAAGATGAGGGGAGGATTATAGACGGGCATAAAATCTTAATCCTGCCTTCCATCAATCCCTATTCCATGAATATACAAAAAAGGTTCTGGTCAACAGATAATACGGATATTAACAGGATGTTTCCGGGGTATGATCTGGGAGAAACCACGCAGAGAATTGCAGACGGTGTCTTCAGGGAAGTTTCGGAGTATCAGTTTGGCATTCAGTTTACATCTTTTTATATGCCGGGGGATTTTGTGCCCCATGTGCGCCTGATGGATGAGGGGTTCAGTAATCCTGAAACAGCAAAGCAATTTGGCCTTCCGTATGTTATCATCCGCAAGGTAAGGCCCTATGACACAGCAACGTTAAATTATAATTGGCAGGTGTGGGAAACACAGGCATTTTCACTCTATACATCCACTACTTCCCGTATTGACCCAAACAGTGCAGGCCAGGCAGTTCTGGCAGTGATGAATTTTTTGTCAGCACAGGGGATGATAAAATATAGTATTCCAGGCCGTTTACATTCAAAAGTGATACATGATGAGGAATTGTTTTTAATTAAAACAGCGAAGTCCGGCATTTTTGAGCCGATGGTAAAGGCTGGGGAGGAAGTGAAGGCTGGGCAGCCCTTGGCAAATATTTTAGATCCTTATGAGGGAGATATTCTTGAAACGCTTTACGCGCCTTCTAACAGGGTTGCTTTTTTTGTTCATAATGAACCTTTGACATATGCAAATACCGCATTAATTAAGTTGATAGAAAAGTACGAATGAAGGATGCCAGAAGCTGAAAAATTAAAGTCTGTGAGGGGTGTTAACTGCAGGATGTTATAGGAAGAAGCTATAACATCTTGTAGTTTTTTTAATTAGACTGTGATATATGTAATTATCCGAGATCAACCTTTTACAATTATTTTGATGATATTTATGATCTGATGGATTATTGCTGGATTGTAATGGTAAAAGATATGAATTTGGAACAATACATGAAAATTCCGGCAGAAGACAGGACGAAAGAGATATTTTTAATGTTACATGAGTATCTTGACGGTTACAGGCCGCAGATTTATAAGATTTTATCGAAGAATGGCTTGAATGGAAGATGCATGTCATCCCTCCGCCTTTTTATGAGGGAGCAGATAAAGGACATTGTAAGCAGATGCCCTTATACTAAGGATTTTCCATTGCGCGAAGATGTCATGGTTGATTATTATGCAGTAACGGTTGAAATGCTTTTAGGGAAATGTTTCTTGGAGAAAACTCCGCTAAGTAAGGAAGATGCAGTGCAATCTCTTGGATTTTTGCTCGGCACAATAGAAAAGGAGGCTCATAGAAAGTGATTTTGTATTTCAGCGCTACAGGCAATGGGAAATATATTGCTGAACAGATTGCGGCGGCAACAGATGAAAAATGCATTTCTATTATAGACTGTATCCGTGGAGATAAATATTTTTTTCGTAATGAAAAAATCATGGGGATTGTGGTGCCGACCTATTTCTGGAGGCTTCCGGGAATTGTTGCCCGGTATCTGGAAAAACTCAGGCTGGAAAACTGCGGATATACATTTTTTCTGGCAAGTTATGGCACTACTACAGGGCTGGCAGGGAGTATGGCTAAGGAAATTATGGCACGTAATGGACAAGTTTTTGATGCCTGTTATAGTGTGGTTATGCCCGATACATGGACGCCTGTATTTGACCTTAACAATAAAAAGCGTGTCGAACAATGGCTGGGCGATGGAAATGAGCAGCTGACATGCGTTGCTGATAGGGTCCAAAGAAAGGAAAAGGGTGATTTTATTGGCAGGAAGCTGCCCAAACTGATAGCCGCGCTGCCATCTGCATATATGTATACTGCAAAGCGGAAGACAAAGAAGCTGTCCGCAGATAAAGATTTATGTATTGGGTGTGGATTATGTGCAGAGAAATGTCCGGTGGGAGCCATCCAGATGGAAAATAACCGGCCGGTTTGGAAACTGGAAGAATGTGAAATGTGTCTGGGATGCCTGCACAGGTGCCCAAAGTTTGCAATCAGTTATGGGAATGGGAAAACAAGCAGGCATGGGCAGTACAGAAATCCTTACACGCAGATATAGGAGGGCATATCATGGCAGGTTTAGCGGTAATTACAGGGGCATCGTCAGGTCTTGGCGTTAAATTTTTAGAGGCAGTAATCCGTCATTACCCACAACTGGATGAATACTGGATCATAGCAAGAAGAAAAGAAAGATTAGAAAAATTAGCAGAAGCATACAAAGATAAAAAGATTGTTCCAATAGAAGCGGATTTAGGCGATGAAAAATCATATGATAAGATATCAGAAAGACTGGAAAAGGATAAGCCACATGTAAAAGTATTAATCAATAATGCCGGATATGTGAAATCAGGTATGTTTTCTGATATGGATCTGGAAGATATCCTGAGCATGATTTCAGTCAATGTCAAGGGAATGACGATGGTTCAAAAAACATTCCTTCCCTATATGGGGAAAGGCAGTTTTACTATTATCACCTGTTCCATATCTTCCTTTGCACCTGTTCCCTGCCAGGCGGTTTACAGCGCTACCAAAAAATATATTTATTATTTTGGGAAAGCGCTCCGGGAAGAATTATTGGAAAAAGAAATTAATGTTCTTCTTTTATGCCCAGAAAATATGGATACTGAAATGAACCCAAAAGGGCAGGTAAGGCAGGGCCAGAAAATTAACCGGCTTCCATTTTTGGATATGGACGTACTTACAACAAAGGCATTAGAAAAGGCAGAAAAAGGAAAAGGTGTGTATACTCCGGGTACATTTTATAAATTTTATAGAGCTGCCAGCAGGATTTTTCCTTCATTATGGCTGATGAAGATAGCTAAAAAATTTTATTAAAGGAATTAATATGGCATATCTGCTGCGCTGCCAAGAAGCAGCGCGTAAGGCCGGCATTGCCATGCCAGAGCGTGAAGAGCATGTTTTACGGATTTTATCAGGTAAGTGGCAACAAGCTTTCGGGCATCTTCTGCGTGCTCCGGTAATATTCCATGGGCGTCATGCCACATTCCTTTTTAAACATTTTAAAGAAATGGTTATAGCTGCTGAATCCGCAGAGCTGGCAGACATCACGGACCGACAGCCCCTGCAGGAGGTACCTCTTGCTTAAATCAATCCGGGCGCGGGTAATATAAGAGTGCAGGGTAACTCCTGTGCTCTTTTTGAATTCCCTAGAAATATGTTCGCCGGAAATAAAAAATTCCTCCTCCAGCCTTTTCAGGGAAAGGTCCTCTGTCAGATGCTGGCTGATATATTTAAAGACGTCGTCAATGATTAGCATTTTCCTCTGGCGGGACTGGTGCATTTGGTCGCTCTGGATGCAGGTGCGCAAAAACAGTACCAGAAAAGCTGTAAACAGGCTCTTTTCATATAGTTCCGTCCCCAGTTCAATGCCTTCGTCTTTCAGCGTATCCAATTTCATCGCCAAATTCGAAAGGAGCAGGGCAGGCTTCATTTCCCCCTTTATAACGGCGGCTCCATATGGGGCGAACCGGAAACTTGCCGCTAGGTCGCAGGTAGGGTCAGAAAGGGCTGTTAATGATTTCTCTGGGACGCTGATGCAAAGCAGCAGGCAGGGGGTTTTTGGCAGGGCGGAAAGGATTTTATGGGGCTGGCCGGGTTTTAGGAAAATGATGTCCGAAGGGCGGCAAAATTGCTGGCTGTTCCCGGACAGCTGGCAGGCGCCACGGAGGACAAAAATAATGTGGTAGCGGCTGCTGGAGCGGAATATGCGGCTGCAGCCTACATTTAGGTTGTGTTTTGTGATTTTGAATAAGTTGGGCATAGGCAGGCTCCGTTCTGGGATTCATAGGGAATGGGAAACTTCTGGGAGGGTATAAGGTTTAGGGGTTAAGAAGGTTCCGTTTTAATGTGGCAGTGAACAATGTTGATGTGGGGATTTTTGGGGCCGGACGGCAGTTCAGGATAGCCCTTCCCCACGCAAACTGGGCAACGCTCCGGCGAACTAACTGCTAACTACGGCTAAGGGATTTCGGGAGCGCCCTCATCCCTAAGCCTTCGTAAGCAGTGGATTTCGCCTCCGCTAAGGGCGCCCATGAAGTGTTTGCTTAGGGGAAGGGCTATCCTGAACTGCCTGTTTATTGGGACGAAAATGGTTCACTGTAGTGCTATGCGCTATGGCTACGCTGGAGTTCCGTGTGCACCAAAATAGTGCTGTCCGGCTACAAAAATTTCATATCAATATTTCATACTATTATATCAGAAAATGATAATTATTTCATCTGTTTTCCCATTATAATTTAATGTAAAGTTACAGCGAAACGAAAAATTGGACGGCTGCAGTTCTGGTATAGGGAGCTGGCTAAGTACGGGCTGGCGGCTATTTTCAAATGCGCGCTGGCGTACTGCCTTGCCTGAATATCATCCAGATCGCACGGTAGTATAGCCGTGGGCAATGCAAGGGAGAAATCTCTGGAACTGGGCAGCAATTCAGCAAAAAACAAAAAGGAGGACAAGCCATGCAACACTACCCACATTTGTTTTCACCTATTAAAATCGGGAACACAACGGTAAAGAACCGCATTTTCATGCCGCCCCTGTCTACCAATTTAGCGGACAAGGGTTATGTGACAGATGCTTTAATTGAGCATTATTCTAACCGCGCCAAAGGCGGCGTGGGCCTGATTATTACAGAAGTAACGACGGTAGAACCCGTCTATACATACCTGCCGGGGGATATGTCCATCTATGACGACAGCTACATTCCGGGCTGGAAGAAGCTGGTGGATGCTGTGCACCAATATGATACTAAAATTTTATCCCAGCTTTTCCACCCTGCTTACATGGCATTTCCCATTCCCGGGACGCCCCAATTAATTGCCCCATCCAACGTAGGCCCTTATTATGCTAAATCAGCGCCCCGGCCTGCTACCACCGAAGAGCTCCATACGATTGTGCGGCAGTTTGGCGAAGCAGCCCGCCGGTTCCAGCAAGCAGGAGGGGATGGGGTAGAAATCCAAGCTGCCCATGCCCACGGCCTGTTAGGCGGTTTCCTGACGCCCCTTTACAACAAGCGCACCGACGAGTATGGCGGGGATATCAATGGGCGTTTGCGCCTAGCTTTGGAGGTAATCGAAGCAATAAGGAAAGAATGTGGGGAGGACTTTATCATTGACGTGCGGATTTCCGGGGACGAATACAGCGACGGCGGCCTGACGCTAAACGATATGGTGTATGTGTCCAAACAGCTTGAAAAGGCAGGGGTAGATTTTATCCATGTATCTGGCGGCAACACCATCAAGCGGGGCAGCTCCATGCCTGCGCCGGGCACATCGCCTGCGCCCCATGCCCACGCGGCGGAAGAAATCCGCAGGCGCCTGTCCATTCCAGTTTCCACCGTAGCCCGCATTAATGAGCCATGGATTGCGGAAGAACTGATTGCAAACGGAAAAACAGACATTTGCATGATTGGCCGGCCAAACCTCTGCGACAGCGAATTTGCCAACAAAGCCGCTGCCGGGAGGACGGACGACATCCGGCCATGCATCGGCTGCGGGCGCTGCCTGACCGGGATTATGTTCGGCAAGCCGATTGCCTGCACCGTCAACCCTTCCGTGGAATCTGACGCCATAGAGCCTGCGCCGGAGAAGAAAAAAGTATTAGTCATCGGCGGAGGGCCGGCAGGGATGGAGGCAGCCTATACTGCCAAAATGCGGGGCCATGAAGTAGTGCTATGCGAGAAAAATCAGGAGCTTGGGGGATTGCTGCGCCTTGCAGCCGTGCCCATCGGAAAACAGGAATTGTGCAAAGTCATCAAATTTATGGCTCGCAGGCTTTCCAATGCCGGAATCGAAGTCCGCACCAATTGTGAAGTTACCCCAGAAATGGTTTCCGCTGATTTTGAAGGGTATGAGGTTCTCTGCACCGCCGGCGCAAAGCCAAAGGAAATCAAAGCGTTCCAATGCTTTAAGCAGACCATGGCCGCAGACGACGTCCTCTCCGGCAAAGGGTTCCCGGGACGGAAAGTAGTAATCCTCGGCGGCGGCTCCGTAGGCTGTGAAACAGCAGATTACTTAGCCCCCTTAATCGACGATAAATTCCCCGCAAACCGGGACGTGACAGTCATTGAAATGACCGATACGCTGATGGCCGGGGAAGGCGGCTCTGCAAAAAGCGCGCTGACCCAGCGCCTAATCCGGAAAGGCGTCAAACTGGAATTAAACAGCGCCATCACGAAAGTAGATGAAACCTCCATCACCTACGAAAAAGACGGCAAAGAACACGTCATCCCAGACGCAGACACATTAATCTTTGCCGTAGGCTACACCCCCGCCCCCATACTATGCAGCCATGCCCATCTCCTAGGGGATTGCGACAAAGTAGGGAACTTAAAAGACGCCATTGCAGCCGCACACCACTTTGCAAAAAACCTCTAAGCACCCGCATGTGGCTCCCTGTAAAATCACCACCAATACTATCCCTGCAAATTGAAGTGCAGATAGCGTAAATGGGTTTCCAAACAGGTTCTAATGCAACAATATCACTACAAATTCAGAAGTGCAGATGGCGTAAATGAGTTCCAAACAGGCTCTAAGGAACGGCGAACCAGCTTTCTCCGATACACAGGCAATTCCGGGCAGCCCTTCCCCTAAGCAAACATCTCATGGGCGCCCTTAGTGGAGGCGAAATCCACTGCTTACGCAGACTTAGGGATGAAGGCTATCCTGAAATCCCTTAGTCGGAGTTAGCAGTTAGTTCGCCGGAACGTTGCCCAGTTTGTGTGGGGAAGGGCTGCCCGGAATTGCCGTCCGCTCCCAAAAACCCAAACCATACCGCCCACTATACTTACATACGGAAAGCCAACACATTTACCAACAAAGAAAAAGGAGAACAACTACTATGGGAAAAAAATTATTAGAACCAATTCAGGTAGGAAACATGACACTAAAAAACAGAATCATGTTCCCCCCACTGACAACCGGCTACGAAGAACGCGACGGCTCCATCGGCCCGAGGAGCCTTGCCTTCTACGAACGCTTAGCAAAAGGCGGCACAGCCTATATCGTAATCGGCGACGTTGCCCCTGTCCGCACCGCCTCCCCAACCCCCATGCTTTACGACGACAGCCAGATTCCCGCGTTCCAGAAGCTGGCAGGCGCCTTACACGCCCACGGCAGCAAACTTGCACTCCAAATTTTCCACCCGGAATATGACGTCCAAGGGGTAGGGCGGCTGATTATGGGTGCAAACATGGCCCGGAAAGCCGCAGCAGACGCACAAGCTGCCGGAAACGAAGAAGAATGTAAAAAACAAACAGAGCTTGCAGAAAAAACAACCAAAGAAGCCTATGCCAAGCTCCGGCACGACATGCAGCATTTTGTAGACGAGGCCACTGTGGAGCAGCTGTCCCAAATCCGCCAGAGCATTGCAGCCTGTGCCAAAAGGGCAGAAACAGCCGGCGTAGACGCCATTGAAATCCACGGCGACCGCCTGTTGGGCTCCATGTGTTCCACGCTTTTGAACCACCGCACGGATGAATATGGCGGCAGCTTTGAAAACCGCACCAGATACGCCCTTGAAGTTGTGGCAGCCATCAAAGAGGCAGCGCCCTCCATGGCTGTGGAATACAAGCTCCCGCTGATTACCGTGAACCCAGACGGCTCCCTCCGGGGAAAAGGAGGGCTTCTGGAGGAAGAAGCCATTTCCTTTGCAAAGCTTCTGGAGCAGGCAGGGGTAGATATGGTTCAGGTTGCACAGGCAAACCACACCGGGAACATGGGAGATACCATCCCGCCCATGGGGGATGTGCCCTACAACTGGACACTTCCTGCAGCAAAGAAAGTAAAAGCCGCAGTATCCATCCCAGTCGCTACCGTAGGAAGGGTAGTTACCGTTGAAGCAGGGGAAGAGATTTTGGAACAGGGCGCAGCCGATATCATCGGATATGGAAGGTCCCTGCTGGCGGACCCGGATATCGCCGCCAAAACAGCAGCCGGGGAATGTATCCGGGAGTGCTTAAACTGCAACAAAGGCTGTGTGGACGCCATCCAGAACCGCCGCTACATTTCCTGTGTCCTCAATGCAGAAAACGGCGATGAGGCCACCATTTTCCTAAAAGAAGCAGCCGCTGCCAAAAAAGTTGCCGTAGTAGGCGCAGGGATTGCAGGCTTAGAAGCTGCCCGGGTTGCTGCAAAGCGGGGGCACAGCGTAACTTTATTTGAAAAAAGCGGGAAAATTGGCGGGCAAATCCACTTAGCTGCTGTACCGCCTAGGAAAAGCGAAATCCTACGGGCTGTAACTTATTATGAGAAAATCCTGCCCACGCTTTCTGTGGAACTGAAACTGGGCACCCAGCCAACTGCCCAAGAGCTGAATGGTTTTGACGCAGTGCTTGTGGCAGTAGGCGCCCACAATATGGCGCTCCCCATGCCGGCAGAAGGCAGCAATATCCTTTCCGCTTGGGACGTCCTTTCCGGGGCAGAGGTTTCCGGCGATTGCGCAGTTCTAGGCGGCGGCTTGGTGGGGACAGAAACAGCAGAATACTTGGCAGCCAAAGGGCACAAGGTTACCATTGTAGAAATGCTTGATAAAATCGCATCCGGGGAATCTGCAACCGTCCTGCCGCTGGTTATGGAAGATTTTGAAGTCCATGGCGTAGAGCAGCATGTGAATACAAAAGTAAAGGAAATCCGGGACAATACCATTTATGCGGAAAACACACAGGATGGCACGGAGCTTACCATCCATGCAGACACCATCGTCAATGCCCTTGGATCTAAGAAAAATGCATTTGATGAAAGCGGCATTACTGCCCCAGTTACCTTGATTGGCGACTGTTCTGGGGAACGCACCGCAGACATTGCCGCAGCTATCCGCAGCGGATACCACGCAGCAAACGAGATTTAAGGGAAAACAGAGGGGCTGCCGGAACATATGAAAAAAGAGCATGTTCTGGCAGTCCCTATTGTTGGAAAAGAGTATGTTCTGGCAGCCACCTTTCCGGCTTGTAAAGTCACAGAATCTATGGTAGGATGGAACTATAAAAATGAAAAGGAACGAGGACATGGCAGTAAAAGAAAAACTCCCTATGGGCATTGAAGATTTTGAAGAAATACGCACAATGGGCTATTACTATGTGGATAAAACAGGCCTAATCCGGACACTTATAGAGAATTTTGGCAAAGTAAACCTGTTCACACGGCCGCGGCGTTTTGGAAAAACTCTGAATATGAGCATGCTGAAATATTTTTTTGAAATTGGGGCGGACAGCGGGCTTTTTCAGGGGCTTGAAATTGCAAAAGAAAAAGAGCTTTGCCAGAACTATATGGGGAAATTCCCTGTCCTTGCAATCAGCCTGAAAAATGTGGAAGGAGCTACGTTTGATAAGGCAAAGGCAAAGCTGCGCTCCGTCATTGGCAGCGAAGCAGTCCGGCTGACATTCCTTGCAAAAAGCAGCAGGCTGGAAGAAACAGAACGCCAGCAGTTTGCAAAACTTTTGGAATTAGACAGCAAAGGGGAATTTGCCATGTCAGAGGAACTTCTGGAAAACAGCCTGCTGATGCTGTCACGTTTTCTCCACAAACATTATGGCAAAAAAACAATCATACTGATTGATGAATACGATGTCCCTTTGGACCAGGCCTACCATTCGGGTTATTATAGCGAAATGGTGAATTTGGTCCGGGCTCTGTTTGGGCAGGCATTGAAAACGAACAGCAGCCTGTATTTCGCAGTACTTACGGGATGCCTTCGGATTTCTAGGGAAAGCATTTTTTCCGGGCTGAATAATTTCAATGCATATACGGTGAAAGACGTACAGTATAATGAGTATTTCGGCTTTTCGGACAGGGAGGTCAGGAAACTGTTGGCCTTCTACGGATTTACGGAAAAATATGGTGCCATCAAAGAATGGTATGATGGCTACCGGTTCGGGAATCTGGAAATTTATTGCCCATGGGATGTGGTAAGCTACTGCCATGCATTAAAAATGAACCCATCTGTGAAGCCGCAGAATTACTGGGTAAATACCAGCAGCAACCACATTATCCGGAAATTTATTGATAAGGCAGATGGGACTGCTAGGGATGAAATAGAACTTTTAATAAATGGGGGGACCATCCAAAAGAAAATCTGCCAAGAGTTAACTTACCGGGATTTGGATTCCAGTACGGAAAATATGTGGAGTATTCTTTTTACCACAGGATATCTGACGCAGCAGGGAGAAGATGAGGGGCACAGCACAAGGCTGTCCATCCCGAACCGGGAAATCCAATGGATATTTACCGAGCAAATCCGGCAATGGTTTGAAGCGCAGGCAAGGAAAGATATCGGGAAATTAGAAAATTTCTGCAAGGCATTTTTGGAAAATAATGTCCCTGTGATTGAAGAGGGCTTTACCTCATATTTACGGAAAACCATCAGTATCCGTGATACCAGCGCCAGAAAAGAAAGGAAGGAAAATTTTTACCATGGAATCTTACTTGGGTTATTCGGAAATATGGGCGGGTGGAAAGTCAGGTCCAATGCGGAGGCAGGCGAAGGCTACAGCGATATCAGCATAGAAACCGAAGAAGGGACCGGCATTATCATTGAATTAAAATACGCGGAACATGCAGCATTTGCGGACACATGCAGGAAAGCGCTGGAACAAATCAAAGAAAGAGGCTACGAGGAGCTTTTGGTGGATGGCGGCATGAAAACCATTTACAGGTATGGGATTGCCTGCTACAAGAAACGCTGCAAAGTAATCTCAGGATAATGCCATAAATCCAAGCCCAGCCAGCATAGAACATATGGGGAACGCACCATAGGCTGCCGCAGCTACCCGCAGCGGATACCACGCAGCAAACGGAATTTCACAGGAAAGGGAGCTGTCCCTAGGCTGACATGCATTTACTCGTGCTATGCACAATAGAATTTCAAAAGAAACAGGGGCTGCTGTGTTAGGCTAAATACAAACAATGCAGGAGAAAATTGCCCATGAACATGAAAAACCGAAAAGTACCATTACAAGTATTTTCCTTGGCCCTTATTTGCTGTACGCTTTGCGCCTGCCAAACAAAGAACACAAAGGACACAGAACAGGAGCAAAGTAGTTTACCGGAACATAACATAGAGATTCAAGCGTATTTACCGGTTGTTGCTAATAACGATGCAGAAGATGTTATGTTTTCACTAATTTTTTTAGATAACGACACGATTCCAGAGTTAGTAGCATTTGATCAGTATGGGGATAAATATTCTGTTTATACCATAAAAAATGGTTCCGCAGTATGTTTGGTGGATTCTATCACAACCGTAGAAATGTCATATTTTGAGAAGAAAAATATATTATCTGCGTTTTTTAGATGGAATGGCGGCGGCAATGAGGGAGGATATGCCAATAGGTATTATCAGATGGGGCAATATTCTGAAACCTTAACCGGTGATTTTATACCAAGTTTTGAGCTTGTTTACCATGCGGTTTATGATACAAACGGAGAATGGGCTGGGGAAGGCATCACGGAATATTACGAAAATGGAAAGAAAATTGATGAAACAGCCTATCATCAAATATTTGATGATTTCAATATTTTGCAGGACGATGGGGTAAGCTGTTTTTCAGAGAGAACCCAGCATTTTACAAAAGATGAAATGATAACATATATCCAATGAAGAAGCGAGGAATCACCCTTGAATATAGGATAGCTTTTTTGTATAATGAAACCAAGATAGCCTAATTATTTCCCCGCTGAAAAGGCGGGGATGGAAGGAAGAAGGAATGGAAAAAGCAGATATTGCAAAATATACGATTAAAGACAGCCTTTTTACAAATTTATTTCAAGACAAAAAATACCTAATTCAATTATACCGAGCGCTTCACCCAGAAGATACAGAAACCACGGAAGATGAACTGAAGGACATCACGATTAAAAATGTATTAGTGGATGCGTGCTATAATGATTTGGGATTCACAGTAAGGGACAAAATTATGATCCTGACTGAGGCCCAAACCACATGGACGATGAATATCATTATCCGGGCATTGATATATCTGGTGCAGTCCTACCATGAGTATTTTGAACGCAGGAACGATAATCTTTACGGCAGTAAAAAAGTAAAGCTGCCAAAAGCAGAATTATATGTGATATTCACCGGAAAACGGGTAAGCAAACCAGAATATGTTTCCCTTTCAGAAGAATTTTGGGGCGGGGAGGAATGTGCCATTGATGTAAAGGTGAAAATGATATACGATGGCAAGGACAATGATATAATCAGCCAATATGTCGCCTTTACAAAAGTATATGACGAACAGGTGAAATTATATGGCCGGACAAGAGAAGCAGTTACCAATACCATCAATATCTGTAAAGACAGGGATGTCCTGAAAGAGTACTTATCAAGCAGGGAAAAGGAGGTTGTTGACATGATGATGACATTATTTGATGAAGAACAGGTAATGCGTGCTTATGTGGAGAGTGAGCGAAAGGAAGCTGCAAAAAAGGCATCCGTGATTTCAGCGATTGAGATATATCAGGAGATGGGTTTGCCTGTT
>CAJTWA010000033.1 GCA_910580195.1 uncultured Lachnospiraceae bacterium
TTGATAGTATAGATTGTTCAACTTTCCCTGTCCACTATTATATACTAACACCAAATGTACGCATGATGGTACAAAAAAGCTGAATACTCGGCGTACCCTTGTCATTTTCCAGATTTTTGTAATATTGGGGATGACAGCCGATGCGTTCTGCAATTTCTTCTTGTGTGAATCGCTGCTCAAGGCGAGCTTTTTTCATTATTTGCCCTAAAGTGGGAGTCATGTTTGGCACTTTTTCACCTCCTGTAACTTCTTTTAAGTAGTGTATAACGATACCTTCAAAAAGTGAAAAGTGTTAGAGGTTAAAATTGAATAGTGTATAACACTACCAAGACATTTGAAATCCTTTGGGATTGTAAAAAAAACGCAATCCGGCAAAGGCTTTTTCAAGTGTCTTTTTGCTTTGTGATTGCGTGGGGAGTGCCATGCAACAGCTACATCTAAGAGGGGATACCGGGTATAAACGGTTAAAAAAATCTTACCAGACGAGGCTGCAGAGAACACCCTTGAAGGTAGTGTCAAAGATTACAAAAATGTAGCTATAATTTCATATTATGGGATAAAAGACGTCCGCAGGATTTGTACCTGTCCGGGCGTTTTTTATATATTCGAAAACTTTTTCAAAAATTTGCAAAGTTTTCGACGTTTTGCCTATCCCCGATTGGGATATGGGGTGAAAGGGAGAACCATTTCACTCTGTCCCATTTGGATACGGAAGGAGGTGAACTCTTATGGAGCAATCTTCTTCCGAAAGAAAACAGACCGTTAGGCATCAGTTTGACAGCTTCTGCAAAATGGTATTGCATGGTGAAAAGGTCAATTATGAAAAGGAAATGGAGTACCGGGGACGGCATGAAATTTCTTTGTCACAAGTGCCGGAGGAGGAGTTGAGTCGGTTGAATACTGTGGATGAGTACATAGATGAATCGGAAATGTTTCGTGTCCTTGATTATGACATCGAGGTAAAGGACGAGCTTATCAGCGAAGCGTTGAAGTATCTGCCGGAGAAAAAGCGGAATGTAATTCTTTTGTCTTTTTTCATGGATATGTCTGATACGGAAATCGCAAAGCACATGAATTTGGTCAGGAGTACCATTCATCATCATCGTGTCAGCTCACTACAGGCATTAAAAAAGATTATGGAAGGAATCAGAAATGGAGAAATCAAGTAAGTGTTCAAAATTGCTGCCCTACCATATCATAGCGGCAGCGGCTTCCGGTGATGTGAAAGCAATCAACAAGGTTCTGAAGCATTATGAGGGTTATATTGCAGCGCTGGCTACGAGAAAGCTCTATGACGAATGCGGCATACCGCATTACTGTGTTGATGAAACCTTGCGTCGCAGATTAGAAACGAAGCTGATTACAAAGATATTGGCTTTTGAAGTCGCATAACAGAAAGTCGGCGGTGTCCCTTTCCGCTGTCTGACCGGGGTATGCGTACATGAACCTTGACAACTGAATACTGTATTGCATACAGGACGTGAGGATATGCAGAGCCACTAAGCAGATGCGCCATGACGTACCTGCCCTGATTTATAACAGGGTGAAACGTGAGGAAATGTCGAAGCAGGACATTGAAGCAAAGGTAAGGAGCGAGTGAGATCGGGCAAAATATGTAGCAGTTACATGGGGCGATGAAGCATATCTGTGATAATGATACTTCCGGGTTGCGGACGAACCACAGCCCGGTCAATGAAATGACGGTGCAAGACCGATGTGGGCGGCGTAATGAGCCGCCACCTGTATTGCAATTTTTTGTCTGCCAATAAAAGTGCATCTTGCGAAAGGTGTATTTTTACTGGCAGATAATGCCAGCTTTAACTAAACGAAAGGAGCAGGCAAATGAGTAATACTGTAATTGTAAAAGAATGGAGGAAATTCCGGAGATACAAAGATGGAGCAGAGTATTATGGATTTAGTAAAAGCGTATTTGAGCGTCTGGCAAAAGAAGCCGGAGCTATTTATAAGGTAAATAAAGTAGTTTTGGTTAATTGCGAACTCTTTGAAAAATATTTAGAGAGCTTTCGGCTTGATTAACGGTTTGATTTAAAAGATATTTGTAAAATTGATAATATTTGCTCTTGACATTTTTGTCATACAAAAATATAATGGTTCTTGAGGAGGAATTAGTATGTCAAAAGCAGGACGTCCAAAGGCGGAAATAAAAAAAGAAAAAATAGTAAGTGTAAGAATGAAGCCAGAGGACTACGCAAAGGTGAAAAGATATGCCGAGTCCTCAAACAAAACCGTTACACAAGTGATGCAAGAAGGTGTTACGAAACTTATTGACGAAGATAAGTGACATCAATAAGACTTCTCCATTCGTAAACGAAAGGAGATTATCTATGGCATCAAGAAAAGACAAAAAAGGCAGAGTGCTTCGAAAGGGGGAATCTTTCAGAATTACGGATGAGATGTATGTCTATACTTATACTGATCCATTCGGGAAAAGAAGATATACATACTCAAAAGATTTGGTTAAGCTTCGTGAAAAAGAGGAACAGTTAAAACGAGATCAGATGGACGGGATTGATTCATATGTGGCAGGTAACGCTGATTTAAATTTTATGTTTGACCGGTATATGTCCACCAAAACAGAACTTCGGGTTTCAACCAGAGCTAATTATCTGGAAATTTACGAAAGATATGTCAGAAGTGACTTTGGCAGAAAGAAAATCGGTGAAATTAAATATAGCGACATTCTATTTTTCTATAATCATTTGATTACAGAGAAAAATCTGCATATTGGAACAATTCAGTATCTTCAAAGACTGATCAGACCTTCCTTAGAATTGGCGGTAAGAGATAACATAATCAGGATTAATCCCGCAAATGGTGTAATACAGCAGATTAAGAAAAAAACACAAAGCGGTGGCTCTTATGTACGTCATGCATTAACACTGGAACAGCAGAGGGCATTTTTATCCTTTATTGATGAGAATCCATTGTATAACCGCTGGAAGCCATTATTTACTGTACTGATTGGTACAGGATGCAGAATCGGAGAGATGATAGGCTTGAGGTGGGAAGATGTCGATATGGGGAACAGAACTATTGATATAAACCATTCCTTATACTATTTTGCAGGAAGAAGAAATAAATCATCAAGTAAATGGGTTATCAATGCGCCGAAGACGGAAGCGGGAAGCCGGGTGATTCCAATGGTAGATACAGTTTATACTGCTTTGATGGAGGAACGGTCACGACAGGCAGAAGAAGGAATATCGTGTCAGACGCAGATTGAGGATATGACAGGCTTTATTTTCTGCAATAGGTTTTATGAGGTATATACGCCGGAATCTATTAACCGGGAATTGAAGAGAATTATTGAGAATCACAATTCTACTGAAGAAGTCCGGGCTGTAAAAGAAAAAAGAGATGCGGTTTTATTGCCTCAATTTACCTGTCATCATTTAAGACACACTTTTTGTACCAGATTATGCGAAGCGGATGTCCATATCAAAGTAATTCAGACAATTATGGGGCACAAAGATATTCAGACAACAATGGATATCTATGCAGAAGTAACCGAGTGGAAGAAAAAGGCTTCCCTCAATGAAATTTTTGAACAAATGAAACTTTTTTAGTATTACGAGAAGTCCTTTGGGCTAATCGGGTGCAACAGGAAAACCTTAACTGCAACATAAGTGCAACAAACGGGGTTTTTACTGCACTTAATAATACTCGATAATACTTTTTAGAAATTAAGTCAAAACGGATAGATAAGCGATAATACACCATAATAAGTTTTTTTGACTTATAATGGAGGAAGTGCAGGACATAGCCGCCTGCGGCGCAGGGAGCATTTCGAAGAGGGTGTATCCTGACGGGCGTATCGAACGGTGCGAGAACGTGAAGGATGTTTCCCAGTATATGGCAAGAATCGGGGAAATGACAGAAAGAAAACGTGTTTTATTTGAAGATTAAAAAATTTTAAATTCGGGGTAAAATTGCCACGTGCGATGCGGATTTAGGGTACATCAAAAAATAAATGGAAAGAAACATACCAGGGAATGACATTGTATCAACTGCCATTCCTTGGCATTTTCATTACTCCATATTTTTGGCAAGCAGGAATACAGGCCCAGAAAATTCTTCCCTTCATTGCCATCCGTAAGCTCTATATTTAACCTATCTTGGGAATAGAAACCCAGAAAATTCTTCCCCTCATTGCCATACCGTTTTTCCTCCGCTAAACAGTAATTTCAATCTGGTTATCTTCTAAATCTAGCAGGCAGCTTTCATAATACCCGTCCCCTGTTGTCCGTGGATTACTGATTATGCGGTACCCGTCTTTCTTTAATTGTCCTGTCAATGTATCGACTGCCTCCTTTGTCCCCACGGAAAGAGCGATATGTGCATATCCTGTACGGGCAAGCGGCTTCTCCATGTTTTCCATTTCGGAGCTGCCCATAATTTCCAACCTGCACTCCCCTTGAAAGGAAAGAAAATAAGATTGGAAACCTGTTTTGGGGTTCTGGTACTTTTCCCCCGCCGTTGCATGGAAATAATGTGTAAAAAAAGCCTTTGCCCGTTCTAAATCATTTACATACATTGCAATATGTTCAATTTTCATACTCTGTTTTCCTCCATATCAGCCTAAGGTTTTAGTTGCATTGCCGCCTGCCCAAACGTTGCGCCAATTTTTTGTAAAAGGCGTATTTTCCTGTTCTTTCATAGGAAAGTGCGCCCTATGAAAGAAAAGCCCTCCGGGCAGGAGGCGCACTCGCACGAAGGGTATTATGTCGCCAAGGCGACCGTGCTCGGCGCGCAAAGTGTCCAAGCCCCTCAAGATTGAAGGGTTCGGGGAGTTGAAGTGGGCTTGCCCACTTTGTTCCCATAGGCTTACTTTTCTGCCTCTTTTTTCTTGTTTTTTCTCTGGCCTTTGTTATAATTATAATGTTTACTTTTTGCCATTTCTAACAGAATTGTCGTTAAAAAGTATAAATATCGTATTTGGGGGAAGATGGAAGTATGGAAGTGATTGCGATTGAGCTCATGCAGGATTTTTCTGAAATTGTCCATTATGGGCATACGGGGATCCCGCTGTATATCCGTACCGCTGATTTAGCAGATTATCCCGGGATGAGCGCGCCCTGCCATTGGCACGATGATATTGAATGGATTTATATTATATCAGGAAAAATGTACTATTATATTAACGGCAAAAGAATTCTCCTGAATGAAAAGGATTCCCTTATGGTAAATGCCCGCCAAATGCACTATGGGTATTCATATCAAGAAGAAAACTGCCATTTTTTATGTATTTTGTTCCACCCCTCTTTGTTTGGCGGCAATAAAACTCTATTGCAGAAATATGTTATGCCTGTCCTTGAAAATGCTGATTGTGAATACCTGCATTTCCATTCAAATCAGATAAGGGGGCAAGAGGTAGCAGGATATCTCGGGCAAATCCGCTGTTTAAAGGAAAAAGCGGCAAATGCATACGAAATGCAGGTTATCGCAGTTATGTCCCAGCTATGGGGCAGCTTATTGCAATACGGCGAATTAACCATTCAAGATAGGAAAAGCGGCAGCCACAGCGATTTGGAAATCCAAAAAAATATGGTATCATTTATTTACCAGCATTATGCAGAGCAAATATCATTGAATGAAATTGCGGCTTCGGGAAATGTAAGCCGCAGCAAATGCTGCCTTATTTTCAAACATTATTTGCAGCAGTCCCCGGTAGGTTTTTTGAACACATTTCGGCTCAAAACGAGTTGCAGGCTGCTTCGGAATACGGAAAAAAGCATTACAGAGATTGCTTTTAGCTGTGGGTTTAACCATTTAAGCTATTTTTCAAAACTGTTTATCAAGAATTTTGGCTGTACCCCGCGGGAGTACCGCAATCAGAATGGCAGGTTTGCTGTATAGGGCTTTGCACTTGCTGCAAAGCCCGTAAGAATGTGTAAATCCAGCCAAAGAATCCAGCCCTTTGCTGAGAGCAAACTTTAAATGGGCTGGATTCCGTAACAGCGAGGCCTTAGGCGGAACGGTTACGGTTTGTTTTCCGTAATACGGAAAATACTTGACATTCCATAATACGGAAAATATAATGGTATGTGGATGCAGGGAGGGGTGTGCCTATGGGTAAGAGAGGGCGTCCGAAATCGGATGTCATAAAAGAGCGTATCGTAACTATAAGGATGTCTGACGCAGAATACCGCACGCTGAAGGAATACTCTGATAAGCATCAGCAGACGATAACAGAAACAATTAAAACGGGAGTTGGCTTATTGTACCAAACCCGTAAGTAAGGTACAGGGTTTCTTCTTTCCTGGCAAGGGGCGGCGATGGCTAAGTCACAAAAGGGCGGTAAGGGACGGGTATTGCAAAAGGGAAATACCCTAGGAAAATACCAATATGCCTATGCTGCCGCCAGTAAAAAAGATCCAGTTTTGGCATTAAGGAGGACAAACATGGCATTAGCAAAGAAGCCGGTAAACGGCATGAAAGATATTTTACCGGAAGAAATGCAAATCCGGGACTATGTAATGAACGTAATCAAGGAAACATACCGCAGCTTTGGGTTTACCCCCATTGAAACCCCCTGCATGGAAAATATTGCAAATTTAAGCAGCAAGCAGGGCGGGGAGAACGAAAAACTGATTTTTAAAGTCTTAAAGCGCGGGGAAAAGCTGAACCTAGAAACGGCCCAGACGGAGCTGGACGTGGTAGATTTTGGGATGCGCTACGATTTGACGGTGCCCTTGGCAAGGTTTTATTCCAACAACGCCAACAATCTGCCTTCCCCTTTCAAGGCTTTGCAGATGGGGAATGTCTGGCGGGCAGACCGTCCCCAGCGGGGCAGGTACCGCCAGTTTATGCAGTGCGACATCGACATCTTAGGGGAGCCCAGCAACCTTGCAGAAATTGAATTGATTCTTGCAACTACCACCACCCTTGGCCGGCTAGGCTTCAAAAATTTCCAAATCCGTATCAATGAACGTCGGATTTTGAAAGCCATGGCGGCTTACAGCGGGTTTCCCGAGGATTCTTTTGATGCAGTCTTTATTATTTTAGACAAAATGGACAAAATCGGCCTTGCGGGCGTGGCTGCAGAACTGGAAAAAGGCGGGTTCCCAAAAGAATCCATTGAAAAATACCTAGAACTGTTCCGCAGCATGGAAGGGAAAGAAGATGTGGCGGCAGGGGTTTCCTATCTGGCGGGGCAGCTTGGGGAATTTCTGGAGGAAGAAGTAACGGCCAGCTTAAAGGAGATTGCAGCCTGCGTCAATGATACCAAGGAGGCAGAATTTGATTTAGTGTTTGACCCCACGCTGGTACGCGGCATGTCTTATTACACAGGGACGATTTTTGAAATTGCCATGCCGGAATTCGGCGGAAGCTGCGGCGGAGGCGGGCGTTACGATAAGATGATTGGGAAGTTCACGGGGAACGACGTCCCAGCCTGCGGGTTTTCCATTGGGTTTGAGCGGATTATCCTGCTGCTGTTAGAAAGCGGGTTCCAAGTACCGGGGCAGCCCGGGAAGCTTGCTTACCTGATAGAGAAAAACTACCCGGAGGAAAAGCTTGCACAAGTGGTTGCAGAAGCCCAGAAGGAGCGGAAAGCAGGGAAACAGGTGCTTGTTGCCCGCATGAATAAAAACAAAAAATTCCAGAAGGAAAAGCTGGCGGCAGAAGGATATGAAGAGATAAAGGAATTCTTTAACCGTGATTAAAGTTTTGCCGGGAGAATGATGTTACATTCCGGTGAACCGTGCTTAGGGTTTGCCGGGAGAATGATGTTACATTCCAGTGAACTGTGATTAAAGTTTTGCCGGGAGAATGATGTTACATTCCAGCGGACCGTGCAGGTGGGTTTTGGGGATGGGCAGCAATTTGGGGCTGCCTCAGGATTCCCTGAGTGCGGAACAGGATAAAATCCACTGCGGCACAGGAAGCTGCCTTTGGAGTTTTTGCAAACAATATAATGAGAAAACCGCTACAGTACAATGGAAAGAATAAAAATTAAATAAATATTTAAATTTATGACAGGAGGGAAATCATGGCAGAATCAATGAAGGGCCTGCACAGGACCCACAGATGTACAGAAGTTTCAAGCAGCAACATTGGCCAGCAAGTGACAGTCATGGGATGGGTGCAGAAGCGCAGGAATTTAGGGAGTTTAATTTTCATAGATTTGCGGGATCGTTCCGGCCTGCTCCAGATTGTTTTTGACGAACCGAAGGTAGGCAGCGAAGGATTTGCCAAGGCGGAATCTTTGCGGAGCGAATATGTCATTGCAGTGGAGGGGATGGTAGAAAAACGTGCCGCCGCCGTCAATGAACATTTAAAGACAGGGGACATCGAGGTCATTGCATCCAGCATCCGTATTTTGTCTGAATCCGAAACGCCCCCATTCCCCATTGAGGAAAACTCCCAGACGAAGGAAGACCTGCGCCTGCGGTATCGGTATCTGGACCTGCGCAGGCCGGATATCCAGCGGAATATGATGATGAAAAGCAAGGTTTCCATGCTGCTTCGGAATTTTATGGAGCGGGAAGGTTTTTTGGAGATTGAAACCCCTATGCTGACAAAGTCTACGCCGGAAGGGGCAAGGGACTATCTGGTGCCCAGCCGGGTGCATCCGGGGACATTTTACGCATTGCCCCAGTCCCCCCAGCTGTTTAAGCAGCTTTTGATGTGTTCCGGGTACGACCGTTATTTCCAGATTGCAAGGTGTTTCCGGGATGAGGACCTGCGGGCAGACCGCCAGCCGGAATTTACCCAAGCGGACATGGAGATGGCATTTGTAGATGTGGAAGACGTGCTGGAAGTCAATGAGCGGCTGCTGCAGTATGTATTCAAAGAGGCAATCGACGTGGACGTGCCCCTGCCCATCCCCCGGATGACTTGGCAGGAGGCTATGGACCGGTATGGTTCCGATAAGCCGGATACCCGTTTTGGCATGGAACTTACAGACGTGTCAGGGATTGTGGAAGGCTGCGGCTTCGGCGTATTTACAGGGGCCTTGGAACAAGGGGGCTCTGTCCGCGGCCTGAACGCAAAAGGCCAAGGGGGGATGCCCCGGAAAAAGATTGACAAGCTGGTGGAGTTTGCCAAGGGCTGCGGCGCCAAAGGGCTGGCATATCTGGCAGTCAACGGGGACGGGACGTACAAATCCTCGTTTGCAAAATTCATGGAAGAAGGCACCCTGAAGGCTTTGGTGGAAAAAATGGAAGGCCAGCCCGGGGACCTTTTGCTCTTTGCCGCAGATAAAAATAAAATTGTCTGGAACGTGCTGGGGGCAATCCGCTTGGAGTTGGGGAAAGAACTTGGCCTGATTGACAAAAATAAATACAATTTCCTCTGGGTGACGGAATTCCCATTGCTGGAGTGGTCTGAGGAGGAAAACCGGTTTATGGCAGCCCACCACCCATTTACCATGCCTATGGAAGAGGACTGGCACCTGATTGATTCCGACCCGGGCGCGGTGCGGGCAAAAGCCTACGACATTGTCTTAAATGGCACGGAGCTGGGCGGCGGTTCCGTCCGTATCCATCAGGACGACATCCAAGAAAAAATGCTGGAAGTGCTGGGCTTCACCAAGGAACGGGCTTACGAGCAGTTTGGTTTCCTGCTGAACGCATTTAAATACGGCGTACCGCCCCACGCAGGCCTTGCCTATGGGCTGGACCGGATGATTATGCTGATGGTGCAGTGCGATTCCCTCCGGGATGTCATCGCCTTCCCCAAAGTTAAGGACGCCTCCTGCCTGATGACAGAAGCGCCGGGCGCAGTGGAAGAAAAGCAGATGGAAGAATTGGCGCTTACTATCCAGCCGCAGGAAGAAAATTGATAAAAGAAGGTTTAATAATTAGGGCGAGGCCGCATTTGTCTGGTATAAGTAGGAAGGGGAATCCCTCCAGCCAAGTGCGGCCGTGCTTCATTTCCAATGGAAAAGGATGTGGGACAACATGGAGCTGACATTGAAAAATATAGGGAAAGTCCGCACTGCTTCCATCGCATTGGATGGGATTACGGTCATTGCCGGGGAAAATAATACTGGAAAAAGCACAGTTGGGAGGGCGCTTTTCTCCATTTTTAACAGTTTTTCCAATCTTGATAAGAAAATCCGTGCACAGCGTCTGGAAAGCATAAGCAATGTGTTTGATTTGGTATACCGTAATGCAGCGGATGATCCGGTTTTCCGCAGGAATGATGTAAGGGAGGCATCCGAGGAAATTTTGGGGCATGTGGAAACTTTTCAAAGCGATATAGAAAAGATTCAGGAAAGGCTCATCCAGTATGCATTTGCAAAGGAAGAAAATTTTCAGGAAGGGACGTAGAGGATGGCTGTTGAGGAATATGCGTTGCGTATGCAGGAATTGCTGAACATCCCAGAAGAAGAGATTGTAAAATCTATATTGGAGAAAAAGATATCTGCCGAATTCCGCAGCCAAGTAAATAATATTTTTACAGAAGAAACCGGGGAAATCCGGCTGCAGGTGAAAGGCAAACATGTTGCGGTAGAGCTGAAAGAAAACCATGTTTCCCAAGCCAAGGGAAATATCACCCTTTCCACAGAAGCGATTTATTTGGACGACCCATTCGTCTTAGACGGGTCCCAGCGGATGTATTCCAGATACCATCCCAGTTCCATGCCGCACCGTATGCATTTGCGGTCGAAGCTATTCCATAGTGAGCAGGAACCAAATGTTTTGGAAGAGATTGTTGTAAACCAGAAGGTAGCATGTATTTTGGAAAAAATTGCAGTTGCCTGTGACGGGGAGGTAATCCAAAACAGGCGTAGGGAAGCAGCCTACCGCAGAAAAAACAGCGAGAAAACCTTGGACATGAAAAACCTCTCCGCAGGCCTGAAAACTTTTGTAATATTAAAGGAACTTTTAACAAATGGGACACTTGCTTATAATGGTACGGTTATTTTAGATGAGCCGGAAATCCATCTGCACCCGGCTTGGCAGCTCCTGTTTGCTGAAATCATTGTGCTAATCCAAAAGGAATTCCAGATGCATATTTTGCTAAATACCCACAGCCCCTATTTCCTGCGGGCAATCCAAGTATATTCTGCAAAACATGGGATAGCAGACAGGTGCAGGTATTACCTTTCGGAGCTTGCGGACGGACAGGCAGACATTTCGGATGTTACAGGAACGATAGACAGGATTTACCGCAAATTATCCCGCCCATTACAGGAACTGGAAGACATGAGGTGGCAGGATGGTTAAATTACCCGTAAATTAACCTGTCCATTGCAGGACGGGAAAGCATGAGGTGGTAAAATGGATGGATTACCGATACATGGGATATTGCAAAAAACAGAAGAATTTTCAAAACATATGTCTACACTGAAAGATACGTCTGCGGACATGCGGGATGGGAAAAATGTGGCATATATGACAGAATCTGCATGGCAGCAGTGAACTTTGACAAAGTGAAGGAAAGCTATGTGGAAAATTTAGGGTTATGCGAAGTGCCGAAATCCAATGATGCATTGATGGAGGATGGAAAGGGGCATTTGGTTTTTGTGGAATTTAAAAATGGCTATATGGACAGGCAGAAACAATTTGCTGTGCGCAAGAAAATCTATGACAGCGTCCTGATTTTTTCCGATATTACTTCGCAGGGAATCAGCAGCATACGGAAAATTACAGATTACATTTTAGTGTACAATGAATCTGCCAATGCGGGAAACCCAGAGCGGAAGAAAAATAAAAAAGACTATGTGCAGCCCTCTGTTTCTTTTGACAGCTTCGCAAAAAAGATAAGCAGCTTTGCAAAAGAGGAGTATGTCTGCTTTGGGGTAAAGATTTTTGAAAATTACTGTTTCCGAAGCGTCCATACTTATACGGAACAGGAATTTGCCCTGTATTTGTCGTCATTACCCAATAAAAGCAGTACCTTTGCACCAGAAATTTCCTGACGCAACCAAAAGTTTACATGGAAATCTTCAAATGCAACACCAAATAGGCAGACTTTACACGCAGGATACGGTAAAATAATTTCACCGGAAGCGCAGAAGGAACAAGAAATAACAGAAAGGTGAAAGGAAAATGAACGTATTCGGAGAGAACCTGCAATTTTACAGAAAACAAAAAAGCATGACCCAAGAACAGCTTGCCGAGCAGCTGGAGGTATCCCGGCAGACCGTTTCCAAATGGGAGGCCGGCGCCTCCTACCCAGAGATGGAGAAAATCCTCCAGCTTTGCAGTGTATTTTCCTGCGACATGGATACCTTGCTCCGCAAGGACGCAGCCGCATTGGAAACGGCAGACAGCCAAGGTTATGCCCAGCATATGGAAAAGCGCAGGAGGGGCATTGCCTTTGGCGTCGCCTTCCTCATGCTTGGCGCGGCCGCAACCCAAATCTTGGAAGGTTTCCAAAAGCCGGAACAGATTTCCAACATGGTATTCCTGTCCATGGCGGTTGTGTCTGTGCTGGCGTTTGTGGTGCTGGGGCTTGAACACAGCGTTTACCAGAAAAACCACCCGTTTATCCCAGATTTTTACACAGATAAGGAAAAGGCAGAATTTGAAGAAAAATTTCCCCGCCGCATAGCGGCCGGCATTGGGCTGATACTGATAGGGCTGCTCATTGGGATGAATGGGGAGGACCTGCCCTTGCGGGAGGGGATGCAGGAAGAGTTTTACTATGGCGTGTTCCTGCTGTTGGCTGCCATCGGCGTCAGCATCATCGTCTATATGGGCCTTGGGAAAGAAAAATACGAAATTGACGCCTATAATAAGGAAAGCAGCCCAAGCAAAAGGGAGGTAAATAAGGCGGTCAGCGTTTGGTGCGGCTGCATCATGCTTCTGGCAACCATCCTGTTTTTGGTGGCAGGCCTTGTCTTTGAGCTCTGGCGGATTTGCTGGGTGGTTTACCCGGTAGGCGGGCTGCTCTGCGGGATAGCAGCCTTGGTATTGAACGCAAAAAAAGGGTGATTTGCTGGGGGGTTTCCCTTAAACGGAATTGCCCTGCAGAATGGCAGCCTTGGTGATGAGCGCAAAAAGGATAATTTTCTCTTTGTGGTTTTTGTTCCCTGCAGCTTAATGCGGGAGGGCTAGGCAACGCAATTTGTAGCTTGGAGCAAATTTTTCTAAGGCAGATTTCCCCTCATTTTTCCCATAAGGCAAGGATGGCTTCAGGGAAAAGTGAGGGGAATAAAATAATACTTATAATCATTAATAGAGTTTCCGCAGCAGAACAGATAAAAGTTATGGGACAAAGGCTTTTCAGGGATGGGAAACTCGAAAATGCATAACTTCCTATAGTACTTATGCAAAGCACATAAGAATTATGGCTGCCTGAAATACTTTGGATAGTCAGATGCCAAATGCATTGAGGTATTCCGCAATCCCATCCTCATCATTGCTCCCAATGACGAAATCCGCCTGTTCCTTCACTTCTGGGATTGCATTTCCCATAGCAATGCCTGTCCCGCACAGCTTAAGCATCCCAATATCTGCAAAATCATCTCCAAAAGCGGTAATTTCTTCCGTGCTTATTCCGCATACCGCACACAATTCCAGAATCGCCTGCTCTTTTGTTGCCGTCTTTTTGGTAAATTTATACCAATATCCATCCGAAAAGCGGATGCAGTCGCACCAGCCCAACAACTCCTTAAGCTGCATTGCCTGCCTGTCCTCAAATATTTCCACGCAAATTTTTAAGGAACTTTCCGAAAAGCCCTTAAAATCCGTATAAATGCTCGTCCCCCAGCTATGGTCCTGCTGCTTTGGGTCAATTTTGTAATTCCAATAATGGGAATCTATGGTATCCACCGTTATCTCACAGCCCGCACCGCATACTTCTCTGGCATGTACAATCACCTGCCTTGTTTCCTCTTTGGAAAACTCGGCCTTATAGATATATTCCCCCTTGTACCTTACCAAAGCCCCGCCGCTTGCAATCAATACATCCGGCTGGATTTCTTCTATAAAAGAGAGGACATTCTGTTCCCCTCTGGAGGTAGACACCCCGATTAAAATGCCGTCCTCCCGGCAGTTTTGCAATGCTTGCAGCGTTCCCGCGGAAATCGTCTTGTCGCTGCGGAGCAATGTCCCATCTAAATCAAACAAGAGCAGTTTACAATTTTTCATCTGATACCTCCAAAATTTATGTGCAGGAGCATATGTATCCTTTCATGTGTTCCATATCTTGCTGCTTGCACCGGGGATGTTCATTCCTTCAAGTGTTTGATAACCCGCTGCTTGCAGCGTTCTGGGAGGAACCGTCAGAAAGGGATACCACGGTTGCTTTTAGCGGGGCGGTTCATTTGGCTAAGCAGTTTTTGGTTCATACATCTCTGAATGAGGGATTATGCTAGCTGCATAATTTCCGTTTCAAGCTCTTTTAATTCATCCATTGATAATGAGGGAACGTAAAGGGCAATTTCAGCAAGCGGCAGCTTTCCCATTTTTATCATTCTTTCTGCTGTTTCCCTCGCTTCGTCGTGCCGTTCACTTTTAATGAAGGATTTCATTATCTGTTCTTCATTGAATAAGCTCATCATAATTGTTACGACCTCCTTTTCCCTTTCAAGCAAATATTTTCTTAATATATTTTTATCTTTACATATGCGGATAATTTCTGCATTTGTTGTTGGCAATAAAGCCTAAGTCATTATATAAGTTGTCAGTCAGTACATTTTCTATTGTGATGTCAGTAAGTGAGTCCTCAGTTGCTGTATGATCTTCTGGGTGGAGGGTTTTATACAGCATTAATAGATAACTCTTATTTTGGAAAAGGTCGAGGAATACGCTGTTTTTTGCGGTACGTTTTGCCATGGGTTCCTGTGCTTGCTTTACATTGTCCAGCACCTTATCACCTCAATTCTATAAATCTATATCAGAAAATTCCACAAAGATTACTCTACTGCTATATTTCAATTATACAAAAAAATACCTATGTTTACAACAACCTTCAAGTTAAATTTCTTTCCTGAATAAAGAATATTCTGCGTGAAAGCTTTTTGGCTGCGTTTCCCCAATGTGGATCTGTTGCATTGCTTCTGTAAAAAGCAGCAGGGAAAATACGTTCCCACGCCGAGTTGTACATATACAAATAAACCTATTTAAAAACAAATATTGAAATGTGCACAAAAAGTTGTACCTAATTTTGTAACATATCCCATCTTGATTTCTCATAACTTGTACAGTACAATAAAGTTACCAAATAAAGATGTTCCACTCAAAAGAGAAAACATCAAAAAACAAGGAGGTAGAAAGGATGAAAAAAACAATTCTCAGCGTGGCTCTCATAGCAGCCCTAATGCTTTCCCTCACGCTCGCAGGGTGTGGAAACGGCAGTTCGAGCAGCGGTGGGGAACAACAGGGGGGCAATGGGAAAGTAGTCGGCGTAGCCATGCCGACGCAGAGCTCAGAAAGGTGGATCAAAGACGGCCGGAACATGAAGGCGAAGCTGGAAAGCCTTGGCTATGAAGTGTTCCTGCAATACGCAGAGGACGACGTACAGGTCCAGCTTGCACAGATTGAAACTATGATAGCCAAAGACGTGGACTGCTTAGTTGTAGCATCTGTGGATTCCTCCGCCTTAATCAATGCATTAAAGACCGCCAAGGAAGTCGGCATCCCGGTCATTTCTTACGACCGCCTGCTGATGAACACAGATTCCGTAGACTACTATGCATCCTTTGATAATGAAGGGGTAGGGCGGAAAATCGGGGAATACATTGAAGAAAAGGCGAACCTGGCAGAGGCAACAGAGCCCCAGACCATAGAGTTTTTCATGGGATCGCCGGACGACAACAATGCGGTGCTCTTGTACAAAGGCGTTATGAGCGTATTGCAGAAATACCTTGACGACGGGACCTTGGTCTGCAAGTCCGGGCGGACCTCCTTTGAGGACACCTGTATCCTGCGCTGGTCCCAAGAAGTGGCCTTGCAGAACTGCGAAAATTACCTCTCAGGGTTCTATGCAGACGACAAGCTGGATATCTGCTGCTCCGCATTTGATGGGTTTGCCTACGGCATCAAGGCAGCGCTGGAGGCTGCCGGGTACACCGAGGAGGACTGGCCCATCATCACCGGGCAGGACGCAGAGATTATGGCAGTCAAGAATATCATCGACGGCAAGCAGACCCAGACGATTTTCAAGAACACGGAGCTCCTTGCAGACAAATGCGCCGGGATGGTGCAGGCAGTAATAGAAGGCAGCGAGCCGGAAATCAACGACACGGAAACGTATGATAACGGGAAGATGGTAGTGCCTTCCTATCTGTGCGAGCCTTTGTCCCTAGACGTAGACAACTACAAGGAACTTGTCATAGACAGCGGATATTACAAAGAGGAAGAGGTTAAAAATGCAAAATAAGAGAAAGGAGTTGAGGAAATGTCAGATTATATTCTGGAAATGAAGCATATTGTCAAGGATTTCTCAGGGGTAAAGGCATTGAACGACGTCAACCTGAAAGTAAAGCGCGGCGAAGTCCATGCCCTCTGCGGCGAGAACGGCGCCGGGAAATCAACCTTGATGAACGTACTGTCCGGGATTTATCCCTTTGGCACCTATACCGGCGATATCGTTTACAACGGGGAAATCGTAAAGAACAAGAACATTAAGGACAGCGAGAAAAAAGGGATTGTCATTATCCATCAGGAGCTTGCCTTAAGCCCGTACCTGTCCATTGCGGAAAATGTGTTCCTCGGCAACGAGCAGATGAAGGTAAACGGCGTCATCGACTGGACCCAGACCCGGAACAAGGCCCAGGAAATGCTGGAAAAGGTAGGCCTTGGGCACGAAAACCTAGACGCCCCCATCAACAGCCTTGGGGTAGGAAAGCAGCAGTTAATTGAAATTGCAAAAGCACTGGCAAAGAAAGTGGATTTGCTGATTTTGGACGAGCCTACCGCAGCCTTGAACGACGAGGAGAGCGCGCAGCTTTTGGAAATCATGCTGAAGCTGAAAAAGCAGGGCATTACCAGCATCATCATTTCCCATAAATTAAATGAAATCAGCTACGTGGCAGACGCCATCACCGTCATCCGGGACGGCCAGACTATTGAAACGCTCACAAAGGGCGTGGACGATTTTTCCGAAGACCGGATTATCAAGGGCATGGTTGGCCGTGAGCTGACAAACCGCTACCCAGAGCGCACGGACTGCCCCATCGGCGACGTGGTAATGGAAGTGAAGAATTGGAACGTGTACCACCCGGAAGACCCGCACCGCCAAGTGTTAAAGGATATCAACATCAAGGTGCGTGCAGGGGAAGTGGTAGGCCTTGCAGGCTTAATGGGCGCAGGCAGGACAGAATTTGCCATGAGCGTTTTCGGCCAGCAGTACGGGCAGAAAATTACCGGGCAAATCTTAATGCACGGCCAGCAGGTGGAAATCAAGAGCGTAAAAGACGCCATTGCCCATAAAATTGCATACACCTCCGAGGACCGGAAGAATTACGGCTTAATCCTCTTTAACGACATCAAATGGAACATGTCCTTGGCAGCCTTGCGGGGCTATTTTTCCAAGAACGGCATTGTGGATGAGAATAAAGAAGTCCTTGAGGCGGAGAATTACAAGAAACGGATTAACATCAAATCCCATTCCGTCCATCAGGAGGTGGGCAGCCTTTCCGGCGGGAACCAGCAGAAAGTCATCCTTGCAAAATGGATGCTGACGGAGCCGGACGTACTGATTTTGGACGAGCCAACCCGCGGCATTGACGTAGGGGCAAAATATGAGATTTACTGCGCCATCAACGATTTGGCAAAATCCGGGAAAGCAGTCATTGTCATTTCCTCTGAAATGCCTGAAATCCTTGGGACGTGCGACCGGACTTACGTGCTGAACGAAGGCCATATTGCCGGCGAATTGTCAAAAGAAGATTTATCTCAGGAAAAAATCATGAAATGCATTATGCAGGATAATAACAGGAAAGGAGAATAACAATGGATAAGAAGAAAACGGTAAACCTTAATTTGAAGCAATACGGCATGGTTTTTGCGATGATTATTATTTTCATCGTGTTCTACGCACTGACAGGAGGCACCAATGCCACCCCAATGAACATCAACAACCTGATTATGCAGAACAGCTACGTAGTCATCCTTGCCACCGGCATGCTGCTGTGCGTGCTGACAGGGAACGTAGACCTTGGCGTCGGCTCTTACGTAGCCCTTTGCGGTGCAGTTGCCGGGAAGCTGATTGTAGAGCAGAACATGAGCATACCGGTAGCAATCCTTGCAGCCCTTGCAGTGGGCGCAATCTTCGGCGCATTTAACGGCTTCTTCATTGCATACTTAAATATCCCGCCTTTCGTTGTCACCTTGGCCGGGATGCTGATTGGCCGCGGCCTTACGTATACCTTCTTGGAAAACAAGACCGTAGGCCCCCTTCCAGATTCCTTTGTAAAAATCGGCGCAGGCTTTTTCGCCACCAATAAAGTATCCTTTGGCGGCGGGACCATTGATATTGTTACCATCCTTGTAGCAGTTGTAGCCTCTGTCCTGATTGTAGGCGCAGAGCTTAAGAAAATCAAGACCCAGCAGAAATACGGCTTTGCCATGGTCCCCATGTGGCAGGTTGGCATAAAGCTGGCAGCAACCTTGTTAATCCTTTGGTTCTTCTTCTTTAAGATTGCAACCTACAACGGGATTCCCTTAATTTTAATCTTGATGGGCGTAATTGTAGGCATATACCATTTCATTACCAGCAAGACCGTTGCCGGCCGCCAAGTCTATGCATTGGGCGGCAATGAAAAGGCCGCAAGGCTTTCCGGCATCAACACCAAGAAGGTGTACTTCTGGGTATACACCAACATGGGGTTCCTCTCCGCAATTGCAGGTATCGTCCTTGCAGCCCGTAACGCATCCGCAACCCCCAAGGCCGGGGACGGGTTCGAGCTTGACGCCATCGCAGCCTGCTACATCGGCGGCGCGGCAGCATCCGGCGGCGTGGGCACCATCGTGGGGGCAGTCATCGGCGCATTCGTTATGGGTATCTTAAATAACGGCATGTTCCTCGTAGGCCTCTCCACCGACTTCCAGAAGGTCGTAAAAGGCCTTGTCCTCCTTGGGGCAGTAACCTTTGACATCCTCTCCAGCAAGAAGAAAAACTAATCCAAGCCACTACATACCCTGCCCCCGCAGCCTATCCCAAACTACATGGGCTGCAGGGGCAAAGAAAGAGAACCCTAAAACGGCACAGTGCCGCGTTAGGGTTCTTTTCACATGGGCCGATTTCTAAAGGCAAGCGCCAACTCCCCCTTCCCTTGTACCAACACCTGTCTATATCCACAAAACCTGTACATACTTTTTGGTGCATTTCCCAATTGCCAAACGGAAAGTTGTATTGTATATTTAGAGAATAATTACAATACATCAATCACTAAAACGTGTTTTTTTGCTTTTTGCATACAGTACAAAAACGGAGGCAGATACAATGGAAGAACCAGTTGCAAAATATAAAGAGATATGCCAGTGGGTAAAAAAACACCTTGAAAATGGGGAGTTAAAGCCCGGCGACAGGATAGAATCGGAGCATAAGCTGTGCAGCCGGTTTGGGGTCAGCAGGCAGACCGTGCGGCATGCCATTGCCGTGCTGGAGGAAGAAGGCATTGTCAGGAGGCACCGGGGCAGCGGGACCTACATCAACGACATGGAAAAAGCCCCTCCCAAAAAGGAACGGACCATGCAGATTGCGGTCATGACAACTTTTGTGCAGGAATACATTTTTTCCTCCATTATCCGGGAACTGGAGGCACAGTTTTCCGAGGCAGAATACAGCCTGCAAATATCTGTCACGAACAACTCTGTGGAAAAGGAGCGGTTCATTTTAAAGAATATCCTGAACAAAAACACCGTGGACGGCCTGATTGCCGAAACCACGAGGAGCGGCCTGCCCAACCCCAACTTAGGCATTTACCAGAACATTATGGAGCGGGGCATCCCGGTGCTGTTCATCAACAGTTACTATCCCCATTTAAATGCCCCCCATGTCAGCTTAAATGACAAACTGGCGGGAAAATTGGTGACGGAATACCTGCTGCAGCAAGGCCACCGGGACATTGCCGCTATTTTCAAATGCGACGATGGGCAGGGGCACCAGCGCTATGCCGGTTATCTGGAAGCCCTGATGGAAGCCAATGCCAAAATCAATGACAGGTGCGTGGTGTGGGTAGACACGGAGCTGATGTCCGCCATAGACAAGGGCGCCCCATGGCTGTTTGGGAGGATTGAGGGATGTACGGCATGTGTCTGCTATAACGACGAGGTGGCAAGCAAGCTGCTTTCCCTCTGCAAAGCCAGCCATATCCGGGTACCAGAGGATTTGTCCGTTATCAGCATTGACAATTCCGATATGGCAAGCTACTGCGAAGTCCCCCTGACCTCCGCGGAAAACCCAATCCAAGACATGGCAAAAATTGCCGCCTTGGAAATGCTTGATTTAATTAATGGGAAAGAAGTGCCCTATTCCACCGAGCTGGAAGGCGGGATTGTAGCCCGCTCTTCGGTGGCGCCCTTAGTCCAGATGCCATATGGACTTTAGGGAGGAAACGTGGTAAAATGGGAAATGGCGTAAGCGGCAGGCTGGCGCAGACAGAAGGGCAAAGGGAAAGGAATGGTAGAAGTTATGAAAAAAGGGATTATTTTTGATTTGGACGGAACATTGTGGGATTCATCCCAAGGGGTAGCAGAATCTTGGCAGGAGGCCTTGGAAAAGCATTTTGACATTGAAAAAGTCATTACCGCAGGGATGATCCAAGGGGTGATGGGAAAAAGCATGTATGAGATTTCCGACATCCTTTTTTCCGAATTTGAAATAAAAAAGCGCAGGGAACTGCTGTCGTACTGCTGCGAGCAGGAAAATGAATATATCCGCACCCATGGCGGGATCCTGATGGACGGCTTGGAGGAAGCCTTGGGCCAGTTGAAATCCAGCGGGTACCATTTAAGCATTGTCAGCAACTGCCAAGAAGGATACATTGAAGCATTTTTGGAATACCACAAGCTGGGGGACTATTTCGATGATTTTGAATGTTTTGGCAGGACAGGCCGTGAGAAAGGGCGGAATATCCGTCTGGTGGTGGAACGGAACCAGTTAGACATGGCTGTTTATATCGGGGACGTCCAAGGGGATTACGATGCAGCCCAGAAGGCCGGCGTGCCCTTTATCCATGCCAAGAACGGCTATGGATCCATCCGGGAAGAAGTGCCTTACATTACAGGGCTCTCCCAGATTCCCAAGGTGGTGGCAGAGGTGTTTGCCAAAGGGGAGCAGGCAGGCGGCAGCCAAATGGAAAAAATTGCAAGTTTTACCATAGACCATATCAAGCTAGAGCCCGGCATTTACGTTTCCAGAAAAGACGAAGTGGGGCATGAGGTCATCACAACCTTTGATTTACGCATGACTTCCCCCAATGACGAGCCAGTGATGAACACGGCGGAAGTGCATACCATTGAGCATTTGGCAGCCACCTACCTGCGCAATGAGCCGGGGTATGGGGATAAAGTCATTTATTTCGGCCCCATGGGCTGCCGGACAGGGTTTTACCTGCTGCTGGCCGGGGATTATGAGTCTAAGGACGTCGTAACCCTTATCACAAAGCTTTTTGAATTCATCCGGGATTTTGAAGGGGAAGTGCCCGGCGCAAGCCCCAAGGACTGCGGCAACTATCTGGACATGAACCTTGGGATGGCAAAATATTTAGCAGGGCGTTATCTGGATCATACCTTGTACAGCATCGACAGCAAGCATTTGGTATACCCGGAATAAAAGGAACGGAAAGACAGGCAAGCGGTGTATGCGGGTGTTATAGGCATCTGGTATGCCCGGAATAAAAGAAATGGAAAGAAGGGATGGTTGGTTAAGATGAAAAAAGTAGGGATTATCGGGGCCATGGAACTGGAAGTAGAAGCCCTGAAAGGGAAAATGGAACTGAAGCGCAAAGTAGAAAAGGCTTCCATGGAATTTTTGGAAGGCGCCTTGGAAGGCACAGAAGTCGTGGTGGTAAGGAGCGGCATCGGCAAGGTAAATGCTGCAGTCTGCACCCAGATTTTATGCGACTGTTTCCAAGTGACGCATATTATCAATACAGGCATCGCCGGTTCCCTGAAAAATGAAATTGACATCGGGGACATTGTAGTGTCCACAGACGTCCTCCACCATGACGTGGACGTGCAGGTATTCGGCTACCCGCTGGGGGAAGTGCCGCAGCTTGGCCGCCTGTCTTTCCCCACAGACGAACATTTAGCGCAGCTTGCCGTGTCCTGCTGCAAAGAAGCCAACCCGGATATTTCCGTGTACCGGGGCAGGATTGTAAGCGGGGATCAATTTATCAGCGACAAAGAGGTGAAAGAGCGGATTACCAAGAATTTCCAAGGGTTCTGCGTGGAAATGGAAGGGGCCTCTATTGCCCATGCCGCGTACTTGAACCATGTGCCTTTTGTAATTATCCGGGCAATTTCCGACAAAGCGGACGACAGCGCAGAAATGGACTACCCGGCATTTGAAAAAGCGGCAGCGGCACATTCCGAGGCCTTGGTAGAGCATATGCTGCCCCGGATATAAGGCTTTAGCGCGAACTTTTTTCTTTTCCATGCACAGGCAGTTTGGGCAATCCTTTCCCCTAAGCAAACGCTTCATTTTATAAGAATTTCTTAATTCGGGAAAATGCCGTTGTTTCTCCGGAATCCTTGTGCTATAATCCAGTGAGATAAACGGAAAAGAAAGCATGAAAGCAAAAGGGTGGTTCAATGAAGGAGAGAGTAAGGGTATTTTTCAGCCGTTACCGCCACGTATGGGTGATGTCCTATTTTGCCATATACCTGATATGGTTTGCATATCTGGAGCGGACAGTGACGAGGCGGTTCCATGTCATCCACATGCCGGTGGACGATTACATCCCATTTATCGAAGTATTTGTCGTCCCATATTTCCTGTGGTTTGGGTATGTGGCGGCTGCAGTTGCATTTTTCTTTTTCAAGGATGTGAAGGACTATTATAAGCTGTGCATTTTCCTGTTTGTAGGGATGACGGTTTTCCTTGTGGTATCTACGGTATACCCCAACGGGCATTACCTGCGGCCAAGGGTATTTGAGAGGGACAACATATTTGTCACAATGGTAAAGGGGCTTTATATGGTGGACACCCCTACCAACCTGTTCCCCAGCATCCATGTGTACAATTCCATTGGCGTGCACCTTTCGGTCATGCACAGCAGCCAGTTAAAGGGGAAGAAGTGGGTGCGGCGGGGCTCCTTTGTGCTGATGGCGTCCATCGTTGCCTCCACCATGTTTTTGAAGCAGCACTCTGTGTTCGATGTCATTACCGGGTGCATTATGGCGGTTGTCATGTATACCCTGGTTTACGGCGGGGAACTGTTATCAGGCCGCAGGCGCGTCTATGGCAGGGGCCGCACGGGGAATTTAGTAACTGACAAATGACGGGGAAACGTGTAAAGCCGCTGCCTGCGCCGCAGGGGCGGCATTTCTTCGCCTGCCTATCCGGGCAGATGGAAAAACAGGCTGTGGAAGGATGGTGGAAATATGGGGATGAGCAGCCAGCAATCTGAAGTGTATCATGCGCTGATATCCTTTGCGGATAAACTGATTGATAGGGAGAAGGATGTTGTTTCTTTGCAGGGGACAGGACATGCGTATATCAGATATATTTGTGATGATGCAATGCGGGAACAGAAGCAGGAAAAAATGATACGCCTGCCTATGCAGCAGGGCTTGCAAATGAAATAAGAAAAATCGGGGTAACAGGATTCGAACCTGCGACCTCACGGTGCGCAAGCAAAGCCTGAAAACGGCGTAAATAAAGGGATTCAGAAAGCAGGTAACCAAAAGGTAATTAAAAAAGTAATCAGAACAGTTGTACGAAGAAATAACCATCTAAGAAAGGGATAATCCTGTACATCGTGGAATTGAATAATTCAAACATTTGGACACCTGAATAAGTCCATTACCAGTTTAGTAGCAGATTGGTAGTGGGCTTATTTTAGTGCCTGAATATGCCCATGCAGGTTTTATAAGCAGTTTCCACCCCATACCAGTAACTTCCCTCCACCCCAAATAAAAAAACGCCCCTATCCTTCCAAAAAGGCACAAAAAACCTAACACATAGAACAACCCCCCCTTAGCTTGAAACTACAGTTTTCAGCAGTATGAGCCAGCTACAGGCGGCACTTATGCCGACTACGGTAAAAATGGTAGACGGACTAGCAGAAAGGGTATATGAAACATTGAATTACTTCCTGCAAGAGTACTACAACAGCTATGGCCCAAAATCCTATAGGTGGCAATATAATTTCCTGTGTTCGGCAGTGAAAGTTGAACCTAAAATAAAAGGAAATAAGGTTACTGCATCCGTCTATATTGACATGGAATCTATGGATAATTATTACAATGCTACAGGATTGCAGGTTGCACAATGGGCAAACCAAGGGCTGCATGGTGGGATGGTTACAGGCGTCAATAGCCCGCGTATATGGGATGACACCATAAGCAGCACGGTAAGCAATGGGGAACTTCTGGTACTTGCAGCAGAATATTTAAAAAGCCATGGGATACCAGTAAGGCATTGAAAAAACAAACCAGAAAAGGAGAAACATATCATGGGGAAACAAAACATCACAATCAACAATCTTCTATATTGTTTTGGCAAAGGCAGTATCAGAAAATTACAGCCTGAGAAATATGATTCTGTAGAATCGGCAAAGAATACAGCATATAAGATTTATAATAATGAGATGTCTAAAGGGACAAACTTTGATACAAAATAAGCCTTCCATTTCGGAGGGCAGCAGGGGCAAAAATCAATATCCGCTAAAAAGTATGATTCTGGCATTAAGCCGTGAGAACATTTTAACGGATAATTTTATATGCGAAATTACCTTGGAAAATTTGCAGGAACCAATAACCCCGCCGGAGCGGGGCTGGTATTTTTTCTTATGCTGCGGTGAAGCCCTGCGCTGCAAGTGCCTCTGTCAATTCTACGTTCTTTTCGCCGCTGAGTGTGCCGCTCCGGTCAATGATGTAGCTGCCGATGGCGAAAGCGTATGTGGGAGCTTTCTGGTACTTCCTGCGTGGCTTTCTTCTGCGCTCTGGCGGCTGCCTTTTCTGCGCGGGTTACTTTTGCCCTCGGCTCCGGGAATATTTCCGGAAGTACACCGGATGCGTAATGGATTTCAAAAGTGATTTTGCCGTCTGCAGGTACATTGAAATGGAAGTCGAGAAGTTCAACCTCTTTGATGCTGTCCGGAAGTTCGATATTCTTGTTTTAGGAATAAAAAAATGTAAAAATTGTGGCAGGGTTTTACCTGTAGAAAAGTTTAGGCGAGTAAATGGGCAGTTCCATAATCCGTATTATCTGGGACACTGTAAAGAATGTGAGTACAAGTATCAGCGTGGGTATTTAGAAGAAAAGAATAAAATTGAATTTTCAGATGGCCTTGAAATACTTATAGGAAGACAAAATAAAGAAACCAAGCCAGAAAGAATACTGGACATATCCAAAATAAGTATTATCCCATTAGGTACAGATGAAATCTTTGCGATTGTGAATGATGGATAAATAATGGCTTTACATGTTTGCTGCCCATATGGTATATTAAAATAAATTATTGGAAGGCAGCAAAAGGAATGGTGATGGTATGAGTAATAAAGAACGTGTTATGCAATTGATTGATGATGTGCCAGATAGCAAACTTGTATTTGTAGTTAATATGCTGGAATCTTTAAAAGCCTATGCAGGGGAAGAAATAGAGCCTGATGAGTGGGATTTGAAGATGATTGCGGATGCAGGGGAAATAAATGACGGAACAACTGTTACATTTGAGGAGATGCTTCAAAAGGATGGCTTGACTTATGAAGACCTACAGGATTAATTTTGAAAAGGCGGCGCAAAAGTTCCTTGATAAGCAGGACAAAAGCCAGAGGCTAAGATTGTATAAGGCAATTTATAAGTTACCAGACGGGACAGACATAAAAAAGCTGAATGGGCATAATTTGTATCGCTTGCGTGTTGGCAATTACCGGATATTATACATGGTTGATGAAGAAATTCATTTAATCAATATTGAAAATATAGATAACCGTGGGGATGTGTATAAAAGATATTAAATTTACAAAGCATGCTGGATGTAAAAGTCTGGTGTGCCTTATTTTTTTGAGAATTTTTAGATTTTATGTGGAAAGGAAAGTAGGTGTGTGATGTGATAATAAACAATAGTTAGTACTTGATTCATTAATGAAGAAATAGTTCTAAATGTAGAAAATTAAAGATAGGGGGAGGATAAATATGTTAGACAAGACAACTATTTTTCTGTCATATTTTTGGAATGATACAGAAATTGCTAACAAAATTGATTCTTATTTTGAAAATGATAATGTAGTAATTGATAGGGGCATACGTGCTATTGAAAATTGGAAAAGTATAAAAGATATTATGAATACAATCAGAAAACATAATTGTGTTATTATGATAATAAGCGATTCATATTTACATTCGATTAACTGTTTATATGAGATGATACAATTAATTAAAGATCTGAATTTTGCTGAAAAAGTATTTCCACTCATATCAGGGGTTCGGGTTGGGGAAATAGCTGCATTAATGTGGGATGATATCCAGAATGGAATGATAGTTGTGAATAAGTCTGAAAAGTATAATAGGGAGAAAAAAGAATACTGGATTGGTCCTACCAAGAATGGGAAGGAAAGATACATGCCGCTGACAGATGAAATCATAAATTTGCTTATGCGCATAAAGGCAGTACAACAGAAATATGGTTTCAGTTCATAATATATATTCCTTCACCAACGAAAACCCCTGTAAAACAAGAAAAAATCGGGGTAACAGGATTCGAACCTGCGACCTCACGGCCCCCAGCCGTGCGCTCTAGCCAAGCTGAGCCATACCCCGAATACTTTGCCAGTATACCACAGAAAAAGACAAAAGTCAACTGTTAAATTTTGAATATGGAAATTGTTTGACTTTACGGAAAATACAACTATAATGGTAGGTGTACGGAAAAAATCTGTATGTTCCGGGAATTTTTAACATAAGTTAAAAAGATGGAGAAACTATAGATAAGAGAGGCAGGAATTATGAGCACAAAGAAACTGAGCAAAAAGAAGCAAGTGTGGCTAATCCTAGGCTTAGCCCTTCTGGCCCTGGCGACAGTGTATCTGGGGATAGCGGTGTATTTCAGCAGCCATTTCTTCTTCCAGACCACCATCAACGGCGTAGATGCTTCTGGGAAAAGCGTGCAGTCCGTGGAAAAGCTGATTACGGCAGAGATTAACCAATACCAGATATCTATAGAGCCGCGGGAGGGTGAGGCAGAACAGATTGAAGGCATGGCGGTTGATTTAAAGCCTGTATTTGACGGGACGCTGGAAGTAGAGCTAAGGAAACAGAACCAGTTTCTGTGGCCGGCAGCTTTTTTCCAGGAATCTGTAATTGAAGTGGAAACCATGGTGGACTATGATAAGGAAAAGCTGCGGGAAGAGGCAAAGAAGCTGGACCTCATGGATGAAGCCCAGATGCGGAAGGCAGAAAACGCCATGATTTCAAAATATTCGAAAAAGAAAGGCTATACCATCATCCCAGAGGAAGAGGGGACGGTAGTAGAGGAAAAGAAATTTTTTGAGGTTTTAGAGGATTCTGTAACAAACTTAAAAGGCAGCATGTCCATGGCGGAAGAGGATTGCTATGTGAAGCCGGAATTTACGCAGGATTCCAAAGAAATCATAAAATTGGCGGAAACCATGAACAAATACGTAGGCGCTGTTATCACCTATGATTTTGGGGACCAGCAGGAAGTATTGGATGGGAAGGCCATCAGCAAATGGGTTTCTGTGGATGAAGAAAAGCATAAAGCCCAGCTTTCCCAAGAAAAAATAGCGGAATATGTGGCTTATCTGGCAGATACATACAACACCGCAGGGAAATCCAAATCCCTGAAATCCTCTTATGGGGCAAATGTCACCGTAAGCGGCGGGGATTACGGCTGGAAAATCGACCAAGAAAAAGAAGCAGAGGCCCTGGCAAAAAATATCAAAAAGGGTGAAAAAATCACCAAGGAACCAGAATATTCCCAGACAGCCAACAGCAGGTCCGGCAACGATTACGGGAATACTTATGTGGAAGTGAACCTGACTGCCCAGCATCTTTACTATTATAAAGACGGGAACTTGGTGCTGGAAACAGATTTTGTGTCCGGGAATGATTCCAAAGGCTGGAGCACCCCGGTGGGCGCCTACGGCTTATATTACAAGCAGCTAGACAAGACGCTGCGGGGGGAAGGCTATGCAACGCCCGTAGATTTCTGGATGCCCTTTAACGGCGGGGTTGGGTTCCACGATGCCAACTGGCGCAGGGACTTCGGCGGCAATTACTATAAGAGGGGCGGCTCCCATGGCTGCGTCAACATGCCCCACAGCGCTGCAAAGACGCTGTATGACAATATCGAGGCAGGCTGCGCCGTGCTGGTTTACCAGCTTTCCGGCACGGAAAGCGCCAAGGCCAAAGCACAAGATGCGGCGGCCGCCGTCGTGCAGCTTATCGGCTCGCTGGGGGATGTGACGCTGGAAAGCAAAGGCGCGGTGGAACATGCAAGGAGCCAGTACAATGCCTTGGACGGCACGGCCCGGGGCTATGTCAGCAACTATGGGCAGCTAGAGGCAGCAGAAGCAAGGATTGGACAACTTGAGGCAGAAGCAGCCGCAGACCAGCAGGCCCAAGCAGAAGCCCAGCCCGTCATTGACGCCATCAACCAGCTTGCCGGGCAGGAAATCACATTGGGCATGAAGGGCACGGTCACCAATATCAGGAACATGTACAACGGCCTTTCCGAAGCGGCCCGGGGCAAAGTCACGAATTACAACGTACTGACGGACGCAGAGCAGAGGATTGCCCAGCTTGAGGAGGAAGAGAAGGCAAACAAGGAAAACAAGGAACAAGAAGATAAGGATAAGGAAGGGCAGGAACAAGAGGGGCAGCTGTAAGCCCCCTTCTGGAGTGGGCAATGAAATGCGGGAAACTTTGGAATTTCCTCTGTATGGGAAAAGAAAATGTCCGCTGTAGTGCAGGCGTATTGCTGTGAAGTACAAAAGGCCATGGCTTTCCGAAAGAAAAAAGAAGGGAAGGAGAATCTTATGGGAGTTATTTCAGAAAAAAAATTTATCAAAGGGATGGACGTTTCCACCCTGCTGGAGCTAGAACAGCTAGGCGCGAAATATTATGACAGCGACGGGGACGAGCGCAACCTGCTGGCAATCCTTCAGGAATACGGTACAAATGCCGTGCGCCTCCGCCTTTGGAACAACCCTTATTCCAAGGATGGGGAGCCCTATGGGGCAGGGACGGACGACATGGAAACCGTCATGGAGCTGGCAAGGCGGGCGAAAGACCGGGGGATGGACGTGCTGCTGAACCTCCATTACAGCGATTTCTGGGCAGACCCGGGCAAGCAGGTAAAGCCCAAGGCATGGTATGATTTTACCGGGAAACGGCTAGAGTGCGCGGTCTATGACTATACCATGGCAGTCCTCCGGGAATTCCAGCGGGAAGGCGTGCTGCCGGACATGGTGCAGGTGGGCAATGAGCTTTCTTCTGGCCTTCTGTGGCCGGATGGGAAAAGCCCAGACTTTGAGAGCATTGCCATGCTGGTAAATGCAGGGATCCATGGGGTGCGGGACATTGAGCCGGATATCCCCGTCATGCTCCATTTAGACAACGGCGGGAACAATGCATTGTACCGGGAGTGGTTTGACAGTTATTTTGCCAGCGACGGGGAGGATTTCGACGTCATCGGCCTGTCGTATTACCCATTCTGGCATGGCTCCTTGGATGATTTGGCGCATAACATGAATGACCTTGCGCTGCGCTACGGCAAAGAACTGATCGTGGCGGAGGTGTCCATGGGATTTACCATGGAGGATTATGCCTCTTATGAAAAATTAGCGCCTTCCCAGCGGAAAGGGATGGCTACGAAACCAGAGCTCGTGGAAAAAATTGATTACCCCATGACAAAACAGGGACAAGCAGATTTTATGAAAGATTTCCTGGACCGCATTTCCAATGTGCCGAAAGGGCTGGGGAAAGGCTTTTTCTACTGGGAACCAGCATGGATTCCCGTGCCGGGCAGCGGATGGGCGACCGAGGCCTCCCTGAAATACATGAAAGACCCGGGGCCTTGCGGGAATGAATGGGCCAATCAGGCGCTGTTTGACTATGAAGGGCGGCCTTTGCCGGCATTGGACGTGATAAAGGATTTTTAAGGGGTGCATAAGGATGGAAAAATCAGGCTTCTTGGGTTACGGAACAAGGGGCTTGGACAAAAAGGAGAAACATGTTATGGCAGAAAAAATTTTTATCCAAAAGCATGTGCGGCACATGTTTGCAGCATTTGCGCTGCTGTTCCTGATCCCGTTTTTAAGCATGGCAGCAGGGATCCGGGCACAGGCAGAAGGGCAGGGGACGCCCGTTGATAACCCCGCTTACACCTTTACCTCCACAGATGGCAGCAAGGTTTCAACAGCAGCCAATCCCGGGGAAACGACAGTGCTGGTATTTGGCAATATCTCATGCAGTAGGACGAGGGGCACGCTTACCAGCCTCGCAGCTAGCGATTGGGCCGGGCGCCCGGATATCCGGGTTATTTTTGCAGAAAGCGGGTTAGCTTCCTTGGAAGAAACCAAGGAATATGAGAAAAGCTACCAATGCCCAAGCATAACTTTCTGCTACGATGAGACGCAGGGAATCCTTGCTGCCATGGCAGGGTATGCAGGGAAAAGCGGCGGGCTTTCCCCGATTGTTGTATTAATTGATAAAGATAATAAAGTCCAGAGCGTCACAGAAGGCAAAAAAACTGCGGATGAGATTATTGCTGAAATCAAGAAATTTGCAGATATTGATTATGCGGGGGAAATTACGCCCCCTGCAGGTTCCGGCTCTGGCTTGGAGAATTTCCCGTTTATTTTGAAGAGCATTGACGGCACAGATATTTCCACAATCGTCAAGTCTGATGCAACTACTGTCCTGATTTTTGGCTACACGAATTGCGGCAATACAAAGGCCACGCTGCAGAGTATTGCCGGCAGCAGTTGGGGCGGGGCGCACCGTTCAGATATCCGGATGGTTTATGCAGATGTACGCGGGGCTGATTTGGCCGGGACAACAGCATTTGCAAAGGATTACCAAAATACAGATGTAATCTTTTGCCATGATGAAGAAGGGAAGAATTTTAACCATGCCTTGTCCTACCTTGGCCTTTATGGGCAAAATGGCGGGGCATACCCCTATATTGTATATATTGACAAAAATAATAAAGTGCAGAACATCACATTAGGCCCGAAAACAGCAGATGAGATTTTGGCAGAAATCAACAAAGCTGCAGAAAATGCGCAGCCGGGAACAAGCGGCGGCAGCGGTTCAGGCGGCCAACCGGGAACGGGGGACAGCGGTTCAGGCAGCCAACCGGGAACAGGGGACAGCGGTACAGGCGGCCAACCGGGAACGGGGGACAGCAGTTCAGGCGCCGGGACGGGCACAGAGCCAGGGCAGCCAACCCCAGACATTTCCAATGTTACCGGCTTAAAGGCCACCTCTTCCGCCAAGAGCATAAAGTTAACTTGGAAAAAAATTCCCCAAGCCAAGGGCTATATCATTTACCAGTACAACAGCTCCAAGAAATCATGGGAAAAGAAAGGGGCCAAGACGGAAAATACCGCGTCTTACACCCTGAAAAAGCTAACCCCGGCAACCAGCTACCGTTTTGCAGTCAAAGCCTATACCATGTCAGAAGACGGCAGGCAGGTTACAAGTAAATCATACAAAAGCATATACACGGCGACAGCCCCGGGCACAGTAAGTTTTAAGGTAACGCCGGGGAAGAAAAAAGCAACGGTCAAATGGAGCAAGCAAAAAGGGGCTACGGGCTATCTTGTTTACTATAAAACAAAAGCATCTGCCTCATGGAAAAAATTAAAAACGACAAAAAGCGCCAGCTACACGAAAACTAAGCTGAAGTCCGGCAAGACCTATATTTTTACCGTGAAAGCCTATAAAACCTACAAGGGCAAAACCTACACCAGCAGTTTCCGTTCCAAAAAAGTAAAAATCAAATAGCAGCTTTACAGATGAAAGGGCTGCTGCAAAATTAGAAATCCATACCGCATGTAGTACAGGTACTTGTGATACAAAACGAGGGATGGGAGGGTTTCTTTCTTTTGCAGCAGCCCTTTTTGGGGAAACAGGCAGCCGGCTTTCGGCGTAAGCAAATGGATGCGCAGGCATAGGGGCTTTTATCTTGTTTCCTTTATGAGGAAAGCAAGGCAAAATTTTATGGAAATCCCACCCAATCTGTGGTAGAATAAAAAACAGTTGCGGAATTTGAAGCCTTTATGGCAGGAAAGCAGAAAGGAGGATCCAATGATTTCAAAACAAATGCAGCAGGAAATCAAAGGCAGCTCGGCCATCCGGGCTATGTTTTTGGAAGGGAAGGAATTAGCGGGGAAGGTTGGGGCAGAAAATGTCTATGATTTCAGCCTTGGGAACCCCATGACCCCTGTGCCGGAGGAATTTACAGAAGCTATTTTAAAAGCAGTGCAGGAAGAGAGCTCTTTAGGGCTCCATGGATATATGGACAATGCAGGTTACCCAGAAACCCGGCGGGCCGTAGCGGAGGATTTAAACCAGCGGTTTGGGACAGATTTTACCGGGGAGCACATTGTGATGACAGTAGGGGCCGCAGGGGCCTTGAACGTGGTGTTCAAAACCTTGCTGGACCCGGGGGATGAAGTGCTGGCCCTTGCCCCCTATTTTGGGGAGTACCGCAGCTATGCGGCAAACCATCAGGGCATTTTGCGGGAAGTAAAGCCACACCTCCCCACTTTCCAGCCGGATTTGGCAGATTTAGAGGGGAAAATCACGGAGAACACAAAGGTTTTGCTGATAAATAACCCGGTAAACCCCACAGGGGTCATTTACCCAGAAGAAACCATAAAAAGCATGGCAGCCATTTTGCAGAGAAAGCAGGAAGAGTACGGGCATGGGATTTATATGGTATCAGATGAGCCATACCGGGAATTGGCTTATGACGGCAGCCAAGTCCCGTTCCTGACAAAGTACTATGATAATACCTTTGTCACCTATTCTTTCAGCAAGTCCCTCTCCATCCCGGGGGAACGGATTGGCTATATTGCAGCCTGCCCCCGGATGGAAGGATGCGCCGAAGCATTGCAGGGGCTGTCGGTGGCAAACCGGATTCTAGGATTTGTCAACGCCCCTTCCCTGATGCAGAAGGCAGTGGCGGCGTCCATGGGCGCAAGGACGGATGTGGCATATTATGACAGGAACCGCCAGCTAATTTATGGGAAACTGACAGAATTGGGGTTTACCTGCGTAAAGCCCCAAGGGGCATTTTACCTCTTTATCAAGTCCCCAGACCCAGATGAAAAGAGTTTCGTGGCGGCAGCGAAAAAGCACCATATCCTGCTGGTAGGCGGGAGTTCCTTTTCCTGCCCCGGCTATGTGCGGCTTGCTTACTGCGTTTCCTATGAAATGATAGAACGCTCCCTGCCCGCCTTTGAAAAGCTGGCAGCAGAATACCAAGGGCAATGATAGAACCTCCCTGCCCGCCTTTGAAAAGCTGGCAGCAGAATACCAAGGGCAATGATAGAACCTCCCTGCCCGCCTTTGAAAAACTGGCAGCAGAATACCAAGGGCAATGGAAGTAAGCAGGAAAAGAAAACCCAGCCCGATGCGTTGGCAGGGGAAAAGTGCATGATGTGAAAGCATGGAACGGTAAGCAGGGATTTGCATTGCAGAAAGGAAATGATGGAACTATGAAAGCATGGGAAAAAAACGTGCGGAACGTTGTCCCCTATACGCCGGGGGAACAGCCAAACCGCCCCAAAATGATAAAGTTAAACACCAATGAAAACCCATATCCCCCAGCCCCCGGCGTAGCAAAGGCATTGCAGGGGCTTACAGGGGACAGCCTGCGGAGGTATCCGGACCCTGCCGCGGGGGTATTAGTCCGTGCGCTGGCAGAGCATTACGGCGTGCCAGAGCAGCAGGTATTTGTGGGGGTTGGCTCCGATGATGTGCTGGCTATGAGTTTCCTGACATTTTTTAACAGTGGGAAACCCATCCTGTTCCCAGACATCACGTATTCTTTTTATGATGTGTGGGCAGATTTGTTCCGGATTCCCTACGAGCGCCAGCCTTTGGATGAAAATTTCCAAATCCGGACAGAGGATTATTGCAAAGACTGCGGCGGCATTGTGTTCCCCAACCCCAACGCCCCCACAGGCATAGAAAAAAATCTGGAAGAGTTGGAAAAAATCATTGCAGCAAACCCGGATGTCATTGTCATTCTAGATGAAGCATATATTGACTTTGGGGGTACGTCTGCGTTATCATTAGTCCCGAAATATGATAACCTGCTAGTTGTCCAGACCTTTTCTAAGTCCCGGAGCCTTGCAGGCATGAGGATTGGCTTCGCCATTGGGAATGAAAAGCTGATAAAGTATCTGGAAGATGCCAAATATTCCTTCAATTCCTATACCATGAGCGCAGCGGCCTTAGCGGCTGGGGCAGAAGCAGTCAGGGACAATACATATTTTCAGGAAACCTTGCAGAAAATAATCTGTACAAGGGAGCGTACCAAAAAGGAACTGGCAAGGCTTGGGTTTTCCTATTTGGATTCCAAAAGCAATTTCATTTTTGCCACCCACCCAAGCTGCCCGGCAGGGGAATTGTTTGAAGCCTTGAAACAGGAGGATATTTACGTCCGCTATTTTAACAAGCCGAGGATCAGCAATTACCTGCGGATTTCCATTGGGACAGATGGGGAAATGGATGTGCTGATCCAGTTTCTGGAGGAATATTTAAGGCGGGTATAAAAACAAATCCTGGCATGTCCGGGTAAGGAGAGAGTTTATGGTTCGAATGATTTTAAAAGGCGTTGTCATCGGGGTTGCAAATATTATCCCCGGCGTCAGCGGCGGCACGATGGCGGTTTCCATGGGCATTTATGATAAGATGATCCATGCGGCCACCCATCTGTTTTCTGAATTTAAGAAAAGCATGAAAGTACTGATCCCAATTGTCATTGGGGCGGCCCTTGGCATTGTTGTGCTGGCACGGGTGATTGAAATGATGTTTGCAAAAATCCCCTTCCAGACAAACCTTCTGTTTATCGGCCTGATTATCGGCGGGCTTCCGGCTATCACCCGGAAGGTGAAGGGCAAAAGCATACGGCTGGGGCATATCCTGTCCTTCCTCCTGTTTTTTGCAGTTGTGGCAGGGCTTGCAGTAGTCGGCGAACAGGAAGGGGCGTCTGCAGATTTAAGCTTCAGCCTGCTGAATGTCATAAAACTGTTCGGCGTAGGGGTCTTGGCTTCGGCCACCATGGTAATCCCCGGCGTCAGCGGTTCCATGATGCTCATGCTGATTGGGTATTACAACCCTATTTTAACGGAAATCAACAAATTTATCGACAACGGGCTGGCCTTTGACGTACCGGGGCTTTTGGAGGGATGCCTTGTGCTGGTGCCCTTTGGGATTGGGGTAGTCGTTGGGATTTTTGCCATTGCCAAAGTCATTGAAATCATTTTTGAAAAATTCCCGGAACATGCATACTGGGCAATTATCGGCTTGATTGTGGCCTCCCCAGTTGCGATTTTGCTGATGAACAGCTTTGGGGCAATCAATATCGTGACAATCCTGACAGGAATTGTTGCTTTGGCGGCCGGGGTTGTAGTTGCGCTGAAGCTGGGGGAAGAGTAAATGGAACTGGCTTTCATTACAATGGAAAGATAGGGCAAAGGCAGGTGGCAAATGCTACAGATAGGATACGGCATTTATATTTATTTGGCAGCAGTGAATTTGGCAGGGTTCCTATTGATGGGGCTGGACAAATGGAAGGCGCGGCATAAGAAATGGAGGGTTCCGGAAAAGACCCTTTTTGGGGCAGCCATTGCCGGAGGGAGCCTTGGGGTGTGGGCAGGGATGTACGCGTTCCGCCATAAGACAAGGCATTGGCAGTTCGTGGTGGGGATTCCCTTGATTCTTGCAGCGCAGGCAGCTGCCGTTTGGCTATTGACATTTCAAAGATAACATACTATGATAGTGGCTACTGGAGAACCGTTTCTACATAGAAAAAGAGAAAGGAAAAGAACCTATGTACTCATTTGATGAAGTAAAAAAAGCAGACCCGCAGGTGGCAGAAGCCATCACCGCGGAATTGGAAAGACAGAACAGCCATATTGAGCTGATTGCCTCCGAAAACTGGGTGAGCAAGGCAGTGATGGCAGCCATGGGGAGCCCCATGACAAATAAATACGCAGAAGGCTATCCGGGGAAAAGGTATTATGGCGGATGCGAATGTGTGGATGTGGTGGAGAACCTTGCCATAGAGCGGGCAAAAAAGCTGTTTGGGTGTGAGTATGCCAACGTACAGCCCCATTCCGGCGCACAGGCAAATATGGCAGTGCAGTTTGCCATGCTAGAGCCCGGGGACACGGTGATGGGCATGAACTTAGACCATGGCGGGCACCTGACCCATGGGAGCCCTGTGAACTTCTCCGGCACATATTTTAAGATTGTGCCTTACGGCGTCAATGACGAAGGGTTCCTTGATTATGATAAAGTACGGGAGCTTGCGCTGGAATGTAAGCCCAAGCTGATTATTGCAGGGGCAAGCGCATATGCAAGGACGATTGATTTTAAGCGGTTCCGGGAGATTGCCGATGAGGCAGGCGCATACCTGATGGTTGACATGGCGCATATTGCGGGCCTTGTCGCTGCAGGGCTCCATCCAAGCCCCATCCCCTATGCCCATGTGGTAACGACCACCACCCATAAGACATTGCGCGGGCCAAGGGGCGGCATGATTCTGGCAAGCCAGGAAATGGCCGACAAATTCAATTTCAACAAGGCCATTTTCCCGGGCACCCAAGGAGGCCCGCTGATGCATGTGATTGCCGCAAAAGCAGTGTGTTTCCAAGAAGCCTTGGAAGACAGTTTCAAGGAATACCAGCAGAATATTGTGAAAAATGCCCAAGCCTTGGCAAAGGGGCTGACAGACAGGGGAATCAAGCTGGTTTCCGGCGGGACGGACAACCACCTGATGCTGGTAGACCTGACCCCTTATGGCCTGACTGGGAAGGCGGTAGAGAAGCTGCTGGATTCTGTCAACATTACCAGCAATAAGAACACTATCCCCAACGATCCAAAGTCCCCGTTTGTTACCAGCGGCATCCGGCTTGGGACGCCGGCCATTACCTCCCGCGGTTTCACAGAAGCCGATATGGACAAGGTAGCAGAGTGCATTGCGAAAATGGTGAAAGAAGGGGAACCAGCTTCGGAAGAAGTCAAGGGCATGGTAAAAGAACTGACAGATAAATATCCCCTTGAGTAATGCAGAGATAAAAATGTACAGATAAGAAATGCACAGGCAGAGAATGAGATCAAGTTCTCTGCCTATTTTTTCTTCTGTATATGTAAGTTTGCAACGGCATATTAGCTTGGGACGCCCAAAAAGGGTTTCCTGTGCCGTTGCGTGCCAATCTATCCCCGAAAAGGCTTCGTACGCCGTTGTGTGCCAACCTATTTCCCAAAGGGCTTCATAGCTTCATGCGCCGGCTTGCTAATTTATTCCCAAAAGGGCTTCATAGCTTCGCGCCAGCTTGCCAATCTATCCTAGAAAGGGCAGAAAGCCCCTGCTTACAGGTTCCCTTATTGGTATCTCTTGTTATAGAGGTACAGCAAGAGCAAGATTCCTGCAAGCCCCGCAAGCTGCAGGCCTAAGCCTGATACAGAAATCGTACGCTGCCCGACAATTACAAGGGCAAGGCACAGGGCCACAAGGGCAGTGCACACAATTATCATAATCCATTTCTTATTTCCTTCCATGGCAATCCCTCCTCATTAACCTTTCAGGCCGCCAAGGCTCATGCCCTGCGTCAGTTTTTTCTGTACCAGAATATACAAAATCAAGGTGGGCAGCATGACAATTACCAGCCCTGCATAGAGCGCCCCATAATTTGCAGCCCCCCGCTGTGCCTGCGTTAAGTTCATCAGGCCTACCGGCAGCGTCTTGGAATCCTTGGTAAGCATAGTCATTGCAATGATGTACTCATTCCAGAAGGAAAGGAAATTGAACAGGATAACGGTAATAATGCTGGGCAATGCCATGGGCATCATAATCTGCACCATTGTCCTGAAATAGCCGCAGCCGTCTACATGGGCAGCCTCCTCATAATCTTTCGGGATGGTGATGAAGAACCCGGAAAGCAGGTAAATGGTAAAAGGGAGCGCCGTGGAGGCGTAGACTAAGGCTAGGACAAAGATATTATTTAAGAAAAAACCATTTGCAAACCCCATTTTCCGCAGGAATGTGTCTGCGTCCACAAACATCAGGAAGATAGGCACTACAATGTAGTTTACATTGATAAACAGCCCCCCCATGAACAGCATGTTGATAAGTTTGCTCCCAAAAAAGCGGTATCTTGCGAGCACATAAGATGCCGGCAGGGCAATGACTAACAAGATGGCAAGAGCCAAGGCAGTCACGATAACGGAATTTAAGAAAAATTCCCCCATGTTCGCTTTTTCAAATGCGTCTATAAAGTTCTGGAAATAGAAGCCTTTCGGCATTGCCCAAGGGCTTCCGTAAAACTCGGAATTTTCCTTAATGGATGCCAAGAATACCCAAGCGACTGGCACGAAAATGCTGACTGCCAATGCCAGCAGCACTAGGTACACAAAAGCCCGGTACAGTGTTTTTACGCTTACTCCGTTTTTCTTTTTCATCTGCGCCCCTCCTTAAAATTCTAATGGTTCCCGCTTCGTGACAAAGCTGATGATGGCAGCAAGGCCAAAGGAGAACAGGAATACCACAACGCCGATTGCCATGCCGTACCCATAAGAGGAGTTGGTGTACGCTTGGTTGTACATATAGCTTAAGAATACGTCCGTAGCCCCGTCCGGCCCGCCGTTGGTGAGCACTTTTACAAGCTGGAAACTTAAGTTGATGGTACTGATGACGAAGAAGGATAAGGTGGTCCTGATATTCGTCCAAATCAAAGGCAGCGTAATGGAAAAGAACTGCTGGATATGGTTTGCGCCCTCCAAATCGGCAGATTCATAGATGCTTGCCGGGATGCTTGCCATGCTGGCCATATACATCACCATGTAATAACCGATTGCCTGCCAGACCAGCGCAATTACTAAGCTGAAAATAACGATTTTCTGGTCGCCCAGCCAGAGAATCGGGTCCTTATCTCCCCGGAAAATGCCAAGGACGCTGTTTAACAGGCCGTTGGTAGGGTCGTAAATTGCAGAAAAAATAGCGGATATAATAACGATTGACAGGATGTTTGGGATATAAAAGATAATCCTGAAAAAATTTTCCCCCTTGATTTTTTCCCGGGAAATGATTGCCGCAAAAATCAGGGAAAATGAAATCGTGATGACCGTTACGCAGACTACCAGAAGGATAGAATTCTGGAAGGTGCGCAAGAATTTTTCATCTGCCAATAATGTCTTAAAGTTATTAAGCCCGATAAATTCCTTCGTATTGGAAAAACCACCCCATTTGTAAAGCGACATTTTAAATATGTTGAAGGTGGGGATCAGCATAAAAATGACAAATAAAATGACAGCCGGTGCCACGCATACCCCAATAAATACGCTTCTTGCTTTACTTTTTTTCACATTTCATACCTCCGTTCCTGTTTGCCGGCCCGTTTCCTGCCAGCTTTTTGTAAAAGAGAAGGGCGCCCCAAAGGCAGAAACCTTCGGAACGCCCCTTTGTCTTTTTATTCCATTGCACCCCTTAATTGGTCGCTTACTTCTTCTACGGCTGCCTGCCATTCTGCCACTGTCTTGTCGCCGCTCACGATGCTGTTTACGGTTTCAAATAAGGTGTCTTTCATGGAAACGCCTTCTACCGGGGTAGTAGCTGCAAAGCCGCCCATAACAGCGGTTGCGCCATTGTCATAAATGCTGTAGAACATTTTGTTGTCGCCTTCTAAGGTATCGCTGATGCCAACGATTGGCTGGATTGCAGCAGATTCAGCGAAAATCTTTGCTGCTTCGTCAGAGTACATATAAGCGACGAATTCTTTTGCCATGTCTTGGTTTGCAGCCTGTGCAGGAATCCACATCTGCTCGAAGAATGTGAAGGAACTGCCCTTTTCCCCTGCATTTACTGCCGGGACTGCCATAAATCCCCATTCAAAGCCTTCAGCCCTTGGGGCTTCTGCCATTTCGCCAACCAGCCATGTGCCGTTGGGGCAGAAGATTGCCTTGTTGTCAAGGATTAACTGCTGGTTCTTTGTGAAGCCTTCATCATTTGCATTTGCAACGGTTGTGCTTTCGGTATATTCTGCCAGCTTGCCAATGAGCTCGAATACTTTCGTTGCTTCTGGGCTTTCCCAAATGCCGTCTTCATAAGTCATGCACTTGTTATAGAACTCAGCCCCGCCGGAGGATGCTAAAAGCGCATAAGTAAATGCGTCAAAATAGCCTGTGGTGGGATATGTGAATAAAGCGATGCCTTCTGCTTTGGCCTTGTCGCCTAACGCCCACATCTCATCCCATGTAGTCGGGACATCCCAGCCTTTTTCTTTCAGCAGGCCTGCATTGTAGAATAACCCGCAGGGGCTGTAGAACATGGGTGCATAGTAGGTGTTATCGTCGCCGGGGTATGGGTTCGTCCCAAGGGTATCAAGGAATCCGGGGATTACTTTTTCTTTCACGGTAACGTCTTCGCCGGGAACTTTCATGTCAAGTACGTCGGTTAAGGGAAGGAGGCCTTTTTCTTTCGTCAGGGTTTCTGTCAGGCCGGCTTCACGGCCCGTTGCAAGGTGCACAACATCTGGGTAATCCCCTGCACGCATATTGCCGCTGATGACGTCTTCAAGTTTCTTGTCAACCGTAAGTTCCACTTTTACGCCGGGATGGGACGCTTCGAAAGCTTCTGCAATTTTTGTCCACATATCTGCGCCGTAGCCGCTTTCCAATGCTGCTACCTTCAGGGTTTGGTCTGCTGCATCGCCGCTGCCTTCTGCTTCGTCAGTCCCTTCTGTGCCTTCCGTTTCATCTGTGCCTTCCGTTCCGGCATCTTCCCCGTTGGTATCTTCCGTTTCGTTGCTTTCTGTGCCTTTGTCGTCGGATGCGGCATTGTTATTCCCGCTGCCGCAGCCTGTAAGCAGGGTTGCAGCCATTGTGCCGGCTAGTAAAACTGAAAGTATTTTTCTTTTCATATTGTTTCCTCCCAAAACATATTGTTGTGTGATAAACTGGAAACTGAACACCCATCTGGCCAGATGAAAGGGTATACCGCTGTATTCGTCGTTCCATTTTGTTTATTTAGGAATTATAACATATCATTTATTAAGATTCAATAATAAAAATGAAATTTACAGAAATTTTATCGTGGAATCTGCACTAAATTTGAAAAAATATATCATATTTTTGTGCATTTTTCTGAAAAGGATAGGAAATACTTAATTATTTCAAAGATGTAATTCGTCACTTTGCTAAAGCAACGGGGCGGTAGGACAGGGTTAATGAGCCGAGCACGGTCGCCTTAGCGACATAATACCCTTCGTGCGAGTGCGCCTCCTGCCCGGAGGAATTTATCTTATAGGAAATTCATAAACTTCATCACTTCACAGTGGCACGGTATTTCCTATAAGATGAAAAAAGGAGGAACCAGAATCCCGGTCCCTCCTTTCGGATTGCTATGGCTTTGCCCCTCCATGGAAACCATGCCTGAGGCGGCAGCCTATTCTTCTGTTTCTGCTGTCTTGCCAGCCCAGTCGTCAAACTTATCCATAACTGCGTCATAAGTCTGCTGGGAAATGCCCGGCAGCTTGGAGCCCCATGCCCCTGTTGCAGCCTTGAAGCCTTTTTCGAATGCAGCCCTCATTTCTTCTGCCTTGGAAGAATCGCCGCCGGTCAAAGCTTTTGCAAATTCAAGGATGCGGTCGGAGGTCTGCTCTACGCCCCAATATCCGTCCTCTGCGATGTCAGCCTGCGCCTGTGCTTTTACGTCTGCGCTTACGGTAAAGTCGCCTTTTGCAAGGAATTTCCACATGTCATCGGCTTGGCCAATCTTCTTCCCTTGGCTGGTCATCATTTTCTCAACTAAGCTTTTCAGTTGGGCAGTCCTTGTTTCGGTATCCCTCTTCATGCGTGCAACGATGTCACTCTTGGAATAGATGCCGTTCTTAGAAGATGTCTTGGAAGCGCTGCCTTTTTCATATACAACGCCTTTGCTGCTGGCGGTGTCTTTGGAAGTATCCGTATTCTCGGCAGCTTTTGCGGCGCTTGTCTGGGTAGGTGCGGTATAAGCCGCGGTACTGTTGACAGTATTTACACTATTTACGCTCATAGTATTGCCCCTCCTTGGCGGAATTGTCTGGTTATCCGTAACCTGGTTGCTATTATTTTTAGTTACTCTTATCTAATATATCGGAAATGGGAGGAAAAAATTAACACTTTTTTTCATTCTTTTGCATTTAAAAATGAACAGATAGCGTGCCTGCCTGCTCCTCTTCATTGCGGTGTTAAAATTATCAGCCGTTCTTTACCTTCCGGATTAAGTCGTAATTGCTGTCCTTGGCTTCTGCAAAGCCGGTGACTGGGGTGTCAATCCCGGAAAAATCGTGGAAATTGGCAAAGGCGTGCTTAATCTCTGAAAGGCGGCCTGCGTCAAGGGATTTGCGGAAGGCGATGGCGTCTTTCTGGATATTCCCGGTGGTGGAAATGATGCGGATGCCCGACATGTCCGTGCCGGATTTCTGCATTTTCTCATAGGCTTCGTTGTAGGTTGCCCCAGCGTCATACTCCCCGTTGATTACGCCGTAGAGCACTTGGTCGTGGCTGCCTGCAAAGGTTACTTCGGAAAAAATACTGTCCGGGTCAAGGCCGGCTTCTTTGATGCTGTGCCGGGCATACAGGTAGCCGGACGCGCTGTTCTTGTCCACATAGGCGAATGACTTTCCGTTTAAATCCTGCAGGGAAGCAATGCCGGAATCCTTCCGGGTGATGATGTATCCGTTGTAATAATCCTTCCCATTAATCAGCGGGGTAGCTACCGGGACTAAGGGCGTCATTTCAGCAGCAGTTATGTAGGCAAAGGGGGAAAACCACCCGCCGTCTATGGTCCCTTTCTTGATTTGTTCCCCAAGGGAGAGGTAATCTTTTGCGATTATTACTCTTACTTTCAGCCCAAGCGAGCCAAAGATGCGTGCCAGAAGGGGCTGATACATCTCCTTAATGTCGCCCGGCGAGGTAAATGGGTTAATGCCGATTACGATTTCATCGCTGCCCTTGATGGAACACATGCTGTATTGGATATTTTCGCACATGGAACTGATATTGTCGCAGCAGGAAAGCAGGGTATCGGTCTGCTCCTGATGCTGGGTAATCAGCGCAATGGAGTCATAGGACTGGCCTGCAGAAGAGGAAATCGTGTCCGTCAGCTTGCCTAAGGCCTCCTTTACATCCGCAGACACTTCTAAATTAGTCTTAGAAACGGCAGTCAGGTTATCCATGTTCTGCTTGATGTCCGTCAGGGATTCATGGGTCCCTGTCAGGATGCCCACCGTGCCTTCCACAAAACCATTGAGCTTTTGGATGGATTCCTCGGAATGTTTGGTGGAGGCATGGCTGCTCTGGATATTTTCTTCCAGCTCCTTGACAATCTCTTCAATTTCATTGATAAAGGAGTCTGTTTCGTCGGAAAGTTTCCCTACTTCCCCTGCCACAATGGCAAATGCCTTCCCGGCTTCCCCGGCATGGGCGGCAGTGATGGAGGCATTTAAGGACAGCAGGGTGGTTTCTTCGGAAATGTTTTTGATGTATTCCACGATTTTATGGATATTCCGGGAGGATTCCAATAGTTTTAAGTTGGTTTCTTGGGTAATGTGCAAGGCCTCTGTTAAATCGTGGAGCATCCGGTAAGTATCCGCGATGGTTTCTTTTTTTTCGGTAATATTTTTTAAAACAGAGTCGGCCTTTTCTTCTACGAGCTGGATGTGCCCGTTCATGGTTTCACTGTTCTGGTTGACCTGCTGGAGCTTTGCTTCTACAAAATTAGCTTGCTCCAAGTTCTCCACGGAACTGTTTGCAATCTTCATGTTGTTGTCTACAAGGGTGGAGAAGGCCTCCTTGTTCTGCTTGGCAATCCAAAGGAGCTGTTCGGTGTCAAAGCCCATGTTCTCTAGCATATCGCTGATTTCGGCGAGGGCTTGCGCATGCGCCCCTGAGGTGGGAGCAGATGCGGGGGATTGCTGCGGTGTTGGCTGCGTTTTTGAAAAAATATTTTTAAACAAATGATTCATTCCTTCCTTAGAAAATATGCCTGTCTGGCGGCATGGCAATTTTTACTAAAAACAGTATAACATTGAAAGGATTTTTATGCAAGGCGCACAGGGGGAGAATTTGCTTTTGGGGATGGGGAGATGGTACTATGGGATGCGGAGGGGGATGGGGAGATGGTACTATGGAGTGGGGGTTCTTACATGGGATGAGGAGGGGATGGGGGTGCAGTGGGGGTTTTGGGGGCGGACGGCACTTCAGAATGGCCCTTCCTCACACAAACTGGGCAACGTTCCGGCGAACTAACTGCTAACTGCGGCTAAGGGACTCAGGAAAGCCTTCGTCCCTAAGCCTTCGTAAGCAGTGGATTTCGCCTGCACTAAAAGCGCCCTTGGACTGTTTGCTTTGAGGAAGGGCCATTCTGAAGTGCCTGTGTATTGGGGGAAACTGTTGTGGAATCTTTGGAAGATAGGAAAATAAGTGACAGAAGAAGGAAGGTAAGTAAGGGGAATAAGCGGCAGAAGGAGGAAGGTGGGGGAAGGGAATAAGCGGCAGAAGGGGGAGATAAGCAATACAAATAAATAGAATTAAATATATTAATTATACTAATTAAAAACTGCGTGTTATACTATAGGAAAATTCATAAAGATATTGTAACCTTATAGCATGGGCGGGCATCTTAATTTGGGGATGCCGCGTGGATTCTGGGCAGATATGGCAACTTTGTAAATAGGCAGATAACAGCAATGGAACGCAGGAGGGAACAAATGAGCAAGGTAAGACGAATTTTTGTAGAAAAGAAACCAGATTTTGCCATTCAGGCGAAAGAGCTCTATGGGGAACTGAAAAGTTATTTGGGCATCCAGTCCGTGACAGGGGTGCGGGTGCTCATCCGTTATGATGTGGAGCATATTTCTGAGGAAACGTACCGGAAAGCGTTGGCTACGGTATTCTCCGAGCCTCCCGTAGACGATGTGTATGAGGAGGGGTTTGAGGCTGGGGGAGGGCAGGTGTTTAGCGTGGAATACCTGCCGGGGCAGTATGACCAGCGGGCGGATTCTGCGGAGCAGTGCGTGAAGCTCCTGAATGAAAAGGAATCCCCCGTCATCCGTTCTGCTACCACTTACGTGATTGAAGGGGACGTCAGCGAAAGCCAGCTTGCGGCAATCAAAAAACATTGCATCAACCCGGTAGATTCCCGGGAAACGGGGCTGGAAAAGCCGGAAACCTTGGCGGATGAGTTTGAAGAGCCGGAAGATGTGAAAGTGATGGATGGGTTTACTGGGATGCCGGAGCAGGAGCTTAAGGGGATGTATGGCTCCCTTGGGCTTGCCATGACGTTCCGGGATTTTTTGCACATCCAGAAGTACTTTAAAGAGGAGGAAAAACGCAATCCTTCCATGACGGAAATCCGGGTGCTGGACACCTACTGGTCCGACCACTGCCGCCATACCACCTTTTCTACGGAGCTGAAGGAAGTGTCCTTTGGGGAAGGGTTTTACCAGAAGCCCATGAAGGATGCCTATGAGGATTATTTAAAGACCCACAAGGAGATGTACCAAGGCCGTGAGGATAAATTTGTCTGCCTGATGGACCTTGCGCTGATGGCGATGAAGCGGCTGAAAAAAGAAGGGAAACTGGAGGACCAGGAAGAATCGGAGGAAATCAACGCCTGCTCCATTGTGGTTCCAGTGGAAGTGGATGGGAACACAGAAGAATGGCTGGTAAATTTCAAAAATGAAACTCACAACCATCCCACGGAGATTGAGCCTTTCGGCGGCGCGGCTACCTGCCTGGGGGGCGCCATCCGCGATCCCCTTTCCGGCCGGACGTATGTGTACCAAGCCATGCGGGTGACTGGGGCAGCCGACCCGACGGCATCGGTACAGGATACTTTGGAGGGCAAGCTCCCACAGAAAAAACTGGTGCGGGGGGCAGCCCATGGCTACAGCTCCTATGGCAACCAGATTGGGCTGGCAACCGGGTATGTGAAGGAAATTTACCATCCCAACTATGTGGCAAAGCGCATGGAAATCGGCGCAGTGATGGGGGCAGCCCCAAGGCGTGCCGTGCAGCGGCTGACTTCCGACCCCGGCGACGTCATTATCCTTTTGGGAGGCCGTACGGGGCGCGACGGGATTGGCGGCGCAACAGGCTCCTCCAAAGCCCACAATACGGAATCCACCGCAGCCTGCGGGGCTGAGGTGCAGAAAGGGAACCCCCCTACGGAGCGCAAAATCCAACGGCTGTTCCGGCGGGAAGAGGTGGCCCACCTCATTAAAAAATGCAATGATTTCGGGGCTGGCGGCGTTTCGGTAGCAATTGGGGAACTGGCGGCAGGGCTGCGGGTCCAGTTGGACAAAGTGCCGAAAAAATATGCAGGGCTTGATGGGACGGAGCTTGCCATTTCCGAGTCCCAAGAGCGGATGGCCGTGGTGATTTCCCCGGAAGATAAGGAGCAGTTCCTTGCCTATGCCAAAGAGGAAAATTTAGAGGCCGTGGAAGTGGCGGTTGTCACCGAGGAGCCAAGGCTGGTGCTTGAGTGGCGCGGAAAGGAAATCGTAAATATTGCCCGGGCATTTTTAGATACCAACGGCGCGCATCAGGAAACCTCCGTGGCTGTGGACATCCCCTCCCAAGAAGAAAATTTCTTTGGGAAAAAGGAAATCCCAGAGGTTGCGGACGCGCTGAAACGGGGGGATGTAAAAGCTGCATGGCTTAGGACCCTTTCTGATTTAAATGTCTGCTCCCAGAAAGGCTTGGTGGAAATGTTTGACGGCTCCATCGGCGCGGGCAGCGTTACCATGCCTTATGGCGGGAAATACCAGCTAACGGAAACTCAGAGCATGGTAGCCAAGCTCCCCGTAGCAGAGGGGAACTGCGACACGGTTACGATGATGGCCTATGGCTTTGACCCAGAGCTTTCCTCATGGAGCCCTTACCATGGGGCGGCTTATGCGGTGCTGGAATCTGTGGCTAGGATTGTGGCGGCAGGCGGGGATTACCAAAATATCCGGTTTACCTTCCAAGAATATTTCCGCAGGATGAATGAGGAACCCAGCCGCTGGAGCCAGCCTTTTGCAGCACTTTTAGGGGCTTACAGCGCACAGATTGGCTTTGGCCTGCCCTCCATCGGGGGGAAGGATTCCATGTCAGGGACATTTAATGAAATTGACGTGCCCCCCACCTTGGTTTCCTTTGCCGTGGATGTGGCAAAAGAGCAGGATATCATCACCCCGGAACTGAAGCAGCCGGGCAGCAAGCTGATGATATTTAAGGTTGCAGCGGATGCATATGATTTGCCTGTGTATGGGCAGGTGATGGCCTTGTACCGCGCTATCCATGCCCTCATCCAGCAGAAAGCCATTGTGTCTGCCTATGCTTTGGACGGGAAAGGGATAGTAGCGGCAGTAAGCAAGATGGCCTTTGGGAATAAACTGGGCGTAACCATGGAGCCGGATGTCTGCGAGGACTGCATGTTCTCCCCCCATTTTGGGAAAATTATTGGGGAAGTGCCGGCAGAGGATGTGGATTTGGTAAAAGATACCATTGCAAAAGCGATGGAAGAATATGGAAAATTGCTTGCAGGGGCTCCTGAAAAGGACAGCGGCACAGCATCTGCGGCAGCAGAAACCGCTGGCTGTGGCCATGATGCGTATTGCAGGGTGATTGGCGAAGTGACAGATTTGCAGAAATTTGTCTATGGGGACACGGTTATTTCCATGGACGAAGCAATCAAAGCCTGGACGGGCACATTGGAAAACGTATTCCCAACGGTTGCAGTAAAGGGAAAAGAAGAAATCAAGACAGATGTCTTTTGCACGGACCACGTGTATGTCTGCAAGCATAAAGTGGCAAGGCCTAAGGTATTTATCCCTGTATTTCCGGGGACGAACTGCGAATATGACAGCGCAAAGGCCTTTGAGCGGGCTGGGGCAGACACCATTGTAAAGGTTTTCCGCAACTTAAGCCCAGAGGATATCCGGGAGTCCGTGGACGTATTTGTTAAGGCCATCGGCCAGTCCCAGATTATCATGTTCCCGGGCGGGTTTTCCGCAGGGGATGAGCCGGAGGGGAGCGCAAAATTCTTTGCAACTGCATTCCGGAACCAGAAAATGGCAGAAGCAGTCAACCAGCTCCTGAAAGAGCGGGACGGCCTTATGCTTGGCATTTGCAATGGGTTCCAGGCTTTGGTGAAGCTGGGGCTTGTGCCTTACGGTGAAATCCGCCAGCAAGGGCAGGATTCCCCGACCCTTACCTATAATACCATTGGCCGCCACATTTCCAAGATGGTGTACACCAAGGTGGTCACTAACAAGTCCCCGTGGCTTATGCAGGCCGAATTGGGCAAAACCTACTGCAACCCGGCATCCCATGGGGAAGGCCGCTTCGTTGCGCCGAAGGAATGGCTGGACCAGCTGTTTGAAAACGGGCAGGTAGCGACCCAGTATGTGAATGAGGCAGGGGTGCCTACCATGGACGAGGAATGGAACATCAATGGCTCTTACATGGCAATTGAAGGCATCACCAGCCCAGACGGCAGGGTGCTGGGCAAGATGGCCCACTCCGAACGCCGGGGGAAGGGCGTGGCTGTCAATATTTATGGGGAGCAGGATATGCGGCTGTTTGAGAGCGGGGTGGCTTATTTCCAGTAGGCTGTAGGCTTTTAGGATTTGGGAAGAGAATGGGATTTCTTACTGCAGGCAGCAAAGTTCTGTCTTAGGTTTTTGCGGAACATTGCAAGTAACAGGGTATTTCACCCATGAAAGAATAAAATTGGAAAAATGGTATTGGAAACAGTGTGAGGTATCTTGGTTCCGATGCCATTTTTCCGTTAGGGAAATTCTGGGCATGGATTTTCCTAATGAAGCCTTGGAATGGGGAAATTTTGGGCGTGGGTTTTCCTAATGAAGCCTTGGAATGGGGAAAATCTGGGCATGGATTTTCCTAATGAAACCTTGAAATCAGCTTGCCCTATATAGTATACTAAGTTCAGGAACAGGAAGGGAACGGCAAGTTTTCGGACGATATCTGGATGTTGGCTCATTTGCGGAAATCAGGAACATAGATTATAGCGCTTTTGAGAAAGGGGATGGGAAGATGTGTACGTTATTTGAAGAGATTGCAAGGACAAGTGAGAGTAAGGGAAGGGCCGAGGGAAGGGTGGAAGGAAGGGCCGAGGGAAGGCTGGAAGGAAGGGCTGAGGAAATCATCAGCATGGGCCTGGAAAGCAATTTCCCAGAAAATAGCATTTTGGAAATCCTGCAGAACAGGTTAGGCATCACCTTGCAGAAGGCAACAGAGTATTTCAGAAGGTTTGCGGGGCAGCCGGTGCAGTAGCTTTTTGGGAGTAAGAAGTAGGGGTTGTCCAAGGCCAATAGCTTGCAGGGGAGCAGGCTATACTTGGAATAGGATACAGCAGCCCTGCCAGTGTACCAAATTCCACAAGGGGGCAGGAACAGAAAGGAACCCAGACCATGGCAAAGAAAACACAGAAGCTAAGCCCAGACATTGTAGTGAAGAATTACTGGAAAGACAACGGCCGCTTTGCAGATTTTTTCAATGCGGCATTGTTTGGCGGGAAGCAGGTTATCCTGCCGGAAGAACTGGAGGACAGTGACACGGACGTTTCCACCGTCTTGGAGAAAAAGCAATATGCAGAAACGATAAAAGAATTCCGGGACAACATAAAAATCAGGAAGAAATCCACGGCTTTCGGGGCAGAGCTGGCAATGGTTGGCCTAGAGAGCCAGCAGCATGTCCATTACGCCATGCCCATGCGGGTGATGGGGTATGATTACGCCACTTATAAAAAGCAGTACCAGGGCCTTGCTGCAGGATACCAAAAGGGACCCGGTGGGAAAAGCAGCGAATTCCTGTCCAAAATGAAAAAGGGAGACAAACTCATCCCCGTCATTACGGCAGTCCTGTACTATGGGGAAGAGCCATGGGACGGGGCGACAACGCTGCATGGGATGCTGGACATACCAGAGGAGCTGGCAGGGTACGTCAATGACTATAAAATGCTGCTGGTGGAGGCAAGGGAACATGGTTTGGTTTTCCATAATAAGAGCAACATAGATTTCTTCCACCTATTGGGAATCCTTCTGGACAGGGGGATCCCAAGGGAAGAGGCGAAGGAAAAGGCCATACGGTATAGTGAGGAGCATAACACCAGCAAGGATGTCGTTATGACAGTGGCAGGGGCAACGAATACGAAGATAGATTATAGCGCTTTTGAGAAAGGGGATGGGAAGATGTGTACGTTATTTGAAGAGATTGCAAGGACAAGTGAGGATAAAGGAAGGCTGGAAGGAAGAGCCGAGGGAAGGCTGGAAGGAAGGGCCGAAGAAATCATCAGCATGGGATTGGAAAGCAATTTCCCAGAAAATAGCATTTTAGAAACCTTGCAGAACAGGTTAGGCATTACCTTACAGAAGGCAACAGAGTATTTCAGAAGGTTTGCAGGGCAGAGGATACAGTAATGTTGGCGGCAACAGAATTTTTGTGAAGAGTTCTTTTGGGGATTTTGGGAATAGCTTGTCCCATTAAGGATATTTAAGCCAGAAGTGGTATAATGGAAATGGAAACGGGTGTGGAAAGAAAAGTTATTAAAAGCGTACGTTATCTGTATACAAGCAAGCCATCTTATATTTTGTATAGGAAAAGCAGCAGAGGTGAATCTGCTGCTTTTCCTAATTATAAAAGGGGTATCAAAAAATAGTTGCTATCGTTTTAAGTAAGCTTTTGCTTAATAGGACCATGTTGTTGTGATTGTGAAACCATTGAGCCCTTTCCAAGAAGTGTCACTCTTGTAGGTTTTCTTCCCAACTTTTTTGTTTGCCACTACGTAGTAGTAGTAATCTCCGTTCGAAAGCGGTGAACCACCAAGGGAATTAAAGGAATATTCTGTAGCGGAAGTATTCCCGAGTTTCGTATACTTACCATAGCGGCTGCCTCTGGTAACATAAACTGTGTAATCTTTTGCGCCCGCCACCTTAGACCAGGAAATAAGGACACCATCTCTTGCGGTACCTGGGGTAACAAATTTTGCGTCTAATTTCGTAGGATATTTTGCAAACCAAAGATAATCAGACCAGCTGCCGGATTTTTTCTTCCCATTCATTAGGACGTAGGGACGGATTCTGATTTTCATAAATTGGTTGTTTTTAATTTTGTTGTTCTTAATGTCAAAGACTAATTTTCCGCTGGTAGTTTTTGCAATAATATTTTTATATGCTACAGTTTTTTTCGCAAGCCTCTTGTTATTGTATCCATATATTTCATATTCATAACCATCTGCTGCGTTGCTCATTTTCCCAGTGAAAGCTGCAATAGCGGCTGTTGGGCTGCTACTGCTGCCCGTGTCATAAAGTTTCAGGTTTGTAACCTTCTTAGGGGTTGTGTACATATACATAGCTGCAGAATTATCGGTAACATATGCTTCATAATCTGTAGTTTTACTTACAGTCATAGGTAAAACACCAATCGCATATGCACTATCTGTTGATGCAGATATGCTGGAAGATGTTGAAGTTACAGTTTTACTCTTTGAATCGGAACTGTTTTCTTTTTTATAGGCAATCATATAAGCATCAGCCCCGGCAACCTTCTTCCAAGAGAAAGAAATCTTTTTTGAAGCCAAGTTTTTCTGCTTTAAGTTTTCAACCTTCCCTAAAGGAGCGGTAACTACTTCGCATGCTGCTGATGCAGGCCCGAAGGTCTTGGCAGAATCATAAGCAGAAACCCGTACATAATAATGCTTGCCAGGCGTAAGGTTTTTGATAATATATGAACTACTTGTTGTAAGCTCTGAGGTAGGATTGGTAAAGGTTGTGCTTTCAGACCACTCTACTTTATAACCAGCAGGGTTTCCCACATTAACATTCGGCCATGTTATCTCGACAGCATTTGTAGCATGTCCAGTCTGCTCTATTTTTTGGACAGTACCCGGTGCAGCTTCAGCTTTTATCCCAACACCGAGAAATAATGCACACAACAGTGTAAGCATCCATACTTTTGAAAATTTCACAATATTTTTCACTTTTCTCTCTCCTTTACTTATGTACCTGCTGCCAGCCATATGGCGCAGTGTGGGCAGCATCACATATTTTTTCACAAATTTTTCAGCAACGGCATGAAAGATCCTTCCAAACACAACCATACATACGGAAACAATCATGTCTGCCATATCAGGCCTACGATTTCATAAAAATTCGGTTCTTTGTGCCTCCTTTCAATTTATGTTTCCTTCCAATCATATCTTTGGTAGTAATGCCCATTGCCATCATAATCCTGATACCTTATAATTTACCACATCGCTTTTCCAAATGTCAACATTTTGTGAAAAATATACGTAGAAAATGTGAAAAATCTATGAAATCATGTGAAAGAAGTACCAAAAATTGGCAAAATCCTGCAGGTTTAAAAAAATAGAAAAAAATTTGTAAAAAACTATTGACAAGCAGGCAGAAATAATAGTATAATGGGCAAGCAGTCGAGGAACACAGCCGGCTGCAAGCCATGGGATCTTAGCTCAGCTGGGAGAGCATCTGCCTTACAAGCAGAGGGTCACA
>CAJTWA010000034.1 GCA_910580195.1 uncultured Lachnospiraceae bacterium
ATTTTTTAGCAATTTGAAGTAACTTTGGTAAAATTTCAAATTTGCTCATTTATAGCCTTTTATTGGCTTTACATATGGCTCTTTTAATTTAGTACCCAGATTTTTCAACAACTCAATATCGCGGAAGGCTTTTGCCCTTAGCTTTGGAGTGAGTGAATATAAAAAGTCTTGTACTGGGGTTTTACCGTTTTCTTTTTTATAAAAATCTAATTCAAAAATTCCAATCATCTCCTTTGTTCCTACTATATTATCATATATGATAACCTGTGCCAACCCTTTTTATTGTTTATCCATACCGGGCTGCCAGAGCAATATGATTAGCAATCCTGATATTTCTTAAAAACCATCCCCAACACCCTCTGCTCCCGTTCCCACAGGGAATATGCCCCTTCATGGAGGCACCAGTCATAGATAATTCCCCGGCTGAGCCCAAGGATGTCTTCTGCCAGTTCCTCTGCTTCCCCAGCCAAAAGCCCGCTGGTAACGGCTGACTCAATGGCTTGGCGTATGGCCTTATTGAAAAAACGTTCTGGGTCAAGGATATATTTTTCTGCGCAGGAAAGTTGGTTTTTGAAATACTGCAGGGATGCCATGGCTCCCATCTGTTCCATGGAGCGGGCCTGCTCCCCTATCAGGAACTGGACCTGTTCCAGCGGCTCTTCTGGGTGCCCTTCCTCCCACTTGGCTTCGGATTGCTGGTCGAACAGGCGGTAGCCTTCGTTGATAATAAGCTCTTTGCTGCCGAAATGGTGGTAAAACGCTCCCACAGACACCTCTGCTTTGCGGCAGATGTCTTGGATTGTTACGTTTTCATAGGATTTCTGTGCAAATAATTCTACCGCACAGCGAAAAATTTTCTGTTTTGTCGCTGCCGCCTGTTTTTGGCGGTTTGTCCGTTCTTCCATTTGGTATCCCCCAGTAAAAAAGTAAGCGTATCCAGCAGCCAAGGTTGGCAGAAAAAAGTAAGTGTAGCTAAGCAACCAAGGCTGGCAGAAAAAAGTAAGTGTCCAGTAGCCAAAAGCTGACAGAAAAAAGTAAGTGTAGCTAAGTAGCCAAGGCTGACAGAAAAAAGTAAGTGTAGTTAAGTAGTCAGGGCTGACAGAAAAAAGTAAGTATCAAACAGCCAAGGCTGACAAAAAAAGTTAGTGCCCAGTTGCCTTGGCTGTCAGAAAAACCGGTTGATTAGGCTGTCAACCCCTGTGAGGAGGGCTGAAAGCCCTCCCCATCCCATGCCAAGGCATCCCCAGGGCAAAACAATATATTCTGCAAGGCGTAACTGCCCTGACAGGAGCAAATAGAGATATACAGGCAAGGCAAAAATCCCTGCAATGGTAGCAGTCAGTACCCCGGCATAGCCTAGGTAGGTCAGCTTTCCCATATCTGCTTTATTAATATCTTTTTCGCATTGCAGCTTGGTAAAGAGCTGCTGGTAAGGCGTCCTTGCAGGGAAGGCCTTGATAAATTTGTGGCCGCCTTGGCAGCTGCGGTATTCGCACCCTGCCGAAAGGGCAAGGTAGGCGCCAGCAATACAGATGGTTAATTTTGTTAGGCTTAAAATCATAGGCAGCTCCAATTCGGCGGTGGATGCTGTAGCCTGTCCGAAAGGCGCAGGGTGGCGGTTTGCAGCCATTTGGTAAGCAGGCAATGTGGGCTGCAGGCTGTCGAAATGGAACATTAGGGCGGTTTTGCAGCCATTCGGAGTAGGCAATGCGGGGTTGCTGTAACAGGATTTTATCACATCATGTTTTGGATTTCAATAAGTGATGGGATGTAGTTTGTGTCAAGTAATCGTTGGCAACTTTCTACTTTATTTTTCTCTATGATATTTCACCTGTTTTTTTGTATGCCAAATAAACCCTGCCGGGTTCTTTCTCCGATTAACAACAAAACGCTTTCTTAAACGCTTTTCTTGATGCCGTCTGCATCGCTTCCAATATCGGCATATGTGCACTTACTACATCTACATACGAATTACCTTTTCCATCCTTCTTCGGCGCTTTGGCTGCGCTTAACGTTTCCACGATTTCCTGCATCTGCATCGTAAACACTATGCCATCCGTGTACCGGTCTATCGTTTCTGTCAGTTCCCTGTTTTCTTTCCGGTACAGCGCTTTTGACAGATTGTTGGCTCCCTTTACCGACCACCGCATCCGTCGGTTCTTCATTCGCAGCGTAATTACAGTACAGTTCTGGCTTTCCTGTACTCCCATTCCTTTGTATATAATCCCTTCCGGCGGTTCGGCGATCTGGATTCCCCGCTTATCGTAGGGCAGGAGCCCTTCCCTGTTATTGTTCAGATATTTGTATAATTTCTGGGCTTTTTGGCTTTTCCTGTCCTTTTCATCAGGGCTTTCCACACTCGCTGCATATACCTGTATGTACTCCAGCATTTCTTCTGGCTTGCCTGCATCAAACAATTCCCGGATTTCTTTCTGTGCCTTCCTGTCACTGATTTTTCTTAAAATCTCCTGGCAAACATGATACCTGTCTAACTGAAAAATCACATCCGGGTCATAAGGTTCGTTTATCCAAACGCCTCCGTCCCCGTTCAGGATTCGCTGTCCTATCCCATCCGCATCATACTTCTTTCTGGTATAGCCTTCCCGCTTCTCATGGAATTCCCTGCTTTTTTCCATCCCGGCAAGCATTGTCTTTTCCACTAGGGCGCTTCGGTTCTGTTTCTCCCTTTCAGCATCCCAGCCCTCATACATGGTAAAAACCTTCATTTCCTGCTTCTTCATTTTTTTATGGTGCCCGTCCTGCATGTTCAGCCACACACCATCCATTTCCTCAAACAGTACGGAAATTTCTTTTTTCCCCTCTGCCTGGCCTGCATTCATCTGTTTTACTGCGTGTTCTTCCTCTTCGCTGATTCTTTCTCCCAGCCGCTGTATTACATTCCACACACCACCGGCGCTGATACTCTGTCCGCAGGTACTGTTTATTATCTGTGCTGTAACACGGTATGGAGATTCGGTTACTGTCATGGCTAGTTTCTCTGCCAGGTTCGTGGAAATCAACCCTATCTTATCCATATGCATTGCCTCATCCAACAGATATAGATAGGCTTTCTTTCCGTCTTCCAGCTTTGTCTGATATACCCGCCTGCCATATGTAACTTCACCATACACTGTTTTTATTGTAGTAGTACGTATCCCTTTATCCCGATAGTTCTTTTTATCCCTTCCGTCTGCCAATTCCTTATCATAGGCTTCCAGCATGATAGTTGTAATTTCCCTACCCAATTCACACACATAAGAAAATATTTTTTGTTCCAATGCCTTGAATGATACCAGTTTTTCCTCTACAATAGATTTCATCATACAGTCTCCTTTATCTGTTTGTGTCGCAACTAACATCATAAAGAAAAACTGTATGATTGGGAAGTAGGGGATTTCTCTACTTCCTTTTTATTTTAGGAATAATTCCTATATATGCCAATAATAATTATACACTAACTGGGATGTAGTATCTTGTGCATATTTAACAAAATACTATTCGGCGAATTGTATTCTGTGCCAATGGAATTTTGGAAGGCATCATGGTAAGATGTAGGAAACCAAGCAAGACGGATGCATTTCATTTCGTTACCATCCATTCCAGCGGATGGCAGCTGCCCAAAAGAAAAGGAGGATTCTTATGCCTACAGCGTACACAAATTTATTTTCCCCAGTGAAAATCGGGAATGTGGAAGTCAAAAACCGCATAGCCATGATGCCCATGGGCGTCTTTTCCCCAAGGCTGATGAACTTAAAGACTGGCGCATACACCAAGGATGGCGCAGATTATTACATTGCCCGGGCCAAAGGCGGCACAGGGCTGATAGTGACAGGGCTGGTTCCGATCATCCCCATGCCTGCCATGAACCCAGTCAACTACCCAGAAGAATACGTTTCCGAAATGAAATATCTGATGGACGGCGTCCATGCGCAGGGCTCTAAAATATTTGTCCAGCTGACGGCCATGACTGGGCGCGCCGCCCATCTGGAAAGCGAAAATGACTGGAAGCTGCTCCCAGCCCCAGCCCCCATCCAGAACGTATGGGATCCAACCATCAAAAACCGGGGGATAACGAAAGAGGAAATTAAGAAATATGTGGAAAACTTTGCAACTGCCGCTGCCCTTGTAAAAGAAGCCGGCGGGGACGGGGTGGAAATCCATGCAGTCCATGAAGGCTACCTGTTAGACCAGTTTGCCATTGGATTTTATAACAAGCGGGAGGATGAATACGGCGGCTCCTTGGAAAACCGCTTACGGTTCCCACGGGAAATTGTAGAGGCCATTAAGGAAAAATGCGGGAAGGATTTCCCCGTGTCTGTCCGTTACAGCGTGCGCAGCTATGTGAAGGATTTTAACCGGGGCGCGCTGCCGGGAGAGGAATTTGAGGAAATGGGCCGTGATTTGGAAGAAGGCGTAAAAGCAGCAAAGCTTTTGGAAGAATATGGCTATGACATGCTCAACTGCGACAACGGCAGCTACGATTCTTGGTTCTGGCCCCACCCGCCCGTTTATATGCCAAAAGCCTGCAATCTGAAGGACGTGGCAGAGGTGAAAAAAGCGGTAAGCATCCCCGTGGTGTGCGCTGGCCGCTTTGATGACCCAGAACTTGCAGATCAGGCCATTGGGGCAGGGCAGGTTGACCTGATGGGGATGGGCAGGCCCCTGCTTGCAGACCCAGAGCTGGGAAATAAATTCCGGGAAGGCCGCTTAGCAGACGTCCGCCCATGCATTGCCTGCCATCAGGGGTGCTTGGGGCGCATTTTCCAAGGGAAAGACATTAGCTGCGCCGTGAACCCAGCCTGCGGCCGCGAGGAAAGCTATGCCATCACCCCAGCGGAAACAAAGAAAAAAGTCCTTGTCATCGGCGGCGGCTTAGGGGGCATGGAGGCGGCAAGGGTCTGTGCGCTCCGGGGCCATTCCGTGGATCTGTATGAAAAATCCGGGCAGCTTGGCGGCGTATTTATTGCAGCGGCAGCACCGGATTTCAAAGGGGAGGACAGGCAGCTTTTGGAATGGTACCGAAAGCAGATGGCAGACCTTTCCGTAAACGTGCACTTGGGCACAGAAGCCACAGAGGAAATGGTGCAGGGATATGATGAAGTTTTTGTTGCCACCGGGGCCCATGAGCGCAGGCTGGATACGCCCGGCTTCGATTCCCCCAATGTAACCTATGCGGTAGATACCCTCCTGCACACAGAAATCAGCGGGGAAAATGTCTTGATTGCCGGCGGCGGCCTGACGGGCTGTGAAATCGCTTACATGCTGGCAAAAGGCGGAAAGAAAGTCACCATTGTGGAAATGGCGGAAACCATCCTCAATGCATTTGGCCTGTCTGCGGCAAATTATAACATGCTGATGGAGCTTTTGGATTACTATAAGGTAAAAGTCATCAAAAATGCCGTTGTGGAAAAATATGAAAACGGCATAGCCACCGTTGTGGAAACGGAAAAGAATTACCCAAATGCCGCAAACCGGGCAAAGCGCATGTTTGCCTTGGGCACACAGGGCATGAAAGTAAAACACGAAATCCCGGCAGACCACGTAGTTGTTTCTGTTGGGTATATTCCGGAAACATCCCTGTATGAAAAGGTGAAAGGGGAGCATGTGTACCTGATTGGGGATGCGAAGGAGCCTACGAATATTATGGATGCCATTTGGGCAGCGTATGAAACGGCAATGAAATTGTAAAAGAGTGGGGCGGGCAGCTTTATGGCTGCCCGTTCCCTAGCTGCAAATCCCATATGGTTTCTTCCACCACCCGCAGGCACTCTTCCGTGCGCTTTAGGATATCCTGCCCCCAGAAATGGATGACCGTATATCCCAGAAAAAGCAGTTTTTTGTCATTCTCCCAGTCACGGTTCCGGTTGCGCTCAATTTTCTTAATCCAATAGTCGGGGTTTTTCCCTTTTTCAAGGCGTACCTTTAAGACTTCCCAATCCTTCCCATGGAAAAATTCACTGTCGCAGAAAATGGCGATTTTGTATTTTGTGAGCACAATGTCTGGGGAACCGGGGAGGGCTTTGTAGTTTTTCCGGTAGCGGTAGCCCTTTTGCCATAAGGCTTTGCGCAGCTGCAATTCAATAGATGTGTCTTGGCTGCGGATTTTACTCATGTTTTTGGAAACTACTTCCGGGTCGCGTGCCATGGTATACACCCCAATCTTTTGTAATAAATATATTTTTTGTAACAGGTATGCCATTTCATCCTAGCACGGCTATGCCAAATGGGAAAAATACTAGCATGGCAATCCATTTAATCCCAGCGTATGGTTGCGCCGAATGGCAAAAGGCCAGCGTGGCAATCCATTTAATCCCAACGTATGGCTGCACGAAATGGCATAAGTGCCAGCATGGCAATCCATTTAATCCCAGCGTATGGTTGCGCCGAATGGCATAAGTGCCAGCTTGGCGATCTTAAAGCACTGCAGCCCAAATGGAATCCCTAGGATGGTACAGCACAGCACGATGCCGTTTACTGCGGCGGAAACAGCTAGGGGGATGCCGCTGATTACCAGCCATAAAATGTTTGCAAGGAGGGAGAATGTCCCGCCCCCATACTGGATTTCTTTTCCAAATGGGAAAAATGCCATAGAAGCAAACTTAAAGCATTGCGTCCCGATAGGGATCCCAACGAGGGTGATGCACCACAGGATGCCGGCCAATGTCCAGCCCAGCCCCTGCCACAGCCCTCCGCATAAAAACCAAATGAAATTTCCCAAACAGCCCATAGTTTTCACCATTCCTTTCTGAATATCATTAACATCTGTTGCCGTATAAAATTTCCCAAACAGCCCTTAATTTTCGCGGTTCCTTTTTGGAATCCCGCGTTTGCTGTCTTTTTAGCAAATAAGTATGCCCACGGGCATCAGTGGTTTTTCTCATGTTCCAGAAGCCATTCTTTGATGCCAAGCCCTCCGGCGTATCCCACAAGCGCCCCATTGCTCCCGATGACGCGGTGGCAGGGCACGATTACCATAATGGGGTTCCGGTGATTTGCCATGCCCACAGCACGGCAGCCTTTGGGGTTTCCTACTTGGATGGCAATTTCCTTATAGCTGCGGGTTTCCCCATAGGGGATGGTGCATAAGGCGTCCCAGACCTTGTGCTGGAATGGGGTGCCAAAAGGGGCAAGGGGAAGGCTGAAGTTTTTCCGCGTCCCTTGGAAATACTCTGCCAATTGCTGTTTGGCAGTGGAAATCAAGGGCGTTTCCTGCTCTTTCATGGAACCTGCGGGAAACTGCATCAGGAGCGTTTCCTCACTGGAAAGGCTTAGGCGGGTGATGGCATTTTGCTCTTCTGTTATTAGGAGCGTCCCCAAGGGGGAGGGGATGTAGCTGAAGTATTGCATTATAATTGTTCCTTCCGTAAATGATAGGGATTGCCGGAAAAATTGTGCAGAGTTTGGCAGAGGGATGTGCCAGTGTTTTCCGGGATGCCCTTACTGACAGTATACAATAAAATCTGTTTTTGTAAAAGGGAAATTGAGGAGAATGTGCTGCTATACATTTTGGGAAGATTTTAGTATAATTAAGGAAACTGGAATTGTAAATAAAAAATCGCATTTTGTGAAAGGGGAACAGAATGGATTTATGGCAATTTAATGAAAAAACATTGAAAAAAGCAACACAGGAGATGCCAAATAGCATTTTGAAAGAACAGGCGGATCTTTTATATGATAAAACGGGCGGTACAATTTATGGCAGGGTAACAAACATAAAATTTCAGCCACAGGATAAAGGCGTAGGATACAATTTGGCTACTGCGTTTGAAATTGTCGCACCGAATTTGGATAATTACAATTATACTTTGCTGGATGTATATTCTAGGCCAGAAAAGGATTACCCAGTTGCGATTACGGTTGGAAGCAATATTGTGGATGATGCGGAAGTATTTGTACCGAAATACGAGTGTGCCAATAAAGAAGAATTTGTTCAGGCTTTAAAGGAGATTTTGTCTTCTGAGGAAGTGAATAAGGATATTGGCATTTTATATTCGAAATCAAATGTTTAGCAAAGAGGAGGACCATCTTTGGATACGCAGGATTTAAATGCAAAAGATTACAACGGTTGGGTGAAAGCCCAGTTAAGCGCGCTGGCGGAGCCAAAGTTCCAGCAGTTCACCGCGAAGCTCCTTCCGGGGGTAACGGGCATCCTTGGCGTGCGCCTGCCCCTGCTTAGGCAATTGGCAAAACAGCTTGCAAAAGGGGATTGGAAAGCCTACGTATCCCATGCCTTGGAGGACAGCTACGAGGAAATTATGCTGCAGGGGATGGTCCTTGGGTATGCCAAGGGGGACTTGCAGGAAAAAAAGGAGTACCTGCAGGCATTCATCCCCAAAATCAATAACTGGTCGGTATGCGACAGCGCCTGCGCTACGATTAAGCTTGCAAAAAAGCAGCCAGAGGAATTCTGGGACTTCCTTAAGCCTTACTTAAAAAGCCCCGGGGAATTCCAAATCCGCTTTGGGCTGGTGCAGCTTTTGGACTACTATGTCAATGAGGCATACCTCTGGAGGGTGTTGGAGGCTGTGCAGCAAGTCAGGCAGGAAAGCTATTATGTCAATATGGCACAGGCATGGGCGGTTTCCATCTGTTACCGGGAATTCCCGGAGGAAACGCTGCCTTTCTTGAAGGAAAATTCCCTGAATGATTTCACCCATAACAAGGCAATCCAAAAGATTACGGAATCCTTAAAAGTGACGGAGCGGGGAAAAGAAATTGCCCGGGGGCTTAGGCGGTAAAGGGAGCTTTAAAGATATGTTTCAATGGTTCCTTGTGAAACAACTTTTTTTCCTAACAGTGTAATTGCCTGTTTTGGGCAGGAATTGACACAGCGGTAGCACATGGTGCATTTGCCATAAGCCTTGGCCTTGCCATTTTCTATGCGTATGTTTCCCATTGGGCAGAATGATGCGCAGCGCCCGCATCCAATGCAAATTTGGGAATTGACCTTGAGCTTATCGGAATACCGTTTTGTTTCTCCAAAAAAATACAGACGCTGCCCTAACAGCCCTGCCAGATGGGGCAGCCAGCCAATTCCGTCTTGGGGAGCCTTTCCGTGTTTGATGCGTTCTGCTGCATGGGCTATCTTTTTTTCAGCTTTCCTTACAAGGAGTTTATTTTGTTCCAGCGGGCGTTTTAATGCTTTTACGTCGGAAATGCTGTCCGGCATTTTCAGGTGGAGCCCGCCTGTGATGTGCGCCCCATAGCGCTTGAGCCGGCGCGCCAAGATCCCGGCGCCGTCCCCGCTGAATAATCCCATTGTTGCAATCACAAAGATTTTCTTTCCGTTCCATAGGCGGCTGTTTTGGTCGATAAAGTCCTTCAGCATTTTGGGGATGTTGCTGTACTGCACAGAATAGCTGAAAATAAGCTCTTGGTGCTGCCTGATTAATTTGGCAGCAGATTTGTCCTCAATGGCTACGGTTTCTGCAGGTTTGTGAAAATGGCGGAGGAAGGTTTCAAGGGCGTATCTGGAATTTCCGGTTCCGCTGAAATAAATTCCAAGCATATGGGGGTTCCTTTCTGTGGCTTTTAAATGTTTAGATAAAAATTTTGACAATCAAATTATAATCATTATTTAGATGTCTGTCAATTAAGTATGGAAGGGATTGAATGGTATGATTTCATATGAACCTTTATGGAACACGCTGAAAGAAAAGAATGTTTCACAATATCAGCTCATAAATCAGTATAAGGTTTCAGCGGGACAATTATCACGTTTAAGGAAAAATGCAAATGTGCCTACAGATACGTTGGATGTATTATGTGAAATCTTAGGCTGTGAATTGCATGAAATTGCTCTATACCAAAAAGAGTTGAAATAGAAAATTAATCAAGGGATATCCCAACCACGTGCATTGGGACATCCCTTTTTAAGTTTCCGGCTTTAGGTTTTGCCTTTATTTTTTAATGGTTCCGATATTCCGCTGCCTGCTCAGCGCGCATGTTGGCTTAGCTTGGTATGCTGGTTTCTTACTTCCATTTCACCTGCTAAGCCAGTTTTTGCTGTACTTGGCAAGAAGTGCCTTAGCCTTAGCAGTTTCGCCTGATGTGCTGTTCTGCTGTTCCAACCATTATGGATGTGGCTGTAAAGTGTTTTCCACCGTTAAGGCTTACTGTGCATCTGCAATCCCCTGCACCGTTTCTAATTCTTTTACAGGGTCGCCGCCGGCCGCTACGTTCTGCATAGCAACTTGGATGGCTTTCTCAAGTTCGCTGTTGGAAAGTTTCCGGTTCCCTGCGGCATTCTGCACGTATGCGTTTACTTCGTCAATGGACTGCTGCTGCAATTCCCCGTCCACTGTGCCGGTGTAGGTGATTTCATTGGATACGGGGGAGCCTTGGAGTTTATTCACCCAATATTGCTGCCCTTCCCCATTGGACAGGTATTCAATGAATTTCATGGCTGCTTCTTGCTCTTTGCAGTCCTTGTTCATGCAAATCATTACGTCTACGCCGGAAGTCCCAAGCTGTTCCCCGCTTTCTGCAGCGGAGGGGAAGGGAGCCATGCCGATGACGTCTTTTTTATTCCCGATTTCCGTCCCTTCAATTTCTGTATTGGTGATGGAGGTTGGCCCTAAATGCCAAGAGCCAGTCAGGAAGAACATGGATTTCCTTGCAAAGAAATACTGGTCCCGGGCGTCTGGGTAAGTGGTTACGCCAAGGGCGCCGTCTTCTACAATCCCGTCATTGAATAAATTCTGCCATGCCTGCATGGTATCTACGAAACATTGGTCGGTCCATTTCCGTTCGCCTTTTTCAGCTTCATATACTGCGCCTTTTTCAATTTCGTTGGATGCTTGGATGAACCAGTCGGAGTTTACCCAGTCGTCTGCTGCGCCTACGGCAACGCATACATAGCCTTTTTCTTTTGCTTTTGCGGCTGCGTCCTTCAATTCTGCGTATGTAGTCGGCACTTTGTCAACGCCACATTCATCCATCACTGTTTTGTTATACAGGAAGGTTGTCATGCCGGCAGTCAGAAGGGGCATCCCGGCCAGCGTGCCGTCTGAGGTGGTGCATTGCGCTACGGCTGTTTCGTTAATTTTGCTGTCCCAGCCGCTCCAGTAGGTGTCTGCGGTTTCTTTCATGTCTACAGAGAATTTGGCGTATTGCTCCATCATGGGGCCCGTTGTCATGCCAAACAGGTCCGGGCCGGTGCCGGATGCCATTGCGACTTGGAGTTTTTCAAAGAAATCGTCCTGCTCTGTACGGGTGTAGTCAATCTTAATGTCTGGGTTTTCTTTTTCAAAAGCTGCGATCATTTCTTCGGATTGCTCTGTGGTTGGGAGCCAAGACCAGAAGGTCAATGTGACAGCGCCATCGCTGGATGTGTTCCCATCTTCTTTGTTTTCCTCTGCGGTATTGGCTGCGCCATTGCTGTCTGTGTTTGCATTTTTGCTGTTATTGCCCCCGTTTGCGCCGCAGCCTGCTAGGGAAAGGAGCATGGCTGCCGAGAGGGCAAGTGCGGTAAGTTTTTTTGCCTTTTTCATTGTTGTTCCTCCTTGTTATGGTTTTGCTACGTGTTTAGGATAGCTTAATTTTGGGCTTTCTAAGGCTCTACTTTTTTGCTATTTGATATCAATTTTTGTATGTTGGCGTCCTGCTAGGTTTTGGCAGTTTGTTAATACTACAGTGAATGGGGTAAGGTGGGAATCTTTGGGACCGGACGGCAGTTCAGGATAGCCCTTCCCCTAAGCAAACTGGGCAACGTTCCGGTGAACTAACTGCTAACTCCGGCTAAGGAACTCGGGAAAGCCCTCCTTCCTAAGCCTACGTAAGCAGTGGATTTCACCTCCACTAAGGGCGCCCATGAAGTGTTTGCTTAGGGGAAGGGCTATCCTGAACTGCCTGTTTATTGGAAAAAAGTTTGCTATAGTACTAATGCCGGTTTCCATTAATTACTGTCATTTTTGGTATACTGGTATTCCGTGAGCTTTAGGCCGTAAAAGAGCATTTGGGAATTCTGGCGGCCTTCTGGGGAGGGTAGATCCAGTTCTATTTTTTTGCCGTCGGCGAGGAAATGTTCCCCGTCTGCATCCACTATGTGGTATAGGGAAAATTCCTTTGTTTTTCCAGAGGCCAGCAGGTGTTCTGCGGCAGGCTGCGCGGTATGGAGCAGGATCCTGTTATCGGCCTTTTGGATTTGGAAGGAAAATACTTCTGTGTAGCTGTTATCGGTTTCTTTGGGGCGGACAGACAATTCTTGCCCTAAGGGCAAAATTCCTTCCTCGTCTAAGGCACAGGGGGAAAGTTCAAAAAATTTTCCAAGATGCTTTAAGCCCTGCCCCATGAAGAGGGCAGTCCTTGTGAGGGCGAAGCTGTGTACGGTAAGTTCTGAAAAATATGGACGGATCCCTACAGTGCCGCAGCTTTTTGTATCAGGTTCTGTGAAGCGGAGCTCCTCCCCGCCCTCAAGGGTAATGGTGTAGCTGCCAAAGAGTTTCGCCAGACGGAACAGGTGCGGGGCGGTGTAGTCATAGCGGCCTTTGCATATGCCATCTTTTTTGGAAAGGGGCATTTTGGCGAGGACGGAGCGCACCCCGTCCCTTGCGCTGATAACGCTTAGTTCCTGTTTTCCGGTGGAAACCTGCGCTTCTAAATAATGATTGCTATCGTGGTACTGCAGGTAAATGCCGTAGCGCGCGCCCATATGGGAATGTTTTGCGGAAACCCACAATTCTGCTTCATAATACGGGCTGCCTTGGCCGAACATTGTGGTGTCTGTGACGTCTAAATCCCAGAGCTGGATTTGGGGCATCCCCGGCGCTTTCTGCGCAGATGCGGTAGGGCCGAAGCATAGGAGTTCATCCCCGTTGAAATAGAGGGGGTCAATGTGCATTTCCCGCTGTTCCGTGCCGGGCGTTAAGGTTTCTTTGGCATTTCTCCCATGGTACACAATCCAGTCGTCTGCCATGTTGGGGGCTTTTGCTACGGTGTTGTGCCCGGTGCCTTCTACCAGTTCGTTCCGCTTTAAAAGCGGGCAGCAGATGTAGTCTGCAGGATATTTTTTCCATTCCATGTCCATGAAGTTTTCTTTGCAGGCGGCGAGGGCAGTCCCCACATAATAGTCTACGTTTACGTATGCGTTGGCGGAATATAGGAGCCAGAACCGGCTGCCTCTTACCAGCGGGGCAGCGCCTTCTATGGTATGCCAGTCCTGCCCTTCCCCGAAGCGGTTTTTGGCGAAAATCTCTTCGGGGAGGGTAGGCAGTACCACGGCTTTGGGGTTCCCGGCAAATTCTTCCGGGGAAACCATCTGGTCTGCCACAATGCAGGTCCCGGCAACCCGTTCTTCGGTCCCGATCCAGTCGTTGACGGAATAGAACAGGTAGAGGTTCCCCTGCCAGAGGATGGGGTGGGCATCAATGGAAAATTTGTCGAAAAATGTTTTTTTCCACTCAAAAACCCCTTCTGGATGCTTGGATACTGCCAGCTTTAGGTGTTCTTCATGGTTATCCGTTTCTTCTGCCGGTATGTTGGAATAGTACATGTAAAAAATTCCGTCCAGATAGAGGACTGCCGGCGCCCAGTAATCCCGGAAGCCTTCTTCCCGGATGGCGTAGCCTTTGTATTCCCAGTGGACAAGGTCTTTGGAAACGCTGACTTTTACGCCCTGTTCATCGGTGGCGTAGCAGTAGTACTTCCCGCACCATTTGAGGACATAGGGGTCGGGGTTTGTGTGCCGTTTCCCATCGGAAAAGGGCACGGGGTTGCAGTAAGTGTTTGTTGCGTACATGGCAATGTTCCATTCCTTTCGTTTCATTCGTTCACGGGCCTGATACCCTGCTGCTTGCAGTGCATTGTAGGAATAATGCAGGGTGCGGCATCCCGTTGCCAGCAGCGGGGTGTTCCGTTTCGCGCAAAATAGCAGCGTCCCGTTCTGGTTATTTGCATTATCCTTTTACAGAACCGGCTGTAACCCCGGCTACTAAGAATTTTTGGCTGAATAAGTATACTAAAATGGAGGGCAGCGCCAGCAGGATCATGACAGCGTAAATCCTTGCCACGTCTACCGGGCTCTGGTAGGTGCTGGACATGAAAAACTGTGCGGCAAGGGTGACGGGGTAATTGCTCTCGCTCCTCATTACCAGAAGGGGCACTAGGTAATCGTTCCATGAGTAGATGAAAGTCAGCACCAATACATTTGCAATCATGGGCACGCTTAATGGGACCATGAATTCATACCAGATGCGGAAGGTAGAAGCCCCGTCAATCCGCGCGCTTTCCAGAAGCTCGTCTGGTATGGTGTCAAAATAATTTTTCAGCATCAAAAGCATCATCGGTGCGTTGAAAGCAATCAGGGGCAGGATGACGCCAAAATGGCTGTCTAAAAGCCCAAGGTTTTTAATCATGGCAAACAGTGGGGTCGTCACTGCGGCAACTGGGACTGCAAGGCAGGCAAGGACAGCACCGTAAATAATTTTGCTGCCCCTGAAATGCATTTTCGAAAATGCAAAAGCTGCCAGCGCAGTGATAACGGTTACCGTAACTGCGGATACTACCGCTATGAACATGCTGTTGAAAATGACTTGGAAATAATTGATTTTGTCATAAGTCAGCACGTATGCATAATTCCCAAAGCCGTTGATGGTAAATGATTTCGTAATTGCGATAATCAGCGGCAGGACCCAGATCAGTGCAAACAGGATGAGCACTGCATAGGTGGGGGCAATGGATTTCAGTTTGTTTTTTTTCATAATTTCAATCATTCCTTTCGCTTCGTCCGGATAAAATGTGCCGGAACTGTGCCGTGGCTGCTGGTTCCAATTTGTTTAATCTTCCTTGCCCAGCTTAATCTGCAAGAAGGACATAACAATGGCAATCACCAATATGGCAACGCCGATAGAAGCCGCGCCTCCGGCATTGAAATCGTTGAAGGCTTTTTCATACAAGTATGTATTCATGACGGTAGTTGTCCGCCCCGGGCCCCCTGCAGTCAGCAGCTTTACCAAGTCAAAGGTTTTTAAGGAGCCTACAATCCCAAGGACAATTAGAAGGTTTGTGGTGCTCTTTAACATGGGGAAAGTGATGGAAATGGTTGTCCTCCAAAATCCAGCCCCATCAATCTTTGCCGCTTCGTACACATCGTCCGGCAGTGCCATAAGCCCGGCGTAATAAGTAATCATGGAAAAGCCCATCCACTGGAAGATGTTTACGGCAATGACGGAGATTAGCGCAATTTTCGGATCCCCCAGCCAGCTCATGGCAAGGCCGTCTAAATGGATTGCCCGCAGGAACTGGTTCAGCGCCCCGTTGGTGGGGTCCATGATAATTTTGAAAATAGCGGTGATAATGGATGTTGCCATGGCAATCGGCATAAAGTAGATTGCCTTAAATAAGTTCGAGCCCGGCAGCTTCTTTTTCAGCAGCAGCGCAAGGAAAAACCCAAGGCCCGCCTGTATGAATACCGTCCCGATAAAGAACAGGACATTGTTCGTTACGGCTTTCCAGAATACCGGGTCTGCCAGCATTTTGGCGTAATTCTGGAACCCAACAACCGTGTAAGTGTCCGACATCCCATCCCAGTCTGTAAAGCTTACCGCTACTGTCCGGATAATGCAGTAATAGACCAGTGAAAAAGACAGGACCATAAGGGGAAGGATGTAAAGGTATGCCTTCCAATTATTTTTTTTACCCAATTTATTCATTGTGGTCACCTCCTGCCCTTATTATAAGGGCGGCAAACCTTAAAAAAAGATAATCATTTTTGGGAATCACTCTACTTTTTTGCGCCGAATTCGCTGGGGGTGATGCCTTCCAGTTCTTTGAAGACTTTGAAAAAATAATTGTAATTCCGGAACCCCGAAAGCTCCGCCACTTTTTTTACCGGGATGTCCTCGCGGATTAACAGGCTTTTGGCCTTATTCAGGCGCTGGCGGTTTAAGTATTCCACAAAGCGCATCCCGGTTGCCCGCTTGAACTCGCGGCTTAAATACGTGTAACTGACGCCGGTAATCTCTGCGCATTTTTCAAGGGAAATGTCGTTCATGTAATTTTTGTCGATATAGCTGACTGCCCGCTCAATTTGGGGCGGGTAGTTTGTCTGGTTTTCCTCTTTGGCCCTTTGCATCTGCTGGTGGAGCATGTCCAATAGGATGCCCTTAAGCTGCGCGTATTCTTCGTATTCTTCCATGTGCCCGATGGCTTTTTGCACGTCTGGCCCAGAGATGAAGCCGTAGCGGCATAGAAGTTTTGCAAGCTCCTGTAAGCTCCAAAGCATTTTTTCACGCTGGAAACGCTTCTGTTCTATCAGGTCTAATATTTCGCATATGGTGCCGCGGCTTTCTGCCATCTGGTGCCCTAGCTCAAAGTTAAGCTGCGCCCATAAACTTTCTGGGATTTCCTCTGTGCTGTATTCCACTTTTTTTGCCACTGCTGCCGGGACGACCCGGTTGCCGCCAAGGTAGAGCTTGTCTTTTAAGATGTCCGCTAAGCGCGCGGCTTCTTGGAGCGCAGGCCCAAGGTTTTTGTGTACTTCCCCATTGACAAGGGTCACGGTAATGTCAAGCATACGTAAGATTTGGCGTTTGAGGCGGCCGGTTAAGTTTGTCACGGTATTCAGCATAAAAAGGGTGCTGCGTTCCCCTGCAAAGGAGATTAGCAAAGTGATATGGTACTGTTTTGAAATATACACCACATATTCATACTGGTTCCCTAAAATCTGGTTTAACAAGTCGAGCACTGCTTTGCTGATATCCTGTTTGTATTCCGCAATATTTGTCCCGCCGGAAAGCTTGTAGTCCGGCCCGATGGCGATGGGGACTACGTTCTGGCAGTGGAAATTGATGATGCCTTTGGAAGAAAGCTGCGCCAAGTTTTCTTCCGTAAACTCCTCCTTGTCGTAAATGCAAAAGCCCCTCTGGCAGCAGATATTTTTTTCTGCCGGGACAATATGGTATTTTTCCCTGACCTGGTCCAGCACGTACAGCAGGTTTTCCTTGGTAATTTCATGCTTCAGCAGGTAATTGGCGGCGCCGTTGATTAAGCTCCCCCGCACATAATTAAAATCATCGAAACTGCTGATTGCGATAACCGGCAGGTATTCGTCGATGATATGGACGTTGCGCATCAGTTCTACCCCATCCATCTCCGGCATCTGCATGTCGCAGAGCAGGATGTCAATGCTGTTTTTCCGCAGCCATTCCAGCGCCATTTTCCCATTTTGGAAATCTGCGGCTATTTCATAGGTGCCATTCCCCTCCAGATATTTTTTGATGGTGTTGCGGCTGATGAGTTCATCATCCACCAATGCCAGTTTTATGGTTGCCATCTTGTCCCTCCTTTACGATAGGCAGTAGAAATATGCATCTTGTGTATTGGCCCGGTTCGCTTTCGTAGTGCAGCCCATATTCTTCCCCAAAAAACAGCCGGATCCGTTCGTTGACATTTGGGACGCCAATCCCGTTGAAGGATTTGCGCCGTTCTGGTTTCCGGACAAGGATCTGCTGGGCGTCCTGCGGGGAGATGCCAGTGCCGTTGTCTTCAATGGAAATATGCAGCTTGTCCCCCTCGGCCCATGCGCTGATTTTGATGCAGCCCTGTTTGGAAAGATCCTCTGGCAGCCCATGGTAAATGGCATTTTCCACAATAGGCTGGAGGATGAAACGGGGGATGTAGAGGGCATTTGCCGAATCTTCTATGTTTTTTTCTACATAAAAGTCATAATTTCCGCTGTATTCCATAAGCGTTAAGTAATTGTCCACATAGTCAAGCTCATCCGACAGCTTTATCAGGTCTTCCTCCGCGTGCATGGCGTTCTGCAAAAGGCTGTTTAAGGAGCGCAGCAGCAGCACGATGTTGTCAGCGTGGCGGAGGTTTGCCATCCAAGCGGCATTGTTTAAGACATTGGAGATAAAGTGGGGATTAATCTGCGCCTGCAGGAAAGCAATTTCACTGAGCCGCTTGTCCCGTTCCTCCTCGCTGATTTTCTGCATCAGCTCCCGGATGCGCACCACCATATGGTTAAAGGCATGGCCCATCTGGCCGATTTCGTCGCGGCTGATGACATGGTACTGGGTGTCCATATGGCCTTCCGAAACCTTGTTCATATGTTCGCTTAGAACCGTGATTTCCGTTGTCATACGGGAAATGAAAATCCCGGAAATAACTCCGGCTGCCAGCAGGATAGCGGTGATAATCCCGCCGGATAAAAGGGCAGTCTGGCGGATGCCGGAAATGTAGAAATGGGACGGTATTGCCATGTGGAAATTCCACCCTACGTTTTCGGCAAGGAAGGTATGGTAGGCGTACCCGTTTTCGGTATGTTCAAATACGGAAGTGTCATCCCCGCAGTTAGAAAATATCAGGGAGCCCTGCCCGTTGACGACTTGGAAGTAACTGCCTTCCGGGAGGTTTGCAGAGAACATTTCTTCAATCACGCCGTAGTCAAAATATAAGATTACATACCCGGCCAAATTCCCGCCGGCATCCACAATCCCCCTGACAGCAGGCACGACATAGTCGCTGGAAACCGTATATTTTAAGCCTTCCAGATGGATGGGATCCATCATTACCATGGAGGTTTTTAGCCGTTCTTGGTCTAGCTTTTGTATTTCCCGGTACAATGTTGTTTTATCTTGGATAATGCCGCTGGTGGCAAAAATGCAGTCCTCGTTGGCAGCCACTGCAATGCCGGAAATATAGTATTTGTACCCAATCATCCCTTTGATGTAGTCTAGGATGGAACGGCGGTTTTCCAGATATTCCCGGTTCCACTGGCCGTTCTGGCTAAGCTCCTTGCGGTTTAAGTTGCTGATTGGGTCAATGATGTTTTTTCCATTTGTGGAAATTAAGGTTGCCATGTAAGATGTATCCGTCAGGAGGTATTCAAAGGCATGGTAGGCGTCCCGCATGGTGCTTTCCGACATATTTTTCAAATAGCTGTCCATCAGGCTCTGGCTTGTCCCGTACCAGATGGAGGTGATGGTAATTCCGCTGGATAGCAAAGTGATAAGCAGCGCAAGCAATATTTTATTCTTTATTTTCATATCCTTTTTCTCCATTTTCTGTTATTATTCTCATTATAGTGGAAGATAGGCAAAAAAATAATATAATATTTCAAACTGTACTCTAATTTTTTGCGGTAGGGCATTTGGCTTGACGGTAAGGCCGCAAAACCGTATAATACCCATAAGGCAGCCAGAAATTAATTTTTTGCTATGCCTCAAATTTGAAATATGGAAAGAGGTGACACAAATGGTAGAATTAGACCAGTTCAAAACAACGCTGAACACCTACAGAGGGCCATTAGTGGAAGTGAGGGATTCACTTTGACTTAGCAAATAAGGAAAAGAAAATCCAAGAGCTGGAACGGGAGATGGAGGCCCCGGATTTCTGGGACAGCACGGAGCTCTCCCAGAGGAAAATGAAGGAGCTGAAAAGCCTAAAGAGCGACGTGGAAACGTACGCCCAGCTTTCCGGCCAGTTTGAGGATATCGAAACCTTGCTGGAAATGGGCTATGAGGAAAACGACGCCTCCCTAATCCCGGAAATCGAGGAATCTTTGCAGGAATTTGAAACCATTTTTGAAGGCATCCGCATTAAGACGCTGCTTTCCGGGGAATACGACGGGGAATCTGCCATTGTTTCCCTCCATGCCGGGGCTGGCGGGACGGAGTCCTGCGACTGGAATTCCATGCTGTACCGGATGTATAAACGGTGGGCAGAGGATAAGGGCTTTGAGGTGGAAGTGCTGGATTCCCTTGACGGGGAAGAAGCGGGCATTAAGTCCATCACCTTTGAGGTGCGTGGGGAAAATGCCTACGGCTACCTGAAATCGGAAAAAGGCGTGCACCGGCTGGTGCGGATTTCCCCCTTCAATGCAGCAGGCAAGCGGCAGACGTCCTTTGCCTCCTGCGACGTGATGCCGGATCTTGAAAAAGACCTTGACATTGAGATAAAGGACGACGACCTTCGGATTGATACCTACCGTTCCAGCGGGGCCGGCGGGCAGCATATCAATAAGACGTCTTCCGCCATCCGCATTACCCACCTTCCTACCGGGATTGTGGTGCAGTGCCAGAATGAGCGTTCCCAGCACATGAACAAGGATAAGGCCATGCAGATGTTAAAGGCAAAGCTGTTCCTTTTAAAACAGGAGGAAAATGAGAAGAAGGCAGCGGATATCCGCGGGGAAGTGACAGAGATCGGCTGGGGGAACCAAATCCGTTCCTATGTCATGCAGCCCTACACCATGGTAAAAGACCACCGCACCAATGCGGAAACGGGGAATGTGGACAGCGTGATGGATGGCAAGCTGGATTTATTTATCAATGCTTACCTGAAATGGAAAAGCCTTGGCAAGCCTGTGCAGGAATAGCATTTGCCTGAAAAAGAAAAGCCTTGGCAAGTAACTGTGTAGGAATAACGTTTTCTAGGAATGAAAAAGCTGGGGAAAGCGTTAAAACAGGGATAACATTTGCTTGGAACGGAGAAATTTTAGCAGCCATGCAGGGAATTTTTAAGCACAGATGCCCAAAATTCCCTGTGTGGAAAAATAGACAGAATGGAAAAATATGCTGCAAAGGGCAGCGCAGGAGGAAAAATGGGTATTATCAGAGCAGCAATAGAAGCCGTGTCCGGCGGGCTGGCCGACCAGTGGCTGGAAGTATACGAGCCGGGGGATATGGGGGAGAGGACCGTATTTACCCGAGGGGTGAAAACCCGGAAAGGCCAGAATGTGAAAGGCAGCGGCGATTCGGTGAGCAACGGCTCCGTCATCCATGTCTATGACAACCAATTCATGATGCTGGTTGACGGCGGGAAAATTGTGGATTATACAGCGGAGCCGGGGTACTACAAGGTGGATAACTCTTCCCTTCCCTCCCTGTTCAACGGGCAGTTAAGGGACGCAGTGAAGGAATCTTTCCAGCGTGTGAAATTCGGCGGGCAGACCCCAACCATGCAGAAAGTTTTTTACATTAATTTGCAGGAAATCAAGGGGATTAAGTTCGGCACCCGGAACCCAGTCAATTATTTTGACAGTTTTTACAATGCGGAGCTGTTCCTCCGGGCGCATGGGACGTATTCCATTAAAATAACTGACCCCATCCGCTTTTATGGGGAGGCCATCCCAAGAAATGCGGAGCAGGTGGAAATCGAGGATATCAACGAACAGTACCTGTCAGAATTCTTGGAAGCCCTCCAGTCAGCCATCAACCAGATGTCCGCCGACGGAATCCGCATTTCTTATGTGGCTTCTAAAGGGCGGGAGCTTGGAAAATACATGGCGGATACCTTGGATGAGGACTGGAACCGTATGCGGGGCATGGAAATCCAAGCCGTGGGGATTGCCAGCGTTTCCTATGACGAGAAATCCACGGAACTGATTAATATGCGCAACGAAGGGGCGATGCTGGGCGACCCCACTGTGCGGGAAGGCTACCTGCAAGGCCATATGGCCCGGGGCTTAGAAGCGGCAGGCTCCAATGCCAATGGGGCAATGGCCGGCTTTCTGGGCATGGGCGTCGGGATGCAGGCCGGAGGCAGTGCCATGGGCGCAGCGTCTGCCGCCAATATGCAGCAAATGCAGATGCAGAACCAAGGCATGGGGCAGGGACGTCAGGGAGCCCAGCCCGGCGCATGGACTTGTGCCTGCGGTGCGGGGAATACTGGGAAATTCTGTTCTGAGTGCGGCAAGCCGAAGCCTCAGGAACCAGAAGGCTGGACCTGCAGCTGCGGCCATGTGAATACTGGGAAGTTCTGTTCCGAGTGCGGGAAGGCAAAGCCAGAAAGCCTTGGTGCATGGACTTGCAGCTGCGGCGCGCAAAACACTGGGAAGTTCTGTGCACAGTGTGGGAAACCAGCGAAGTAAATCCTGTGCGAAGCGTGGGAAAATGACAAGGGAAATCAGCACGTTTATAGGCATATCAAAAGAACGGTTCCGGCAGTAAGCCATTTGGGAACCGTTCTTTCTGCATTTTCTGATATGCTATTTTAGAATTTTTTGGTTTCTGCCATTAAAACTTTTTTGAGAGGTACTCTTTGCTGAAAAATAGATAGAAGTATATCAATTGATATGTTATAATTTCTGTGTTGTCCAACCGACACCCGGCAACGGGAGGAGGTGTTCTTCATGGAAGTCGTCATTACTTTTTTAGTGACTGTCGCAGCAGATGTGGTTTGCCTCTTCATCAGCAAATGGCTAGACAGGCACGATAAGGGCAACGAATAGCCTAGTGTGTGCTTGGACACTATAAAAGACAAGAAGAATCCCCGAACTGTGCTGCAACACGGTTCGGGGATTCGTTCTTTTGCCCCAATGGACTCGTCATTACTTTTGCCTAACGGCATTATAGCATATGCAAATTTTAATTGCAAGATACATTTCCTTTTGTTTCTGAAGTGCATTGATTCGTCTGCCGTCTTATTAGGGGTCAATATTATAACGGCATTTATGAAACGGGCGATTAATTTATGGAATGGGCAGAGAGATTGTGGTATACTTTATTTTAGCAAGGAAATCTCAATCAAAATAATACAAGGAGAACAGAAATGGCAGTAGTCAGTTTTAAATGCCCAAACTGCGACGGCGAACTGGTCTTCCATCCAAAAACACAGAAGTACAAATGCGAATATTGTACCTCTGTGTTTTCACAGGAAGAATTAAGCCAGCTCCTGCCAGAGCAGGGAAGGCCAACCCAACCCAACAACAGAAGCCCGCAGGATGGCCGGCAGGAGCATAGGCCGTCCCCTGCTGGCAGCCCCGGGCGGCAAGGGGCTGCCCCCTTATCTGGGAACGCTGCCGGACGGCAGGAAAATCCCCCTTCTTCTGGAAGGGCAGCAGAGGAAGGCAATGTCTACCAATGCCCAAGCTGCGGCGCACAGATTGTCACAGACGATACCACGGCCGCATCTTTCTGCTATTATTGCCACAACCCAGTGGTGCTGTCCGGCCGGGTGTCCGGGGAATACCTGCCCCACAAAATCATCCCCTTCGCCATTGATAAAAAAGAGGCCACGGAGAAATTTTTGGATTATGTACATAGCAAGAAATTTGTCCCGAAAGCGTTTTTCAACAAAAGCCAGATTGACAAGATTTCCGGCGTGTATTTCCCCTATTGGATGGTCGATATGGATATGGATGGATCCTTGCAGGCGGAAGGGAGGAACGTCCGCGTCTGGCGCAGCGGCGATACGGAATATACCGAAACAAAAATATACCAAGTCGAGCGCGCCGGGGAACTCCATTTAGAGGATATTACGAAAAATGCCCTGAAAAAAGCGAACTGCAAACTCTCCTCCGGAGTCCTCCCCTATGACATGGCAAAGGCGCAGGAATTCCATATGGGCTACCTTTCCGGTTTTTTGGCGGAAAAGCGCGATATGGAGCAGGCAGAACTGGCAGGGGAAGTCAAGGCAGAAGCAAAGGAATATGGGGAACAGCTCCTTAAGGGCACCGTCCATGGTTACTCCTCCCTTTCCGTCCGGGACTGCCGCCTAGGATGCCGGAGGGAAAACTGGGAATATGTCCTACTCCCCGTCTGGACCGTCACTTATAAAGGCAGGGATGGGAACATGTATTACTATTCCATGAACGGCCAGAATGGGGCGGTATATGGGGAACTTCCCATTGACTATAAAAAAGTATGGATGCTAAGCGGGATAATATTTCTTATTGTATTCCTGCTTGGGCTCGCAGGAGGGTATTTCTTATGAAAAATTGGGTTCTTTTGCTGGCAATGTGCCTGCTCTTCCTCCCGGCCAATGTTCTGGCTGCCAACATGCAGCTAACCGACCAAGCCGGCCTTCTGTCAGAAGAGGAGGGGCAAGGCATTGTCCAGCAGATTGAAAAAATGGAGTCCGCTACCGGATGGGACATTATGGCTGTCACAACGGAGGACGCCGGGGGCATGGACGCTGAAACTTATGCGGAAACATGGTTTGACGAATATACGGAAAACGACAGCGGCGTAATCTGCCTGATTGACATGGACAACCGGGAAATTGCCGTAAAGGCTTTTGGGGAATGCAGGTATTACATCACCGATGGCCGGAGGGATAAAATTTTAGATGCAGGCTATGAAGAAATTACTGAGGAACAGTATGGGAGGACGCTGGAAGCCATGCTGGCGGAAACAGAGGCCGCATTTGAAGAAGAAAACCCAAGGAAAAATTCCCTGTACGATAAAGATACGGGGAAAGTTACCAGCTATCAGGAGGGGCACCGGGGCATTAGCCGGGTGGAACTGCTGGCTGCGGCAATCGCGGCAGTTGCAGCCGGAGGGATTACCGCAGGCTCCATCATTGGGAAATACCGCCTGAAATTCGGCGGTTACCGCTACCCCATGGAAAAAAACGGCAGCGTCCGGCTGCGGGTGAAGGAGGACCGGCTGGTGAACCAATTTGTCACCCACAGGCATATCCCAAAGAAAACTTCCAGCAGCAGCGGCAGCGGCGGGGGCGGCACAAGCACCGTGCATACAGGGGCCGGCGGGCGCAGTTCCAGCGGGGGCAGCAGGAAATTTTAAAAACAAGTTGCATTTCCAAAGTAAATGTGCTAACATCTTTCCTGTGAACACAGATGTATTTCACAGGCATACAGAAAATGGTATGGCTGTGGCTGGAGGACAGCATGGAAGATAAGACAAAATATTTTGTATTGAAGAAAAAAGCAGTCCCGGAAGTGCTGCTGAAGGTGGTGGAGGCAAAGCGGCTGTTAGAATCGGAGCGCGCCGAATCCGTGCAGGAAGCCACGGAACTGGTGGGCATCAGCCGGAGCTCTTTTTATAAGTACAAAGACGATATTTTTCCCTTTCATGACAATGCCAAAGGGAAGACAATCACAATGGTAATCCAGATGGATGACGAGCCGGGGCTGCTTTCCGTGGTGCTTGGGATTGTGGCAGAGTTCCACGCCAATATCCTGACAATCCACCAGAGCATCCCGGTCAATGGGGTCGCATCTTTGTCGCTAAGCGTTGATGTGCTCCCGGACACGAAAAATGTATCCCAAATGGTGGAAACCATGGAACAGCAGAAGTCCGTCCACTATGTGAAAATATTAGCTAGGGAATGAAATGGGAAAGGAATGGAGGAAATTATGATAAAGATAGCAATTTTAGGATATGGGACAATAGGGTCCGGCGTGGTGGAAGTATTAGACACCAACCAAGAAAGCATCGCCAAGCGCGCAGGGGATGAAATCGAGGTAAAATATATTTTGGATTTGAGGGATTTTCCGGGGGATCCCATGGAAGGGAAAGTTATCCACGACTACAACATCATTGCAGAAGACCCGGAAATCCAAGTGGTAGTAGAAGCCATGGGCGGCGTCGAGCCAGCTTACACCTTTGTAAAACGCGCGCTGCTTTCAGGCAAGAGCGTCACCACCTCCAACAAGGCTTTGGTGGCAAAGCATGGGGCAGAACTGATTGCCATTGCAAAAGAACAGGGCATAAATTTCCTGTTTGAAGCCAGCGTAGGCGGCGGGATCCCCATTATCCGGCCGTTGAATTCTTCCTTGACAGCGGACGAGATTCAGGAAATTACAGGGATTTTGAATGGGACCACCAATTATATGCTTAGCAAAATGACGTTTGAAGGGCTGGAATTTGACGATGTGTTAAAAGACGCACAATCTAGAGGGTATGCGGAGGCAGACCCGACGGCAGATATTGAAGGGTATGACGCATGCCGGAAAATTGCAATCCTGACTTCCTTGGTATGCGGGCAGCAGGTGGATTTTGAAGAAATTTACACGGAAGGCATTACGAAAATTACGGCGGTGGACATCCGTTATGCCAAAGCCATGGGCAGGGTCATTAAGCTGTTGGCTACCAGCCGGAAAACAGAAGAAGGGTACTGCGCGATGGTTGCGCCGTTTTTGCTGTCGCAGGAACATCCGCTGTATAATGTAAATGATGTGTTCAATGCGATTTTTGTCCATGGGAATGTGCTGGGGGACGCGATGTTTTATGGCAGCGGCGCAGGGAAGCTCCCGACGGCCAGCGCGGTTGTGGCGGATATTGTGGACATTGCAAAGCACCTGAATAAGCATATCCTGATTTCTTGGAGCTCTAAGAAAATGGATTTGGTGGACAGCAAGAAGGCGGAGAGCCGGTTTTTTGTCAGGAGCAGCAAGGGGGAAGAGGAAATCCAGAATGTGTTTGGGGATGTTGAGTTTATAAAAGCAGAAGGGATTTCTGGGGAAACTGGCTTTTTGACGGGAAAAATGACGGAGGAAACGTTTGCTAAGAAGGCGGATGGATTAGGGGGTATCTTGCAGAGAATCCGTGTGGTGTAGAAGGAGGTTTTGGAACCGGACGGAAATTCAGCGCTGCCCTCCCTCACACAAACTGGGCAACGTTCCGGCGAACTAACTGCTAACTACGACTAAAGGATTTCAGGAAAGCCTTCATCCCTAAGTCTTCGTAAGCAGTGGATTTCGCCTCCACTAAGAACGCCCATGAACCGTTTGCTTAGAGGGAGGGCAGCCCTGAATTTCCTGTGTATCGGCATAGGGAAATTTCCTTGGAAATATTGGTAAGGGGAATATTTTTTAATAATATTAGAAGAACAATTCTTATGGATTTACGTAGTTTATAGAGAGAGGAATTTTATGAAATATGTGATTGTGCTTGGGGATGGGATGGCAGACCTCCCAGTGGAAGAGCTTAAGGGGCTGACGCCCTTGGAATTTGCCAAGACGCCTTGCATGGACAGCCTTGCGGCGGCAGGGGAAATCGGGACGGTGCATACCATACCGGATGGGATGGCGCCGGGGAGCGATACGGCGAACCTTTCTGTGCTGGGGTATGACCCGAAGAAGTATTATTCCGGGCGGTCCCCGCTAGAGGCCCTTAGCATCGGCGTGGACATGAAGCCGACGGATGTGTCCTTGCGCTGCAACCTTGTGACGTTGACGGAGGAAGAGCAGGAATTTGGGAAAAAAAGGATTTTAGACCACAGTTCCGGGGAAATTTCCACGGAGGATGCGGCTGTTTTGCTGGAGGCGGTGAAAAAAGAGCTGGAAACTGAGGTTTACCAGTTTTATGCAGGGACTAGTTACCGCCACCTGCTGATTTGGCAGAATGGGGAAGTGATAACGCTGGCGCAGCCCCATGACGTGCTGGGGCAGGAGATTGGGCAGTATTTGCCAGGGGATGCCATGCTGCGGGAGATGATGGAAAAGAGTTACCAGATCCTTGTGGACCACCCCATCAACCTAGAACGGAAAAAGCAGGGGCTGAACCCGGCCAATTCCTGCTGGTTCTGGGGGGCTGGCACCCGGCCGTCCCTGTCTTCTTTTGAGGAAAAGACGGGGCTTAAGGGGGCTATGGTGTCCGCCGTGGATTTGCTGAAAGGAATTGCCGTGGGGGCGTCCATGAAAACGGTTTTTGTGGAAGGTGCAAACGGCGGCCTCCATACCAATTACCGGGGGAAAGCCCAAGCAGCCGTGGACGTGCTGACGGAGGAGAATTATGATTTTGTGTATGTGCACGTAGAAGCGCCGGATGAGATGGGGCATCAGGGCAGCGCAGAGAAGAAAGTGCAGGCCATCCAATTTCTGGATGGGCAGGTGATTGCGCCTATCAAAGAGGGGCTAGAAAAGGCCGGGGAGGAATTCCGTATGATGGTCCTGCCAGACCACCCGACGCCAATCTGCATCCGCACCCATACGGGGGACGACGTGCCTTACCTTCTGTATGACAGCACGAAACCGCAGGCCCACACATGGAAATACAACGAAAGAGAAGCGGCAAAAAGCGGTTTCCATATTTCCAAGGGCTGCGAACTGATAAATTACCTGATTGGCAGCGGCTTTAAAAAGTAAAGTTTCAGGAGAACAATATGTTAATAGTAAAAAAATTCGGAGGGAGCTCCGTTGCAGATAAAGAGCGGATTTACAATGTGGCAAAACGCTGCATGGAGGATTACCGGAAGGGGAACGACGTGGTGGTGGTGCTCTCCGCCATGGGAAAGACCACGGACAGCTTGCTGGAACTGGCAAAAAGCATCAACCCGGAGCCGTCCAAGCGGGAACTGGATATGCTCCTGTCTACCGGGGAACAGACTTCAGCAGCCTTGATGTCCATGGCAATGGGCGCAATGGGCGTGCCTGCCATTTCCTTAAATGCGTTTCAGGTAATGATGCAGACTTCCTCCCGGTACGGCAATGCCCGGTTTAAGAAAATTGATACCCAGCGGATCCGCCATGAGCTGGATAACCGCAAAATCGTCATTGTCACAGGGTTCCAAGGGGTGAACAAATACGAGGACATTACCACCTTGGGGCGGGGCGGCTCCGATACCACCGCAGTGGCATTGGCCGCAGTGCTCCATGCGGACGCCTGTGAAATTTATACAGACGTGGAGGGCGTCTACACCGCCGACCCGCGGATTGTGCCCAACGCAAAGAAAATCCCGGAAATTACTTACGATGAAATGCTGGAATTGGCAACATTGGGGGCAAAAGTACTGCATAACCGCTCCGTGGAAATGGCAAAAAAATACGGCGTGCAGCTCGTCGTCCGTTCCAGCCTGAACAACGCGCAGGGGACGGTAGTAAAGGAGGAAACAGACATGGAAAGTATGCTTGTCAGCGGAGTGGCAGTAGACAAAAATACATCAAGGATTGCCGTGTTCGGCGTGAAGGATGTCCCGGGGATTGCCTTTAAAATATTTGATTTGCTGGCAAAACACCATATTAATGTAGACATCATCCTGCAGTCCATCGGGCAGGAAGGAACCAAGGACATTTCCTTTACCGTGGCCAGGGAGGATGCAGATGAAACGGTTGCCATCCTTGAGGAACACCGGAACCGGATTACCGCGAAGAAAATAGAAAAGAATGATACCGTAGCGAAAGTATCTATCGTAGGGGCGGGGATGCAGTCCAACCCCGGCGTGGCCTCCCGGATGTTTGAAGCATTGTATAATGCAGGGATTAACATCCGCATGATTGCCACCTCCGAGATACGGATTACCGTGCTGATAAATGAGGAAGACGTGGATAAGGCAATGCGGGCAGTCCACGACCAATTTATCGAAGACTGACAGGGGAGGCGCAGGGCGGCTCTCCCAGAACAGCCAAACGGCTATATGTTGTTCTTCCAAAGATATAAGAATGTAAGCGGCTCCCCTTTATGCAAACAGTCTATGGCTACCCTCCGCCCGCCGGAGCGCTGCCCAGTTTGCATAAGGAAGAGCCGCTTTATTTTTGTCTGGTTCCAAAGACCTTTCAGGTTCAAAGGCTATTTTCTGGCTCCAGTCAGCCAGCTGTTTCCAAAAACCTTTCAGGTTTACCGCCTAATTCCCAGAGCCAAAGCCCTTATTTATTTACAGGTTTTACACAGAAAACCCAAAATAAGAAACCGCATTCGGGTAACAAATCCCTTCAACCATGCGTTTCAGCGCTTTTTCGTCTTATAGGAAATACCGTGCCACTGTGAAGTGATGAAGTTCATGAATTTCCTATAAGACAAAACCCTCCGGGTCGAGCTTTTCGGACATGGCAGGGTTATTGTCCCGTTTGCACCCATAATGGGGCTGCATCACCCAGCCAAAGCGGTGGTACTGCCTCCCTAAGAAAAGCAGGAACGCCGTTTTGTACTTGGCAGTTTCTTCCCATGCCAGGGATTCCCCTTTCAGGGCTTTTTGGAAAATAGCTTCAATTTCCTCTTCTGGCGCCGGGGCATACATGACGTAATCAAGGCCATGGCCGGACACGAGGCAGCCCCGTTGGTGGAAATATTCCATGCGGTTTACCATTGTTCTGATTCCTTTCATATTGGATTCTCCGAAATCAGAAATTGGTGGTATTGCGTTTTACCAGATGGCATTTTACCATCTGCTTTTGCATGACTTTCTCCCCTCCCAGCAAGGACATGATAGAGTCGATTGCTGTTTTGCATAAAATTTCTACCCGGGTGTCGATAGAGGTCAGTTCAGGCTCGCAACTAATGGAAAGTTCAGAATTATTGCAGCCTATGACATTGATTTCCCCCGGGATGCGGAGCCCCCGGGCATGGGCGTATTTGATGGCGCCTATGGCAAGGCCGTCCTCCACGGCGATGACGGCGTCAAAACTTAAGCCCCGCTGGCGGAGCAGCAGATTCCTCGTTTGGTAGATAGAATTCTCGGAAAAGAGAATCCGGCTAGGGTCTATTTCCATCTGGTGGTCCAAGAGAGCGGATTCGTAGCCGCCAAGCTTTTGCTTTGCACTGTAGGAGGTTGCGTTGGTGAGGAACAGGATTTCCTTTTTCCCGCAAAAAATCAATTCCTCCATGACGTCGTACACCGCTTGGAAGTCGTCGACTAGGACGCAGTAAATATTGTCGCCTTCCATATAGCCGTTAATCAAAAATACAGGGAGCTGTTTCGCGGCGTTATAGATGCAGTTGGAAAATTCATCGGATTCCGGGACATAATCGGAACCAATTAAAATCAGGGCGTCAATCTGTTTTTTCAGAATACGTTCAACGGCCTGCTGTTTATCCTCCTCATCATAGCCGCTGCAGTAAAGGATGCAGTCATAGCCGTACCCCTGCAAATTCTTTTCCAGATAAGAAACTGCCTTTGCCATATAGGCGTCCGCCACGTCAGGGCAGACAATGCCAAGGGTGTTCATGGAACCAAGGCCAAGCCCCCGGGCAAAAATATTTGGCGTGTAGTCATTTTCTTCCATTACTTTGCGGACCCGTTCCTTCGTTTTTTCACTGACTTTCGGGCTGTCGTTTACGACCCGGGACACCGTGGCAATGGAAACCCCTGCCAGCTTTGCAATGTCATAAATATTCATAATTCCACTTCCTTTACAATTTCATATTTCCGAATTGTAAGACCTTACACTTTGCACTATTATAACATGCAGGAAATGCAGATACAATAGAACATATGGCGGAAAGGCTCACAAAAAGCAGCAAAAGCAATTGTGCACAATAACGAAAATGTACAAAATAAATGAAAACATCTTGACGAATCAGCAAAAAGGACGTATCTTTTGTGTAAGCACTTACATATTGAATGAAGTTATGCACAGGAGATTTGGAAATGGAGATTCATTTTGGATGAAATTAAGCATAGGAGATTTGGAAATGGAGATTTATTTTGGATGAAGTTACGCATAGGAAATTTGGAAATGAAGATTCATAAATGAAGAAGGAGGACGGAAAGGATATGCAGGAATTTGTAAAAATCAGCCCTAAGGACATGGTGGCGGTAGCGCTTATGCCATTGGAAAAGGGACTGTCCCTGCAGGTTGGCGAGGCCAGTGTGCAGTTAGAGGAAGATATTCCCCAAGGGCATAAATTTGCCCTGCAGGAGATTGGCGAGGGGGAGAAAATTATCAAATATGGGGAACCCATCGGCATCGCCAAATGCAGGATTAAAAAGGGAGAATGGGTGCACACCCACAACTTGAGGACGGGGCTTGGGGAGGTCCTTACTTATCAGTATGAACCCCGGGCGGAGGAACTGAAAGCTAAGGGGGAACCCCATATGTTCCAAGGGTTTAGAAGGAGCGGCGGCAAAGTCGGCATACGGAATGAAATCTGGATTATCCCGACGGTAGGCTGCGTCAATAATGTAGCTACGGCAATTGAGAAGCAGGCACAGGCCTTCCTCAAGGGCTCCGTGGACGCCATTGTGGCATTTCCCCATCCTTACGGCTGTTCCCAGATGGGGGAGGACCAGGAAAATACGAGGCGGATCCTTGCAGATTTCATCTGCCACCCCAATGCTGGGGGTGTGCTTGTCCTTGGCTTAGGCTGCGAAAACAGCGGCGTGGAAACGCTCAAAAGCTATATCGGGGACTACGACGGGGGCCGGGTGAAGTTCTTGGTTTCCCAAGAAACAGAAGATGAAGTGGAAGAAGGCCTGAAAATTGTGAAAGCACTTACAGAATATGCCGCGGGATTTGAAAGGGAACCAATCCCCTGCAGCGAATTGGTGGTAGGCATGAAGTGCGGCGGCTCGGACGGGCTTTCCGGGATTACGGCAAACCCAACGGTAGGCGCCTTTTCGGACCGCCTGATTGCAGAAGGCGGGACTACCATCCTTACGGAAGTGCCCGAGATGTTCGGGGCAGAAACTCTTTTGATGAACCGATGCGAAACAGAAGAGCTGTTTGAAAAGACGGTAAAGCTGATTAATGATTTTAAAAATTATTTCACAAGCCACGGGCAGACGATTTATGAAAACCCTTCTCCCGGAAATAAGCAAGGCGGAATATCTTCGCTGGAGGACAAATCCCTTGGCTGCACCCAAAAATCGGGTTCAGCAGCGGTAAAAGGGGTGCTGTCCTATGGGGAAATTGTATCAAGGAGGGGCCTGAACCTCCTAAGCGCCCCCGGAAATGACTTGGTAGCGTCAACTGCCCTTGCAGCCTCCGGCGCGCATATGGTATTGTTTACGACAGGCAGGGGGACGCCCTTTGCCAGCCCGGTGCCTACCGTGAAGATTTCCAGCAATTCCCCCTTATATGAGCATAAGAAAAACTGGATTGACTTTGACTGCGGGCCGGTGGTTTCCGGGAAGGCGCCGGAGGAGCTTGGGGAAGAGCTTTTTCAATATGTCATTGATACGGCTTCTGGCAAAAAGGTAAAAGCGGAACTGGCAGGGTTCCATGACATGGCAATATTCAAGCAAGGGGTAACGCTGTAAAAGGCACAGCCCCATATGGAAAGGAATGGATGGAAATATGAAAAAATTATCTTACCAAACATTAAAAGAAATGGGTTTTGGCGGTTATCTGCTGGGGGATGCCCCAGAGCGGGTGCTCCAGTTCGGGGAGGGGAATTTCCTCCGGGCATTTGTGGACTATTTTATTGACAAAATGAACGAAACAGCCGGATTCCAGTCGAAAGTCGTGCTGGTCCAGCCAATCCGCGGCGGGGATGCAATCCGCGGGTTCCTCAATGAGCAGGAAGGGCTGTATACGCTGTTCCTGCGGGGCTGTGAAAACGGGCAGGAAGTGACGGAAAAAAGGGTAATCTCCTGCGTCAGCCGCTGCATCAACCCCTACAGCGAGTATGAAACCTACATGGAATGTGCCAAGAACCCAGACCTTCGGTTCATTGCCTGCAATACCACGGAGGCCGGCATTGTATACGACCCTGCCTGCAAGAAGGAGGATAAGCCAGCGGAAAGCTATCCGGGGAAACTGACGCAGTTCCTGTATGAAAGGTACCAGAATTTCGGCGGCGAGGCAGGGAAAGGGTTTGTAATCCTCTCCTGTGAGCTGATAGACGACAATGGGAAAGAATTGGAAAAGTGCGTCCTCCAATATGCAGAGCAGTGGGGGCTCGGGGAAGGCTTTGTGGACTGGGTAAAGGAAGAAAATATCTTCTGCTCTACGCTGGTAGACCGCATTGTTACTGGATACCCAAGGAATGAAGCAAAAGCCCTCTGCGAAGAGCTTGGGTATGAGGACAATGTGATAGACACAGGGGAAATATTTGGTTTTTGGGTGATTGAAGGCCCCCAAAGCCTGAAAGAAGAGCTGCCTTTTGAAGCAGCAGGCCTCCCAGTCCTTATTACGGACAACCACAAGCCCTATAAGCAGCGGAAAGTGCGGATTTTAAACGGCGCCCATACCTCCATGGTGCTTGGTGCATTCCTGACAGGGCAGGATATTGTGCGGGGCTGCATGGAAGACGGCGTCATCCGGGGGTTTATGAACAAAACAATTTATGAGGAAATCATCCCGACACTGTCGCTGCCCGAACAAGAGCTGATGGATTTTGCAAAAGCAGTCACCGACCGCTTTAACAATCCTTTTATTGACCATGCGCTCCTTGCAATTTCTTTAAATTCCACTTCCAAATGGAAAGCAAGGGTGCTACCTTCCCTGAAAGGCTATATAGAAAAAAATGGGAGCCTGCCAGAATGTATCGTGGCGTCCTTGGCATTTTATATTGCCTTCTACCAAGGCGTCCGTATGGATGAAAGCAGTTTCATAGGGGTAAGGGGCAATGACGAATATAAAATTCAGGACGGCTCTGACGTGTTGGAATTCTACCATGGGCATAAGGACGATAGCCCAAGCAGTTTGGCAGAAGCAGTCCTTTCCAATGAAAAGTTCTGGGGGGAAGACCTGACAGAATTGCCCGGGCTTTGCGAAAAAGTGGCGGAAGGCCTTCAGGTGGTAAAAGAACAGGGGGCTTATGCATTGATGCAGCAGTGCCTGCAAAAAAAGTAAGAAAGGCTTAGCTGCCTATGGCTCCGGAAAGGAGCGGCAGAACCTCTAACCGAAACATTTGGTACGGTTGCAGGTTTTGCCGCTCCTTTCTGTGGCCGCAGCAGGAACAACGGCATCCAGCCCGGCGTTAGCGCAGGGCTGGATGTAATCCCTGCTGTATGTCGCAGGGTAAAGATGGGCAAGTCCATACAGGGATGGAAACCTTCCAACAAACCCGTTCAGAGATAGAAGCCTTCCAGCAAGTCCACGCCCCACACAATCAAAAGCAAATTCTTCACCACGAAATTTACCACAACAATCCAAAGGGCAGCCCATACATACCCATCCCGGTACCTCATGCCAATTTTTATCCGGTGCCTGGTAGCGCGTTCAATTGTCTGGCTCATTAAAAACCATCCCCCTACAGCGGCAGTATACAGCACCAGAGGGTGGCAGATAAACGAGCCAAGGAAATCCCCCCGGAGCAAAGCGGACACAGCCCTTGTCCCTCCGCAGCCGGGGCAGTAAACCCCGAGTACCGATTGCACCATGCAGGGCAGTACCAGCTTGGAAAATGGGAGGGGGAACAGCCGCCAAAGGACCCAAAGGGCGCATAGTATGAAAACCAAAGCCCAGCCCGTATAAAACAGGGCAGTTTCTTCTTTCTCACGTTGCCGCATCAAACCATCCTTACATAATGTAAATGCAATTCATTTCTTTCTTATTATCTAACTGTAGTGCAGTATAATCCTTTTTTTCCTATTTGTCAAAATTGGTTTACTATGGTATAATAGCCACAGCTATTGTACCGCCCGAAGCGAAGCGGAGTGGCATAGGCAACCATAGCCTATCATGGAGTGATTATGGTATAACGGCAACAGCTATGATACGCGCCGGAGTGCGCATGGATTGCCATACCATAGTGCGGGGCATATGGTATGATGTAAAAAAGTACCCTATATGAACAGGCATAGAAGGCCGATATATAGAAAAAGGCTGCAGGATTCTGGTACAGGGACGCAAATCCAGAATAGAATATTAGGAAAGGAATGAGGTGTTTTTATGATAGGGGCAATTGGAGGGACTAACAGTTACAATTATGGCAGTTACAGCAATTACAGCAATTCCCAAGGGGCATACACAGCCGGCGGGGCGAGTGGGGAGAAGGCAGCATATGCCAGCGGCATAGGTGGGGAGCATGGCTCCAAGGCTGGCAGGACATACGGCGCCGACGGGGTCTATTGGGACAGGGAAAGCAAGGACGGTTCTGTGAAAAAGACCGGGGAACGCTGCCAGACCTGCGCGAACCGCAAATATCAGGACGGATCGGACGAAAATGTTTCCTTTAAGGCAGCAGCGCATATTTCCCCAGAAGCCGCAGGCAGCGCAGTACGCGCCCATGAAGGGGAACATGTGTCCAATGCATATACGAAGGCAGCACAGAAAGATGGGAAAGTAGTTTCTGCATCCGTCAGCATCCATACGTCCGTCTGCCCGGAATGTGGCAGGACTTACGTATCTGGGGGCACGACCTCCACTAGGATTAAATACCCGGCCGACCCTTACGAAAAGAGCAAGAAGATTCTTGGTGAGGAAGAAGCCAAGGGGAAAAATATTGATTATGCAGCATAATTTGAGCTTTTCCGTCAGGCCTTGCCCTGCGCAGGGTTATACTTTTATGTACCAATAAGAGCATAAAGGAGGTAATTTCAATGGTAAGGAAATGGTATCAGAAAATGGCGGCAATGGCGTGCATGATGTTCTGCCTTGTTGCGGCCGGGGTGCTTTTGGCCCCTAACACTGCATTTGCAAAGAAAATTACCCGGGACAGCCAAGCCGAATCCATGGCGAGGAAGAAAGTAAAAGGCGGGACTGTGGTAGAAATCGACAAGGATTACGAAAAAGGGAACCTTGTCTATGAAGTGAAGCTAATGAAAGGGACCCGGGAATATGATTTAACTTACCGGGCGTCCAATGGGAAATTAATCCAATATGGCTGGGAAGAACATAAGCTGAACCGCAGCACCAAGAAGAAAATTATCAGCAGGGACAAATGCGAAAAGCTGGCGAAGAAGCAGGTGCGCGGCGCAGCAGTTACCAGCCTGCGGCTGAAATATGACGATGGAATCAGCCAATACAAAGTCAAGATGAAGAAGGGGAATAAGAAATACGAACTTGATTTCCATGCAAGGACCGGCAAATTAATCGGCTATGAATGGGAAGAAACATTAAAACCCAAGAACAGCAACAATGGCTACATCGGAGTGGAAAAGGCAAAGCAGATTGCCCTTAAGGAAGTCCCCGGCGCAACCGTAGTAAAAGCAGAATTTGACCGGGACGATGGGAAAGCAGTATATGAAATCGAACTGGTGAAAGATATTTATGAGTATGACATAGAGATTGATGCAGCCACAGGGGAAATACTGGAGTTCGAGCAGGACATCATGGATGATTATTCAGCTTAGAAATGAGGCGTAATAAGAATGGAACGGACATCAGCAGAGTTAAAAAGACTTGCAAGGGAAAAACTGACAGGCCATTGGGGGCTGGTGATTGGCGCAACGCTGCTGCAGTACCTGATTGTGTTTGCGGCTCTCCTGCCTTTTGAATTCCTGTTTGTCTTAAGCGGAGGCGGGACGGTGCAGTTTGTTGCCTATCTGGTTGCGGCAATGATTCTGGGGATTATATCCACAATTATGCAGTGCGGGATTACCCGGATGATGCTGTGCTTTGCAAGGGGGCAGCAGACGGGAATCGGCATGATGTTTGGGGAATTTACAAAAAGGCCAGACCGTTATATCGTAGGCACGTTGATGATGTTTGGGATTGAACTGGCCTGCCTGCTGCCAGGCAGCCTGTGCTGGCTTGTAGGGGTTTTGCAGGGCTTGATGCTTGCCAATGTAATAGGGGCTGCCCTGTATCTGGCAGGGGCAGTTATAATGGTAGTAATCCTCCTGCGCTATGGGCTTGTATTTTTCCTGCTGGTGGACCATCCCCAGATGGGTGCATTGGAGGCTTTCAAGGAAAGCGCGCGCCTGATGGACGGAAGGAAAGGGAGGATGTTCTATGTAGGCCTAAGTTTTCTTGGCATGTGCCTCCTTGGCCTGTGTTCCTGCGGGCTTGGGATGCTTTGGGTAATGCCCTATATAGAGCAGACCATGGTTAGCTTTTACTTAGATGCAGCAGGGGAATTAGACAGGGGGCAGAAAGAATTTTATGCAGGGGATGGGATGCCATTTTAAGCATAGATGAGATGTGCCATACCGACGTAAAAACTAAAATCCTAGGCTCAAAGCAGTCCGCATTGGGCCTAGGATTTTATAGACATTTCTTTAGGGAAATAAGCCTAATATACACCGAAGATCAGCAAAGCCAGAACAACAATTCCAAGGAGCCAAAGCCAAGAAAAAACAGTATGCCTATCTAGTTTTTCTTCAGGATGGCCTATTCCGTCACCTCTTTTAAATTCAACGGCCTTTTTTCCCAAGTACTTATACTCGAAATATTCGTGTATTAATATTAGCCCTATGAAGAGTACTGCTACTGGAAAATCTGCCGCTATAAATATGGTAATAATTGCTATACACCGAAACCAAGCAGAGGAAGGGCCTATAAAGCTATTAAATTTTTCTTCCGGATTCAGAGATGCATGTTTTTTCAAATGTATCCCTCCTTCCCATGGAAACTATCTTTAATTATGGCCTGATTGGGTCAAACCAACTGCCCTGCACAGGGCCATAAATTATTTTTTTACTATATATCTATGGATGGTCTTTTTTACTACTCTTTTTGTAGTTTTATCTTTTGCAGATACATACAATGTGTATGTCCCGGGATTTTTAGGCCGCCAGTATACAGTTTTTTTAGAACTATAATTATTGATTTTCTTAATTTTTTTCGTGCCGGATTTTTTGTATTCAAATTTATATTGGTATTTTTTTGTTCCTCCTGACGCCTTTACCGTTAGTTTGATTTTTTTACCTGCCTTGGCTTTTTTACTGGAAGGCGATGCCTGAAAGCTGCTAACTTTAAGTTTGCTGTTTACTGCATATTTCGATATGGACTTCGTTACAACGTTCCCTTTGCTATCCTTGGCAGATACTATAATACTATATTTTCCCGCTTTTTTAGGTTTCCATTTTGCAGACTGGGAAGTTGAATAATTTTTAATTATAGAGGAAGAGCCTTTCTTTACAAGGAAACGGTATTTAATAACTCCAACTCCGCCCGTTGATTTAACCGAAATTGAAATGTTATCATCAACTTGTGCTGTTCCGCTTTTTTTACCTATGCTTAAATTTGTAATTTTTAATTTCTTTACCGGTTCTTCTGATGAAGGTTCTTTGCTTGGCTCTGCCGGATCCTCAATTGGTTTTGCCGGTTCTTTGTCTGGATTCGCCGGATTTTCAATTGGTTTTATCGGGTCTTTATCGGGCTCTGTGGTGGTTCCGTCAGGGTTATCCGGGTCTTTATCGGGCTCTGTGGTGGTTCCGTCAGGGTTATCCGGGTCCTTATCGGGCTCTGTGGTGGTTCCGTCAGGGTTATCCGGGTCCTTATCGGGCTTTGTGGTGGTTCCGTCAGGGTTTTCCGGGTTTTTATCCGGTTCTGTGGGATTTTCGTCTGGTTTTGCTGGGGGTTCACTGCTTTCTTCTAAAACGGTTATAGTTACAGTTTTTGTTACAGTATTTTTTCCGTCGCTTGCAGTCAGTGTCACTGTATAATTTCCTACAGCCGGATTTTCCCACTGAAATACCCCTGTAGCTATGTCAAAAGAAGCTCCGTTTGGAATTCCATCTGCAGCCAGTGCCACGGTATCTTTGTCAGGATCTGAGGTTCCAACCGTAAACGAAAAAATGGTGCCTGCCGGAACATTGAAGGATGCGTCACATGTGATAACTGGCGGTTTATTATCCGAAACATTATTTTCATCAAACGTATCTTTCGGCACTGCTACTATAACAGATTTTTCCGGTACCGTGATGTCAGGGCCTGATTCCCTAATTTTCTCTAAACCGGCTTTCGTCCCATCCGCTATAATGACCCAATCATTGGAACCTGTTAGGGTAACAGCTTCATCAGATGCTGCATTGTTAATAAGCACTGCTATCCTGTCCCATTCGCCAGATACATTGTTCGTTTCATAAAAGGCTGTCATTCCGGTTTCTTCTTTGCTTATCCATTCTATGTTATTATTTGTTGGGTTCCAATTATCAGCAGCCCTCTCCAGAATAGAACGGAAACCGGAGAATGATTTACGGATGCGGATCATTCCCTGATAGTATTCCCGGATGTCAGAATATGTTTCGGCCCTGTTCCAATCGATTTTATTTACGGAATCCGGAGAAGAACTACTGTTATCATCTCCGTTTTTGGTTCTGGCAAATTCTTCTCCTGCCTGCATGAACGCTCCGCCCTTGGATACAAGAACTACGCTCCCGGCCATTTTATTCATTCTTTTCATCTTATCGTCTACAGATGAAAAGTCCTGCCCAAACCCTTCGGCCAGTTTATCCCAAAGGGTAAGGTTATCGTGTGCGGATACATAGCTTAAGCAGCAGCCCGATGATTTGGACCAGAATGGCCGCCACATTCCCCATTCGCCGGAAGTGTAACCTACAGACCCCATGATTCCGCCAAATACATTATTGGGCCATTTCTCCCCTGGCTCCAGATACTCACCGCTCACATAATTTGCCTGCAGGAAACCTATCGTTCCGTCAAAGTTCTGCCCGCCTTTTAATGCCTCCCTAATCTGGTCATTATAATACCCAATGCCATAATCTAATTTTGATTCATTTGCCTTATGTGCGCTATTTGGATTGTATGCACCGTTACCAGTCCAGCCTTCCCCATATAGCACAATCGTATTTTTGCCAAATTTGCTGTCCAGTACAGAGCGGATCTGATTCATAGTCGCCAAATCATGGATTCCCATAAGGTCAAACCGAAAACCGTCCAAGTTATATTCTTCTGCCCAATAAGAAACGGAATCTATCATAAATTTGCGGAACATAGCGCTGTCGCTTCTGGTAGCATTGCCGTAGCCAGATTGGTCATCATACGACAAGTCGCTGTTCAGCTTATAGTAATAGTCCGGCATAATCTTATTAAAATTAGAATCCTTGGCATCGCAAGTATGGCTATAAGCAACATCCATAATTACCTTTATTCCTGCGTCATGCAATGCCTGGATCATTTGTTTCATCTCTGTGATACGGACATTTCCGTCATATGGATCACTGGAATATGAACCTTCTGGAACATTGTAATTCTTCGGGCTATACCCCCAGCTATAATCACTCCCGGGGCTTGCCTCATCTACGGCATCATAATCATACATCGGAAGGATCTGTACATGTGTGACGCCAAGCTCCTTTAAATAATCTACGCAGGAGGCTGTCCTTCCTTCCCCATTAATGGTAGTGCTTTCCGTAAATGCTTTATATTTTCCACGGTTTTGCTGCGACACGCCGGAACTTACATCAATAGAAAAATCCCTGATATGGATTTCCCATACAATGATATCGCTAAGCAATGTTTTTTCCCGCTGGTAGTTTTTCTCCCAATGCTCTGGGTCCGTACTGTCCAAATCTACTACCATAGCCCTGTCGCCGTTAACTCCTGCTGCCTTCGCATAGATATCGGCTGCCTCGTTGGTACTTCCGTTTACCGTCACCTTGTAAGTATAATACGTATTTACGATATCCCCTGTAACTTCTGCGCTCCACACGCCTTTCTCGCCTTTTGCCATTGGCGTTTCTTCTATGGCGCTGCCGCCATTGCCATTTTCATACCTGCAAAGCACAACCGAAGACGCTTCTGGCGACCATACCTTAAATGTAGTTTTCTCAGGTGTGTAAGTACATCCCAAATCGTTTCCGTTGTAAGAATTCTGTGTATCATAACTGCTGTCAAAGGAACGTTGGGCAGATATCTTCCCTTCCCCTTCTTCTGCATGAATTTCTATAGGCGGGACTACACTTATTGCGGTAGCTGCCAATGCACCGGCAAGAAAAAACTGAATGATTTTCTTTTTAAACTATTTTTTCTCATTTTTCCTCACTTTCCATGATATCATTCCTAAATAACCTTCCAATATCTTAATATTTTTAATTTAGGGATAATCTTTCTGGTATTATGGGAAATATTACTGGGATTCCATGGGTGCAGCATCCCGTTTTGCCTTATATCCCCAATGTATACTTTTTATTATAAAATATAATATAGTATCTTTGAAGAAATTGCAATGCTTATTTATGAAAACTACCTGCAGGCGGAACAGCCGCATTTCTGGCGCTGAAATCAAGCAGAGGGTATATTTTGCCGGCTGGTATAGGGATATTCCGGCAGGCAGGGAGCGGCAGGATGGCGAAAGGAAGAAAATCACCTTGGATGGGTTGGAAGAATGGATAATATCCGGGCGTGCATAAGGAAAATTATAGAGAGTAGGGGAATCTATCCAGAAGTGTTATGCTGCACCCCTGCGGCATGTGGGAGTGCAGCCCAAATTTAAACAAAGGCAGTTGGGAAAATTGAAAAACCGTATAATTCTGTGTATACATAGAAAAAGAAATTAGGCTGGAAAACCGGGAATCCTATAGGAAGGTTAATACGCTTGGTACGGCACGGAACAAGGAAAAATGCCAGTTTTTGTTGGCAAATCCCTATGTGGTGTATGGAGTCCCCGCTTCTAAATACAGCCCTCCACCGCCCCAAGGAACATCCCATATTCCTTCCTGCAGTTCGTATTCCCATTCCGCACATCAAACTTATCCGAAATGTCCCGCGCCTCCCTGCCGAAGTATTCCGCCAGCTCTTTGGTCTGGTAACGCCCATCTTCCCGCTGCCAAGGCTGGCTGCCCGGCAGGGAAAGCCGTACCGTTTCCTTCCCCTGTTTCAGCAGGCTCCGCATCATGATTTCAGCCCCAATGGAAAATTCCATTTTATACAGCGGAATTGTCCCCAAAACCTCATGGGGCGCTTCTTTCTTAAAAAAACTCCATGCAGAATTCAGGTCTGTCTTTACAAGATATACAATGGTATCAGAAAAATAAGGGCTGTGCATCCGGTATTGCCTGCAGATTTGCTTAAGCAAGCGGTAATAGGGGGCTGCCTGTCCGGTGTCTTGCCTTCGGACCGCATAACAGTAGAGGAGCCGCCCATATTCATAGGCTAGTTTTTGGCTCTGGGGGTAGTGTTTTTCCAGCAGCTTCGTGGATTTTTGCAAAGTTTCCAAGTCATCGTACCAGCAGGCCATTTCCCCAATGAAATCTAAGCAGTAGGAATCCCGGCAATGGTATGCTCGGCAGAGGGCCTTGAAATCCCTGACATGCTGCATCGCCCGTCCCTTGTCGTCTGTCTGCCGGTACAGCCGGGCGGACGCTGTATGGTAATCAAACAGGGGGTATCCATGCATTTGGCAGAATCCCTTGTACTTTTCCAAATATTTTTCCATATCCCCAATAGGGATTTGGTAAAAAAAGTCGGCGCAGCAGACCATTTCCGAGAAAATTTCCATCACCGCGTCCGTTGCGGCTTCATGGCTGCTCCCCGGCAGCTTGATGCCAGGGTTTTCTTCATAAATTGCTAAAAGCTCCGGGAAAATCAAGTAGAGGTGGAACAGAAAACTGTCGCTTTCATCTTTCCTACATTCATCGGCATAGGCGTAGCGGAAATACAGCATGTAGCTTTTGTCCTGTGCCAAGTCTGCTTGCCGGATGGCTTCCCGGATGCCCGAGAGCCGGGCTTCCCCGGGGTTTAATTTCTGGTATTCCTCTATCAGTCCTGTAGGCTGGAACATGGTTGCGCCTCCTTTTTACAGCATGTCATAGAAATCATAAGGGCTGGAAGAACCGGGGGAACCGCCCATTTCCTCCATGAGTTCCTCGATGTACTGAAGGTATCCTTCCAATCCGCCAAATTCTGCCATCAGCGTGAAGAAAGAATACGTAAAAATCAGGATCCCGCAGATAATGCCGAGAATCCCCAAGACCAGCCCCGCCTTCCCATAGCTGTTCATATGCATTTCCCCGCCTCTGGAAAGCAGCGCAAAGATAATGGCGAGGGAGCCGAAAATAACCGGCGGGTAGACGCAGCAAGCCATGGCAAGCCCAAGGATTCCCATTACCAAGGACGCCACGGCCATGCCGGCGGAACGCATTTCAAGATAAGATTTATTTTCTCCGTAATCCATAGTAATCACCCATCCCTTTCATTTTTCAGATGTTCCTGCAGGAAAACAGCCGGATAAAAGTCCGTTTTTCCATCCATTATTGTAGCATGTGCAGGCGGAAAACACAAATATATTTTCTTGAAAGGAAAGAGGAAATCCGATATAATGGAGCGCAGGGGGCTGCCGTGCCATCCGCTTGCCAGCGAGGAAGTTACATTCTTTCTATAGAATGGCCTTTTGGGAGGGCGTATGCTTGTTTTATACGGCAGCCCCATGGCAGAAAAAGGAGTAAGGAGAGTTATCCATGGATATTATTGCAAAGTTAGCGGAAGAACTAGGCATCCGCAAGCAGCAGGCAGAAGCTGCCGTAACCTTGATTGACGAGGGGAACACCATCCCCTTTATTTCCAGATACCGGAAAGAAGCCACAGGGGCGCTGAACGACGAGGTGCTCCGTAACCTCCACGAACGCTTGGTTTACCTGCGGAACCTAGAGGAAAAGAAAGGGCAGGTATTGTCAAGCATCAAGGAGCAGGGCAAGCTGACCGAGGAGTTGGAGCAGCAGGTGCTTTCTGCGGAAACGTTGGTGGCAGTGGAGGATTTGTACCGCCCCTACCGCCCCAAACGCCGGACAAGGGCCACCATTGCAAAAGAAAAAGGCTTGGAGCCCTTGGCAAACATTATTTTGCTGCAGCAGACAAAGGAAAATTTGGAAACAGAGGCATTGCCGTTTGTGGATCCGGAAAAAGGGGTGGAAACCCCAGCAGACGCCATTGCAGGGGCCATGGACATTTTGGCAGAAAATATTTCCGACGAAGCAAGCTACCGGAAATACATCCGCGATATCACCATGCGCACAGGGAAAATCATTTCTGCGGCCAAAAACCCGGAAACGGAATCCGTCTACGAAATGTATTACGAATTTGAGGAAGGCCTTGCAAAGCTGGCAGGCCACCGGATCCTTGCCCTGAACCGGGGCGAGGCGGAGAAAATCCTAACGGTAAAGGTAGAAGCCCCCGTGGAACGGATTTTGCAGTATCTGGAGAAAAAAGTGATTGTGAAAGACAACCCGAACACGGCCCCAACCTTACAGGCAGTGGTGGAGGACAGCTATAAGCGGCTGATTGCCCCAGCCATTGAGCGGGAAATCCGCAATGAGCTGACAGAACGGGCGGAGGACGGGGCAATCCGGGTATTTGGGAAAAATCTGGAGCAGCTTTTAATGCAGCCCCCCATCGCCGGGAAAGTAGTGCTGGGCTGGGATCCTGCCTTCCGCACCGGCTGCAAGCTGGCAGTGGTGGACTCCACCGGGAAAGTGCTGGACACCACAGTCATTTACCCCACCGCGCCCCAGAACAAGGTGGAGGAATCCAAAAAAATACTGAAAAAGCTCATCCAAAACTACGGCATTTCCCTGATTTCCGTAGGAAATGGGACAGCCTCCCGGGAGTCGGAAATGATTATCGTAGATTTGCTCAAGGAGCTCCCCAAAACCATCCCCCCAGTCCAGTACGTGATTGTAAATGAAGCGGGGGCTTCGGTCTATTCCGCCAGCAAGCTGGCAACGGAGGAATTTCCGAATTTTGACGTAGGGCAGCGCAGCGCGGCCTCCATTGCAAGGCGCCTGCAGGACCCATTGGCAGAACTGGTGAAAATTGATCCGAAATCCATCGGGGTAGGCCAGTACCAGCATGACATGGACCAGAAAAAGCTAAGCGGCGCGTTGGGCGGCGTGGTGGAAGACTGCGTGAATAAAGTAGGGGTGGACTTAAACACGGCCTCCGCTTCTTTGCTGGAATATATTTCCGGCATCACCAAAACCATTGCCAAAAATATTGTGGCATACCGGGAAGAAAACGGCAGGTTCCTCACCCGCAGCCAGCTTTTGAAGGTGGCAAAATTAGGCCCGAAAGCCTATGAGCAATGCGCAGGGTTTATGCGCATCAGCGATGGGAAAAACCCGCTGGACGGCACCAGCGTCCACCCCGAAAGCTACGGCGCAACTTTAAAATTGCTGGAAAAGCTAGGCTACGCCCCAGAAGAAATCCGGGAAGGGAAACTGGCAGGGATTTCCAAGAAAATCCATGATTATAAAAAATTAGCCGAGGAACTGGAAGTCGGGGAACTGACGCTTGAGGATATTGTAAAAGAATTGGAAAAGCCGGCAAGGGACCCAAGGGAAGACATGCCAAAGCCAATCCTGCGCCAAGATGTGCTGGAAATGAAGGACTTAACCCCCGGCATGGTCTTAAAAGGGACAGTACGCAACGTCATTGACTTTGGCGCATTCGTGGATATCGGGGTACATCAGGACGGGCTGGTGCATATTTCCCAGATGACGGAACGCTATATCAAGCACCCGCTGGAGGCAGTCAGCGTGGGGGACATTGTGGAAGTAAAAGTGATGAGCGTGGATTTGCAGAAAAAAAGGATTCAGCTCACCATGAAAATTTAGACAATTTACATAATATGCCTGTTGACAGATCGTATCAGCAGGAGTAGAATAAAAACGTCAAATGAATAATGTTCTTCAGGGCAGGGTGACTTTTCTTGTGAAAAGAATTCCCGACCGACGGTGATACCCCAGTGGGCAAGTCCGTGAGCCGCAAGGCATGATTTGGTGAGAATCCAAAACCGACAGTACAGTCTGGATGGGAGAAGAAACATCAATATTTACAATGTATCATGTATGTAGGATGTATGCAGGATTTGTGTACGATTTCATGCCCTGAATCTATGGATTCGGGGCTTTTTTTGTTTTATATTCCTCTACGGGCCGGATACCCTGCAGCTTGCTGCAATCAGAGTTTTACCGAACAAAGCGAGGTTGGGGCCAATACCCAGCGGCTTTGCTGCGGGGAAGTTTATTTTAGGAAATTGCGGCCTATAAAGCAAAATCTTTTCAGCAGAATACATTGCCCGATGGAGAACTTTCAGAAAATATCAAATAAAAAGGAGCGTTTTACCATGAGTACAAGAAATGATGCAGCAGCAAAACCAGCCAAACAGAGGGACGTATGGAAAATGACAATGACAGCCATGCTCTCAGCCATCGCTTTCCTGCTGATGTTCCTAGAATTTTCCGTCCCCATCATGCCCTCTTTCATTAAAATGGATTTATCGGAACTCCCGGCCCTGATTGGGGCATTTGCCATGGGGCCTGTGAGCGGGGCAATGATTTGCCTGATTAAGAACTTGCTCCACTTGTTTATGACAACCACCGGAGGCGTAGGGGAACTGTCCAACTTTATCTTAGGCGCAGCCTTTGTGGTTCCCGCAGGCCTGATTTACAAGAAATGGACTGGGAAGAAAAGCGCCATCCTAGGCGCGCTGGCCGGGGCAGTACTGATGGCAGCCATCAGCATTATTTCCAATTATTTTATCGTATACCCGGTATATTACAATTTCATGCCGAAAGAAGCCATCCTTTCCGCTTACCAGCTCATTTTCCCAAAAGTGGAAAATATCCTGCAGTGCCTGATTGTATTTAACACCCCCTTTACCTTTGTAAAAGGCGTGTTCAGCGTAGCCATTACCGTGCTGGTCTACAAGCCCCTCTCCCCCTTCTTAAAAGGGAATTACAGAAGCCAAAAGGCTCCGCGGAAACGTACCAAAAACAGCTACCAAGCATAGGGATGGTAATAATCATGTATGAATTTGAAAAAAAATCCCCAGAAGCCTACATGCGCCAAGTATTAGCCCTCGCCCGCCAAGGGGAAGGCAAGGTAAGCCCCAACCCCATGGTAGGCTGCATTGTAGTAAAAGATGGGGAAATCATTGCCACAGGCTGCCACGAGCAGTACGGCGGCTACCACGCCGAACGCAACGCCCTGCTCCGCTGCAAGGAGGATCCCGAAGGCGCAGAGCTTTACGTCAATTTAGAGCCCTGCTGCCATTACGGGAAAACCCCTCCCTGCACAGAAATCATCATTGAGAAAAAAATCAGCAAAGTATACGTGGGATGCCTAGACCCCAACCCAAAGGTAGCCGGCAAAGGCATAAAAATCCTGCAGGAACACGGCATTTTAGTAGAAACCGGAATTTTAGGGCAGGAGTGCCGCGCCTTAAACGAAGTGTTTTTCCACTATATGGAAACGAAGCTCCCCTTCCTCGCCATGAAATACGCCATGACGCTGGACGGGAAAATCGCCTGTGAAACCGGGGACTCCAAATGGGTCACAGGGGAGGAGGCAAGGGCGTATGTCCACCGCCTGCGGAACCGCTACCGGGGGATTATGGCGGGGATTGGCACAGTGCTGGCAGACGATCCCCTGCTGAACTGCCGCATGGAAGGCGGGCGGGATCCCATACGGATTATCTGCGATTCCAAGCTGCGGATTCCCTTGGGCAGCCAGATTGTAAAAACGGCGCCCCAAATCGAAACGATTGTTGCATGGAACCCCCAAGCAGCGGAACAGTGGCATCTGCAGCAGGGGGCAACGGGAGGCAATTCCGAAAGTACTCCCAAAGAAATGCCCGATTTCGGGCAAAAAGGGACAGATAAGGGCTCTTTCAGGGAAAAAGTACAAAAATTAATCCAGCAAGGCATAACATTACTGGAAATCCCAATGCAGCCCCAGAAAATTGCCGCCCAGAATAATCCCCCCAAAACCCAGCAGGCCATGCATTTGGCGGATTGCCAGCCCGCTGTCCAAAAGCTCCAACCCCAGCTTAGCCTGCCAGAACTGTTCCGGCAGTTAGCAAGCCGCGGCATTGACAGCATTTTGCTGGAAGGCGGCGGGACCTTAAATGCATCTGCATTGCAGGAAGGCCTCGTGCAGCGGGCCTACGCCTTTATTGCCCCGAAGCTGGTGGCTGGGGCGGCAGCAAAATCCCCCATAGAAGGCAGCGGCATCCCCCGGATGGAAGACGCCGTGAAACTTAGGGATTTGGAAATCACCAGATTCGGCGAAGATTTATGCATGACGGGCAGGATTGCAGGAAAAGCATAACGGCCCTTTGCCGCAGCAGCCATTTTAAATTGCAAGAAGGGCAACCGAATCCGCAAGGCGGCCCTAGAGCGTGTTTGAAAATTCATTCCCGCAATCTGTCGCCCCACTTCACATCAGCTTTCATGCTGAATTTCGTCAATGTAGCACGCTACACCTCCGAAATCCAGCATAAAACCTGATGCAAATTAGGACAACATCTTGCAGAAAGCAATTTTCAAACACGCGCTGGGGACTGTTTAGAAATAACTTTTCATATTGTTTGCTTTTTTTCAGGAGTACCGCCCAGAAATCACTTACATAGACCGCTGTGCGCCTGTTTTTTGGATGGCGCTCACAGAGAAAAATCCTGCGCATTATTTAAAAATTATTTCTGGACAGTCCCTTAGCAGCAAGATGGATTATTCCTTATTGGCTGTAAGGGACATTAACCATAAATATATTGTAGCAGATAGGAGGAAACATTGTTTACTGGAATTATAGAAGAAACAGGGGAACTTTCGGAAATCAAGAAAGAAACCCTTTCAGCCAAAATAAAAATCCGCTGCCAGAAGGTACTGGCCGGGACGAAAATCGGCGACAGCATTGCCGTAAACGGAATCTGCCTTACGGTAACGTCTTTGGCAAAAGACGGCTTTACCGCAGACGTGATGGCAGAAACCATGCGCCGCAGCAGCCTCTTAGGCCTTAAAATCCCTGGCAAGGTAAATTTGGAACGGGCCATGGCGGCAGACGGAAGGTTCGGCGGGCACATCGTGTCCGGCCATATTGACGGGACAGGGACCATAACCGGAATCCAACAGGAAGAAAACGCCGTCTGGTACACCATCGCCGCAGGGCCGTCCCTCCTTCGCTACATTGTGGAAAAAGGCTCCGTGGCGTTGGACGGAATCAGCCTGACCGTAGCAAAAGTGACGGAACAGGGTTTCCAAGTATCCGTCATCCCCCACACCCGCAAGGAAACCGCCCTGTCCGAAAAGAGGGTTGGCAGCCTTATCAACATCGAATGTGACATAATTGGAAAATACATAGAAAAATTACTATCCCACGGACAAGGGCCAGCACAGGAAAGCAAGATAACCCCCCAGTTCCTGTCCGAGCATGGCTTTTTGTAAAAAGGGAAACCACCAAGCATTTTAAGCCCAAATACAAGGTTTATGTGGAAAAACAAAAACTACTGCGGATAAACATCCACGAAAATATTTTACCAAAGTATAGATTTATATAAGGGAAAGGATGAGAGAAATGGGAAAACAGACTGACACCGTAGAACAGGCCATTGCAGACATGAAGCAAGGCAAAATCATTATGGTAATCGACGATCCAGACCGGGAAAATGAAGGGGACTTTATCTGCGCCGCAGAATTTGCTACCCCGGAAAACATCAATTTCATGGCAACCCATGGAAAAGGCCTAATCTGCATGCCCATGGCAAAAGAGCTCTGCCAGAAGCTGGGCTTAAAGCAAATGGTAGAGCAAAACACAGATAACCACCAGACCGCATTTACCATATCCATTGACGGCGTTGATACAGACACTGGGATATCCGCGTTCGAGCGTTCCCAGACTGCCCTTGCGGCAATGAAGGACGATGCAGGGCCAGAGGATTTCCGCAGGCCGGGGCATATGTTTCCCCTAGAATCCCGGGAAGGGGGCGTGCTGAAGCGCACCGGGCACACAGAAGCCACCGTAGACTTGGCAGTCCTAGCAGGGCTTAAGCCAAGCGGCCTGTGCTGTGAAATTATGCGGGAGGATGGGACCATGATGCGCACCACGGAGCTTCTGGAACTGGCAGAAAAATTCCAGATGACCGTCATCACCATAGCGGACCTTGTCCGCTACCGGATGGACAAAAATAGCTTGGTGCGCCAGGAAGCCCATGCAAAGCTGCCAACCAAATACGGGGAATTTGGCATCTACGGTTATGTCAATAAATTAAACGGGGAGCACCATGTTGCGCTGGTAATGGGCGACGTTGCCGACGGCCAGCCGGTGCTTTGCCGGGTTCATTCCGAGTGCCTGACCGGGGACGTGTTCGGTTCTGCCCGCTGCGACTGCGGGGAGCAGCTAGACGCAGCTATGAAAGCAATCGCGAAGGAAGGCCGGGGCATCCTCCTGTACATGCGCCAAGAAGGCCGGGGCATTGGCCTGATTAACAAAATAAAAGCTTATAAGCTTCAGGAAGAAGGCCTTGATACGGTAGAAGCCAATGTAAAACTGGGCTTTGCCCCAGATTTGCGGGATTACGGCATTGGAGCCCAGATCCTCCACGACTTGGGCGCAGAAAAGCTCCGGCTGCTCACCAATAACCCTAAGAAAATTACTGGCCTTTCCGGCTACGGCATTTCCATTGTGGAACGCGTCCCCATTGAGATGCCCGCCCAGAAAACCGACATTTTTTACCTGAAAACCAAACAGAGCAAAATGCAGCATATGACAAATTATTAATCAGGGATAAATTTTTCGTTCCTACATAGTTAAGCATAGCGAAAGGAATAGGTAGTTTCTATGAGAGTATTAGAAGGAAAAGTAGTTGCAAGCGGGATAAAAATTGGGATTGTAGCATCTAGGTTCAATGAATTTATCGTGTCCAAACTGGTGGGCGGCGCGCAGGACGCCTTGCTCCGCCATGGGGTCAATGACGGTGACATTACCCTTGCATGGGTTCCCGGGGCTTTTGAAATCCCCCTCACCGCCCAGAAAATGGCGGAAACCGGGAATTACGATGCAGTCATCTGCCTAGGCGCAGTCATCAAAGGGGCAACCACCCATTACGATTACGTCTGCGCAGAAGTCAGCAAGGGCGTAGCAGCCGTAGGCCTGAAAACAGAAATCCCCGTCATCTTCGGTGTTGTCACCACAGACAACATTGAGCAAGCCATTGAACGGGCAGGCACAAAAGCCGGGAACAAAGGCTACGACGCAGCCTGCACAGCCATCGAGATGGTAAACCTGATGAAAAATATGGAATAGCCTCCGCAGGTAACTAAATGAACCGCCCCGCTGCAAGCAACAGGGTATTGGATATGGGACCCGTGGAAGAATAAAGCAGGGGCATATAGGATGCCGCAGTATCCCAAGTGGGAATTGCGGTATCCTGTATGCTTTTTTATCTTATAGGAAATACCGTGCTACTGTGAAGTGATGAAGTTTATGAATTTCCTATA
>CAJTWA010000035.1 GCA_910580195.1 uncultured Lachnospiraceae bacterium
GCAGCATAGGAAAGGACCCCCTAAGCATAAGCCAGTACCCAGCAGTGCAGGAAAGGAACCCCTCCCCAGCAAACCATTCAGGGACGCCCTTAATGGAGGTGAAATCCACTGCTTACGCAGACTTAGTGATGAAGGCTTTCCTGAATCACTTAGTCGGAGTTAGCAGTTAGTTCACCGGAATGTTGTCCCGTTTGCAGGGGAGGGGTTCCTTTCCTGCACTGCGTCCCCCGCCGTTATCCCCCCTTCAACTGCATCCAGCATCCCCCGCCGTTATCCCCCTTTCAACTGCATCCAGCATTCCCCGCCATCCCCGCCTTTTTTCCCTCGCCATAAACTTGAAGCAGTACCTGCATCCTCCCCTGCTTCCCCCCCTTCCCCCACCCACCATAATTCCCACAAAACTCCTTGCGGGAACCCAAGAAATATGTTAGGATAGAACCATAGCGGAAAATCTCTGGACCAACAAGGGCAACCCGCAAAAAACCACATAATCACCTGTGGAAAACACCCCGCCCCTTACAGCCCAACAAGGCAGCAAAGGATTTCCACACGAAACGCAGGCCTGTGCCATATGGCAGGCTTATATTACGTTTATTCCGCGCAGACAGAACATAATAAAAGGAGAGAAATCAATGAATTTACTGGATGAATTAAGAGAGATGGGAGTAAAAGTAGACGAAGGCTTAAACCGTTTAGGAGGAAACACCGCCATTTATACAAAAATGGTTACCACATCCTTTGTAAAAATGATGAAAGGCTATTCCGTAGACCCCAACTTTGACAGCAATAATTATCAGGACGTCATCGAAGTTGCCCACGCCATCAAAGGCGCTGCCGGCAACCTGTCCATCACCCCCCTATACGAAGGCTATGGGAAAATCGTAGACCTGCTGCGCCAAGGGCAGCCAGAACAGGCCAGGGAAGTCCTTGTAAACCTGCTCCCAGTCCAAGAGCAGATTTTAGGCGTGATTGAAAAACATGCAGCAGGCAAGTAGGGAGCCTGAAAGATAACAACATGGCTGAGAAAGAAAATAAACTGTTAATAATTGATGATTCTGAAATAGACAGGGGGGTGCTCCGCAGCATCCTAGGGGAAGAATTTTCCATTGCGGAAGCAGAAAACGGCTCGGACGGCCTTGAAAAAATACGGAACGGCAGCGGGGTGCTGGACGCTATCCTGCTGGATGTATCCATGCCTGTCATGGACGGCTTCGGCATGCTGGAGCAGATGAAAAAATATAAAATGGAAGACATCCCCGTATACCTTATTACAGCGGAGGCCACAAGGCAGAACGTCGCCAGCGCAGCCCAGTACCATGTTTCCGGCTTTATCAAGAAACCCTTTGAGCGGGAAGACATCCTGTGGCGGTTAGAAGCCAAGATGGGCATGTTAGGGCACGGCAGCCTTTCGGAAGAGGACATTCAGGAAACGGAAAAATACATAGCGGATTTGGACAGCGTTTACCGGAGGTTCCTAAAGAATTTCGGGCAGGACAGCGGCCATTATGAGCGCATGTCAGATTTGATGGAAATTCTGCTGAACAGGTATTTAGGGTCCGCAGGGCAGGCCGAGGAAGAAAAAATCCAGATAGGGATGATAAGCAGGGCGGCATTTTTTTGCGACATCGGAAATATGCTGCTGCCGAATAATTTTAAGTTTAAGTCGTCAAAGCAGGATGAGATGAGCAACGATATTTACGGGCATACAAGGTCAGGGGCAAACATTGTCCGGCTGAATTATTCCAAACACTGCGAATATTTCGTGCAGGTATGCGCAGATATGTGCGCCCATCACCATGAGCGGTATGACGGCAATGGGTTCCCGAACAAATTAGTAGGAAAAAACAATACCATTTTCACCCAGATGTGCAAGCTGGCCGACGAGTTTGACAATATGTTTTACCGTTACCGTGAACATAACGATTTACAGTTTGAGTTTGTCCGGGGCACGCTGGCACGGGACCAAGGATCCGTCCGGCCGGAGGTCATGGGGCTGCTTGCAGGCTGTAAACAGGAAATTGACAGGTATTACGGCAAGATGGAACCATACAATTAGCAGGGGACGCCTGTGTGCAGCAAGGTACATGGGATGGAGGATGGCATGGAAAGAAATATCAGGAAATTTTTGAGGAACAGCTTTGTCTTTGTAATCAGCGTCTGCATTATCGTATTTATTGTGCTGGTGCTGATTATGGGAAGGAAAACAGGGCAGACCATTGATGAAATCAGCGAAATCTATATGTCGGAAATGAACACCCAGCTGCAGCAGAAGTTCTCCACTGTTGTAGGCCTCCGGGTAAACCAGATAGAGGGGATAGTAAAGCGGACCCCGCCGGAGGGTGCATCCTATGGAAAAGCGCTGATAGAGGAGCTGCAGCTTGGCGCAGAAGTCAGGGAATTCAGTTTCCTTGCATTGTGCGCAGAAGATGGGGCATTGGAAACGGTTTACGGCGAAAAGGTAGACGTCCCAAAGGATAAGATTTTGGAATCCCTGTATACAGACGGCGATATTGTTGTGATAGGGACCAATGGGCAAGGGGAAAAGATGCTTGTGCTGGGGATAGAGGCAGGCTATCCGATGGAAAACGGGGGACAGAGCGTTGCATTAGTTGCAGGCGTTCCCATGGATTACCTGAAAGAAGCCCTTTTTCTGGATTCTGGCGATACGCTGATTTATTCCCATATTATTGATGAAGACGGGAACTTCGTAATCAGGAGCGGCGATGCCTTCCGGGAAAGCTATTTTGAACGTATTTTCATGGAAGTGGAAGGCAAAAAGAAAGGGGAAGCGGAGGAATATATCGAAGGGCTTAAGCAGGCCATTGGGCAAGGGGAGCATTATTCCAAAATGGTGGTAATCAATGGGGAAAAAAGGTACACCTACTGCACGCCTATTTCAGAAAACCTTAGCTGGTACCTGATTACAGTCATGCAGAGCGGGGCAATGGAGAGGCCTATCGGCGATTTGGATTTCCAGCGGGTAGGGATTATGCTTGCATCTTCCCTTACAATCCTTCTGGCTATGTCCTATGTATTTTATAAATATTTTAAGTTTTCTGCCCAGCAGATGGACAGATTGTATGAAGCCCAGCAGAAAGCCGTCCAGTCGGATAAGGCAAAAAGCGAATTCCTCTCCAGCATGAGCCATGACATCCGTACGCCCATGAACGCCATTATCGGGATGACGGAGATTGCACTGAAAAATATCTATGACCCGGAACGGCTGATTGACTGCCTGAATAAAGTCAAGCTGTCCAGTAAGCATTTGCTGGGCCTGATTAATGACGTGTTAGACATGTCCAAGATTGAGAGCGGCAAAATGACGCTGAACATGAACCAGATGTCGCTGAAAGAGGCCATGGACGACATTGTGAATATTATGCAGCCGCAGGTGAAGGTGAAAAGCCAGTATTTTGACATCTTTATCCAGTCCATCCTCTCGGAAAATGTGTTCTGCGATTCGGTGCGCTTAAACCAAGTATTGCTGAACCTCCTTTCCAATGCAGGGAAGTTCACGCCGGAAGGCGGGCGGATTGACGTCCATCTGTATCAGGAGGAGTCCCCCAAGGGGGAGGAATACGTCAGGACCCATTTTATTGTGGAAGATACGGGGATTGGCATGTCAGAGGAATTCCAGCGGAAGATTTTCGACAGCTTTGAGCGGGAAAATTCTGACCAAGTTGCCAAGATTATGGGGACAGGGCTTGGGATGTCCATTACAAAAGCAATTGTGGACCTGATGGAAGGCGCCATTGAAGTGGAGAGCGAGCAGGACAAGGGGAGCAAGTTCCATGTTACCCTTGACCTGAAAAAATCAGATATTGATGAAAAAGACATGATGCTCCCCCACTGGGATATCTTGGTGGTGGATGACAACGAACAGCTTTGCACCAGCGCAGTTTCCAACCTGCAGGAGATGGGCGTCCACACGGAATGGTCCTTAGACGGCAGGCAGGCCGTGCGCATGATAGAGGACAGGCATCTGCAGAACAATGATTACGATTTTGTGCTGGTAGACTGGAAAATGCCGAATATGACTGGAATCCAAGTCATCCGGGAGATGCGCGGCGTGACGGAAGGCAACAATATCCCTGCGTTCCTGATTTCGGCCTATGACTGGAGCGAACTGGAGGAAGAGGTGGATGCATCCGAAATTGAAGGCTTCATTTCCAAGCCCCTTTTTAAGTCCACCCTGTATATGTATTTGCGGAAATATATGGAGGGGGATTCCGGCGAGGAAGAAGAGGAGGAAGAAGTCATTGACTTTGAAGGCAAGCACGTGCTCCTTGCAGAAGACATTGATGTGAACTGGGAATTCATCAGTGAAATCTTGTCTTCGGTAGGGCTTGTCTTAGATCGGGCCATCAATGGGAAGGAGTGCCTTGAGAAATTCGAGGCTTCTGAGATTGGCTTCTATGAGGCCATCCTAATGGATATCCGTATGCCGGTAATGAATGGGTACGATGCGACAGTTGCAATCCGCGGGCTGGAGCGTTCAGACAACGGGCTGCCCATTATCGCAATGACGGCAGACGCGTTTTCCGATGATGCGCAGCACTGCCTTGAGGTAGGGATGGACGCGCATATTGCCAAGCCGATTGACTTGAAGGAGTGTATGCGTACCTTGCAGAAATATCTTTCGAAATAAGGGCGTAGGCCTATGTAAAATTTATTGGGGACAGGCAGCAATCCAGATAGGCTGCCTGTCTTTTTTTGTAAAAACATCCCCCCGGGAGGCTTCTTTCTTGTTTCTCCTTGTGGTAAAATAAAAACCGCCTAAGGCAAGCTGTGCCAGAAAAGCCTTCTCATATAAAACCCCTTTTTCAGACAGACATTTTCTGGCACATGCCCTAAATATGCCTTAGGTTTTTTGTGTTAGGCTTGGCAGCTGCAGGGGCTGGCACAGCATAAGGCATATGGCTTAGATTTGCGGAAATTGATAAGTTCCGGCAATTGCAAAAGACTGGCATGGAAGGGGAAAAGGAGAACAAGTAAAATGAAAAAAATAGCCGGCATTTTATGTATCATTTTAGCAGTTGGAAGTGTTTTGGCAGGCTGCGGAAAAGGGGCGGCCGGAGGGACTGCAGGGAATTTGGGGCAGGAGGGCAGCGCAGGCAGCCCGGAAGGCGAAGGCCGCAGCCCCAGCATAGTGTGTTATGTGGGCCATGGGTTCTGGGACGGTTCCTTAGACCCGGTGAAAGGCGGGTTTTCTTATGGATATGATTTTATCAGCAGCGGGCTGGTGCGGGTAAACCCAGAGGCAGGGTATGAAGGGGATTTGGCAGAACGCTGGGAGGTTTCCGAAGATGCTTTGGCATACACCTACTATTTGAAGCAGGGAATCCAGTTTCATGACGGATCTGGTTTTTCCGCAGAGGATGTGGTGTTTACCTATGAAACGGTCATGGGGAACCAAGGGCAGAACGGGGAAGTGGACCTTTCCAAAGTGGAAAAGGTGGAGGCTGTGGATGAATATACGGTGAAGTTTACCTTAAAGGAGCCTTTTTCCCCATTTCTGGACAGCACGGCCCAGCTTGGGATTGTGCCTAAGGAAGGGTACAGAAGCGAAGCCTTCGACCAGATGCCCATAGGGACAGGGCCATGGAAAGTGGTGCAGTATGATGCGGGGCAGCAGTTGATTGTAGAAGCGAATGAAAGCTATTTTGAAGGTGCGCCGGAGATTAAGCGGGTGACTTTTGTGGATATGGACAATGAAGCGGCATTTTCCAATGCCAAGTCCGGGCAGCTGGATGTGGTTATGGTGCAGCCCTCCTATGCGGCGGAATCTGTGGCAGGGATGCATATGGAAAAGCTGGAAACGATGGATGTGAGGAACATCAGCCTTCCCTGCCGGGAGCCGGGGACATTTACGAATGTCAACGGGGAACAGGTAAAGGTGGGAAATGCCGTAACCTCCGATGTTTCCGTGCGGAAAGCTTTGGCAATCGGGGTGGACCGGAGGCAAATCATAGAAAATGCTTTCCATGGCGTAGGGAAACCGGCAGAAGGCTGGACAGGCAATTTAATCTGGGGAAATACGGCGGAATACGAGGATGCCCAGACAGAAGAGGCCAAGAGGATTTTGGAGGAAAATGGCTGGAAAGACACAGACGGGGATGGAATCCGTGAAAAAAATGGGGTGGAATGTGCCTTTGAGGTCTACACTCCCGCGGACGAGCAGGACCGCTATATGCTGGCAGCGGCAGCAGCAGAATCCGTAAAGGAATTTGGGATTTCCATGGAAGTAAAGCAGGCGACTTGGGATGAAATTGTGGAAAAGACATATACCCAAGGGGCCGTGTGGGGATTTGGGCAGTTTAGCCCCATGGTGATTGACAACCAGTTCCAGTCCGGGCATTTTACGGTGCAGGCCTATGCCAATCCGAGCGGCTATGAAAACCCGGAAGTGGACAGCCTGATTGGGGAGGCCATTTCTGCCAATAACCAAGAAGATGCAGTTGCGGCGTGGAAAAAGGCGCAGGAGGCTTATGCCAAGGATTACCCTTACTTGTATCTGGCGAATATTGAGCATTGCTATTTTATCAGCGACAGGCTGGATATTTCCGTGGATACCCAGATTCCGCATCCCCATGGGCATGGCATGCCGATTATTTGCAATATGAAGGATTGGAAGATAAAGGAGTAGGGCAGAAACTGGAAGGGGATGGAAGGGCGCATGAAGAGAATGGTGTTGTTAGTACTGCGCATGGTTACGCTTCTCGTTGCCATCAGTATTGTTTCGTTCCTGCTGGTGGTGAAAGCCCCGATTGACCCGCTGACGTCATATGTTGGGGCAAATTCTACCATTTCGGAAGAAGCGAAGGAAGAAATTTCAGAATACTGGGGATTGGATCAGCCGCCTGTGGAGCGGTTCCTCACTTGGGCTGGGAATGTCTTAAGGGGGGATTTTGGGGAATCCATTGTCTATCGGCAGCCAGTGCTTTCCGTCATACAGGAACGGTTCCGGTATTCGCTGGCGCTGATGCTGGCTGCATGGATATGCTCTGGGGGCCTGGGGTTTCTTTTGGGGGTTGTTGCGGCGGTTTATCAGGGCAGCATACTGGATAAGATGATTAAGGCCATCTGCTTGGTGTTCCAGTCTTCCCCTACCTTTTGGGTGGGGCTTTTGGCGCTCAGCATTTTTGCGGTAAACCTAGGGTGGTTCCCCATCGGCCTTGCGGCCCCTATGGGAAAGCTGGCCTCGGAAGTTACCTTTTGGGAGCGGCTCTATCATTTGGCGCTGCCTTCCATGACATTGGGGGTTTTGGGCATTGGGAAAATCACTTTGTATACAAGGCAGAAGTTATTGGAAATCTTAGGCAGTGAATTTATGCTGTATGCAAGGGCAAGGGGGGAGAGCACATGGCAGATGGTAAGGAGGCATGGGCTGAAAAATATTGCCATCCCGGCAGTAACGGTGCAGTTTGCATCCTTCAGCGAGCTGTTTGGGGGAATTGCGCTGGCAGAATCTGTATTTTCCTATCCGGGAATTGGCAGCGCAGCCACTGCGGCAGGCTTGGGCGGGGATGTGCCCCTTTTGCTTGGGATTGCAGTGTTCAGTGCAGTTTTTGTATTTGTGGGAAATTTGGCTGCAAATATTTTATATGGCTTTATTGACCCGAGGATCCGGGAAAATGCTGCTGGCGGCAGGGATATGTGAGAAGATGTAAGTAAAGGAAGGGCTTGCAGCAGCATTTTTATAAGGAACAGGCAAATGTGAGAAAAGCAAATAAAAGAAGGATATGCAGCAGCATTTTTGTATGGGGCAAGGGGAAAAGGGTTTTAGGGATGGAAAAGGGCAGGGCATTTTTTGAAAAATAAAGGGAAGGGTAAGGTTCAGGAAGTGGGAAAAAAGACAGGGATTTTCTTAAACCGCAGGAAAAAGACGCTGCTTTTGGTTGGCTTTGCGGCGGCATACCTGACGGCGGCTTTGCTGGCGGGTTTTTGGATAAGCCCCAAAAGCTATGGGGTGGATTACAGCGCAAAGTTCCTGCCGCCTTGCGCTGCCCATCCATTTGGCACGGACGATATGGGCAGGGATATGTTTTTCCGCAGCATCAAAGGCCTTTCCAACAGCATAGCCATTGGGGTTGTGGCGTCGGCAGCCAGTTCTGCCATCGCGCTGGCATTTGGGGTAACGGCCGCGGTGAAAGGCGGGCTGGCAGACCGGTTTGTCAACTGGTGCGTGGATTTGTGCATGGGGATTCCCCACCTGATTTTGCTGATTCTGATTTCCTTTATGATGGGGAGGGGGCAAAAAGGCGTTATGGCGGCGGTGGCGCTGACCCATTGGCCGGAGCTGACGCGGCTGGTCCGGGCGGAAGTGCTCCAAATCCGCTCCGCCCAGTACGTGCAGGCTTCGTACCGGATGGGGAAGACGCGGCTCTGGGTGGCATGGCGCCATATGGTTCCGCAGGTGCTCCCGGTGTACCTGATTGGCGTCATCCTGCTGTTCCCCCATGCCATCATGCATGAGGCAGCCGTCACATTTTTAGGCTTTGGTTTCCCAGCGGAAGTCCCAGCCATTGGCGTCATCCTATCAGAGTCCATGAAACATATCGCCGCCGGGAACTGGTGGCTGGCAGCGTTTCCGGGGCTATTGCTCCTGTTGGCAGTGATGCTGTTTGACGTGGCTGGGGAAAGTTTAAAACGGCTGCTGAACCCCAACAGCGGAAATGAGTAAAGCGAAAGGAATGGATATCAATATGGCAGGACAAGGGAGCCGCCAGCCCGTGCTGGCAGTGGAAAATTTGTGCATTTCCTTTGGGATGTACGGCCGCGGGATGGAAAAATATGAACTGGAAGTGGTGCATAACCTTTCCCTTACCGTGAATCCCGGGGAGATTGTGGCGGTAGTAGGGGCCAGCGGTTCTGGCAAAAGCCTGCTTGCCCATGCCATTTTAGGGATATTGCCGGGAAATGCAAAAATGGCAGGAAAACTTACCTTCTGCGGGGAAGACTTGGACAGGGCAGCCCAAAAGAAGCTGCGGGGGCGGGAAATTGCATTTATCCCCCAGTCGGTAGAATATCTGGACCCGCTGATGAAGGTGGGGAAACAGGTTCTTGGGGCATGCGGCAGGAGGGAACGGAAGCAGCGCATGGAAACGCGCAAGGAGGTCTTTGCCCGGTACCATCTGGAGGAATCCGTAGCAAACCTGTACCCTTACCAGCTATCCGGCGGCATGGCAAGGCGCGTGCTGGTTGCTGGGGCAGTGATGGGCAATGCAAAGCTGGTAGTGGCCGACGAGCCTACGCCGGGGCTTTCGGAATCATTGGCAAGGGAAACCATGGAACATTTCCGGGAACTGGCAAAGGAAGGCTGCGCCGTCTTGCTCATTACCCATGACATCGACTTGGCTTTGCAGGCGGCAGGCCGGATTGCCGTTTTTTATGCAGGGAGCGTACTGGAAATCGCCCCGGCCGGGGATTTTTCCGGGGCAGGGGAAGCCCTCCGCCACCCTTACAGCAAAGCATTTTTACAGGCGCTGCCCCAAAATGGCTTCTGCCCCATAAAAGGGACTCAGCCCTATGCTGGGAATTTACCCAAGGGATGCCTGTTTGGGGACCGCTGCCCGAAACGGGCCGCTGCCTGTGCCGGGAACGTAGAAATGCGCACTTTGCGGGGCGGGGAGGTCAGGTGCATTGCTGCAGAGTAGGGAAGAAAATTTGAGGAAGGAATTTATGTAGGAAGAAACCGCAGGAAGGGATTTATGTAGGAAGAAACCGCAGGAAGGGATTTATGCAGGAAGAAACCGCAGGAGGGAATTTATGCAGGAAGAAATTGCAGGAGGGCGCTTAGAAGCTAGGAATATCCAGTTCCGGTACCAGAAGGGTTCCCCGTGGATATTAAAAGGCGTCAGCATAAAAATTGAGGCTGGGGAACGGGTGGCGTTGGTTGGCCCTTCCGGCTATGGGAAAAGCACGTTGGCAAGGATTCTGGCGGGGTACGAAATGCCCCTGCAGGGGGAAGTGCTTTGGAATGGCCAGCCTTTGCCCCGGGCAGGCTACTGCCCCGTCCAGATGGTAAGCCAGCACCCGGAACGGGCAGTGAACCCACGGTGGAAAATGGAAAAAACCCTCCGGGAATGTTGGGAACCGGACGGGGAGTTTTTGCAGAAAATGGGAATTGAGGAGGCGTGGATGAAGCGGTGGCCCATTGAATTATCCGGCGGGGAGCTCCAGCGGTTCTGCATTGCCCGGGTGTTAGGGCCAAAAACGAAATTTCTGGTATGCGATGAAATCACAACTATGCTGGACGTCATTACCCAAGCGCAAATCTGGCAGGTAATCCTTCAGGAAACGAAAAGGCGGGGGATGGGGCTTTTGGTGATTACCCATAATCTGGCGTTGGCTGATAAAGTATGTAATAAGGTAGTAGGGCTGCCGGAGATAAACCGCTTTTAAGAACTTTTGCTTTTTGCTGCATGGGCTGTTATGCCATTGATTTATCTTATAGGAAAGACAGTGCCACTGTAAAGTGTTAAAGTCTATGACTTTCCTATAAGATAAAGCCCTCCGGGCAGGAGGCGCACTCGCACGAAGGGTATTATGTCGCTAAGGCGACTGTGCTCGGCGCGCAAAGGTCCTAAGCGCCAGTGGCGCTTGTTCAGGACGGACCGAAACGGGGTGTAGAAGGCAACCCCCTCAAGATTGAGGGGGTTCGGGGAGTTGAAGTGGGCTTGCCCACTTTGTTCTATGATAGGATGTGTGTGAAAATTTATTCCCGCCATCTGTGCGCCCTACTTTGCGGTATATTTGGCTCTCATCCGGCCAGCGGTGTTACGTGTCAGCGGCACATGCTTAACACGGACCGGAGTGGAACGGAGAAGCCCGCTACGACTCACCGATTCGAGCCAAATCTCCTGCAAACTGTGACGCACATCTGGCGGAAAGCAATTTCCAGACACGCCCTAGCGAGAAGCAAAAGACGGTTAGGCGTATTTTTCAATCATTTCTGTCAACTAGGGGGGCAGTATCTGGTATTTTCAAATAAAAATCCTTTAAAAAGAGAAAAAAATAATTGAAATTCCTGCAAAAAGAGAATAGAATAGAGGGTATAGGAACACCTAATAGTGAATATGGGGAAATTAGGATGATTTTATATACTTGCAGGAATAAAGACAAAGTAACAGGCGGGGCATTGCCATGTACGGATACAAAGTGCGAATCTAGCATTTGCCCTACTTGCGGGGGAAGGGCAGAGGCAGCGTCAGAGGTTTATTGGTGCGGTAAATGCCAAATTCCACTATATGAAAAGCAATGCAGCCTGTGCGGGGGACATGGCACACGCTTAACTACAGATATCCGCCCAGTATTTCCAGAGGAGCGCCTGTTGATTGAGATTATTAGCGGGAAACCATATGCATATGTAAAAGATTCTGTATGGAATGGATCTGGGAACCGCTATTATGTAAATGGTAAAAAAATACCATTTTCTATCCAGAAGCTAAGCCAACTAGACAGCCATGCAATCCGGAGGCAATATGAAGGGTTAAAAGATAAGAATACATATGAATATTTTGAAGTATACCGGGAGCGGTTTGTAGAAGCGAACAGCCTCAGGTATAAGAGGATTACAGAAGAAGCAGGCTCATATATCCGGGAAAAAACCCATGGAACAGAAGTTATGGACATGTTTATATCATTTAGTGGGGGAAAGGATTCCACAGTTACTTCTGATTTGGTAGTGCGTGCTTGTGGGAACCCAGAAATTATGCATATTTTTGGGGACACCACGCTGGAATTCCCTTATACCTATGAGTATGTGGCACGTTTCCGGAAAGCACATACAAAAACGCCTTTTGTAGCGGCAAGGAATAAAGACAAAGATTTTGAAGAACTTTGCAGGCTGATTGGGCCTCCCAGCCGTGTAATGCGCTGGTGCTGCACGGTTTTTAAAACAGGTTCCATCCAGAAAAAAATAAAAGCATTGTTCCGGGAAAAAAGCCAAATCCTTACCTTTTATGGAATCCGCCGCAGTGAATCCGCCAGCAGGAATAAGTACCAAAGGGAAACAAACAGCCCTAAGATTACAAAACAAAGGATTGTTTCCCCTATTATAGATTGGATGGATTTTGACATATGGCTCTATCTTTTTACTACGGGGATTGACTTTAACGAGGCATATCGCCTTGGGTATACGCGGGTAGGGTGCTGGTGCTGCCCCAATAACAGCAGATGGTCGGAATTCCTTTCTTCTGTGCATATGCCAAAGCAATCGGAGTGGTTTTATAAGTTGCTGGTAGAGTTTGCAGAAAGCATTGGGAAGGAGGATGCAAAAAATTATGTGGAACAAGGCGGATGGAAAGCAAGGCAAGGCGGGAATGGCATAAGCTATGCACAGAAATCCGCCGTATCTTTTCAGCCCTGTGCAGTAGCAGAAAACACATTTTATTATGAACTGCAGAGGCCTATTTCAGAGGAATTGTATGAGTTATTTAGGCCCTTTGGCTTTTTGGATTTCCATATGGGAAATGCAAGGCTGGGGGAGGTTTACGTACTGGGGCGGCAGGGTGAAACACTTTTACGGCTCCAAGGGCGTATTGGTTCTAGGGAATTAAAAATCACTATTTTGGACATCCGCCTTGCAGGGGCTAAGGATTTGAAAACAGCGGAGGAGCGAGTGAAATGCCAGATTACGAAGTACCAGATGTGCCTAGGGTGCTTAGCATGTGAAAGCGTATGTAGGTATAATGCGCTTACGGTGGATGAGAAGAAAACAGGTGGGGCCAGATACCAGATATCAGAAGAAAAATGCCTGCGGTGCGGGGAATGTGTGAACCATTTTGAAGCAGGATGCTATATGAGGAAGGTACTTACAGTGAAGAGGGCATAAAGGAGGCAGGAGATGAATCATCCCGTTCGTTTTAAAGGGCATGAAAGTTTTATTATCAGGGAAGGGTGGTTAACGAAAGGGCTGAGGGAAGTAAAAAGAAACCCAAAAGTTTTTTGCGAAAATTATGGGGCGGATGCGTTGGGGGTAGGGCCTAATATGGCAAAAGCCATCCGTTACTGGTTAAAATGCAGCGGCCTTACGGATGAAAGCGTGCGGGCTATCGTAAGGCTTACGGATTTCGGAGAAATGGTTTTCCGGAAAGACCCTTATTTTGAAAAAATGTTTTCGCTTTGGGCTATTCATTGCAATATTGCTAATAACAGGGCGCAGGCCACGGCATGGCAGTTGTTTTTCAATGAGTTTGAGTATGAGGAATTTACAAGGGAGGAATTGGAACAGAAGATGATGGGCATGGCAGGCAATGCCGCAGGGCAGAAAAAGGTAGCCCAGCGTTCTGTTAAGGATGACTGTGATGCAATTTTACGTATGTACAGCCAGAAAGCGCCAAAAAACAGTGACCCAGAAGAAAAGAATGTAAGCCCTTTTGGAGCCTTGGAACTTTTGGAAGAAACGGAAGAGGGTTTTTCGAAAGAGCAGCCCCGGTTGGATAAGCTACCGGCAGAAATTGTCCTATACTTGATGGCAGGAAAGATGGGGGACGGGACTGGAACCAGCATAGAAGAGCTGCTCCATATGCCAGGGGGGCCAGGAAAAATTTTGAACCTGAAGCGTACAGGGCTTATGGAAATGCTAGAACAGATAGAATGGGCTGGCAATATTATCCTCAACCAGACAGCAGGGCTGGATATGGTGTACTTGCCGGAAAAGATATATCCAGAAAAAGTTTTGGAAAAGTACTATTATGGAAAAAGATAATGGAATGCTGAAAACAGCACAGCAGAAGATGATAGGGAAAGGCATGGCAAGGGCTGCCTGAATGTCATTTTCTTCTGGCTGGGAACAGTGCAGAGGAAAGTGGCAGGAAAAAATATGGAACAGCTAAAAGAAGAAATTATCATAGATACCCATTTCCAAAAGTCGGTAAACCTAAATTTAGATTTAGGAGATAGCGGCCAGGTAAACAGTTATATCCCCACCCAGTCGTCTGTTTTAATACTGAAATATTACTTAAAACAAATTTTGGGGGAAACGTCGGAAAATGCAACAATTTTAATTGGCCCGTATGGAAAAGGGAAGTCCCACTTACTGCTAGTATTGTTGTCATTACTGCAAGGGAGCCAAAAGGGGAACTCCAAATTAATATCTAAAATAAGGAAGGTGGATGGGGAAACTGCAGATATAATCAGCCAAGGCATGGGGCGGAAGAAATTTCTTCCAGTATTGGTATCTGGGAATATAGGCAGTTTAAACAAGTCTTTTCTGTATGCCCTAAAAGAAGCTTTGGAGCGGGAAAATATGGAGGATATCGTCCCTGCCAGCAATTATTCTGAAGCTTTACGGACATTGGATAAGTGGCAGCAAGACTATCCAGAAGTATACGGCCAATGGGAGGGGTTTTTGAAAAAGAATGGGGAATCCCCCAAGCATTTCCAAGAGAGGCTGGGGCGGATGGACGAGGCGTCTATGTTGCTATTTTTGGAATGTTACCCAAAGTTAACTGCAGGGAGTAGCTTTTTACCCATGGTGCAGTCAGATGCTATGAAAATTTATCAGGAAATTGGAAGGCAGCTTACAGAACGTTATGGGTATGCAGGGATAGTGCTGGTTTTTGATGAGTTTAGCAAATATCTTGAAGGGCATGGGAAAGAAAATTTTTCCAAAGACATGAAAATTCTGCAGGATATGTGTGAATTGGCGAATTGTAGCAGGGAATTTAAACTGCATGCGATACTTGTCGCCCATAAAAGTATCCATGAATATGGGAAAGTGATTGGCAAAACGGTGAAAGATGCGTTCCGTGGCGTGGAAGGGCGGTTAAGGGAAGTTAGGTTCTATGTCACAGCAAGGAACCACTATGAACTGATTGCAGATACATTGGTAAAAAAGGAACCGGGATTTTCTGAAAAGTTTGCAAGGTTCAAGGTACGGACAGGTTATGGGGAAATTTTAAAGAAGTCTTATGCATTGCCCTGTTTTTCCAGCTTATTCCAAGAATACGGGCAGTATCAGGAAGTGATGGGGCAGGGATGTTTCCCTTTGCTCCCAGTATGTGCTTACATCCTATTGTATATTAGCGAAAAGGTGGCTCAGAATGAACGCACAATATTTACTTTCCTTACAAGCCGGGAACAAGGAAGCCTGCCTAGAATTTTGGAAAAAGCGGAAGAACCTTGGGTGGGTGCAGACGCAGTATATGGCTATTTTAAAAATCTTTTCCGGGAAAACAGCGACCAGCCTAAGATACACAATGAGTGGCTGAAGGCAGAATATGCCTTAAAGCATGCAAAAACCTTACAGGAAAAGAAAATCATAAAAGCCATGGCGTTGTTACGGATGCTCCGCCAAGAGGATGAGCTCCCAGCTGTGGATGTAACCATACGCCTTTCCCTTGGGATGGAGGAACACATCTTTCAGCAGGCAATGGAAGGCTTAAAACAAAAAGAGATTGTCATGTTCCGCAGCAGCCATGGGATTTATGCATTTAAGAATAATATTGGGCTGAATGTAGAAAAAGAGCTTATGGCAGAATTGGCGAAGCTGCCCGCAAATTTTCCAGTTTGTAAATTCCTGTACCAAGCATCGGAACTTCAGTATATCCTTCCGAAACAGCACAATCAGGAACGTAATATGACCCGCTATTTCCAATATGAATTTTTGGAGGCAAAGGAATTTTTCCAGATGGGCACCATGCAGTACCTATTTGAAGAAAAGTTTTCAGATGGAAAAATATTAGCGCTAGTCAGCGGGGAAGAAATTGACAAGGAAAAGGTGAGGCAGAAATTAAAAGAATTGCAGGATGGCAGGGTGGTGGTGCTTGTCCCAAAGGAGCCTTTTGGCAGCCTGCAGCAGTTAAAAAAGCTGGCAGTAATTTCGGCTATGAAGAAAAAACCCAAATTTATGGAAGAGAATCAAGTGCTGCTGCGGGAATTAGAACTATATGAAGAAGACATTATTTTTGAAATAAATGTTTCTTTAGAACGCGATTTTGTGCCGGGAAACAGCGGATGCCATGTGTGTTACAAAGGGGAAGAGCCAAGGTGTTTTGGGGATGACGGGGAATTTAACCGTTTCTTAAGCGGAATTTGTGAAGGATATTATAAGTTTTCCCCAGCGGTAAACCATGAACTGCTAAATATCCAGCATGTGTCAGGGCAATATCTGAGGGCTCGGAATAAGGTGGTGGCTGCATTGCTGCAAGGGGAGGCAAGGGAATACCAGAATGGGACTTCCCCGGAATGTATGATATATCGGGCAGCCTTTGTACGGACTGGAATTTTGGATTCCCAATATAAAAGGGATGCAGGGTGCAGCAGGGTGCTGGAAGAAATAGATGGATTTTTCCTATCGTGCATTGGGCAGAGGAACAGCTTTCTTAGGTTATACCAGAAACTCCAAGGGAAAGATTATGGTGTGCGCAAAGGCGTATTGCCCCTGTTCCTTGCGTTGCGCCTTGGGCTTGGGGAGGGTGTCCCAGTCATTTACCTTAACAAAAAGGAACTGGAAATCAATGAAGGGGTATTAAACCGGGTCAATGATTTCCCAGAAAATTATGAACTCTATTTGGAACCGGAAAGCGGAAAAACTGAGCAGTATATAAGGGTATTAGAGCAAGCATGGCGGGCCGGGGGCATGCCATTGGCCATGCAAGGGCGCTGGGTACGGTTAATGGAGGCTATGCAGAAATGGTTCCGTTCCCTGCCGAAATACACTATGGTTACAAGACAGTTCCCAGAAAAAGTGAGGAGGCAGGCGGAGCTGTTCCGCGGGATGTTAAAACGTAGCGAACTGAACCCAAGGGAATTTCTTTTGGAGCGTATCCCAGAATTTATGGCAGAAGGCACAGAAGGGATTGATTTGGAGAAAGCAGCAGTATCGTTAATCCAGATAAAATCATGTATGGAGCAGGCATTTCCCCATCTGCAAAGTTGCGTGGCAGAAAATATATGTAGGATATTTTGCGGGAAAGGGCAGGAGAGCCTGAAAGGCTGCCTTCTGTCTTGGTATCAGAAGCAAGAGGCATCTGCGGAAGGGTATGTGTTAGGCAAGGCTGCCCATGGGTTTTTAAGTTACCTGAAATCCCTTGGGACAAATGATGAACTGGAAATTGTGTCTTGCCTGTCTAGGGTTGTGCTGGATATTTCCTTGGAAGATTGGGAGGACAGTACGCTGGAATTGTTTCAAGAAAGGATAGGACGCATAAAATCCGAAGTGGAAGAAACTGCAAGCAACAAGGATGGCAAAGGGAAGCGGGCGGTTATCCTATTGGATGAGAATGGAAACCATATGAAGCGCTGTTATGAAACAGGGTCTGCCAGTGCTGCCAGCATTTTTTTGAAAAATATGATTGACGATGCAATGGAAGATTTTGAAGATACCTTGGAAACTAGCCAGAAAGTAGCAGTTTTGGCGGAGGTGCTCCAGAGGCTGTTACAATAATAGGAGAAAAGGGATGGGAAAATTAATTTATCTTGACAATGCATCTACCACATACCCAAAACCAGAGGCTGTGTATCAGGCAATGGAAGAAGCAGGGCGCAAGCTTGGCGTGAACATGGGAAGGGGTTCCTACCATTTAGCACAAAAGGCCTTTCAGATGGCAGAAGATGCTAGGAAAAGGATTTGCCAGCTTGTCCAAGGAAACCCTACCGCAAAGGCGATATTTACGCCTTCGGCCACCATTGCCTGTAATCAGGTACTGGGCGGGCTCAGGTGGAAAGCAGGGGATGTGGTTTATGTCACGCCGTTTGAACATAATGCTGTTATGCGGGTGCTGCATGCCTTGCAGGCGCAATACGGGTTTTATATTGAGGAACTGGCAGTGGATGCTGGCACTTTGGAGATGGATAAGGAGAAAATCCGGCATCAGTTTTTACGGAACCCCCCTGCGGTGCTGGTAATGTCCCATGTCAGCAATGTGACTGGAGCAATCCTTCCATTTCAGGAGATTGCAGCCATGGCAGAAAAATATCAGGCGACTGTGGTAGTGGATGGTTCCCAAGCTTTGGGGGTGGTACCGGTCTGCCTGAAAAATACATTTGTGGATTTTTACATATTTGCAGGCCATAAGGCTTTGTACGGGCCTATGGGGATTGGCGGATATGTGGATAACAGTGGAAAAACATTAAAGCCTGTGCTGTTTGGCGGGACAGGGAGTGACTCCTTAAGTTTGGAAATGGGCCAGGATGGCATAAGGATGTACGAGCCGGGCAGCATGAATGTCGTAGCCATTGCAGGCCTTTTGGCGGCTGTGGGGGAGGCTGGCATGGGTGGGGAGCGGTGGCTTCAGGAGGAACAGCGGCTGCGGCAAAGGCTGCTGGAAAAGCTAAGCAGGATACCTGAGATAACGGTATACCCACCAACCGGGCAGCCGTCAGTTGGGATTGTGTCTTTTAATATAGAGGGCTATCAAGCGCAGGAAGTAGGGATATTATTAGATGAAGAGTACCATATTGCAGTGAGGACAGGATACCACTGTGCGCCGCTCATCCACAAATATTTGAAGGATGGGCAGTATGGGGGGACTGTACGGGTCAGCATAGGGCGTTTTACGGCAGAAGAAGAATTAGCTTATTTGGCAGGAGCGCTGCAGGAGATTGCAGTAGGGTAAGGAGCGGCAGGATGAAGGAAATCAAGAAACAGTTATTGCAAGATATGGCATTTCAAGTATTGCATATGGAACGGAAGAATTTGCGGAGCAAGGCAAAAAGCGACCAGAAGATGTCTGAGGAGCTGCAAAAGGTAATTGTAGATTATGCAAAGAGAAGGTATTGAATAGCCGCTGGCAAGTTGTGTGGCAGAGGGAAGGAGGAACCATGCAGTTCGAAGGTATTGCCCTATTTAATTTTATGCGGTATAAAGGGGAAAACAGGATAGAGTTCAGTTGTATGGAGGGGAAAAACGTAACCGTTGTCCTTGGGGACAATACGGTTGGGAAAACTACGATTGCCCAAGCATTCCGATGGTGCCTATATGGGGCTGTTCTGGCGGAACGGGGAAAACGGCAGGAAGATTACCAACTCCTGAATACAGATGTATTGGCGCTGATGGCTGCAGACAGCCGGGCAAAAGTATGGGTAGAGCTAGTAGCGTCAGATGGGGAAAAAAGATATACTATCCGGCGGGAAACAAGTTATACCCGGGCTTATCCTAGCATGGTGGCAGAGGAGTTCCATAAGAAGCTGACAATGCATATTTCAGATATTTTCAGCAGGCAGCCGTTGGCGGAGGTGGAAGAGCGGAAAGTGGATGAACTGATTAATGAATTATTTCCCAAAAATTTGTCCCATTATTTTCTGTTTGATGGGGAACGGTGGAGCGATATTACCGTAAATGGGGTAAAGGAAAATATTAAAGATTCGGTGCATATCCTGACAGGGCTTTCCGCTTATCAGGCAGCAATGAGGCATTTAAAAGATATGGGCGCTTATTCTGTCATAAGCAAATTTAAAAAGAAGATCGTAGGATCTGGGAATTTATATGACAGCCTAGAAGCAGATTACCAGAAATGCGGGCGGAAAATTGAAACTTGTAAAAAGGAAATTGAAAACATAGAAATCAATATTCAAAATTACAGTAAAAAAAGCCAAGAGATTCAGGAGTATTTGGAAGAAAACCGGAATACGGAATCGCTGCAAAGCCAATACAGGAATTTGGGGATTGTAAAAAGGACCCAAGAAGAAAGATGCCTTAGCGAATGGCGGGTACTGGTTAATGAATTCAGCGACAAAGCCTATATGATGTTCGCAGAGCCCATGGTCCAGGACGCAATGGAGCTGGTAAAGTCCGTGGCTGGGGAACGGCGGGATATTCCCCATATGCGGCAGGCGACCATAGACCATATTATGAAAAGCGGCAGGTGCATCTGTGGGACAAAGCTCCTTCCAAAGACAAAGGAATGGGATTGCCTTCTGGAACAGAGAAATTACCTTCCGCCAGCAGATATCGGGTCATTGCTGGGGGAATTTGAGCGCACTGCCTCCCGTTGGGGGAGCCGGGTGAGGAATTTACAGAAAGAACTATACGAAATGGCAGGGCAAATTGATAGCTGTGTGAAAAATTATGAGGAAACTTGTAATGAATATGCCATATTAGAGCAGCGGCTGGATACGCATATAGATTTTGCAGAACATAGGAAAAGACTGAAAAGCTATCAGAACAGCATACAGCAGTTAAGCAGCCAGAAAGGGCAGTTGCAAGGCCAGATACAGTCACTTAGGCGCCAGAGGGAGCATTTGGAAGATGAGATGAAGGGGCTTGAAGCAAAAAACGAAGAGAACCGCCGCTGGAGGGAACGGGTGGAGTTAGCAGAAGCATTATACCAGAAACTGCACCATGATTTTGCAGCAGAAGAGAAAAAAGTGTTTTTGGAACTGAATAAGCAAATACAACAGAATTTTACGCGGATGTTCAATGCAAAGGAGAAAAAAATAGAATTGTCAGACCAATATCAGATACAGATGTATTATAAAACCGATCTTGGTTATAGGGAAGAAAAGAACTTGTCGGAAGGTGAAAAAATTGCAAGAAATTTTGCATTTATTGTAACAATTATGGATTATAACAGGAAGAGAAAAGCAGGGAAGAAGTTAGGCAGCTCCCAAGGGAACGATACGCTCCCCATTGTATTGGACGGCCCATTTTCCAAACTTGGGGATGAAAATATTCGTCTGATTGCAAAAACGCTACCTGAAGTATCGGAGCAAGTAATCATCTTTATGCTGAAAAAAGATTGGAAATATACGGGATTAGATGAATTTGTAGGGAAGGCATATGTGATTGAAAAAGAAGCGGATAAATCTTATGCAACGGTTCAGAAGGCGGAGGAACTATAACATGGCATCATTTGAATTTTTTAAAAGAGAGTTTGAATTCCGTGGAAAACATGCCAGAATGGCAGGGGAACTGTGGATACCGAATGACTATGGGCATACTTATTTTAGGAGGCTGATAGATTTGTACCTCACAGCTGCCGTGATAGGTTTCCGCGTAGACCGGAAAGCAGAAGCGGATTATGCCCCGAATGAAACGAAAAGTATTTTTCCAGAGCAGATGATAGGGGCAAAAGAAGAACTAGACTTCATGATGCAGATGATTATGATTCTGGAAAACAGGGAGGGGATGGAACCGGAACAGAGCGTGAAAAAAGCTTTCCGTGGGGTAGAAACAAAGGAAGAATATGAGTATTACCGGAACTTGTTCCATTCATATGTACGGGGCGGCGTGGAAGAACTGTATGAAAGGCTAATTTTGCGAAAGCCGGAAGTGGATGAAGAATTTTATGATGAAAAAACTGCAAATATTATGGCGCTGTCAGAACGGTTTGGGATGTTACCCCAGCTTTCAGATGCAACATAAGCTTCCGGTTTCCCAGCAGGGTAAAATTTTTCCGAAAATATTAGAGATGAAGCGTCTTATCTTACATGGATGTTAAGAAAGTGCTAAAAAATAAAGAACAGCAATTTTTTTTAGGCAAATCTTTACAAAATGGGACAAAACGTGTATAATAAAATTGTATTATACAACACCAAGAAATAGTATGGTTTCTACAATAAGGTAGAATACCAAAAAGCTCTAATCCCATTCTTCGGAATGGGATTATCTTTTATCAAAATTGGATTCAGTCCCATCGGTGGCACGGTGGTTCTGGGAAAGGGGTAAGGTATGGATTTGGATTACAGGATTGGCTTAGATATTGGGATTGCATCTGTAGGATGGGCAGTATTGGAGAATAACAGCAAAGACGAGCCTATCCGGATTGTGGATTTAGGGGTAAGGCTATTTGAAGCAGCCGAGGTTCCGAAAACAGGCGCAGCGCTTGCAGAAGAACGGAGAAATGCCAGAACCACAAGGAGGCGGTTAAGGCGCAGGAAGCATCGCTTGGATCGGATGAAATGGCTTTTGCAGGAGGCGGGGCTGATTCAGGTTGATAAATTTATGGAACGCTACCATTCTGCCAATTTGCCAGATGTATACAAGCTGAGGTATGAGGCATTGGAACGAAGGTTAGAAGATAGCGAATTTGCCCAGATTTTGATACATATTGGAAAACATAGGGGATTCCGTTCCACCCGCAAAGCAGAACTGAATGACAAAAAAGAAAAGGAAACAGGGGCAATTTTATCAGCCACAAAGGAAAATCAACAATTAATGGAAGAGCATGGCTACCGTACAGCCGGTGAAATGATTTATAAAGATGATAAATTTAAGACAGGGTGCACATGGAATGAAAAGGGATACATTTTAACGCCCCGGAATAAACAGGGGGATTACAAGCATACCATGCTCCGGGCAATGCTGGAAAAAGAAATCGAAACCATTTTCTGCTGCCAGAGGGAATTTGGCAACCCGAAGGCAACGGAAGAATTAGAAAAAGCTTACCTTGACATTTTCTTAAGCCAGCGTTCCTTTGACATGGGTCCCGGCAGGCAGCCAGACGGGAGCGAAAGCCCTTATGCCATGGAAGGGTTTGGGGACAGGGTAGGCCTGTGCGCGCTAGAGCCACGGGAAAACCAAGAGCCACGGGCGCCAAAGGCCGCATATTCATCGGAACTGTTTGTGGCATTGCAGAAAATAAACAATCTCCGTATCGTAGAAAAAAATGGAGAGAGCCGGGGGCTTACCACAGAAGAACGCCAGGCATTATGCAGGCTTTTGCATACAAAGAAAGAAGTAAAATATACGCAGGTGCGCAAGGAATTAAAGCTGGAGATAAAATATAAGTTCAATTCCCTAAATTATAGCAGCAAAAAGGAAACGGAAGAAGAACGGGTAAAAGATGCGGAAAAAGCAAAATTTGCCAGTATGGGGTTTTACTATGAGTACCAAAAGAGGCTGCCATGTATATCAGGGCAGTTCCCCCAAGAAGAGCAGGCAGAGCTGCTAGATGAAGTAGGGAAAATTCTTACATTATATAAAAATGACGATACCCGCAGCCGGGAGCTTCAGAAATTAGGGTTGGGGCAGGGAACCATAGAAAGCCTGTTAGAGTTAGACCCAAAAGGTTTTCAGCATGTATCACTAAAAGCAATGAGGAAATTGATGCCATATTTAAGGGAAGGCCTGACATACGACAAGGCTTGCGCAGAAGCTGGCTATAATTTTCAGGGAAACACCAAAAAAGAAAAGTCAAAATTGTTAAAAGGGAAAGAAATCATTGATACAATCAATGAAATCAATAACCCAGTCGTGAAACGTTCTGTTTCCCAGACTGTGAAGGTCATCAATGCTATTATACAAAAATATGGGAGCCCACAAGCAATCAACATTGAATTGGCCCGGGAAATGTCAAGGAATTATGACGAACGCCGCAAAATGGCAAAACAGATGGAGGGTAGGCAGAAGGAAAATGAAAAAGCGAAGGAGCAGATTCAGGAATTAGGTAAAGCCTTTCCAAATGGACAGGATATCCTGAAATACCGGTTGTGGCATGATCAAGATGGGATATGTCTTTACTCTGGGCAGAAGATACCTCTGCAGGAACTATTTTCAGGTGCCTATGATATCGACCATATTCTTCCTCACAGCATTACGTTTGATGACAGTTACCGGAATAAAGTACTGGTAACAGCAGAAGAAAACCGTCAAAAGGGCAACCGGATACCATATGAGTATTTTGGGAACAATCCAGAAAAATGGGAAAGATTTGAAAAACGGGTAACTTCCCTTGTCAAAGATTACCGGAAACAGCAGAAACTGTTAAAGCAGAGTTTTACAGAGGAAGAACGGAAAGAATTCAAAACAAGGAACCTGAATGATACCAAATATATTACCCGCGTGATTTATAATATGATACGGGAAAATCTTGAGTTTGCCCCATATAACAGGCCAGAAAAGAAGAAGCAGGTGTTTGCAGTGAATGGGGCGGTTACTGCATATCTTAGGAAACGCTGGGGTTTGTCGGCAAAAGACCGTTCCATAGATACGCACCATGCGGTAGATGCGGTAGTGATTGCCTGCTGTACAGATGGCATGATACAGAAGATTTCCAGAAACATTCAGGGAAGGGAACTCCGGTATACAAGGGGAATTGAAACAGTAGATGTAGAAACAGGGGAATTAATTTCAAGGGATGATTTCACAAAGGAGCAATGGGATGAAAAGTATGGGGTACATTTGCCAAGGCCATGGGAATATTTTAAGGAAGAATTAGAAATTAGGATGGGCGGAGAGCCTAGGGAGTTTATAGAAAGCCATGCCGATGTTGCGAGGAAGTTAAGTTATCCTGCATGGTTTTACGAAAAAAATATCATCCGCCCAATTTTTGTATCCAGGATGCCCAACCGGAAAGTGACAGGGGCAGCCCATGCCGATACCATCCGAAGCCCCCGGCATTATCAGGAAACGGGGTGTGTCCTGACAAAAACGGCCTTAGCTGATTTGAAGTTAAATAAAAAAACAGGGGAAATTGAAAACTATTATAAGCCAGAGAGTGATAAGCTTTTGTACCAAGCATTAAAAGAACAGCTGGAACAATATGGGGGCGATGCAAAAAAAGCATTTGAAGAACCGTTTTATAAACCAAAAGCAGATGGTTCAAAAGGGAACCTGGTAAGGAAAGTAAAAACATATGACAAGCTAACGCTTGGAGTGCCTGTAAATTCAGGGAAAGGGATAGCGGCCAATGCCAACGGCGCTATGGTGAGGGTAGATGTATTCTGTGCCAGTGGGAAATATTATTTTGTGCCAGTCTATATTTCAGATGTGGTGAAGAAGAAATTGCCGACAAAAGCTGTAACGCGAAATAAACCGTATGGCCAATGGAAGGAAATGGAAGATAAAGATTTTATCTTTAGCTTGTATTCTAGGGATTTGATTTCTTTTAAATCGAAAGGCGGGAAGAAGGTGACCTGCGTGGATGGGAGGCCTAAGGTGGTGAATGAAGAGGTTGTTTATTATTATGGAGCGAATATATCAACGGCGAGCTTTAACGGAAAATCGCATAATGGAAGTTTTGAGTTTGATGGTCTAGGAATTCAGGGTTTGCTTTATTTGAAAAAATATCAGGTTGATGTACTTGGCAATATATCGGAGGTAAAACAGGAGAAACGGATGGGATTTCATATGTAAGGCCTTGAAGAGGGTAAAATTGTAGTTTGGGTTTTGCCTTGGCAAACGGTTTGAATCCATTTAGGTTTATTCCGTACTTGCTTTGCTGTAAAAATGAAATTAAGAAAGATAACACAGTAAATTGAATTAAGTATCAAATTGAATGATATGGAAATGTTTGCAGAATCTTTGCTGGTATGTGTAGTTCCATGATTCCTTTTTGGAAATGAATTGTTTTTTTGGGTATAATCCAATTTCCTACAGGTTTCTGTGCAGAAAATTAATGACGGAAGAATAGGAGTTTGGGTTGGTATGCAGCAGCTTTGGTATATAAAAAAAGCAGAAGGCATCCTCAAGGAGATAGGCAGATTGCAGGCATAGGAGGTGGCATATGGGATTCCGTAATATTATAATTGAGGGCAACAGAAAACTTCACGTTAAAAACCAGCAGTTGGTAATCGAATGTGGGAAAGATGTTAAAATCCCTTTGGAAGATATCAACAGCATTTTAATAGAAAACCAATCTGTAGTAGTTTCAGCTTATATGCTCCAGAAGTTTGCAGATTTGGGGATTGCCCTCTATGTCTGTGATGATAAGCATCTTCCCAATGGTGTGCTGCTTCCGATGGTAAAGCATAGCCGCCACTATAAGCTTTTAAAATGCCAGATAGAAATGGGCAAGCCATTGCAGAAACGGTTATGGCAGCAAATTGTGGTACAGAAAATCAGAAACCAGTCCCTATGTTTAGAATTTAGTGGCAGGGAAGGGGGAGAGGAACTGAAAAAGATGTGCAGGGAGGTGCAGTCTGGTGACAGAACCCATGTGGAGGCAAAAGCAGCAGCATTTTATTTTCGGAATTTATTTGGCTCAGGATTTTCAAGGGGAGAGGAACACATTATCAATGCCGCTTTGAATTATGGATATGCCATTGTCAGGGGAATGATTGCCAGAAGTATAGTATGTTATGGTATGGAACCCTCTTTAGGGCTTTTTCATTGTAGTGAGCTGAACCATTATAATTTGGCAGATGACTTTATAGAACCATGCCGCCCAATTGTTGATTTGTATGTGGCATCGAAACTTGATATGTCGCAAAGTTCCGCTGTACTGGCACCAGAGATAAAGCGTGGGTTGTATGGGATTATTAATTTTGAAATGCAAATAAAAGGAGAAAAACGTATTCTGGGAAATTGCATTGACAATATGGTGGCAAGTTACAGCAGTGCCCTACAGGAAAAATGTGAAGGGCTGAATTTGCCAGAATTGATGCAGTTGCAGGTACACCGTTATGAGTAAATTTATGAGGATGATAGTATTTTTTGATTTGCCAGTAGTGACCGCAAAAGAAAGGAAGGCAGCAGCGAAGTTCCGGAATTTTTTGTTGAAGGATGGATATCATATGATGCAGCTTTCCGTCTATACTAGGATTTGTAATGGGACTGATGCGGTACAGAAGCATGAAGCAAGGCTGAATTTGAATTTGCCATCAAAAGGTTCTGTCCGCCTTTTGACAATAACAGAGAAGCAATATGAGTCTATACATATTTTACTTGGTGAAAAGACGTTTGAGGATACTGGGGAATCGGTGGAGTTGTTGAATATTTTTTAAGAAAAGAAGAAAAAGCTAATTATTTTTGATTAGAAGTCCGTAGTTTTTGGATGGAAAAATCCGCATAAACGTGAAGTTTATGCGGATTTCTCGTTCCCTATTATACCACACCAAGAAATAAATGGGAACTACAACATATCCACCCAATTTATAGAGAAATACAAGATTATACCACACCAAGAAATAAATGGGAACTACAACCAATGTATGCCATGCCTATACCTCCTCATCATTATACCACACCAAGAAATAAATGGGAACTACAACCTCATCAGCTCCCTTCTTTGCCCTTGATGTATTATACCACACCAAGAAATAAATGGGAACTACAACCTATTTAAATGCAGAAAGCCTTTGAAATGTATTATACCACACCAAGAAATAAATGGGAACTACAACTCGGAAATATCCGTCACGAACCGCATGAGGATTATACCACACCAAGAAATAAATGGGAACTACAACAGCTGGTATCGGCAGTCAGGCGATGGCATTATTATACCACACCAAGAAATAAATGGGAACTACAACAGCTGCTGTGGAGTCGGAGGCACGAAATCCATTATACCACACCAAGAAATAAATGGGAACTACAACGAGTGTCGGATGGGGTAGTCCAAGTCCAGAATTATACCACACCAAGAAATAAATGGGAACTACAACCTTATAGTTTAGTGTAGCACTTATGCAGAAATTATACCACACCAAGAAATAAATGGGAACTACAACCCCCGTATTAGGGTTGCACGGTAAGTTTTATTATACCACACCAAGAAATAAATGGGAACTACAACAGCAGAGAGAAGAAAAATTGAATTGCTGGATTATACCACACCAAGAAATAAATGGGAACTACAACGAAAAGGAATCATAATCTATTGTATTCGAAATTATACCACACCAAGAAATAAATGGGAACTACAACCTTCTGAAACAATTTCCCCAGAAGTGGAAAATTATACCACACCAAGAAATAAATGGGAACTACAACCTCACGCAGCATGTGTACCGGGAGCACGGATTATACCACACCAAGAAATAAATGGGAACTACAACTGATGCTTTCAAGCATCCGCATTATGTCATATTATACCACACCAAGAAATAAATGGGAACTACAACTGTAGTCGTTGATAATATGAAAAAATATTCATTATACCACACCAAGAAATAAATGGGAACTACAACCATTATTAATTTCAGTGATGCTTAAGGTAAATTATACCACACCAAGAAATAAATGGGAACTACAACTTGCTGTAAGAATTATCATTAAATTCCTTGATTATACCACACCAAGAAATAAATGGGAACTACAACAGCCGCTCCTCTACCAGTGTGATGGTATCCATTATACCACACCAAGAAATAAATGGGAACTACAACGTATTCGGTCAGCATTGACCCACCCCATCTATTATACCACACCAAGAAATAAATGGGAACTACAACACATCATCTGCATTTGTGAAATACGCCACGATTATACCACACCAAGAAATAAATGGGAACTACAACTGATTACTCCTCCTTGTCTGTGTCATAGTATTATACCACACCAAGAAATAAATGGGAACTACAACCACTGTGCTTCCCACGCCCGGCCTTCTTCAATTATACCACACCAAGAAATAAATGGGAACTACAACAGGCCTGTTAGTTTTTTACCGCCGGAGTTATTATACCACACCAAGAAATAAATGGGAACTACAACAATCTTGCAGAAGTTACGCGATAGTTTCCTATTATACCACACCAAGAAATAAATGGGAACTACAACCACACGCGGAACTTCAAAGGTATCCCCTAGATTATACCACACCAAGAAATAAATGGGAACTACAACAAATATCCATTGGGTGAGAAGCACGGCGCAATTATACCACACCAAGAAATAAATGGGAACTACAACTGGTGGCGCAAATTTCAGATGTTGCACTATATTATACCACACCAAGAAATAAATGGGAACTACAACATGCTTGGTATCTGACACACCAGACGTATCATTATACCACACCAAGAAATAAATGGGAACTACAACGAATGGTGTTTAACACCTGTTGCATATTCAATTATACCACACCAAGAAATAAATGGGAACTACAACTCTAGCACGGAGAGTATAGCTTTTCTCTTAATTATACCACACCAAGAAATAAATGGGAACTACAACAATTACGGGCTCTTCACCCGGCTGTTTAAAATTATACCACACCAAGAAATAAATGGGAACTACAACCCATTGCCATATTTTCCGGAAATGACATCTATTATACCACACCAAGAAATAAATGGGAACTACAACACTATTTTGAAAAAGAAGGCCATACAAAAAATTATACCACACCAAGAAATAAATGGGAACTACAACCTGATGATTGCCGGGCAGAAGTTTTCATTCATTATACCACACCAAGAAATAAATGGGAACTACAACCCCAACCTCGGTTTTGATACTTACCGTCTATTATACCACACCAAGAAATAAATGGGAACTACAACTATCGTCAGCGTTCTTTTGCAATCTGTTTGATTATACCACACCAAGAAATAAATGGGAACTACAACACTTTTCCAGTCTTTCCAACTTTTCCAATAATTATACCACACCAAGAAATAAATGGGAACTACAACAAGAAAATAAACCGTGCATGTGTGTCATAAATTATACCACACCAAGAAATAAATGGGAACTACAACATTTCCTTGATGCTGCCTTGGGTGTTTTGTATTATACCACACCAAGAAATAAATGGGAACTACAACTCTGCCTCTGTTGCTCTCTCGGCTTCAAGAATTATACCACACCAAGAAATAAATGGGAACTACAACTTTGCAGCTTCGTAATGCGCTTTGTGAAAAATTATACCACACCAAGAAATAAATGGGAACTACAACAGGCAAAGATAATTTAGTACCACTGAAAATATTATACCACACCAAGAAATAAATGGGAACTACAACCTTCTGCTTCTGGTGCTTGCAACCCCAAGAATTATACCACACCAAGAAATAAATGGGAACTACAACAATCCTCAACGGTCTTGTCGACTTTTTCCAATTATACCACACCAAGAAATAAATGGGAACTACAACATGGGATTACATTCTGGAAATGGACGGCCGATTATACCACACCAAGAAATAAATGGGAACTACAACTCGTGGCTCAAATTTCGGATGTCGCACTTATTATACCACACCAAGAAATAAATGGGAACTACAACGCATTTAATGTGGGCAGCATTAACCAGCTATTATACCACACCAAGAAATAAATGGGAACTACAACCTACGGCCCCGAGGACCCCGAAACAAAAGTATTATACCACACCAAGAAATAAATGGGAACTACAACTGACCGGACGGAGCAGCCGGGCGAGAAAGATTATACCACACCAAGAAATAAATGGGAACTACAACGTATGGACATTGTGCCCATGCGTGAATGAATTATACCACACCAAGAAATAAATGGGAACTACAACCTACGGTCCCGAGGACCCAGAAACAAAAGTATTATACCACACCAAGAAATAAATGGGAACTACAACCCCTTTGCGCGATAGCATTTTCTACGGTGAATTATACCACACCAAGAAATAAATGGGAACTACAACTCGCATCAATGCTGCAATGAAAGCACCGATATTATACCACACCAAGAAATAAATGGGAACTACAACCCATCACGGTCGGCAGGGGTGGGTTAAATATTATACCACACCAAGAAATAAATGGGAACTACAACTGCCAAGGAAGTAATAGCTTTACCCCTCTGATTATACCACACCAAGAAATAAATGGGAACTACAACTTCGGTTGTTATTAAGGCCATATCCAGGGAATTATACCACACCAAGAAATAAATGGGAACTACAACTGAAGTGGTTTATGAATGGGCTGAGGATTAATTATACCACACCAAGAAATAAATGGGAACTACAACCTCCGTTTTATGCTTGCCTGCACATCAATTATTATACCACACCAAGAAATAAATGGGAACTACAACCCTGCTGCATGTTCAAATCGCGGACGGTCTATTATACCACACCAAGAAATAAATGGGAACTACAACTAAATCTTGAAATCAACATCTTCTCTTCAATTATACCACACCAAGAAATAAATGGGAACTACAACTATCCCAACACATTCATTTGCTTGACGTATATTATACCACACCAAGAAATAAATGGGAACTACAACTGACGCTGATTGCGACAATATCCTTGAAAGATTATACCACACCAAGAAATAAATGGGAACTACAACCTGACATTTGACGTGTGACAGTCCCCTTGTATTATACCACACCAAGAAATAAATGGGAACTACAACTAGCAGCAGGAGATTATGACTAGATGGTAGATTATACCACACCAAGAAATAAATGGGAACTACAACAAATTTATCAACCATTCCTACCTTGAATTTATTATACCACACCAAGAAATAAATGGGAACTACAACACAATCTTTTCAACATCAATCATTATGCTAATTATACCACACCAAGAAATAAATGGGAACTACAACCTAAATTGCTTTTTAAGTATTTTACTGTGATTATACCACACCAAGAAATAAATGGGAACTACAACCGCTGCACACGTTTGATAATCTCGTCAGCCATTATACCACACCAAGAAATAAATGGGAACTACAACAACCGCTCTCCCTGTTTTTTAATTTCTTCAATTATACCACACCAAGAAATAAATGGGAACTACAACTGAAAAAGCGGAAGATAACGGATTTTGGCGATTATACCACACCAAGAAATAAATGGGAACTACAACTGAAAAAGCGGAAGATAACGGATTTTGGCGATTATACCACACCAAGAAATAAATGGGAACTACAACTGCCATAGGGGCTTTCACAACTAATACATTCATGCGTTTGTTATGTATTATGAAAGTTGCATACTTGTGTATCGTCCATGCATGTGGTATATTTATTTTCTAGGAAAAGGGAATATAAGGAGAATAGATAGGTTAGGAGATAGATAATCAATGGAACATACAGTTATAACCTTAAAAAAGGGAGAGGGAAGGACGCTGAAATCCGGCGGCATGTGGGTGTATGACAATGAGATAGAGTCTGTCATGGGCCATGCTGCAGACGGGGACATTGTGGCGGTGCATGATTTTGACGGCTATCCCATGGGAAAGGGATTTTTCAATTCCAACTCCAAAATCCGCATCCGCCTCATGGCCCGGAACAAGGCGCAGGAAATAGACCGGGATTTTATCAAAATGCGGGTAAGGCATGCATGGGAATACCGGAAAAAGACCGTGGACACCAGCTCCTGCCGAGTTATTTTCGGGGAGGCGGACTGGCTCCCGGGGCTGGTAGTGGATAAGTTTTCGGACGTGCTGGTGGTGCAGTCCCTAGCCCTTGGCATAGACAGGTTCAAGGAATGGATTTTGGCGGACCTGAAGGAATGTATGGCAGAGGACGGCATCCAAATCCGCGGCGTCTATGAGCGCAGCGACGCAAAGGTGCGCAGGCAGGAAGGGATGGAGCTGAAGAAAGGTTTTTTGGGACCGGAATTTAGCACAAAGGTGGAAATTGAGGAAAATGGCGTCCGCTACCTCGTAGATGTGGCGGAAGGGCAGAAAACAGGATATTTCTTAGACCAGAAATACAACCGGAAGGCCATACAGCGGCTGTGTAAAGATGCAAAAGTGCTGGACTGCTTTACCCATACGGGTTCTTTTGCCTTAAATGCAGGGATTGCAGGGGCAAGTTCCGTGCTGGGGGTGGACGCATCCCAGCTTGCAGTCCGGCAGGCACAAGAAAATGCAGCCTTAAACGGCCTGACCGGCCGGGTAACGTTCCTCTGCCGGGATGTATTCGAATTATTGCCGGAGTTAGAGCGGCAGGGGGAAACCTTTGACGTAGTGGTGCTGGATCCGCCAGCTTTTACCAAGTCAAGGAATTCCGTGAAAAATGCAGTGAAAGGCTACCGGGAAATCAACCTGCGGGCCATGAAGCTGGTGCGGGACGGCGGCTATCTGGCTACCTGTTCCTGTTCCCATTTTATGGACGCAGATTTGTTTGCAAAAACCATCCATCAGGCGGCAGCCAATGTGCACCGGAGGCTTAGGCAGGTGGAATTCCGGACGCAGGCGCCAGACCATCCTATTTTGTGGGCGGCAGAGGAGTCCTATTACCTGAAATTCTATATTTTTCAGGTATGCTTGGATTTGTAACAGGATGTGCATGGAAGAGGGAAGGGAAGGAAATGAACATACTGACAGCAGAACATTTACATAAAGCTTACACAGCAGAGCGCATTTTGCTAAATGATGCTTCTTTTAGCCTTCAGGAAGGGGAAAAGGTAGGCGTGATTGGGGTCAACGGCATGGGAAAATCCACCTTGCTGAAAATCATCGCAGGAGCCGAAGAACCAGACCAAGGCACAGTAATTACAGGAAACCACGTGAAAATGGCCTATCTGGAACAAACGCCGGCCTTGGAAGATGCTGACAGCATTTTAAAAGCTGCATTGAAAGGCTTAGGCGCAGGGAATAGCCCGTTAGAGGGAGAAGCTAGGGCCATGCTGCACCAGCTGGGATTCCAAGACATGGGGCAGCCGGTGAAGTACCTTTCCGGCGGCCAGAAAAAGCGGGTGGCGTTGGTGAATGTCTTGCTGCAGCCTGTGGAAATTTTGGTTTTGGACGAGCCAACCAACCATTTGGACAGCGAAATGTCCGGGTGGCTGGAGGATTATTTGGTAAAATTCCGGGGCGCGGTTGTGATGGTAACCCATGACCGCTATTTTCTGGACCGGGTTGTGGGCCGGATTGTGGAAGTGGAGCATGGGGGCGTTTACAGCTATGCAGGGAATTATGCAGATTATGTAGCCCTTAAAATGCAGAAACAGAACATGGAGCAGGCCAGCCAGCGGAAACGGAAAAGCATCCTGAAAAAAGAACTGGCATGGCTTGCAAGGGGCGCAAGGGCACGTTCCACCAAGCAGAAAGCCCATATCCAAAGGATTGAAGATTTGCTTGCAATGGATGGCCCCATAGAGGAACAGCGGGTGGAAATGTCCTCCGCGCCCACCCGGATGGGGAAAAAGACCATTGCGCTGAAAAGCATTTCCAAAGCGTATGGGGAGCAGAAATTAATTCAGGATTTTACTTATATCTTCCTCCGCGGGGACCGGGTTGGGATTGTAGGCCCCAACGGATGCGGAAAATCCACCCTTTTAAAAATCTTGCTGGGGCAGGTATTGCCCGATGCAGGCAGCGTGGAACAGGGGGAAACCATAAAAACCGGATATTTTTCCCAAGACAATTCCCATATGGACGAATCCATGCGGGCGATTGACTATGTGCGGGAAGTAGCGGAATATGTGGACACTGGGGAGGGGAAAATCAGCGCGGCCATGCTGATGGAACGGTTCCTGTTTGACGGGACGATGCAGTGGACGCCGGTGGGGAAATTATCTGGCGGCGAGCGCAGGAGGCTGTACCTTCTGCGTGTGCTGATGGGAGCCCCGAATGTGCTGGTGCTGGACGAGCCTACCAACGACTTGGATATCCAGACCTTGGCGATTTTGGAAGATTATCTGGATTCCTTTGATGGGATTGTGGTTGCAGTATCCCATGACCGCTACTTTTTGGAGCGTCTGGCAACCAGAATTTTTGCCTTTGAAGGGCAGGGGCGCCTGCAGCAGTATGAGGGCGGCTATCTGGATTACCTGCGGGCAAGGAAAGCGCGCCGCCCAGAAATGGAGGCAGGTTCCAGCGGGAAAAAGAAACAGGCAAAAACCCATCCAGAAGAACCCATGAAGGGAAATGGTGCGGAAGGATTTCCAGAAGAACCCTTAAAAGCGGCGCTTGGCGGGGGAGTTCCCGGAAGGGCGGCCAAAGGCAGGCCAAGGAACCATGGGCAGAAGCTTAAGTTCACCTATAAGGAACAGCGGGAATTCGAGGCTATTGATGGGGAAATTGAGGAGCTGGAGGAAAAAATTGGGCAATTAGACGCCAAAATGATGGAACACGCCACCAACTCTGCCCGCCTTTCAGAATTAGCGGCAGAAAAAGGGCAGGCAGAAGCAGAACTGGAAGAAAAAATGGAGCGGTGGGTCTATTTAAATGAACTGTCCGAAAAGATAGAAGCCCAGAACCAGAAATGACGGAAGGGCGGCGGGCAAACGAGTTTCCGGGGAGGCCATCCCCGGCTAGGGCAGGGAAGCATAGAAGGGAAGGCAGGAAACAAGCCGCCAGATGGGCTGTTCCAAAAAGAGGGACTCAGGACTAGGAGGAGCCATGGATACAAAATTTCAAAAAAAGCACGAATCAGACATGACGAAAAAGGAAAAGCGGGAGTTAGAGCGTGAAAAATTAGCCTCCATGGGCATCAAGGAGAAAACCGAATATATCTTAACCTATTATAAGCTCCACATCGCAGCCATTTTCGGAGGGATCCTGCTGGTAATCGGGATTGCCGTGTGGCTAGACAATTTCTTAGATGAAACCATGCTCTATGCGGCCATTATCAACGGAAGGGAACTGGACCCAACCATCATGGAAGAGTTCAAAGCCTACCGGGGGGATATGGAGCGGCGCCATGACTACGTTTTGGACAATTCAGCGGTATCTTCTGGGCAGGGCGGTTCCGGCGAACTGGACTATGTGTCCCAGATGAAAATAGCAACTTTGGTAGGGGCAAAAACCGCAGACCTTTTTATCTGCCCCGAAAGCATCTATCAGGAATACTCCAAAGAAGAAAATTTCCTGTCCTCCATGGAAGGGCTGGTAGGGCAGGAATTTGTATCTTCCCACAAGGAAATTTTTGAAACAGACGCCCTCCGGGTGGAAAACAGCGAGGTGTTGGAAAAGTATGGCTACCAAGGCACAGAACCCGCTTATTTAATCGTGTTTCAATATTCTGCCCATCCGGAAGTGGCGGCAGATTTCATAAAATTTTTACTATCATATACAGATTAGCCCTGTGGCAGAGAAACAGGCAGTAATAAAGTAACCATACATTATTTCCCAACCAGTATGAAGGAAGGCGGTTGAAAATGCCAAAAAAAGAAAAAGAAATCAAAACAAATGCCATGCGTATGCTAGACAAGCATAAAATCACCTATGAAGTCCTCCAATATGAATGTGGCGAATTCATTGACGGCCTCCACACCGCAGAACTCACAGGCGCCCCTCCCGCCCAGTCCTTCAAGACCTTAGTCCTGCAAGGAAAAAGCAAGCAATACTACGTATTCGTCCTGCCCGTGGCAAAAGAAATCAACTTAAAAGAAGCCGCCAAGCTGGCACAGGAAAAGTCCATGGAAATGATTCCCGTCAAAGAAATCACCTCCGTAACCGGCTATGTCCGGGGCGGCTGCAGCCCCCTTGGCATGAAAAAGCAATACCCCATATTCCTCCACGAAAGCGCCGCCCAATACGGCAAAATCTATGTCAGCGGTGGCCGGATTGGCACCACATTGTGCCTAAGCACCGCAGATTTCCTAAAAATCACCAATGCCAAGCTGCAAGAGTTTACCATATAATCCAATACCCCAACCCAAGGTACCCCCTCTCACCGCCAATACCCAGCCGCTCTGTGGGCATCGTATGCAGCTGCTGGTAAGTTGAGTACCCCCTCTCACCGCCAATACCCAGCCGTTCTGTGGGGGAACCCCGCCCCTCCCCTCAAAAAAGATGCCCCTATAGATTTGTTGCCTTCGCTTTGCTAACCCCCCCATTCCTTCCTGAAAGATATCCCCATATCCCCCCAAACCACCCCTCACCATTTTCTCAAAAAAGCTATGATAAACCATCCTTTTCCATTTTCTATGAAAGCAGGTATAAAAGCTCCCTTCCTTTCCCAAAAAAGCTATTGCAAAAACCCCCTTTCCTTTTTCCAAAAAAGGTATTATAATAACACCGAAGCGCATTTAGAAAAACCGGGGGAGCAAGCCATGCTTCCCCTTCCGGCATAATGAAGGGGAATAGCAGGAAAACCAGAAGCTTCCATATGCAATCAATACCCGGATAAAGTGAAAGGAATGAGTGGTTTCTATGGCATACCAGATTATCACAGACGGCTCCTGCGATTTGGGGATAGAAGCAGCCCAGCAGGCAGGGGTAAGGGTTGTCCCATTTTACGTGACATTTGATGGGAAATCCTACAAAAAGGAAATTGAGGAAATCAGCGTACGCACATTTTATCAGGAAATGGTGGACAACCCGGATAAGTTCCCAAAGTCCTCCCTTCCCTCCGTACAGGATTACGTAGAAGCATTTACGCCTTATGCAAAAGAGGGCAAGGACATCATTTGCCTGTGCATTACCACCAAATTCAGCGGTTCCTACAATTCTGCCAAGACAGCAGCGGATTTGGTGCAGGAAGAGTTCCCGCAGGTAAGGGTCCAGGTGGTGGACACCACGGTAAATACAGTCCTGCAGGGAATTTTAGTGCAGGAGGCTGCCCGGATGCAGAAGGATGGGCTTTCCTTTGAGGAAACCATAGGGAACATTGAGAGAATAAAGGCCACTGGGAGGATTATTTTCACCGTGGGGAATTATGAATATTTAATCCATGGCGGCCGGATTGGCAAGGTGATGGGCACGGCGGCTTCTACCCTTGGCATTAAGCCGCTGATTATGTTAAAGGAAGGGGAAATCTTTCCTACAGGCATTGTGAGGAACCGGAAAAAGGGGCTGAAACGCCTGATAGAGCAGACGAAAGCCCATTTTGAAAAAATTGGGGAATCCCCCAATGATTACCAGATTGTAGTTGGTTATGGGTATGATTACGAAGAGGCTGCCGAATTCCGGGACAATCTTCTGGCTTCTTTGCAGGCCTATTCGGATTATAAATCCATCGGCATTTACCAGATTGGGGCTACCATCGGCGTCCATACCGGCCCGCATCCCCTTGGGCTTGGGCTCTTAAGGAAGTATGATGCATAGACAAAATAGGACGGGAGCTGCTAAGGCAGGGAACCCGGGGATATAGCCAATGAAGCGGCTGCTTAGGCAGGGAACTCAGGCGCAAAGCCAGTGAAGCGGCTGCTAAGGCAGGGAACCCGGGCGCAAAGCCAGTAAAGCAGCTGATTAGGATTTCCTTGCAGGTTTATTTCATAGAAATGCAAGGTTTCAAATACTATAAGAAGGAGAAAGACGACAGATATCTGACGTAGGGTGTAGGAGAAATGCAGATTATCATTGTGGGTTGTGGGAACGTAGGCACAACTTTGACAGAACAGTTGAGTAAGGAAGGGCACAATATTACGGTAGTGGACCGGGATGCGAAAAAGGCGGAATCCGTTGCGAACCGGTTCGACGTCATGGGCGTTGTAGGGAATGGCGCAAGTTTTACGGTGCAGAACGAAGCAGGGATTGAAGCGGCTGATTTGATGATTGCGGTCACGACTTCCGATGAGCTGAACCTGCTTTGCTGCCTGATTGCAAGGAAGGCAGGGGGATGCAATACCATTGCCCGGGTGCGCAACCCCATTTACAATAAGGAAATTACTTACATCAAAGAAGAACTGGGATTGTCCATGGTGATTAACCCGGAATACGCGGCGGCTTGCGAGATTGCCCGTCTCCTGAAATTCCCTTCCGCCATCAAGGTGGACAGCTTTGCAAAGGGAAGGGTGGAGCTTTTGAAATGCAAGCTTGGGGAAGGCTCGGTGCTGGATGGGAAGCCCCTTACTTATATTTCCAGCGGGCTGCGCTGCGACGTATTGATCTGTACCGTGGAGCGGGGGGAGGAAGTATTTATCCCCTCCGGTAATTTTAAGCTGCGGGATAAGGATATTATTTCCATTGTGGCGTCCTCCCAGAAAGCCAATGAATTTTTCCGGAAAATCGGCATGGTGACGAACCGGATTAAAAACTGCATGATTATCGGCGGCGGGGAAACTACATATTATCTGGCAAAACAGCTCCTGCCCATGGGGATTGAGATTAAAATTATTGAGCAGGACAAGGAGCGGTGCAACGAATTAAGCGAGCTGCTCCCGCAGGCAATGATTATCCGCGGGGACGGGACGGAGCGCAGCCTCCTGTATGAAGAAGGGATGCCTAACGCCCACTCTTTCGTGGCATGGACCAATCTGGATGAGGAAAATATCATGCTGAGCCTTTTTGCCAAAAATGTGTCCAAGGCAAAGACCATCACGAAGGTGCACCGGATTGCCTATGATGAAATTATCGACAGCATGGATTTAGGCAGCGTCCTTTACCCGAAGCATATTACGGCGGAGTACATCCTCCAGTATGTGCGCGCCATGCAGAACTCCATCGGCAGCAATATCGAAACCCTCTACCAACTGATTGAGGATAAGGTGGAGGCCTTGGAATTCCGGGTGCAGGAAAAATCAGCCCTTGTGGGGATCCCCCTAAAGGAACTCCAGCTAAAAGAAAACCTGCTGATTGCCTGTATCAACCGGCGGGGCATCATTATCACGCCGGGCGGGCAGGACACCATTGAAATGGGCGATACCGTAGTGGTAGTGACTACCAACCAAGGGTTCCATGACCTGAAGGATATTTTAAAGTAGGCGGAGGGAACAGGTGATGAATTATTCGATTATCAGGTATATTCTTTGCCGGGTGTTGGAGTTTCAGGCTTTGTTCCTCTCCCTCCCATGCATAGCGGCCGTGGTGTATCAGGAACAGGAAGGCTGGGCTTATGCTGCTGTTTTGGTATGCTGCTTGGCGGCCGGCGTAGTTGGCAAGCTGAAAAAGCCCAAAAGCAAGGTATTTTACGCGAAAGAAGGGTTTGTAACTGTATCCTTAAGCTGGATCCTTTTAAGCCTGACGGGGGCGCTGCCCTTGTATTTATCCGGGGAGTTCCCAAGCTATACGGACGCGCTTTTTGAAACTATTTCCGGCCTTACCACCACAGGGGCAAGCATCCTGCCTGACGTAGAAGCCCTTTCCCAGTGCAACCTGTTCTGGCGGAGCTTTACCCACTGGATTGGGGGCATGGGCGTGCTGGTGTTAATCCTTGCCATCCTCCCCTTGGCAGGGGGCTATAATATGCACCTGATGCGTGCAGAAAGCCCCGGCCCTACCGTGGGGAAACTGGTCCCGAGGGTAAAATATACCGCCCGGAACCTGTACAAAATGTATGTATTTTTGACAGTCATCCAGATTGTGTTGCTTTTGGTAACTGGGATGTCCCCGTTTGAATCCATGACGCTGTCCTTTGGTACCGCAGGTACAGGAGGGTTTGGGGTACTCAACAGCAGCATTGGCTCTTACCCCATGGTGTCCCAAGCGGTAATTACAGTTTTTATGATTCTCTTCGGCATTAATTTCAACGTGTATTACCTGCTTTGGAGGAAAAAGCCCATGCAGGCCCTGCACCATGAGGAAATGCGCTACTACCTTGGGATTATCGCGGCTGCTGTGCTGCTGATAACCATGAATATTAAAGGAGGGTTCCATTCTTTGCTGGATGCCTTCCACCATGCGGCTTTTCAGGTGGCTTCCATTATTACCACGACAGGGTATTCCACTGCTGATTTTAACCAGTGGCCGGAATTTTCCAAATTTGTGCTGGTGCTGTTGATGTTTGTCGGGGCCTGCGCAGGGAGCACCGGGGGCGGGATTAAGGTTTCCCGTGTGGTAATCATGCTGAAATTGGTAAAAAACGAACTGTCCTACCTCATCCATCCGAAACGGGTGCGGCAGATTCATTTTGAAAACCATGTCGTAAATAAGGATGTGCTGCGCTCTATTTCGGTATTTTTTATTGCATATGCAGTAATTTACGGCTTCTCTGTCCTGCTGATTTCCTTGGATGAGCTGGACTTTACCACTAATTTTACCGCAGTGGCTGCAACTTTGAACAATATCGGGCCCGGCCTTGGGCAGGTAGGGCCTGCGGCAAACTTTGCCGTTTATTCCCAGCCAGCAAAATATGTCCTGATGTTTGACATGCTGGCCGGCCGGCTGGAACTGTTCCCCCTCCTTTTGCTGTTTACCCCAGCCACTTGGAAACGGAGGTAGCATCCTCTGCGCAGGGGCAGGAGAAAGGCAGCCGCCCTGCGCGGGAACAGGAGAAAGACAGCCGTCCCTGCGCGGGAGCAGGAGAGAGGCAGCCGTCCCTGCGCGGGGACAGGAGAGAGGAGGGATTTTCCCATGCGGCAAATGGAATTTAAGATGGAACGGACAGGGCTGTTAAAAGAGGGGGACGTGCTCCCTGTAACAGAAGGGAAATTGCCCACCTCCTATTACTACACCTTGGGGAAAGCCTATGCGATGTCGGCCAACTACAGCTTCAGCGAACGGCTGGAATCCAAGGAAGGGAAAGTCGTAAAAGTCCATGAAACTTCCAAAGGCTTTTTTGTAACCGTAGAATTTGACGAAGGATAGCGGGGCTGCCCGTGCCAGAGTGTGTTTGAAAGATGCTTTCTGGCAGTTGTATGCCCCACTTCACACCAGCTTTCATGCGAAATTTCGTCAATGCAGCCCACTGCACCTCCGAAATTCAGCATAAAACCGGATGTAAATTGGGCCAACGTCTTGCAGAAAGCAATTTTAAGGCACGCTCTGGGAAAGGATTAGGAAATGGAATCAAGAGTAGCAATTATCGGCATTATCGTGGAGGAGGAGTCTTCCGTAGAAGCCTTAAACCAAATCCTCCACGAATATGGTTCCTGCATTATCGGCAGGATGGGTATTCCCTACCCCAAAAAGGGGATAAATATTATCAGTATTGCAGTGGATGCACCGCAGGACACCATCAGCGCCCTTTCCGGGAAATTAGGCAGGCTGCCGGGAATCAGCAGCAAAGCAGCCTATTCCAAGGTATAATAGCAACAGCTATTATACGCGCCGGAGTGCGCATAGATTGCCATACCATAGTTTATCACGGAGTGATTATGGTATAATAGCAGCGGCTATTATACGCGCCGGAGTGCGCATGGTTTGCCATACCATAGTTTATCACGGAGTGATTATGGTATGATGAAAAAAGGAGGTAACGCCATGAGCCTAAATGCAACCCCTTCCCCAAACCGTACCCATATCGGGTTTTTCGGAAAAAGAAATGCAGGGAAATCCAGCCTTGTAAATGCAGTCACCGGCCAAGAGCTGGCAGTTGTGTCCGAGGTGAAAGGAACCACCACCGACCCCGTGCAAAAAGCCATGGAACTGCTGCCCTTAGGCCCCGTCGTGGTGATTGACACCCCCGGCATTGACGACGAGGGAGCGCTCGGGGAACTGCGCGTAAAAAAGACAAGGCAGGTCCTTAATAAAACAGACGTAGCAGTGCTGGTAGCAGATGGGACGGGCGCCATATCAGGGGCAGAACGGGAACTGCTGGGCATGTTCCGGGAAAAAGGAATTCCCTTTGCCATAGCAATCAATAAAGCTGATTTGCAGGAAAAGGACGAAAAAGATATGCCTGCAAAAGAAGGTTTGCAGGAAACAGAAGAGAAATCTATAGATGTAAAAGAAGGTTTGCAGGAAACAGAAGGGGAATCTTTCACTGTAAAAGAAGGTTTGCAGGAAACAAAAGAAAAGGCTGGGGCTGTAAAAGGGAATTTACAGGAAATAGACATAAATGCATTTGCCGCAAAATGCAGGAGATGGAAGGAATTGGAAAATTGCCCCCAATGCATTTCTGTCAGCGCAGCCACTGGCTACCAGATCCGGGAATTAAAAGAAAAAATTGCCGCCCTCGCCGCCCAAGAAGAGCCTCCCCGGCGCCTTGTAGGGGATTTGCTGCAGCCGGGGGATTCCGTGGTCTTGGTAGTCCCCATCGACAAAGCAGCCCCCAAGGGAAGGCTTATCCTGCCCCAGCAGCAAACCATCCGCGACATTTTGGATTCAGACGCCGTTTCTATCGTGGTAAAAGAAAACAAGCTAAAAGAAACCCTGCGCCAATTCGCCCATCCCCCTGCAATGGTAATCACAGACAGCCAAGTATTTGCCAAAGTGAGTGCAGATACCCCCCCAGAAATCCCCCTTACCTCCTTTTCCATCTTATTTGCCCGCCAAAAAGGCGATTTGCAGGCAGCCGTACAGGGGGCGGCAGCCATCGGAAACCTGCAGGATGGGGATAAAATCCTGATTTCCGAAGGATGCACCCACCACCGCCAATGCGGCGACATTGGTTCCGAAAAACTCCCCCGCTGGCTGAAAGAACACACCCAAAAAGAACTCAGAATAACCCTCACCTCCGGCACAGAATTCCCCGAAAACCTGTCCGGCTACAAGCTAATCATCCACTGCGGCGGCTGTATGTTAAACAGCCGGGAAATGAAATACCGCCTAACATGCGCCCAAAACCAAGGCGTCCCCATGACAAACTATGGGACCGCCATTGCCTACATGAAGGGAATCCTAGCACGCAGCATAGAAGTGTTCCCAGACATTGTGTTTCATGCCTGATAAACCAAGATTTAATTTCTCAAAGAAAGGCCTCCAAAATGCCAGCACACATACTACTCGTAGAAGACGAACCAGAAGTAGCCGATTTACTGGAACTATACCTCTCAAACGAAGGCTACCAAGTATCCAAATACTCCCACGGCAAAGAAGCCTTGGACTATGTAAGCCAAACCCCCCTTGACCTTGCCCTCCTAGACGTCATGCTCCCAGACATGGACGGGTTCCAAATCTGCCAGTCCATCCGCAAAGCCCACTTTTTCCCCATCATAATGCTGACAGCAAGGGTTGAGGACATAGACAAAATCAACGGCCTCATGCTGGGCGCAGACGACTATATCACCAAGCCCTTCAATCCGCTGGAAGTCGTCGCCCGGGTAAAGACCCAGCTGCGCAGGTACCGCAGCTATAACCCCCAAGGCGGGAGTGAAGCAAGGCAGCATGGGGAACCAGAAGAGCAGGAAATCCGCGGCCTTTGGATGAACCAGCGCACCCACCAGTGCACGCTGTTTGGGAAAAAGCTGGAACTGACGCCTCGGGAATTTTCCATCCTCTGGTATCTTGCCAGCCACCAAGGCGAGGTGGTGCCCTCGGAAGAATTGTTTGAGGCGGTGTGGAAGGAAAAATATTTTGACAATAACAATACGGTAATGGCGCACATTGGGCGTATCCGGGAAAAAATGCAGGATTCTTACCGGAACCAAAAATTCATCAAGACGGTCTGGGGGGTTGGCTATACCATTGAATCGTAGAAAACAAATCAAAAACGTAATTCTCCGCCGCTTTTTTGGGAAAATGCTCCGTGCCGCCGTTATCTGCATGACTGCCCTGATTGCCTGCCTGTTCCTTGGGAAAACAATCCTCGGTTCCTATACATGGTATGGGGATGAGGGGCTTTATCCGTTCTTCCACTGGATTTCTGACAATCAGGGGATTTTTATTGTTTTCCTATTTCTGGCAGGGCTGGTTGCCATTGGGATTTTTTACTGGATTAAACTTTTAGATTATTTTCAGGAAGTGCTGGACGCTATGGAGCAGCTAAACCACACGGAAAACCTGATTCAGCTTCGGCCGGGCCTGCAGGAAGTGGAGCAGTATATGAACGGGCTGCAAAGGCAGCGGGAACAGAGCGAACGGCGGGCCAAGGAGGCAGAACAGCGCAAAAGCGACTTGGTGGTGTACCTTGCCCATGATTTGAAAACGCCCCTGACTTCAGTGATTGGCTACCTGTCCCTGCTGAAAGAGGAACGGGACATTTCCCCAGAGCTTCAGGAAAAATATTTGTCAGTTGCCTTTGGGAAGGCCTTGCGGCTGGAAGATTTAATCAATGAATTTTTTGAAATCACAAGGTTTAACCTGACCCATTTGGAACTGGAGCTGTCCACCATTTCCCTGAAAATGCTGCTGGAGCAGACCGTTTTTGAATTCCAGCCAATTTTTGCGGAAAAGAACCTCTCCTGTAAACTGGAATTAGAGCCGGAAGATATGAAAATCGCCTGCGACCCAGAAAAATTGCAGCGGGTATTTGACAACCTCCTGCGGAACGCAGCCCTTTACAGCTATGAAGGCAGCACAATCCATATCCGCGCCAAGCTAGGTTCGCATAGTGGCGGTATATATGGCAGTGGGAGCAGCAAGGCCGAAATACCGTCCGGGCAAGTGCTGCGGCAGGAGGGGTGCATACACGGCAGTGGGAGTAGCAAAGCCCAAATATTGGCCAAGCCAGCCAGCAATATTGCGATTATCCAAGTGGAAAATGCCGGGGCTACCATCCCGGAAGAAAAGCTGGGGCGCATTTTTGAACAGTTTTACCGCCTTGACAGCGCCCGCCAGAGCAAGAACGGCGGAGCCGGCCTAGGGCTTGCCATTGCAAAAGAAATTGTGCGGCTGCACGGCGGGGCAATCCGGGCAGAGAGCCGGCAGGAGCGGACGGTATTTACCGTGGAACTGCCTTTGCAGGAAGCGCGGCAGGAAATAGCCATGGCTTAATAAATTCTTAAAACTTTTGAGAGAAAAAATGCAAGAACCGATAAACTCTTTTTCCTATAATAAAATCAGTACAGGAGCTACGGATTTCGGAACAGGGAAAGGAGTTTACCATGGGAAAACGGGCATTTCATCGGAAAGGATACCAAAATCAGGAAATACAGGTAATCCCCGGGGATTACTATATCCCATTCCAAGGGGCATCAGGCAAAGCAAAAGTTTTAGGAGGGACAGGATTTTCCAGAACCGTGCAAGGGGACGCGGGATTTTCAGGGGAAGGCAGGGGAAAAGGGCCAAGGGGATCAGGATTTTCCAGAACCGCCCAAGCAGGGGAGTTGGATATTGGGATGGCTCCCATGCGGGGAAGGCAAAGGGGCGCAGCCAATACCTACAGCGGCAAAATGCTGTCAAAACGCCGGAAGGAGAAAAGGCGCAGGAAAATCAGGCGGCTGGTTTGCGGGGCGGCGGCGTTTTGCTTGCTCCTCACCATCCTGCCGGCCGCAGGGAACATGCTGAAGCAGGCACAAAGCGGGGAAGGGGCCGGCCGTTTTCTGGAACGCCTGTTTTCAAAAAGCCCGGGCAAGGACTGCCCAGAGGAATTACTGGAAATGCTGGAAAAAAATGAGGAAACTTATGATTTTGTGGCAGGTTACCCAGACCGGGCGGACTACATGGGAAAAGAGATTGATTTGTCCGGGGAGGTAAAAGATGGGGCTGTGCCCCTTTTGATGCAGTGGGACAAACGCTGGGGCTATGACAGCTATGGGCAGGAACTGGTGGCGGTTGCCGGCTGCGGCCCCACCTGCATGGCGATGGCTTATCTGTACCTGAAAGGGGATACCTCCATGAACCCCCGCGAGATGGCAGAGTACGCCTACGGGAACGGGTATTATACCGAAGCAGGGACAAGCTGGGACTTTTTCACCAGCGGGGCGGCAGGTTTAGGGCTTGTTGGCAGCGAGCTCCCGTTAGGGGAAACCCAGATAAAAAATGCCTTGGATGCAGGGAACGTGGTGGTATGCAGTATGCGCCCGGGGGATTTTACTACCACAGGGCATTTTATCCTCCTGACAGGATACGATGAAAATGGATTTTCCATCAACGACCCAAACAGCAGGAAAAACAGCGGAAAGCAATGGGATTATGACAGGCTGGGAGGCCAAATAAAATGTTTATGGAGCATAGGGAAATGAAATATCAGGCAGTCATTTTTGATTTTGATTATACGTTAGGGGATTCGACGGAAGGGATTTTTTCCAGCGTCAGTTTCGGCCTTCAAAAGCTGGGGCATAACCCCAAAGGGCGGGAGACCGTGCGCAAGACCATTGGGCTTTCCTTGGAAGAAACTTACCGCGCCCTGACAGGGGACGGTTCCAAGGGACAGGCAGCAAAATTTGCAGCCTATTTCCGGGAACAGGCGGACAGGGTGATGACAGAAAATACGGAACTGTTCCCAGATGCCATGGGCTTGCTGCAGGAATTAAAGACATGCGGCATCCGGGCAGGGATTGTCACCACGAAATACCATTACCGGATAGACGCCATCTTGGAGAAATGCCATGGGACGGGGTATATTGGCCTGATTGTAGGCGGGGAAGATGTAACCGTCCCGAAGCCAGACCCAGAAGGCCTGTTCCTTGCGCTGAGCAAATGGGGGCTGTCCCGGGAACAAGCGCTTTACGTAGGGGACAGCGTTGTGGATGCCAAAACTGCTGAGGCGGCAGGGGTGGATTTTGCAGGCGTCACCACAGGGACTACCACAAAAGAGGAGTTGGAAAAATATCCCTGCGTGGGGGTGTATGGGAGCTTGCAAGAGCTGGGAAAAGGGATTATTTTTCATGGAAAATAGGGAATTTAATTTTTTATCTTAGATGTCGGAAATAGAAAATAGTTCAGGCCAATGGAAAGTATCAGGAATATAGGAGAACCAAGCAATAGGCAGGAAATTGGAAAGTTTACCTTTCCAATCTCCTGTTTTCTTTTATGGGAAAAGATTATCCTGCTTGCTGTTTTCTTTTCACAGCCGCCTCCACAAACCCCCTAAATAGCGGATGCGGCCGGTTCGGCCTTGATTTCAGCTCAGGGTGGGCCTGGGTGGCAATATACCATGGATGGTCTGGGATTTCCACCATTTCCACAATCCGCCCATCCGGGGAAAGGCCGCACAGCTTCATCCCGTGCTCAACCAGCACGGACCGGTAATCATTGTTCACTTCATACCGGTGCCTGTGCCGCTCATGGATGGTATCTGTGCCGTACACCTGATAAGCCCGGGAGGACTTGTCCAGGATACAGGGGTAGGAGCCGAGCCGCAGGGTCCCGCCGATGTCCTCCACGTCGCTCTGGTCCGGCATCAGCGCAATCACGGGGTGGGTGGTGCTGGGGTTTAATTCAATGCTGTGGGCGTCCCGGAATCCGCAGATATGGCGGGCATATTCCACAATGGACAGCTGCATCCCAAGGCAGAGCCCAAGGAATGGTATTTTGTGCTCCCGTGCATACTGGCAGGCAAGGATTTTCCCATCAATGCCCCGGTCGCCGAACCCGCCCGGGACTAGGATTCCCTGCACGTCCCCAAGGGTTTCTTCCACATTTTCTTCCTTGAGCAGTTCGGAATCCACCCATTTGATATTTACGGTGGCCCGTTCTGCAATCCCTCCATGCTTCAATGCTTCTACGACGGAAATATAGGCGTCGTGGAGGGAGATGTATTTCCCTACCAAAGCGATTTCCACTTCCTTGTCGGGGTTGCGCAGCGCATCCACCATGTCCACCCAATCTGCCAAATCCGGTTCCGGGCAGTCAAGGTGCAGACATTCGCATGCCACTTGGGCAAGGTTTTCCCGCTCCATGGCAAGGGGCGCTTCATACAGGTATTCCACATCCAAGTTCTGGAGCACATGGCTGTCAGGCACGTTGCAGAACAAGGCAATTTTATCTTTAATCCCTTGGTCTAAGGGGTGCTCGGACCGGCACACAATAATGTCAGGCTGGATGCCCATGCCTTGGAGCTCCTTGACGCTGGCTTGGGTGGGCTTGGTTTTTAATTCCCCAGAAGCGGAAATATAGGGGATCAGTGTCACGTGGATTAAAATGGCATTTTCATGGCCGATTTCATGCTGGAACTGCCGGATGGACTCCAGGAACGGCTGGCTTTCGATATCCCCTACGGTGCCCCCCACCTCAATAATGGCGATATGGGTTTCTTCCGTGGTAAAATTCCGGTAAAAACGGCTCTTAATCTCGTTGGTAATATGGGGGATGACTTGTACTGTGCCGCCGCCGTAATCGCCCCGGCGTTCCTTCTGCAGTACGGACCAGTAGACTTTCCCGGTGGTGACATTGGAGTTTTTGCTTAAGTTTTCGTCTATGAAACGCTCGTAATGGCCCAAGTCCAAGTCAGTTTCGGCGCCGTCGTCCGTGACGAATACTTCCCCATGCTGGATGGGGTTCATAGTACCGGGGTCAATGTTGATATATGGGTCAAATTTCTGCATGGTGACTTTGTAGCCCCGGGCTTTCAGCAAGCGGCCAAGGGATGCGGCAGTGATTCCTTTTCCAAGGCCTGATACGACGCCGCCGGTGACAAAGACGTATTTTACGGGCATAAGTTGCTCCTCCTTCATAATAATGGACATTTTCTTGTATAATTAATATATTATACATCCTGCGGGGGAAGAAAGCTAGGGCTTTTGGGAAATTTTCAGGACAAACGCATGAATGTTTATTCTCTATTATGCTTTATTGTCAAGTCTTACAGGCTTAATATCTGTTCCAAATACTTTCTGGCATTCATGCTA